>CAMFJD010000016.1 GCA_945956935.1 uncultured Bacillota bacterium | reverse complement strand
CTGTAACTGTAAGAATTTTTAATTTTTTTGGTCCAATTTCTTGACATCGTACCAGTTTGAACTTAGTATACTGACTGAACCTAAAATTTACTTAAAGTCCATAAAACTTTTTACAAAGAAAAAAACAGTCCTATAAAAAGACTGCTGCACACACTTTTGAATCAACTAAATACAATCACCAATATTCTGGTGGACTTCATAAAACCACTTCTATGCTAATTGTTTTACCATCTATACTACTTGCACTAATTTTTCCTCTATGCTTTTCTACAATTAACTTTGCAAGCGATAATCCAATACCAAAACCACCCAGTTGCGAATTTCTAGAATCATCCGCACGATAAAAGCGATCAAAAAATTCATTGTGTTTCCCTACTTCAATATTTTCAATTTCATTGACAACATTCAGATACACTTTCCCTTGATTTTGTGAAAGTGAAAAATAAATTTTTCCGTTGTTCCTAGAATACTTAAACGCATTATCCAATACGATATAGCATAATTGACTAAGCGTCTGTTCATTTCCTTTATAAACAATATCTGGTTGAATATCAACCAAAAAATGTTTATTCGTACTCATTGACAGGCTTTGATAACTTTCAGCAGCTTTTTCACATAATTGAGAAAAATCAAAACTTGTTCGAGTCAAAGCTTCGATTTCTTCCATACGAGAAAGAGCTACTAAGCGATTGATTAGATCATCTAGTCTTCCGATTTGCTCTTTTGAATTTTTCGTCCACTTACTTTCACCACTTCTCATTTCAATAATATCCAAATTTGCAGAGATAACAGTGAGTGGCGTTTTAATTTCATGAGACGCATTTGTAATAAATTTTTTCTGTTTTTCGTAAGCTTCAATAATCGGTTTTATGGCAATAGGTGAAAGAACATAGGATATTATCGCTACAAAAACAAGTGATATGAGCGAGAATATACTGTTAGTAATTACAAAACTTTTAAAAATTTCTAGATCTCTGGAGACATCCACAAAGACAATACTATCTTTTTCATTTATCGTCGTACGTAAATATTTATAACCGTCAATAAAACCTGTGTCCTTTTGTTTCTTCAAAACATCTGTAGCATATTCCTGTGCCGCTTGAGAACTTGTAGCATAGATATTCCCAGTATCAGTATACAAAATTTCATGTTGTTTTCCGACATACACAACAAAATATCTCGTATCAAAGTTTGCCTCACGAGGTAAATCTTTTCCACCAAAAGCCGGCTGCTTTTCTCCAGGTTTTGGTAAAGTTCCGCCATTGTCAGCGATTAAATAAACAAGTTGATTTGTTTTTTGGTCGAGATCAATATAATTCCAAAAACTCGCACCGATTAGTACTACGAAAAGCATAACAAAGACAGAAGTTGTCGCAACTAACACAAACTTTTGTCTGAGTTTATTTTCCATTGATAACCTCCAATGTATATCCCAAATTACGAACTGATTTAATTTTTAAATCAGAACCTATATTTTCTAATTTTTTACGCACTGATGATAAATGTGCCCACACCACATTAATCTCACTTTCACTATCAAAACCCCAGATTCTTTCCATAAACTGTTCAGAAGAGATGTATTTCCCTTCATTTCTAAAAAGTAATTCTAGAAGTTGATATTCTTTATTGGCAAGAGACAAACTTCCTTTTTCAGTAGCTACCTCATAGGTAACTCGGCTTAACATCGTATTACCAACTTGTAAATCAGGCGTATGTTCTTCTTTTTCACGTCGAGTCATCGTACGAATACGTGCAAGTAATTCTTTTGCTGCAAATGGTTTCGTAAGGTAATCGTCTGCACCACTGTCAAGCCCAAGTACTTTATCATCTACTTCACTCTTCGCAGTAAGTAACAAAATAGGTATTTTGTTTTTGTTTGCTCGTAATGTCCTCAGCACACCTATACCATCAATTTTAGGTATCATAATATCCAAAATAACTCCATCATAAACACTCCCACTCTCTAAATAATCAAGTGCTTGCTGCCCATCATAGACAGTATCTACGGAATAATTATTGAGAGTTAAAATTTCTGTCAAAGCCTCTGCGAGATGCTTTTCATCTTCCACAACTAATAAACGCATAAAAATCCTCCTTTTTAATTACTATACTATCAACTGTACTTAAATTCTACTTAAAACTATTAAAAAAGTTACGTGTTAATTGTTACTACATTTCTCAAAAAAATCAAGGAAAATTCTTCGATTATATGTGTAAATATTAAAATCAATACATGCTCCAAACAACTTAATTTTCATTATTTCTCACCAGGAAAGTAGAGCTGATAATATTGTGTACTCTGTGTACGAAATTAACCAAATTCTACATTTATTTTTGGGCACCGGTGTCATCGCTCTCTTTTTTAAACGCGTTTCCACCTACGAAAGTTTAAAATAAGCCAAAACCAATCATAATTCTCTTGTTTGTTGAATTTATGATTGGTTTCTCTGCTTATTTCTTACCTTTCGTTTTTGCCTTAATCTTCTTTTTTTGCAAAACCGGTGTCATCGCTCTCTTTTTTAAATAAAAAAAGGGGTACAGATAACATTTCTGTTACCTGTACCCTTTGTGTTTTCTAACTAGCCGTAAAGTATTCTATTAGTAATTCATTACTGTCATAACTTTGTATCCAGCTAATTTATCACGACCGTTTAAATCATCTAACTCGATTAAGAATCCTAATCCTGCTACAACTCCACCTAAGCTTTCGATCAATTTTACCGTTGCTTCAACTGTACCACCTGTTGCAAGTAAATCGTCAATAATTACAACACGTTGTCCAGGTTGAATTGAATCTTTGTGCATGCATAACGTATTTGAACCATACTCAAGGTCATACTCAACCTCTACTGTTTCACGTGGTAATTTTCCTGGCTTGCGTACAGGCGCAAATCCTACACCTAATTCGAATGCTGCTGGACATCCGAAAATAAATCCACGTGCTTCTGGTCCAACGATAACATCTGCTTCACACTCACGTGCAAAATCAACAAATAGTTGTGTTGCGTGTTTGTAAGCTTCACCGTTGCTCATCAACGGTGTAATGTCACGGAATAAAATTCCTTCTTTTGGAAAATTTTCAACATCTGCGATAAATTGTTTTAAGTCCATTGTTTCACCTCGTTATCATTTCAATTGCTAAATGCCAAATGATAACTTCTCCTTTAATAAAATATATCCAATACTTGTTTCGCTTATTTTTCAAATTATTACAGTGATATTTATTTATCCCTATTCGATTTATTTTGCTTGTTCTACAAAACAACGAATATTATTTGGATGTCGTAAAATATTTGCCAATGCTTGTTTGCGCATTAATTCACAATATGTAATTGATTGCTCTAAATCAATCTTTTGCATGCACTGTTGGAAAGATAAGACGCCATCATCTATTATAACAAATTCTAGCTCGGAAAAAACAGTTAGAATGCTATTAAGATATTTTGGTGGTAATTGAATAGTTTGCATTGCAAGTTTTCCTAACTGCTCTCGTGTAATTTTTGGATATTTTTGCAATAAACGATACACACCAATAAAATCAACACGTGTAGCTGGACGATGTTGATAAAATTTTGGATGTATATAAATCACGGCTTGATTCACCAACATCTCATATAGTTCGTGTTCATTGGTAGGAATTTGTACTACTTGTACTGGTCTACGTTCTTCTGATATTTCTGATAAATCGTATGTAATAAAATAATTATTTTTTCTTACTGCTTCTAACATAAGCTGCGGCTTCTCAATATTACGCCAAGTATTCACATTCAACGTACCTATAATATCAACATAATCATGTTCTTGAACATAATACACAAGCTCCCCTTGTTGAAAACCAACAACATCCATTGTAATTTCTGCTTGTGCTATTTGCATCTTTAGATGTTTTTGATCAGTTCCCATCGTTTTTGCTTCATTCACAGCAACTTGTGGGATACATACTATAGGCTTTGGATTCCCGACACCAAACGGTGCCAAAAAATCAAGTGATTGAATCGCAGCAACATCAATTTGCTCAAGTGTTGCAACAACATCAATTTGAACTGTTTCTTGACAATCAATTGCTCGTGTATCCATATACGTTTGAATCGCTGCTTGAAATACTGAAATTTGATCTACAGCAATACTCAATCCTGCTGCATGTTTGTGACCACCATAGCGAATTAAATACGTCGATAGCTCCGTCAACATGTCCATCAAATGCAGTTCACCAAATGCACGTGCTGAACCTGTTGCTATTTGCTGTTCCTCGTCGATTACTAAACTAATTACGGGTTTTTGATAATGATGCATTAAACGCGTAGCAACTATACCTGCAACACCTTTGTGATTGTATGTTGATGCATGAACGAGACAGTCATATGTATCAGCAATAGCCCCTAGCTCTGTAATTGCATGTTCACTAATATCAGTCACTAATTGTTGGCGTTGTTCGTTTAATGTTTGTAATTCATTTGCAATATCTTCTGCTAAATATTCATCATCTGTCATAAAAAGTTCAACAACAATTGACGCATCGTCTAACCGACCTGCTGCGTTCATTCGCGGTCCCATGTAAAACCCAATGCTTTCTTCATCAATGCATTCTTGCGACAATCCACAGACACGCATCAATTGAACGAGACCGAGTTCCGTTGTTGTTTGCAATGCGCGTAATCCACGTTTTACTAAATAGTGATTTTCATCGATAAGTGGCACCATATCCGCAACAGTTGATAGTGCTGCATATGCATAAAATGATTCAGGAATATTAGGTAAGAGTGCTTGTGCAAGTTTAAAAGCAATTCCTCCACCACTTAAACCATCGAATGGATATGTATCATCTAACTTCGGATGTAAAATTGCGTATGCTTCAGGTAATATTGCTTGTGGATCATGATGATCGGTAATAATGACATCTATACCACAGGTATTCGCATGCGTGACTGCTTCTAATGCTGCAATTCCATTATCAACAGTAATAATTAAAGTCGCACCTCGCTCTACAGCTTCATCAACAATTCGAATATTCATTCCATAACCATCAATAAAACGATTTGGAATGATAAAATCTGCTTGCGCACCAAGTTGCTTTAATGTTTGTAAAACAATTGTCGTTGCACTCATTCCATCAACATCATAATCACCACAAATAATGATTGACTCTTGTTGCGCAATTGCTTGCTGAATGCGTGCTACTACCTTCGCCATATCAGCAAATTGATTTGGATTATGCATGCTTTTTTCATCCATCTGGACAAAAGAAGCAATTGCTTCTTTTGTATTTAAACCACGAGCAACACATAACTCAATCACTAAGCGTGGCAACTGGAGTTGTTGCATTAAGAGTACGATCTGTATTTCATCAAGCTGTGCTGGAAATTGCCATTTCTTTTCTTTTGTCATATTTCATACGCTTCCTTTTTGTTTTCCGGTCATGACTTGCCCAAAATATAAAGGGCAACAATTCATTATCATACGGTATTTTCAAATAAAATTCAAGATTTCTCATAACTATTATCGAAACACCCACAATAAACGTATCACTTCCATTGTCAAATAGGTCTATTCACAACTGTGTGCTTGATATTTAAATTAATGCTAATTTCTTCAGTGCATTCGCAATCCCATCTTCTAACACAGGATCCGTCACATATGTAGCAATTGCTTTTAGCTGTGGTTCTGCATTCCCCATTGCAACACTCGTATTCGCTAACGCAAACATTTCAAGATCATTCAAACCATCTCCAAAAACAATAAGGTCATCACTACTAATATCAAGATGTGATAACAATTGTTGCAACCCATTCGCTTTTGATCCACGATTCGGTACAATATCAACAGCATGACTATGGAAACGTACTGGCCTTACATCCACATCTTTTGGAAAGTGATTATTCGCTTCATGATCTTCTGGTATAAATACCCACATCTGATAAATTGTTTCATGTTGATAATACTCAGGATCTTCTTCATGACGATCTAGCCAATGCAACAACACTTCTGTTGTCTCATTATTTTTACTTGATACTTTCGCATCTTTGTTCCCAATACAACCATATGTAAATCCATATTTTTCACAGAAAGCTATGACTTTTTCGATGTCTTCTTTTTCAATTGGCTGTTCATAAATAACATCATCACCATGCTGTACGTATTGTCCATTAATCGTCACACACGCTTGAACTGGTAATTGTTCAATAATCGTTTCTGCAAAATAACGCGCTCGACCTGTCGCAATACCTATAAAATGTCCCGCTGCCGCAAGTTGTTCTATTGCTTGCTTCGCACTCACAGGTAACACATGGGTTTCCTTATCAATTAACGTATCATCAATGTCAAAAAATATTGCTTTCATTTCTCTCGTCCTCTTTTCTTTCTGTTCATTTTCATTATACCATACATCATATTTTAAGGCTATTTGAGACTTTTTTCGTTGAAACAGTCACTTCTATTAGACAATGACAGAAAAAAAGCATATAATGTATACAGCTATTCTATCGGTTTTATGAGCCACTCTCACAAGTGTCTCTTTAAATAATCATAAAAATAAATCAAAGTATTGAAAGGAGCATGTTTCAATTATGGAATTTTTGAAACCACATGAAACAGCAGTTTTCGCCCTCGGTGGATTAAACGAGATTGGTAAAAACTGCTACTGTGTTGAACACAAAGAAGAATTACTTATTATCGATGCCGGGATTAAATTTCCTGATGACAATTTATTTGGGGTGGACTACGTCATTCCAGACTACAGTTACCTCATGAAGAATCAAGAAAAAATCGTTGCACTTGTGATTACTCATGGACATGAAGATCATATCGGAGGAATCCCATTCTTATTAAAGCAAGTCCCTATAAAAAAGATCTACGCTGGACGTTTAGCAGCTGGATTAATTCGCAATAAATTAGAAGAACATCGTTTGTTGCGCAAAGTCGAGTTAATCGAAATCACAGAGAGTGATGTTTTAAAATTTAAATATCTGACTGTTTCGTTTTTCACAACAACTCATAGTATTCCAGATTCATATGGATTAGCAATTAAAACACCAAATGGAACAATTGTTGAAACTGGTGATTTCCGTTTTGACTTCACTCCAATTGGTGAACCTGCTAACTTAACGAAGATGGCTGAACTTGGTGCACGTGGCGTAACAATGCTAATGTCAGATAGTACAAATAGTGAGGTGCCAAACTTTACTATGAGCGAACGTAAAGTTGGAAAAAGTATCCGAAGCATTTTCCATAAAGCTGAAGGCCGTGTAATCGTTGCTACCTTTGCATCAAATGTTCATCGTGTTTCACAAATTGTTGCTGCGTCAATTCAAGCAGGTCGTAAAATTGCAATTTTTGGTCGAAGCATGGAAAATGCAATTCGTCTAGCTCAAGAGCTTGGTCATATTGTTGTACCAGAAAACACATTTATTTCCGAACGTGAAATTAATCAATTACCGAGTAACGAAGTCACAATTATTTGTACTGGTTCACAAGGTGAGGCATTAGCAGCTCTGTCACGTATTGCTAATGGCACACACAGGCAAGTATCGATTATTCCTGGTGATACAGTTATTTTCTCTTCTTCACCAATTCCTGGGAATGCAAATAGCGTGAACCGTGTCATTAACTTATTGTACCGTGCCGGTGCTCATGTTATTCATGGAAAACTCAATAATGTCCATACATCTGGTCATGCATCACAAGAAGAGCAAAAATTAATGTTACAATTAATCAAGCCAAAATATTTCACTCCAATGCACGGTGAGTATCGCATGTTGAAAATTCACGCAAAAACTGCCGTTGAATGCGGTGTTGCTGAAGAAAATAACTTCATCATCAAAAATGGTGATGTCCTCGCAATGAATTGTGGTCGTGTCCGTTTAGCTGGAACTTTAGATTCAGTTGGTGATGTCTATGTTGATGGAAATAGCATTGGTGGTGTTGGTAACGTTGTTATTCACGATCGAAAAATTTTAGCTGAATCTGGACTACTCCTTGCAGTTGCAAGTGTTGATATGAAATCACGTACTTTACTATCTGGACCGACAATTGTTTCTCGCGGGTTTGTCTATGTAAATGAGTCTGGGAGCCTTATGCATAATGCTGAACGTCTCGTGCGTGAACGTATGAAAGAAACGCTAGCTAGTTCTAAAAAAACAATCACATTCACAGATTTAAAACAAAGTTTTGCTGATGATTTAAAGAAATTTATCGTTGAGCAGACTGGACGTGAACCAATGATTTTACCTGTTATTATGGATGTAAAATAAACAAAAAAGGGATTCTGTTGTAGAATCCCTTTTTTTGTAAGAAGCTATTCAAAATATTGACGTGCTATTCCTTTATATATTTCAATCATCTCTAAGTAATTCTCAACAGCTACGTGCTCATCTGTCATGTGAGGCGTCTCGTTTCCAGGACCAAAAATAATCGTTGGTAGTGAATGCCCTACGCGCACGAATTCACTTGCATCTGTTCCACCTGAAATACCAATACACGCAATATCTTCTCCAATGATTGATTTTCCTACCTCTTGAGCAATTACTACAATTTTTGAATCTGGTTCACTGAACATCGGATATGCACTTTGAGTAACAACTAATGTTAGTTGACTATCAGGATCAGCTGCATTTATTTTATCCACTAAATTTTGAAACATTTCTTCTGTTTTTTCATTATCAAATTCAGGAATTGTACGAATATTACCAATAAGATGCGCATATTCAGGCACACTATTGATTTGATTCCCTCCTTCAATAATACTTGTATTATGAACAAACCCACCCAGTACCGGATTTTCTACTGTAATAGTTGCCAATGCTAATTTTAATTCATCATAGAAGATGATTAATTTTTCAATTGCATTTTTTCCCAATTCTGGAACTGAACTATGTGCACTCACTCCACGTGATTCCACACGATAACTAAATACTCCTTTGTGTGCAAAGACAATGGTATTTTGTGTTGGTTCCCCAATTACCATTGCTGATACATCATCGACATAACCAGCTTGCGTTAATTGACGTGCACACAACATCCCTATCTCTTCTCCAACTGTTGCTAGTAGTTTAATTTTCCCATGAAATGACTCTGCTTCATTTCCAACACTAACGACATCTAAATGTCCTGAAAATCCTAATACTAAGTCTGTCGTGCCAATTGTTGTAATTAAATTAGCACGTCCTTCACTGTATACAAGCTCTTCACTACTAATACCATGTTCTGCAAAAATAGATGCCAAATATTGTGCTGCTGCTTATTCGTTTCCATTTGTAGTATCAATACGAATTAACTCTTGTAATAGGTGAACACGTTGTTGACTATCCATGTCCCCCTCACTCCTTTAATGAAATATAGATGATTATACATGTTATATACTGATTTGTAAATCACAAATACATGATTGTATAATTGAAAAAAACAGTGTGGTTGTACTATTAACATCCACACTGTTTTCCTTTTTATTTTGTTTTCAAAAGATACTGTTGTCGGATTGGTTCCTCAAAGTGTTCAATAGCATATCGTAGCATTGTCCGTGGCATTTGCTTCCCATATCGATCCAAAAATATATACAATTCTTCACGATTGAATTTACCAGCTTCACGTAATAACCATCCTACTGCTTTATGCATTAAATCATGTGTATGATCCAAAAAATGAATAGCTAACTCATATAACAATGTTGTTTCACCTGCTCTTATCCACGCAAATTGTGCAATAACTGCCATCCGCTGTTCAAATAAATTTGGACTGTGTGCTAACTCCCAAACCATATCACTTCGTTGATGGCTATATAAATATGGCCCTATCATATGAGGTCCAAGTGTATCGACAAGATCCCAATTATTCATTTGTGAAATATTTTGGTAATATATTTGGAAGAAAGTATCTCCTAACAACTTATTCCGTTTATATTGTTCATTCATAATAATCGTTGCAAACAAACGCACCTCATGATACTCATGACAAAATAACTGTGTAATTTCATAAACACTAAGTTGGAGATATTGCTTGACAACCATTCGTACTTGTGGGTTTGTTACACCAAGAAATCGATCTGGGTAGCCATATCCCCCTTCTTGTGTTTGTAAATACTTCGCACTTTTTTGTGCCCGTTCAACTTGTGCATATGTGCGTAATGTATCAATTACTTGTTCGGTTTTACTCATTATCCCACCACCTTACTTTTGACGAACGAGGCTCCATAATGTTTTCCATGTCCATTTTTCTTGGTACGACATAACTCCATTTACATACACTCTTGCGGCAATCTTGTTCACAACTAGAATGGTCATAACGAGGATGGCAATAGACAGTGCAATTTCGATTGGTTGCGCTACTCCTGCTAAAATGCGTGCATACTCTGCTATTGGTGAGAAAAATGGAACATATGCGCTAACACTCACAAGTGTACTCGTTGGATCCGACATCGCTGACATACCAATAAAAAATGCCCCGATCGCAAATAATACAACTGGGAATGTCGCATTTCCTAATTGCTCCATTTTACTTACGCTTGCACCAACAGCTGCAAATAAAATAGCATATAAACCGAATCCTAGTAGTAAGAAAATGATGAAATATCCAATCATCATCGGTGTGAGTGCACTAAAATCAAGTGGTACACCAAATAGCCCTATACTATTCATATCAAATAAACCAGTCAATGCTGCAATTCCAATCGTTGCACCAATAATAAATAATTGCACAATCCCTAAAGAAAGAATAGCCAATATTTTCCCATACATAAGCGTCAGTGGCTTAACTTTAGAAATCATAACTTCCATCACACGTGACGATTTTTCACTGACAATATTTGAAGCAATTAAATTACCAAATGTTAGTGCAAAAATGTAAAAGAAAAATGCAAATACATAAATTAACATAGATGTTGTCATTGATACTGTTATCTCATCTACTTGATGGATAGTAGATGTAATTGGTGTTTGTACTTGTGCTAAAATATTTTGATCAATACCTTCTACACTTGCTAGATATGTGGTTTTCACATCTTTCACAATTGATTCTGTTGCAAATACAAGTGATTGATATGGTGTGTTTTCAAATGTAAAATCAAGTACTGGTTCGCCCTGTTGTTCAGAAATATAGACGGCACCATCCACTTTTCCATCTTTAATTGCCTGATCAATATCAGTCGATGAAATACCTGTGACGAGTACATATTCATATTCTGAATTCGTTGATTGTAATAATGTTTGGATTTTCGTTATATCAAATTGATAATTTTCAGAAGTATTGTATACACTAAATTTCAATTCATTCGCATTACTCCCCCCACTTGTCACAGCACTGAAAGTAAAAAAACCAAGTAATAACACGACAATAATACTTGAAGAAATAATAAACCCCTTTGATTTCACTGCTTGTAAAAAGTGAAATAAATAGACATCAAATAAGCGTTGCATTCTATCCCCTCCTGCTATTTGGCTACACTGACAAAAATATCATGTAACGATGGTTGTTTACAACTAAATGCTGGAACATTCACACCAGCTTGCTGTAATCGCTGCAATACATCAATTGCTGAAAAACTATCAGCAAGCGTTAATTGGAGCTCTTTAGCAGATAATTTTTCATAATTTTGAAAATACTGCTGTAAGTATTCCTCAATCTCCTTTGTCGCTGGTAACTGTAAAAAACGCTCATGATAGCTCGCTTGAATGGCAGATAAATTCCCTTGTACTTTTATTTCGCCTGCTTTCAAAATAGCAATATCATCACACAAAGACTCAACTTGTTGCATTTGGTGACTTGAGAAAATAACAATTTTCTCTCTTTGTACTTGTTCTTGAATAATTTTCGTAAACAAATCTGCATTCACAGGATCTAATCCACTAAATGGTTCATCTAAAATAATGATTTCTGGATCATGTAACAAAGTAGCAATCAATTGGACTTTTTGCTTATTTCCTTTTGATAATTCCTGTGCTTTTTTATGTTTATATTCTAATAATTCGAATCGTTCAAGCCAAGTATCAATTTCTTTTTGTACATGACGCTTTCCTTCAAGTTTAGCAAAATATGTAAGTTGCTCATCAATTTTTGCATCTAAGTATAAACCGCGTTCTTCTGGCATATATCCTAGTGTATGTTTTTTACGATCAAATGGCTGCCCTTGATAAACAATTTCACCTGAATCTTGCTCAATTAAACCTAAAATCATTTTAATTGTCGTCGTTTTTCCAGCTCCATTTCGCCCAAGTAAACCATATGGAGCCCCAGGTTGAACTGTGAAAGAAAATTTATTCACCGCTGTCTGTTGCCCAAATTTTTTTGTAATTTCACATATTTCAAGCATATTACTCTTGTCCTCCTAGATAAATTCATTTTATTTTAACATAAAAAGTAGAATAAATCAACATTAGAAAAAAAGCCAACCTTATTGGAATAAGGTTGACTTTTTTATTACTTCAATTGTTGTAAAATTTGATCGATATGTGTTCCGTATTTAAACGATGTATCAATTTTAAATACTAAGTTTGGTACGGCACGCATTTTCACACTATGAGCTAATTCACGACGAATAAATGATTTTGCACGACTGAGTGCCTCTAATCCTGCAACTTCATCTTTTTCATTACCCATGAATGTCACATAAATTGTTGCGATTGATTGATCACCTGTTAATTCGACAGCAGTAATTGTCATCAAACCAACAGATGGATCTTTCACTTCACGCGAAATAATTTGTGTTAACGCTTTTTGAATTGTTCCAGCTAAACGTTGTGTTTTCACATTTGCCATTGCTTTCACCTCGATTATTTCCCTTTACGTTGAATCTCTTCAAGTTTCGCAGCTTCAATGATATCTCCTTCTTTAAGGTCATTGAATTTTTCTAACATCATACCACATTCATATCCTGCAGCAACTGTTTTCGCATCATTTTTCTCACGTTTTAATGAAGCTAACTTACCTTCGTATACAACGATTCCATCACGGATAACTCGAGCAATACTATCACGCTCAATTGTTCCGCTTGTAACCATACATCCAGCGATTGTTCCAACTTTAGAAACTTTGAATAATTGACGAACTTCTGCCTGACCAAGAATTTTTTCTTCAAACTCTGGATCTAACATTCCGTGCATCATTCCTTCTAATTCTTCAATTGCTTTATAGATAATGTTATGTAGACGAATCGATACACCTTCACGTTCAGCAAAGTCACGTGTTTTTGCATCTGGACGAACGTTGAATCCATAAACAATTGCATTTGAAGCCATTGCTAATGTTACATCAGATTCAGTAATTGCACCTGCGCCTGAACGAATAATTTTAACACGTACACCATTTACATCAATCTTATTAAATGATCCAACAACTGCTTCAACAGAACCTTGTACGTCTGCTTTCACAATTACATTAATTTCTTTAATATCACCCTCTAAGATTTGTTGTGCCAAATCTTCAAGGCTCATTGCTGATGAAGCAGAACGTTGTTGCACTAATGCCATTTTCGCACGTTCTTCACCGATTTGACGAGCTTGTTTTTCATTATCAAATGCAGCAAACTTATCACCAGCTGCCGGTACTCCAACTAAACCTGTTAATTCAACAGGCGTTGATGGTCCTGCTTCAGTTAAACGTGTACCGAAATCATCTTCCATTGTACGTACGCGTCCATATGTATTCCCAACTACAACTGGATCTCCAACACGTAATGTACCAGATTGTACTAATAACGTAGCAACCGGTCCACGTCCTTTATCTAAGCGCGCTTCAATTACTGTTCCGACTGCTAAACGATCCGGATTTGCTTTATATTCATTTACTTCAGCTGTTAACAGAATCATTTCTAATAATTCATCGATTCCTGTATTTGCTTTTGCTGATACTTGAACGAAGATTGTATCTCCACCCCACGCTTCAGATAAAACACTTAATTCAGCCAATTCTTGCATAACTCGATCCGGATTTGCTCCTGGTTTATCCATTTTATTAACAGCAACAATCATTGGAACTTCCGCTGCACGTGCATGCTCAATTGCTTCTCTTGTTTGTGGCATCACACCATCATCTGCTGCAACAACAATAATGGCAATATCAGTAACTTGTGCTCCACGTGCACGCATTGTTGTAAAGGCTTCGTGACCTGGTGTATCTAAAAATGTTAGAGGTTTTCCATCATGTTCAATTTGATATGCACCGATATGCTGAGTGATTCCACCAGCTTCGCCAGCAACAACACGCGTATTACGAATTGTATCTAATAACGTTGTTTTTCCGTGGTCAACATGTCCCATAATTGTAATAACTGGTGGACGAGTTGCTAAAACTGCACCTTCAACTTCTTCGAAGAATTTATCAAGGTCTGTTGCATCTGTTGATACTTCACGTTCAACAACTGCATTATGTTCTGATGCTAATAACTCAATTGTTTCCTCGTTTAATTCTTGATTTAACGTAGCCATGATTCCTAATTCTAATAATAAATATTTGATAATTTCACTTGCTTGAATTCCTAATTTATGTGCGAATTCTCCAACTGTTAATGTATCAACATATTTAATTACTTTAGGTCCAGAGTTTTTACGTGCCTCTTCTTGACGACGACGGTTCTCTTCTTGTTGTTTTTCTTTTTGACGACGACGCATTTCACGACGCTCTTCGTCTTTACGTTGTTTGATTGATTTTTTTTCTTCGCGTTCAGTAACAACATCAATCCAATTTTTTTCCTCACGCTTTACACGTGGACGCTCTTCACCGCGTAATGCTACTTGTGCTTGTGCATCTGTTTTAATATCAGCGATTTGACGTTCTAAACGACCTGCACCACCTTGATTCCCTTGACGGTTTCCTCCGCGATCGTTGTTGTTATAACGACCTTGTCCACCTTGGCGGTTTCCTCCGCGATCGTTGTTGTTATAACGACCTTGTCCGCCTTGTCGATCATTGTTATATGAACGACGCTCTCCATCACGTTGTGGGCGGTCATTATTATACGGACGGCGTTCTCCATCACGTTGTGGACGATCATTGTTATATTGACGACGCTCTCCATCACGTTGTGGACGATCATTGTTATATTGACGACGTTCTGGTCGTTTTGGCATTGCACGATATGAATTTGGTAGTTGCTCACCATCAGTAATTCCACGTGTTTTATTGTTATAATATGGACGACGTTCTCCTGGTGCCTCAAGTGGCTCTAAACGTTCACCAGCTGATGGCAATGGACGACGGGGTCCATTGTTGTTAAAACGACGTTCTCCATCACGTTGTGGGCGGTCATTATTATACGGACGGCGCTCTCCATCACGTTGTGGACGATTATTACGACGTTCTGCATTTGCTTCTAATAATGCTTTAAATTCTGGTTTTTTTGCATTCAATTGGTCTACCTCTTGTGGTGTTAAAAGCGTCATAATGTTTTTAACATTCATATTAAGTTGGCGGGCAATTGAAACCACGTCACGGGCTTGTAAATTATTTTGTTCTGCGTACTCGCGCACACGAATTTTTTCAGTCATATGAAATTTCACCTCGTATTATTTTTGAACTGTATTTTTTACAATTCAATGTTATTCACTTTTTATTCTGATTTTTTAAATTGTTTTACTTTACGATCACCTTTTCGTTTTGGTGGTCTTCCTCCACGAGCTGCGTCACGTTCTGCATCACGTTTTTTCTCTTCCAAACGACGATTTACGCCTGTTTTTTCTCTACGTTGTGGGCGGTCATTATTGTACGAACGACGCTCTCCTCCTCGTTGTGGGCGGTCATTATTGTTCGAACGGCGTTCTCCATCTCGTTGTGGACGATTACTATTGTACGAACGACGTTCTCCATCACGTTGTGGACGGTCATTATTGTATTGACGACGCTCTCCATCACGTTGTGGGCGGTCATTACTGTATTGACGACGCTCTCCATCACGTTGTGGACGATCACTATTATATTGACGACGCTCTCCATCACGTTGTGGACGGTCATTATTATATTGACGACGCTCTCCTCCACGTTGTTCATTAGCTGGTCCTAGTCGTCTTGGGCGACGATTATCACCACGTGTCCCACGCTCAGAGTGGTCTGGTCCACCAACTGGATCGCGATCACTACGACTTTGACGTCTTGGAGTTGGTAATCCTGCTGCACGCATCGCATCGATACGCTCAAAACGACGACGTTGGCGATCTTTATGGAACTGGATATTTTCTTGCAAAATGCGCTTAAATAAATCAGCTAATGTTTCAGTTTTGTCAATGCGTTCATTCAGCACTCCATCCAATGTTGTTGCTTCACGGAATGTAATTAGTGTCATTGCATTAATGATTTGACCTTGCGATTTAGCAGCCTCAATTACTTCACGTGCTTGTACTTGTCGACTTTTTGCATAGTCGATTACACGAATTTTTTCAGTTTTCATCTTTTTCTTCCACCTTCGTTAAACGCTCTTTAAAGCCTTTTGCAAATCCATTGTCAGTAATTCCGATTACGACACGATTGGCTTTGCCAATTGCTAAAGATTGTTCAGCTGTTGTAGCAACTTGTAGAAGTGGCACACCATATGTCTGACACTTATTCGTTACTTTTTTTTGGTTATTTTTGGCAACATCTGTTGCTAGTAATACTAATTTTACTTTTTTGCTTTTCGCACCGGAAAGAACAATTTCTTCACCAGACAATACTTTCCCCGCGCTCATTGCGAGACCAAGAAATTGATGGCATTTTTGATTCCACATCATTTATTGCTCCTTTTCAAATGTTTGGGCAATGACAAGTAATTGTTGATAAATTTCTTCAGGAATTTGTATATCAAATTGACGTTCAAGTACTTTTCTCTGTTTTGCAAGTGTTACAACCTCAACACTTTTTTGCAAATAAGCACCACGTCCATGTGCTTTTCCTGTCTCGTCAATTGAAACAATTCCTTCTTTGTTGCGTACTACACGCATGAGCTCACGCTTTGGGAGTTGTTCGCGTGTCACAACACAACGACGTAAAGGCATTTTTCCTTTCATCTTTGCTCACCTTCCTGCTTCACAATTAAATCAATCCTTGCTCTGTTGCTTCTGTTTCATTAATAATATCAATTTTCCAACTTGTTAGACGGGCAGCTAAACGTGCATTTTGTCCTTGTTTTCCGATTGCTAAAGATAACTGATCATCGGGAACTACAACAATTGACATACGTTCTTCATCTTCAGCATCTAAAATAACCGTTGTTACTTTTGCAGGACTTAATGCGTTTGATATATAGACTTCAGGAGTTTCTGACCATTCAATGATGTCAATTTTCTCACCTTTCAATTCAGTCACAATATTTTGCACACGCATCCCTTGCGGTCCAACACATGCTCCTACGGCATCAATTGTTTCATCTGCAGAATGTACGGCAATTTTCGAACGATCGCCTGCTTCACGAACAACTGATTTAACTTCAATTGTTCCATCAAAAATTTCTGGAACTTCTAACTCAAATAAACGTTTTAATAATCCAGGACTCGTACGTGAAACACGAATAAGTGCTCCTTTTGACGTGCGATCGATACGATTAATAAATACTTTTACTGTTTCTTCATGACGGAGATGCTCCGTTGGCATTTGATCAAATTTTGGTAAAATAGCTTCCGTCTTACCAATGTTAATATAGATATTATCTCCCTCAAGACGTGTAACTGTCCCATTTACGATGTCTTGTTCACGATCAATAAATTCTTTATAAATTAAATCACGTTCTGCTTCACGAATTTTTTGTAACACAACATTTTTCGCCGTTTGAGCTGCCACGCGCTCAAAGTCATTTGCCTCAATCTCACAACGAACAATATCTCCTAACTCAACACGTGGGTTAATGAGTTTTGCTTCCTCAATTAAAATATCTTCAAATGGATCCATCACATCATCAACAACGTTTTTTAATGCATACACAGCTACTCGGCCTTTTTTTTCATCAATTTCAACCTCTACATTTTGTAATTGATCAAAATTCTTTTTATATGCATGCTCTAATGCTTGACGTACTGATTCTAAGACAAACTCTTTGTCTAAACCCTTTTCTTCTACTAATAAATTCAATGCTTTTAAAAACTCTCTTGTATTCACGATTGCATACTTCCTTTCTAGAATTTGATTGCTAATCTCGCTTTTTTCACATTAGTGTATGGGAAAGTGACAACTTTACGTCTTGTTTTATCTAAATACTCAATTGTTAAGTCACCAGTTTCTGTAACATTTACTAAGTCCCCTTGAAATGCTTGGATACCATTAACTTTCTCACGTACTTTCACATACACATGTTCTCCAACCGCGTCCTGAACATCTTCTAATGAACGTAAAGGGCGTTCAGCACCTGGCGAGCTCACTTCTAAGAAGTATACATCCTCAATGTAATCCGCTTCATCTAATTGAATACTTAGTGATTCACTTACATCTACACACATATCCAAGTCGATTCCATTTGGGCCATCGATATAAATACGCAAGAAAAAGTCACGTCCTTCTTGCACATATTCAATATCATAAAGAGTTAACTCTTTCGCCTCCAAAATTGGTTGCACTAATTCACGCGTTTTTTCAATAATTAAGCTCATTTTCTTTCCTCCTTGGAAGTTGGAATGTCGTGGTAACAATACAAAAGAGTGAGCTGGTGCTCACTCTTGTCGTCCGCTCTATGTTACTTGCACCTATTCTATCATATTTAAAATATTTATTCAAGAAATAAAATACCATTTTCTATTGAGAAGTCTAGCCGAGTGCATCATCCACACTCTCGCACCGCTAAGCATACTTACTTTAAATCATGAATTCTTACACATTCTAACCCAACATATTCATACTCTTGATCAAAGACCGCATATTGGGAACGCTTGTGGTAAATCGTTACTGATGCACACGCTACTAATGTTTCAGCAATCGTTCTTGACATCCTGCCTTCACTTGGTGCTTTCAAATTACCCATATCATCAAAATTCCAAAAAATAAAATGATAAATGTATGTACAATCACTGAGAACAAGCGACTTCATTTCCTTGTCATCATTCACTGCCATGATACGAACACCTGTATATGTACTAAAATTGTATATTCTTTCTTTTGTACGTATATATCCAATACAACCAGTAAACTGCCATTGTTTGAGTGGTACATTCGCAATTGATAAGAAGTAATCACTTTGTTCTTCAGTTTTTGGATGATTGGATTGACTCCACATCCACGCATTTGGCATTGATACACCCCAATCCTTTTCCATATAACCAATAGCGTTTGTGAGTTGTTTAGTCTTACCATTCATTGTAAACACCCCATGTATGTTATGGCGACAAGAGATGATTGCATGATAGCATTCAAGGAAAGGCACATATCTGAACGGTCCCATAATACCTGGTTTTAACACAGTCACAGGATAGTACTCAAGTTGTTCAAAATACAGTTGTACGTTTAAATACTTTCCATTTGTGAATTGTTCATTTAACACCAACCCAGATGCATTCAATTCATTGTTTCCAATTTTGATTTGAAATGCTGTTTTGCTTATATACGTATCTGTCATCGGATACACTTGATATTCTGTTTCACCATCGCTCCCATCAATAAACTGGATAAAAGCATGGCTTTGTTCTATATCAAATGAAAAACCAAAAATGACTGCGAATTGAATCGCTTGGTCCTTATCAATACACTTACAGTACCATCCTTCAAAATAAGGGTTTCTTTTATCGCTTCCTTGAAAAACACTTGGATGATATATGCGAATCACCGTCTCACTTCCTTTGCATTTTTTCTATTATAACGAATTTTAAATTTTTTTAAAGGGAAACTTCTAATAATCTTTGCGTCTCTCAAGTTTATTCGGTATAATGAGACTAATTATAGTGGTCTATTTTGGACACTACTTTAGAACGGAGGCATTCTTTTGAAATTTTTAACGCGTCATCGACACAAAGCATTGTTTATTTGGTATATTTTACTATTTTATATTCTTGTCATTCCAATTTCATACCTTGTACAAACAATTTATTTCCAATTTGATCCACAATCACTTACATTTATCAATGAGCTAATTGCTAGTGGTGCAAGTGAAACACAACTATTAAGTGCAACAGCATTACCAAACTCTATTATGAACGTCACTATTTATACTTTAGCAGCTATTCCGATGTTTATGCTTTTGCATGATGAACTCGATACTTATTTTATGCAAGCTTGGAATGACAAAAAAACATTTTTGAAACAAGTCGTTATTGGTTACCTGATTATGTTTGCACTCAGCGCTGTAGCATCTATTATTATGACACTACTCAATATTGTTGACTCTTCTGCTAATCAAACAGGAGTTGAAGCAATTCTCTCAACCTCACCACTCCTTTCAGTTATTACAGTCGTTTTTTTAGCTCCTTTTGTCGAAGAGATTGTCTTTCGCTATTTGCTCATTCGCGGATTGAAACGTTTTGTACCTATTGGTGTAGCAGCAACTATCTCGATTGTGCTTTTTGCACTCATTCACGTTTTAGAAGCAGGCGATTTCATTAATATTATACCATACTTAGCACTTGGGGCCGGTCTCACCATTGCCTATGTACGGACAGATAATATTATGGTTGCCATTGCCATTCACTTTATCCAAAACTTTATCGCTATTTTAGTTATGATGGGATTATAAAATTCATTATTCGCATACTTGCTTTTTCGAATAAAATATAATAAAATACTTGAAGCACCATTTTCTCTATTTCTGGTATCCAAATAGGCGAAAGTGGTTTTTTTTTGTTTAATTTAGAAAGGAGTCTCTTTTTTTATGTCTCATACGCAAAATAAAATGGCTGTTCGGCCTATTTTACCTTTACTCTTAACTATGGCATTTCCTGCTATGTTATCAATGTTCATTCAATCACTCTACAATATTGTCGACAGTATGTTCATTGCTCAATTTAGCACTGATGCCCTAACAGCTGTTTCATTGGCATTTCCTATTCAAAATTTAATTCTAGCTTTCGCAGTCGGAACCGGTGTGGGTATTAATGCTGTTGTCGCACGCAAACTCGGTGAGCAAAACTTTAATGATGCAAATAGTGCTGCAACTCATGGATTATTGCTCGCTTTAGCAACTTCTGCTGTTTTTATGACATTAAGCTGTTTTTTTATTCAACCATTTTTTAAAGCTTTTACTGATTCACCAGTCATTTTTGATTTAGGTGTTCAATATACATCAATTATTACGTTTTTATCATTTGGGATTATTATTCATATCGCGATTGAAAAAATTTTACAAGCGACTGGTAAAATGATTTTTCCAATGATTTTCCAAGCTGTTGGTGCTATCGTAAATATCATTCTCGATCCTATCCTTATTTTCGGTTTAGTTGGGTTTCCAGCCCTTGGTATTGAAGGTGCTGCTTGGGCGACAATCATTGGTCAGTTTTCTGCTATGCTTTTAGCTCTTATTACGCTTTTCTTTGCAAAAAATGATGTTACACTGTCATTCCAATCATTTCGTTTTAATTTTAAAATAATCAAAGACATTTATGCTGTTGGTATTCCAGTAACACTCATCTATAGCTTAGGTTCTATTTTAGTCATCGGCTTAAACGCCATTTTGATTGCCTTCTCGGAAGCCGCTGTTGCTTTACTTGGTATTTTCTTCAAATTACAATCATTCATTTTCATGCCTGTACTCGGTCTAACACAAGGTGCAATGCCAATTATTGGTTATAACTACGGTGCCCGAAAAACGAATCGCTTGTTTGCAACATGTAACTGGAGCCTTCTAGTCTCAACATTAATTACTTTTATTGGCACATCTCTATTCATCTTCTTTCCACATCAACTACTCGGATTCTTTGGTGCATCTAAAGAAATGCTTGAATTAGGAGCAATAGCGTTACCAATTCTCGGACTCAGTTTTATTCCTGCTGGAATCAGCTTAATTTATACGACAGTTTTTCAAGCCGTCAATCGCGGAAGCTTTGCACTCATCACAGCTCTTTTACGTCAAACAATCATTATTTTACCACTTGCTTTCATTTTTGCTCCCATGTACGGTATTACAAGTATTTGGCTTACATTCATTATTGCGGAATGTCTCGCCGCTATTGTTGCCTGGCTATTATTTCACAATCTCCGCAAAAAAGATGACGTACTTAATCCAAAGTATATTACTACTCAAAATGAGTAACTATCCTATCAGTCAATACATCACATTTAACACCTTTTCAATTTTCTGAATGGGTGTTTTAATTATATAAAAAAAGGATTGTCACACCAATCCTTTCAACTAGTTATTAATCAGTAATAATTTCATAAATGAGAGGTAATTTATTTGCCAATGTCTCTTCAATATGAATTCCTGTTAATACAATATTTATTTCATTTGTCACATTTTCACGATTCGCATGTAAATATGCAATAACATCTCCTTCATTGATAAAATCACCGACTTTTTTGGTTAACACAATTCCAACTCCATAATCAATTGCGTCTTCTTTTGTTTGCCGCCCAGCACCCAGTGTCATTGCAGCATGACCTAAAGCAATTGCTTCAATTTCTTGAATATATCCCGTTTCTGTTGCATACACTGGGATTGTATATACTGCGGTCGGCAATAACTCTAGATTTTGAATCACTGCCAGATTCCCATGTTGTGCTTGAATAAACTCTTCAAATTTAGCGTATGCTCTTCCGTTAGCAATATTGGCTTCTAGTAACTTTCGAGCTTCTTCAACACTCTCGGCTTTTTGTGCAAAATATACCATATAAGAACCAATAATTAATGACAACTCTGTCAAATCTTGTGGACCATGTCCTTTGAGGGTATCAATGGCTTCTTTGATTTCAAGTGCATTTCCGATAGCAAAACCTAATGGCTCTTGCATATTAGTCAGAAATGCTGCAGCTTTTCGCCCGGAATGATGAGCAATTCCTACCATTGCTTGTGCCAATGCTTTTGCAGAGTCAATATCTTTCATAAATGCTCCGCTGCCTACTTTTACATCTAAACAGATTGCATCACTACCGGCTGCAATTTTTTTACTCATAATTGAACTGGCGATTAGTGGGATCGAGTCAACTGTTGCTGTAACATCACGTAATGCATACAATTTTTTATCGGCTGGTGTTAAATCACCACTTTGACCAATAACAGCAATCCCTATTTCATTGACTTGATTCACAAATGCTGTTTCGGACAACTCAATTTGAAAGCCTTCAATCGCTTCTAATTTATCTAATGTTCCCCCGGTATGACCTAGTCCACGCCCGCTCATTTTAGCAACAGGTGCTCCAACCGAAGCGACAAGCGGTGCTAATACTAGCGTTGTTTTATCTCCAACACCACCTGTTGAGTGCTTATCTACTTTCACACCATCTATCATTGTTAAATCAATTGTATCACCCGATTCAACCATTGCCATAGTTAATTCTGTCATCTCCGCGTTATTCATCCCTTGAAAAAATACAGCCATTGCAAACGCACTCATTTGGTAGTCCGGAATCCTTCCATTAGTATACCCCGTAATAACAAAATGAATTTCCTCTGGTGTTAATTCTTTTCCATTCCGTTTTTTTTCAATCACATCAACCATTCTCATTTTGGTCACCTCATTTTATCAAAATACTCTCTCATTATATCATGGACTTGATTGAACTGGTAAAAATATCGCTTTCTTGATATATTTTGCAAATATTTGTTACAAAATATATCGCTAATGATACCATTTTCATTTCAAATACAGTTTGCTATAATAAAGTTATCTCAATTAATCAGATGTTATAACGTACTATACTCATCTAAACTTTATCACACAAAAGGAGTTTCTTATGCCTAAAATTATTCTTATTCGTCATGGTGAAACTGATTGGAACCGTCAAGGTCTCATTCAAGGTCGAACAGACAACTCACTCAACACACTTGGATTTCAACAAGCTCGTGAAGCAGCCCCACTTTTTCAAGATCTAGCAATCAATGCTATTATTTCAAGTCCAATGCTACGTGCGAAACAAACTGCACAAACACTTGCAGACCATCTTAACTACACAGATGAAATTTTATATGATAGTCGAATTGTAGAACGTGATTTTGGAGAAGCGAACGGAAAGCATGTCGACGAAGCATATGCTAAAGTGTTTACTGGTGATATTCTTAACCTAGAAACTGAACAAGCTATTATGGATCGAGTTATGGAGGCATTATATGAATTTGGACATGCTTACCCAAATGATGACCAAATCATATTAGTTGTCGCTCATTCACATGTTATTAAAGCTGCACTCTGTGCAATTGCACCTGAACACTATACATTTAAAGAGAAACTTGTCAATGTAAGTGCAAATTTTTTGCAGTTTTATCCACTCACTGATGAATGGAAGATTGAAGCAATTAATGTTACAATAACTCCTAACCAAACATCTCTTGTATAACAAAAAAGATTGAAGTACAAAAACACCCCATTATTTGGACACAAATAATGGGGTGTTTTTGTATGATACAATTGTTTATAGAATATCGAATTAAATTTTATACACACCATTACAACATTTGTTTGAACTATTCACGGATGAAATATTTCTTTAGTCTGTTAAAAAAGAAATATTTTGCGGCCACAAAAATACCTTCAATACACTTGAAGATTTAAAAAATGTAATTGAAATATATTATATTGAGAACAATAGTATCCAAATTGTTCGTTTCTCCGCATTTCATCTTTTTTTCTATTTTTAGTTTTGTTATAATAATGAAATATTGAGTCAAGGAGTTTTTTTCATGTTTACACTAATTATTACCGTTCTTTTCCTTTCACTTGCACTTGCAATGGATGCTTTTGCTGTTTCAATCTCTATGGGAATGGGAGGAACTGCTTACCATAAGCGTGATCGCTATGCGATAGCTACTACGTTTGGGTTATTCCAAGCACTTATGTTCGGAATTGGTTTCATCGCAGTTGGTTTCTTTTCTCAAGAACTCACGACATTTAATCAATTTATTGCTGTTGTCTTACTGTGTATTCTTGGAATCAAAATGATTCGTGATGGATTTGAAGAACAAGAAAATAATTGTGCACATGAAACATGTAACTACGAATCATGTCATGAGGATATTTGCTTACGTACTGGCAAAAAACGCCGCTTATCACTCCAAACATTAATTGTATTTGGTGTTGCTACTAGTATTGATGCTTTTGCTGCTGGGTTATCATTTGGATTGATTTACTCACAAGATGCTGTCGGTTTAATTTCTATGATATTTATCGGTCTCATCACCTTCATACTAGCACTTGCTGGTGCATTTTTTGGCGGAAAACTTGAAAAACTCATTGGAAACCGTGCCAACATCATCGGTGGAATCATTTTAATCCTACTTGGAGTTGCTTCGTTGTTTTAAAACAGTAACCCTCTTCGAAATCTATTAGTTCGAAGAGGGTTACTGTTTTTTTCAAAAAAAAATTCATAACAATATTTATGATATAAATAGAAATAATCTAGTAGTTATTTCTATCAGTCAATGAAGTAAGCAATGTGTTTTAAATTGATTCTTCAATCATAACGTGACATACTATCATTGTTAACATTCGTTAACAAAAATAATAGAAAGGTATACTTTTATGATTAATAAAACTATTTTAATTGGTACAGTTACACCTAAAGACCATGGTACAGAGGACACTTTATTTGTCCGTATTCAACCACTCAATTCATCTGTTACAATCTTTGGTGAAATCAAAAAATTTCATGGTCATAATTTGATTAAAACTGAATTCGATGAATCTAATATATTATGCATTCATGGTAGGATTGATTGTGAATTACCAAATCAATCCAATCGTTTTATTATCGAACATATCATTCAACTTACGTAAACCATTCTAAAGGACGTGATTCTATGTTTAACTCATCACTCATCATTGGTATATTCGAAAAAATACATACAAAATTCGATCCTGAATATGATTTGGTTACCATTAGAACAACCCGTGGGTTCCGCAATAGCCAAAACCAATTTATTTGTGATTATATTCATTGTCTTTTTCCAACTGAACAACATAAACACGTAACACTAGACCATTCGCATAAACTGCTTGTTCGTGGACACGTTGAAACATTTAATAATCAACTCTATATTATTGCTGATTCTTGGCAACTTCTCCCTGATTAACATATGTAACTGCTTGTTCTAATCGTTGTAAATAGACAAGTGTTACGGCTAAGCTACGGCTATGTTCCCATGTACTCACAATCACTGTTTCAGACACCTCATAGAACAATTCCATATGTGGTTCCACTAATTCATGCACTTGATTCAGTAGTACATAGTGTATTTGAAGTGCGTAACGTAATTCTTGATGAACAATCAATGGGATATCTTCATTTCTTTCATACAATGCTTGATGGACATCAAATAAAGCTTCCTGTAATAGCATCAATTCACGTTCATATTGTAGCAACATCTGTTTTGCTTCAGCCGGTAATCGTGGAATTTGTGGCAGTTCTGTTATCAACTGTTTGTCATTTCCACGCCATAACACTTCATGGATTGCACGTGATAACAGCAAAAACTGATGGTGTAATTCCCGTTGTGATTTTGACAATGTATAGCGTACTGCAAAAATCCAACTCACCCCAAAAGCAATAGCTAAACTTACTAACGTGACAAGTAATCGTTCAAGGCTAGCTCCAGCCACAGACTCTGATTGAAAAATTGCATATGCTGCAATCGTTAGAGCAAGCGATGGAATTTCAACACGAAACCAAAAAGGTAACGTCAAAACAATCAATAAAATACATGTAATCGCACTATACGCATTTTGCATCAAAAAAGCTAACACAACACCAACACTTATCCCAACAATTTGTGCATATATTTGCCCTTTAATATTCATCTGTGCTCGTTGCTTGGTTGGTGAAATTAATAAAATGATAAAATTTGCAATAATAGCTGTACTCGTTAACGGATAATCAACGAGCCAATAAAAACCAACTGTTGCTAACAAACCAATAAGGACTTGATAAATTTGTCTTTTAGTGATGATTTCCATAACACAGCTCCTTTCGCCAAATAGGTACTGCTTGCTCTAAACACTTCATATATTGTGTTAACGCATGAATTGCTAATGAATGCTGAAATTGTTGATCATATACACACTCTGGCATACGATACTGCAATACTGGGCATGCATTTGCCTCTTGATAGACTGTTTCTAATAACAATCGATGAATGCGTTGTGAATTATGAAATTCAGCACAGATCCATCTTGGTACATCGCGTTGATTTGCTTCATAAAGCACATGGATCCCTGCTGAATTTAAATCATATACAAGGCTATACAAATGTAAATGTGAACGATAACGCGTTCGTATATCTATTCCCCATGTCTCATAATTTTTTATAGTTGCTTGCAACAATTGTTGTTCTTTTCGAAACTGCTGAAATTCTTCTGGGGTGATTTTAATTGATTCCAAACAATAGCGATTAGTTAATATAAACAACCGCTGTGTTTGTTCATAAATACGCCGATTGATGAAAATCCCATTCCCCAATGGCAATAGCAGCCGAGAGATACCGTATGCGATACACGCTGCTAATATACTCGGTATCAAATAAACAATACTTGGTTCTACAGCTTGAAGTAAATAATCTGTGCCAACTAAAAAAACGGCAATCGTTTGCATAAAGGATATTGGTTTCTTCATGACGTATGGAACACAGACAAGTAATGCACCAAATAAAATAATTGCAATCGGTTTATGAATGATAACAGCTAGTATTGGCAAAAACAAAACTGCTCCGTATTGAGCTAACACTGTACCAATATGCCACTCTTGATGCCTTGCAGCAGGTGGAACTAAAAAAAAGAAGGCAATTAATAAAACAACTGTTGTTGGCAATTCACCCAGTACACACTGCACGATGAACATTGTTATCAATACACCAATAATTTGTTTACTTATTTGCCAAAATTGTTGAAAATACTTCCACATTCCTTTTCTCTCCCTTCACTTAATAGCTACATCACTTTTAATTTTACGCTTTTCTTTCTAAAAAAGCGACAAATATGAATAAAAAAGCTCACGACAAAATTACCTTGATTTACAAAAAAGTAGGATTGACGTTGATAACGTCAATCCTACTTCTTTTACTATAGATATGTTACTTGTTCTCCGTTTTTGTATGCATGAGCAATCAGTCCACCACCAAGACACTCTTCACCTTGATAAAAGACTGCAGCTTGTCCTGGCGTAATTGCCTTAATCGGCTCTTTAAATATCACCATAAATGTATTTTCCATACCATCTACTTTGCGAATTGTTACTTCATTATCTGCTTGACGGTAACGAAATTTAGCTGTACAAGTAAACTCGCCATCAAAATCCCATGTTGGCATCCAATTTACGTCACTTACAAGACAAGAGTCCGTATATAGCGCATCAATTGCACTTTCATTAACAACATAGAGTGTATTTGTTGGTACATCTTTCCCAGCAACAAACCAAGGACCACCAGTCCCACCAATGTTTAATCCTCCGCGTTGGCCAATTGTATAGTACATCAATCCAGCATGATCTCCGATAACAGTTCCATCAAAAGTCGCAATTTTACCAGGTTGTGCCGGTAAATAATTACTTAAAAAATCTTTGAAATTTCGTTCACCAATAAAACAAATTCCAGTGCTATCTTTTTTCTTTGCTGTAATCAAACCTGCCTTTTCAGCAATTGCACGTACTTCAGGCTTTGTGAGTTCACCAATTGGGAATAATGTTTTTGACAATTGATACTGATTTAACTGACTTAAAAAGTACGTTTGATCTTTATTTGTATCAACACCACGTAATAAACGCGAACCATTTTTTGTATGCTCAACACGTGCATAATGCCCCATGGCAATATAATCAGCATCAAATTTCAATGCATGTTCCAAAAACGCTTTAAATTTCACTTCTTTATTACACATGATATCTGGATTTGGTGTCCGGTATGCTTTATATTCATTTAAGAAATAGGTAAATACTCTATCCCAATATTCTTGTACAAAATCTACTGCATGAACTTCAATTCCAATATGATTTGCAACTTCAACAACATCTTGATAATCAAGCTCATTTTGACAGACCTCATTATGTAAAGTTGGATTACCCAACACATCATTATTGAGGGCACTGTCCCAGTTTTTCATAAAAATTCCAATTACTTCATGTCCTTGTTGTTTAAGCAGATATGCTGTTACTGACGAGTCAACACCGCCACTCATTCCAACGACAATACGTTTTTTTTCCATTTTTTGCTTCCACCTTTCGGGTCGGCAACTCATTATTTGAAGGTAAGAGTCTTGCCACCATCATATTTTATCCTGATTATTGTATCATATTTTTTTGCCATTACATAAAATATAGTTTGTTTTATCTGTTTTTTCATATAATTCTGTTGTTTGTTTTAATTCATAAGAATTATCTGTGTTTTTATCAAAATTTTACAGAAAATTAAGCGCTTTCAATATACTAGAGTGATAAAATATAGTCATACTTAATACGGAGGTAACAGTTTATGGATTATTATGTAACTGAAACAACGAAAACAATACCCCTATTTATCGGTTCGCTTGATGAAGCAAAACATTTTATGACTGATTTTTATCTTACTACATGTAACAATAAATCTGAAGCAAAAACAAAAGCTACCGCTTTTATGAGTACATACTTAGGTCATACTCAAGGTACACTTGGTGACTTATCAATTATTGATCAAGTGAATTTTAAAGCAACTCAAAATATCGAAGAAACAATTATTTATTAAGCTAACTACATAGAAAAAGCACGTGTCAACGACTCGTGCTTTTTCTATGTAATGATGCTATACTAAGCCTAATACTTCTCATTTGAAAGGACTTGTATCATTTTATGAATATTCCATTGTCACATCGATTACGCCCGAAAACACTAACCGATATTGTCGGGCAACGCCATCTCATTGATGAAGGTCGTTTATTCTCACAACTAATTGCTCATCAACGGTGTATTTCCATGATTTTTGCAGGGCCCCCTGGAACGGGTAAAACAACAACTGCTCAAATACTCGCAAACCACATTGATTTACCGTTTGAATTATTAAACGCTGTTACGTGCAATAAAGCTCAGATTGAACGCGCGATTCATAAAGCCCAAATGGAGCGTCAATTAATTGTTATTATGGACGAAATTCATCGTTTAAATAAAGACAAACAAGATTTATTATTACCACATTTAGAAACAGGATTAATTGTACTTATCGGGATGACAACTGCTAACCCATATCAAGCTATTAATTTAGCTATTCGTAGTCGATGCCAAATTGTTCAATTTGAACCAGTTACAAGCGAGGATATCGTCGTTGCACTACTACGTGCTATCCATACAGATGAACTTTTTTCCTCATTACACGTTGAACAAGCAGCTATTGTCTATATTGCACGTCAATCAAGTGGTGATATTCGCTTTGCACTAAACACACTTGAAACGGCAACACTCATGTGCGCTGACAAAATAATTACAGTAGACACGATCAAGTCTTTTCTCCAAACACCTCACTTACTCCACGATCAAAGCGAAGATCATCATTATAATCTCGTTTCAGCTTTTCAAAAATCAATTCGTGGCAGTGATGTTGATGCTGCGTTGTATTGGCTTGCACGGCTGTGTGCTGCTAAAGATTTAGAAAGTATTGCCAGACGATTACTCGTCATTGCCTATGAAGATATTGGTCTTGCAAATCCACAAGCGGTGCAAAGGACTCACCAAGCCATCCAAACAGCACGTGAAGTAGGATTTCCAGAAGCTTCGATTCCTCTCAGTGTTATTGTCACTGACTTAGCATTATCGCCAAAATCACGCTCTGCTTATAGCGGTGTCAAAAAAGCACTCACTATGATTGAGGAAGGACATACATATGATGTACCGGAATTTATCAAATTACACCCACAAAACGTACCAAAAAATAAACAATATAATTGGAATCGTCGTGATTTGTGGTATGAGTATAATTATTTACCAAAAGAGCTCCAAGGCACACAATTTTATCTTCCAGAACACACATCACGATATGAGCAGTCGCTCGCTCAGCACTATACTCCACGAAAAAAAGATGATGAAACTTACTAGTATGTACAGTTGAATTTACTATTACTAAAGTCGCGGATATTTTAACTAAAAAACCATAAATCATCTCAAAAAACACGCTGTATCACTCTTGTTGTGACACAGCGTGTTTTTAAGCATCTTCTGCTTCCATATCAGTTATTTGTAACACTTTTCCTGCCTTATGTGCTTTCACAAATTTAATCGTGTGTAAAATTGCCACCAAAATTGGAATTGCGAATAAAACGCCAACCAATCCAAAGAAATTTCCACCGATAAACATTGACAAAATAATCAATAAATCATGTGATTTCATCGAATGCGAGAAAATTCTTGGTTGAATGAAATTTGCATCGACTTGGCTATAAATCAATAAGCCAATACCTGTTACTAAAAATAAGTTGAATGAAATTGGTAAAGTAATAATCGCAATAACAACAGAACCAATAATACTTCCAAACATTGGAATTAATTGAATGAGATTAAATACTAATGCTAATGCAATTGCGTTTGGTGTTTTTGTTACCGTTAATAATATAGACACAATACAAAAGCCAATACTTGTAATAATTCCCAATGCTTTCAAATATCTTCTCATTTCCATATTCAAAGTTTCAAAATACGCAATCCATGTGTCACGCTTCTTCTCGGGGAAAACATACGCTAAACCTTGCATAATCCGTTTTTGATCAATTAAGAAATATGCTGCAATAACAAACATCATAAATGCATTAAACAAATAGCCTGCAGCTAGTGACACATATGATGTAGCCGTTGTCAATAACCATCCCGATACTGATGCTAAAACACTTGGCCATTTTTCGGCGACAATTGTATTAATTTGCATCATTATACTTGAATCAACATTTGCTGCTAACCAGTCAAAAAATACTGTTACAGATGAAAATACCGAGTATAGCTGTGTTGCGATAAGTGGAAAAACGAAAAGTAACAAATAGATAAGTATACTGGCAAAAACAACCAGCACAACTAATGATGTTAATGCACGAAATTTTCCCTTCAATAATTTTGTTGAAATCAATTCAACAAGCGGTAAAAATAAATAGGCAATGATAAATCCACCGATAAACGGTGTTAAAACCGAAAATGCAATATCGACAAATGTGCCATATTCATCCCACACTATTGGCACCAAAATTAAAATGATGAGTCCACATATAATAGTGAGCAATCCTTTAAGTGTTGATACTTTCATTTTTAAATTTTTCATTTCCATCTTGTTGCTCCTTTACTATGAAAAGTAGTATTATCATAACACAATCCAACCGATAATTGATGTGTCAAACAACATTTTTTGTATTTTTTTAGTCTATTTTATCTAAAATTTGGTATTTCTCATTTATCAGCTTTCATTATTACGTTTTAAACTAAAAATGACACCACCAGCTAAATTTTCTGCTTGAAATTCATATTCATAATTCTTAGCAAATTCAGCACAAATTGCTAAACCAAGTCCATATTTACCTGATTCACCAATAACAAATGGCTCAAATACATGTGCAAGTATGACATCTGAAATTGGTGATCCATCATTATAAATAGTGATTTCATCATCTAGAAGTGAAATAACAATTTTTCTATTTGCATACCGTAGTGCATTTTCTAATAAATTTTGTAATACTTGTTCCCACTCCCATGATGATCCATACCATTCACACTTAGTTGTTTTGACAGTAAATTGAATTTCAATATCTGATATTGGCTGCCACTTTCGTTGTAATTGTTCTCCCAATTCAACAAGATTACATGACGTACGGGCCTGTAGGTTCGGCTGTTGCATTTTAGCATACCTTAATAATTGCTCGACTTTACGATTCAATAACTGTGCCTCTTCCGCAATAATTTGAGCACTAGCAATTTCATCACCTTGAGGATAGATACCTTCTATCATCGCTTCAGCATAACCTTGAATCACCGCAATTGGCGTTTTTAAATCATGAGATGTATGATGATAAAAACACTGTTGTTGCCACTCATTATTTGCTAATTGCTGTTGAACACGTTGAAGTTGGTCTCCTAATTCACCAATTTCATCTTGTCGACTAACTGAGAGTTTTGCCTGCCAATTACGCTCACCGATTTCTTTCGCAAAATTATTTATTTTGCGTAGATCACGAGCAATAAACAACGTCCAAAATAAAAATAAACCACTCCCCGCAATGAATAACACACCAAACAATATGATAACTTCTTTCATCAATACATTCGATAAAAATGAAGGTACTCCTGTTAACACATAGGAGATAACAAATAATGATTCTGCTGCAACGACTTTCGTAATTTGCACATTCATGAGCTGCTCACCAATTTCATAATGATACTGTAAACGTTCATTTTGTTGTGAAACAGCTATTTGCATTAATTCATTAAATAATCGTTGTTCTGGAAAACAACTTTGCGCTAATACTGTTTTATCTGTACGAATAATAATGGTCTGTACATCATTCACTGGTTGAAAAATTTTCTGATCAATATAAAATGAAAGATTAGCTAAAATTGCTTCTTGTTGTACCGTCAACTCGTTGAGTTGTTCCTCGACAAATATAGTTTGATAGCGATCTTGAATCACTCCTCCAGCAATAGCAACACCAATAATGAGTACACTTGCATAAATAACGATAATTTTCCAACGTAAACTTAAAAAATGATGTTTCATGATAAGCGATACCCTTGTCCATAAATAGTTGTTAATTCAAGTTCCGGCATTTTTTTACGTAATCGTCGAATTAAATCATCGACAACTCGATCACTGCCAAAATAATCACTTCCCCACACATGTTGTAATAATTGCTCACGCGTCACTGGTTTTTGATGGTGCCTCACCAGATAAACTAGCAGTTGGAATTCACGATATGTTAATTCAATTTTTTGCCCATTCGCGTGTAACACCTGTTCACACTGCAGATCCAAAATATATGAACCAAGACTAAATGCTGTTTGAAGCTGTTTATGACCGTACGTTCGCTGTAATAATTTTTGTAATCGCAAAACAACTTCCTTAGGCGAAAATGGTTTTGTAATATAATCATCACTTCCAAGTTCTAATCCTTGGATTCGATCATACTCACTGTCTCTAGCTGATAACATCATTACAGGAATAGTTGTATTATATTCACGAATTTTTGCTAAAATCTCTCTTCCATCTCCGTTTGGTAACATAATATCTAGTACCCACGCTGAAATTGATTCATCTTTAATTGCTTGCTGTACTTGTGGATAATCATCAAAACAAATAACTTCCATACCTGCTTGGCGTATATATGTCATGAGTAACTGTTGTAATAAATGTTCATCCTCAACAATTGCAATTTTATATCTATTCATCTAAAAACCCCATTTCTTCTTTCTTTCTTATTCTATCCTATTTCCCTATCAAAGCTCAATCACATAATTTCCCACAATTGTTCGATAGTTTTTCTATTTTTTTATTGTATACTACATATATAAACTAAGGGAGGTTGTTCTAATGAATACAACATTAATAAAAATCATTGCCAGTACAATTGCCATTGTAGCGATTGGATTTGGCGGATACTATGGATATGAGTGGTACCAAGATAATGTAACACCAATTACAAATGTTATGACTGAACATGATGTTAGCACACTTGATACATTAATTGCTTCTACATCAGATGCAATTATTTATATTGGTGATCCAAGTTGTGGTGATTCTGATGAGTTTGAAACATGGTTTTTAGCTGATTTACCATCAACAACATGGGAAACAGACTACACTTGGGAATATGTTAGTGTCAAATCATTACGCGAAAATGATACATTCGAAGCTTTCAAAACACAATATGAAATTACCACTACGCCAACACTTGTACATGTGGTCGATGGAAAAATTGTTGATCAAATTGCCTGGTCACTGCGAGATGGTTTCGATCAAGCTGAAGTGACTGCCTGGATTAATGCACAATAACATGCTACAATTTATATACTCTAATTTATAAAGGAAGGTTTTTTATGTCTAAAACAACAACAAATTCAAACACTGTTCGTATCGGCCTTATTGCCGGTGGAATTATTTTAGCTATTGCACTCTTATTTGGATTGCAATTTGCTCGTAGTACCCAAAACGAACAATATTTACCATCAATTACAACAAATGATTTAACAACAAAGCTTGATGCCAAAGAAGATTTCATCGTCTATGTAGGCCGTCCGACATGTTCAGCATGTGTCGAATTCAAACCCAAAATTGAATCAGCTGCAAAAACAAACAACTTTACTGTTGACTACTATAATGTTGATGATGCTGCTACTGAAGATAATGACACAAAAAATGCAATGCTTGATCGTTTACAAATCGAAGGAACTCCAACTTTAATCGCTATTAAAGACGGAGAAGAGATTGGTCGTTTAGTCGGAAATAAATCAGAAGCTGATTTATCAACTTGGTTAACAGAAATGGGTTACTAAATATAATAATAAAAAACCTCTCTAACGCCTATTCATGCGCCAGAGAGGTTTTTTATATCATGTAACTCCTATTCACATCATATTTCCTTGTTCATCCTCTTTTAAAAATAATTGCCATACGGCACACTGTGTTTCTTTGAAAATAACACGGTCTATTGTAGCATCAATAACCCCACCAGCTAAAGGAAGTAATGTTTCTATACTCATTAACCCAACTTCGCCTAGAAACGCAGCAAAACGCAAACCAATTTTTTCGACTATTTTCGCCACAACCTCTTCACTCGCTACTTCCACTACTTGTTCACCCAGTTTCACACCGATTTTCACCCCTGTATCATGCGCTACAGCTTCAACATTATTTCCTGCTAAAGCGAGTAATACAAGTATTTTCGTACTTTCATTCGTTAAATCATATCCTTTTAAAACCGCAACGGTCGCACTCAAGCGCACCTGTAAAAAAGTGATAACAAAAATATTCGCTGGCAACGTAATCGGTGCTGTTACAATTCCACCTACACCACTAACAAATCCAATTGTAGTTGCTTCTTTTAATTGATTAGCAAATAATTGTTCAATTGCTATAATCTGATCTAATTGGGTTTCAGTTGCTCTATATTTATTTGCTAGTTGTGTAGCACTCTGAAAAGTCCCTATCCCTTTACATGCGCAATCATATGCCCAATTTAACAACTGTTGCATGCGTTTTTCAAGTTCAGGATGATGTTTTCCCATATCTCATTCCCCTCTCTATCATCTTGTTCTGTTCTTTTATTTATCGCACATTCCTATGTTCTTTTCAATCTTTTTCTTTCTTTATTTTACACTAGTATTTTTTATTGCTTTACGATATGATGAAAAAGACAACTTAACGAGTAAGGATTGATGATTCTATGCGGACAACACAAAAACAGAAAACTAAAAAAGCTATAAGTAAAACAGCAAAATTACCAGCAATTAACAAAAAAGCTGTCTTCGGTACCACAGCAGTTGTTGCAGTTGCATCGATTGCAACATTTAGCGCAATTACACGTAAGCTACAAAAGCAAGTGCTTTTCCCCAAAAAGGCAGAGTTATTACCACTTCCTGAACAGCTAGCAACAGAAACATCACTTGAATTTGATCAAAACTTCTTTGAATTTGATATGTATGATGTTATCACACCAGATGGGTACGTGCTAGAAGCCAGTATTTTACCAGCCTCACAGCCAAGTCGTAAATTCATTGTACTTGTTCATGGAATTACACAAAATTTAAAAGCTTCTTTAAAATTTTACCCTATTTTCCATAAACTTGGCTATAATATTATTACATATAGTCAGAGAAATCATGGCAATAATGCTGATGCATTTACAACTTTTGGAATACAAGAAAAATTCGATTTGAAAACAGTTATTGATGATTTATATCAACGATTTGGCAATGATATTTATGTAGGAATTCATGGTGTATCGATGGGTGCTGCTACTGTACTACAGTACGTCGGGCTTTCTGATACTCATGTTGCTTTTGCAATTAGTGATTGTGCATACTCTGATGCTCTTGCTGAGTTTCAATATCGCTTGAAAGTTGAATATCCGTTATTACGTTGGCTCCCGTTTGTACAAGCTAATCGTTTACTAACAAAAATTTCTCATAAAATTGATTTGGCTGATGCATCACCTATTGCGACTATTAGTACTGTTCAAACACCTATTTTGTTCATCCATGGATTAAGCGATTCATATATTTTATATGATATGAGTCAACAATTATACAATGCAAAAACAACCGGTTATCGTGATCTTTGGCTTGTACCTGATGCAGAACATGATAATTGCTTAGAAACAGATACACAAGGGTATTTACATAAAGTAAGTGAATTTTTAGCAACAATTTATTAAACAAAAAAAACTGCACAACGTGTGCAGTCTTTTTTGTTTTGTCACCTATATCTTATATTCTTACTCTTTACTTACGTCGCATAAAAAACAGTACTACACCTGAAATAGCCAAAATAGCCGCTCCAATACCAATAAATAACTGTGCTAATTGCATTCCTAAATTTGGTAATTGGTTTAATTGTGACTCTGAATTACCATTTTCTTCATTAGGTGTACTTGTATCCGTACTTCCGCCTTCATTTTCTGTCGGTGGAATTATCTGATTATTATCTAAGCCAAAATATTGATCTACAATACGTATTACATCAGTTTGTTCCTGATTGATACGTATTGTTACATAGATAGTCCCGTCTGCTCTTGTTTTTGAATTCACTAACGTTAAATAGTAATAAACATACCCATCTTGACTCACTACTTTTTTACTCGTTTTCATAGCTTCATTCAGCTGTTTTACATATTCAGTAACAAGTTCTACCGTTACATCAGACCGAACACCGACCATCAAAGGATTCTCTATCGTTCCAAATCCACTTACTTCCGATATAATGTCTGGATTTGTTATGATTGCCTTTAATTCTGGATCAATCGTCACCTCGACTCCTTCAACGCTCACATATACTGTTTTCGTTGCACTTGCTCCTTGGCTGTCAGTTACTTTATACGTCACTTCATACACGCCAGCTTTGCTTGTGTCAACATTGTTCGCAATGACTTCTATTTTATCTGTCAAGTCACCATCTTCTTTATCTTGAGCACTGATTCCTTTATACGGATCAAACGCTTCTCCAACAATCAATGTACTATTTCCTGCTTGAATTGTCGGAATGCTGTTCATACCACTTAATCGTTCATTCACGCTCACATATACTGTTTTCGTTGCACTTGCTCCTTGGCTGTCAGTTACTTTAT
>CAMFJD010000015.1 GCA_945956935.1 uncultured Bacillota bacterium | reverse complement strand
TCTGTAACTGTAAGAATTTTTAATTTTTTTGGTCCAATTTCTTGACATCGTACCAATGCTTATTTACGATGAAACAGGGCAATTAGAAAATTACTTATCAGAGATAAGTGGTGCAAGACCAAATAGACTTACTGAAGAAAATGCTAATTTTTTGTTGTGTAATTTCTCTAATCTATGGTTGATGGGAATCAACGTTCTAAAAAGAGGAGAATATGCTCGTTCATTAGAACTCTTATCTGAACTTCAAAAAAATACACTACAACTGATACGTATGGCAGAAAAAAATGCTGACAATTGGCTCAACATGAGTAAAAACTTTGAAAAAGAAATTAGCCTTGAAAATTATAAAAAATTTGCAAAGACCACTGCTCGATTAGATAAGGTAGAATTATTTGAAGCCTATAAAAATTCTTTACTGTTAGTTATGGATTTACAAAGTCATCTTATTAAACACTACGACTTAAAAGTTACACATGATATTTTAGAAAGATTGTTGAATTACATTAGTGAATAGGAGAGTAACGTTATTTCCAGTATTGGCTACTAAGAATTAACAGTATACCTCAGTTTTCAAAAAACAGCGAAGTCTATGGATATGTTCCCACATACGCAAGCACTCAGTGGATATGTTCCCTCAAAGAGGACTTCAATTAAAAATATTTAGCTTTCTAATTTTTGACAGCTATCCCCTCATCTCAAAACATATTGAGAGTGTTGTATTGATGACTAAGAGATGAAGGTAAACGTAATTTATGAAGAGATAAAGAGTAGATTAATCAAAATTTGAAAAGGATATTATGATATGAAAGTAACGCTTGAGCCGCTTAAATCAGAGAATAGAGAAAAATTTATTATTGACAATCAGGTGGCATTTAATTTCGGAGCTTTAGAATAGTTTGGTAAGCAAGATTGTACTTTTGAAGAAGATGATGAAATTATCTCTCGTGAAACAATTGAAAAATCCATTGATGATGGTGAAGCATATTGTATCATTTGTGAAGAAGAAGTTGTTGGTGGGGTTGTAGTCAAGGTATCCAATTCGAATGGATCCCTTGAATTATTGTTTGTTTCTCCAAATGCACACAGCAAAGGAATCGGTTATTCTGCATGGTGCGAAATCGAAAAAATATACCCAAAAGTAAAAACGTGGGAAACTGTTACACCGTATTTCGAGAAGCGTAATATTCATTTTTATATAAATCGTTGTGGATTTCATATAGTAGAATATTTTAATTCCAACCATCCTGATCCTAATGACCAAGCCATTCCTACTGATAAGACAGGTGAGAAAATTACAGATGGAATGTTTCGATTCGAAAAGAAGATCAAATAAGCAAATTTAAATTTATCGGTAAAGGTTTTAGGTGTCGAACAAATGGACATATTTCTTTGTACCGACAAAACGCAGTCGATATGTCACACATACGGGTAAAGAGAAAAAATCAATCAAAATCAGTATTAGTGTCAACTCGTGTCATATTGAACCGGTATTGTTGATGACAAAAGAATAAATAGCAAATGAAAAATGCCTTGAATTTGCGGTGTACCCCATTATTTGGATACAAATAATGGGGTATTTTTTGCATGGCATATGGATATTCTATTGAGCTGTATAGAGCAATGATTGAATACTCTTTTCATGAGTATCTCCAAAAAATAGAATCATTGATGCTACAAGTGTATTCTAGGTAATATTGTATAAGACGATACGATTATGTTAAATCAGGAGAGTTAAAGACACTATTTATTCTCCAAGTACAACAAAATTTTAGGATATGGTGTTTTTTCGAAAGTAGTATAATTATATTTTAGCACTTCATAGCTTTTTATTTGACACACTAACTAGTATTACTATATACTAGTATTAAGTAATACTAGTTAGGAAGGTATATTGAATGGAAAATATTACAGAAATGTTAAAGGGTGTGCTCGAGGGATGTGTGCTTGAAATTATTAATCGTGGAGAGACTTATGGATATGAGATTACTCGACAATTACGTGATCTTGGATTTACTGATGTTGTTGATGGTACAGTATACACTATTTTAGTGAGATTAGAAAAAAAACAACTGGTTAAAATAGTGAGAAAGCCATCAGATATTGGCCCACCACGTAAATTTTATACTTTGAATGATACTGGAAGAGCTGAATTGGTATTATTTTGGCATAAATGGAATTTTATTTCATGTAAATTACAAGAATTAAAGGAGAAATCGTGATGAATTTTATTGATAGAGTTACTGGAAATGATATAACAAAAGCGTACAAGTTACTAGAAATAAGAGTACAGCAATTACCAAAGGAGTATCAAGTAATATGGGAAGAGATGAAAACTGTTATTTGGACGAATAGTAGTGATATAATTGGTAGGAAAACATTACCATTTATGGAAGAACTTGTTGAATTACTCGAGATGAGTGCCTTAGACGAGCTTGATGTATCTAACATTGTTGGTGATGATATCCAAGCGTTTTGTTTGGAGTTACTTGGGCAGGATAGTGTGAAGTCATATCGTGATAAATGGCGGCAACAGTTAAATAGAAGTGTGATGAAAAAACTGGGGAAGGTAGAAAAGAAATGATGAATATTCAAACAATAATCGAAGGAAAAAAAGCATGGCGAGTACATGTGAAACGAGTAAAGCAACTTCCAGTTGAGTATCAAATTGTTTATAATGAAATTCAAAAATATATTTTTAAAGTAGGTATAAAGCGAGAAAGCGAAATGATAGAGGTTTTGATTGGCATTATTGAATTATTTGAAGATGGGGTGAGTAGAAATCAACATGTATTAGAAATAACTGGTGCAGATGTAGCTAATTTTTGTGATGAAATTATTGTCAATTATGAAAAAAATGAAGATGTAGTTGAATAAAAAATACCAGCATATATATGCTGGTATTTTTTGAATCGATGCATACTGATATAACTATCAAATTATTTATTGATATAGTAAACTACACTATAGCTATTAATAGTTGGGAGAGGGTGGTTTATATGAGAGAGGATAATCAAATTGATTGTGGATTTTCAAAAGAAAATAAATGGTTTCGGTATCGAGCAGCAGCAATTATTATTGAAGATCAACATGTTCTTGTAGCAAACAATGATGTATCACGCTATTTCTATTCTGTAGGTGGAGGAGTTCATGTTGGTGAGACAGCTGAGGACGCTGTGAGACGAGAAGTTTTTGAGGAAACAGGAATGCTATATGAAATTGATCGATTAGTTGTTATTCATGAAAATTTCTTTTTGGGCGACAATTTAACAGAGGGAATGCAGTGTCATGAAATAGCGTTCTACTTTTTGATGAAGTCTAAAGGTACAAAGCAATTAGGGAAAAATCGTGGCTGTTTATACGGAGCAGAGTATATGACATGGATACCAATTCATGAAATTTCACAACATGTTATTTATCCGAGCTTTTTAGCAGAAATCGTTACAATATTGCCACTATATCCAAAGCATATTGTGACAAAAGAGGATACTATTATAGTGGTAGAAAAACAAATTTAATTTTAATAAAAAATATTATTATATCGTAAAATGTAGATTATATCTGATATAATGGAAAAAGGTTTGTTTTTGTGGATTATTCAATTTTTAGTGGTAAATAAATTGATAAAGTAGCTATGTATGAATGAATAAAACAAATATGCTAATAATTATCTAAAAAGGCAGCATAAATATTTTTTAAGCAAATGCTATTGTATAAAAGGAAATAAAAAGTCAGTACATTTTTACACAAATAATCGAAGGTTTTAAATATATCCGAGCTAATTATTCAGGTGGAATCTCTAATTTCATATAATTATCTAGCAGTTGCTCGCTGATTTAATACAAACATTCACGTATGAGTGAATAATGTATACCATAAAACAGAAATTAAAACTTCTGTACTTATTTAACTTATCACTGTATATAGTAAAATTGCTGATTTGCTAAAGCAGGAGAGAGGTTGAACCATGTAAAGAAAATTAATTGGCAAGAAATAAACGAACAAATGTTTGGTATGAAGTGGGAAAGGAAGAGACAAATGACACGGAGAAATAAAATATTTGCATGTTTATTCCTAATATTTACATTGGTTTTTTGCAACATGAATACTGTAGGTGCAGTGCAAAATAGGCAAGAAGTAATACAAGTAGCTGAAGAACAGCACCTAGATGAGTTGATTGAATATTTAGTGAATGAAGATTCATTTATTTACAGTGAAACTAAATTACAAGAGTGGAAAGGAATTGGAGCGTATGCCGTGCTTTTGCAGCGTGATGATATTTCGTTATGGAAGCGTACGTTCATCTCAGCAAGCTTATCCGTATACTATGGAGATGATATACGAGCAATTGACTTATTTCGTCAAACTATTGATGCGTTCGATACAACTGAATCGTTGAAAGTGAAAGCACGTACATACTATGAGTTAAGTAAAATATATATCAATGAGAAGATGTATGATGAATCTGAGCAAGCAGCTAAGCAAATGGTTCAATTGTATGATCAAGAAGATAGTAAAGACTATCTGATTCAGTTGTTTTTATGGCGTAGCTACGATGTGGCACATATGCCAAATGGTGCAGATAGGGCAGTAGAAGTGATGGAAGAGGCACTTGCAGTTGCACAAACAACTGATTATTATGAAATAGAAGCAGTATTGTATCAATTAGCACGAACATATCGAATGGCTGAACGTGATTTTGAATCAATGGAAACTAGTTTAGAAAGTATGGATCATGCTAAACAAAAAGGGAATGTGAAATATGAAATTTTAAATACGATTGATATTGCAATTGATTATTTAGAATATAATAACTATACAGATGCGATGCGATACTTAACACAATCACTTGCGTACGAAATGGAAGATGCGCAACTATTAGCACAGTATCGAACATATACACTTCTTTACATGATTGGTATTTATCTTGAACAGCAGGAATTTGATTTAGCAAAAGAAACGATTGTAGCTTGTGAAGAGCAGTTGTCACAACAAATTGAAGGTATTAGGAAACGCGATGATAGCATTGTATTAGGTGTTTTGAAAGCAAAAACATTAGCGGGAGAAGGAAAAGCAGATGAAGCGTTTTATTTGATGAACAAGATTAAGCAAGAATATGAAGCGCTTCCATTTTTTTCGTATTATAATTATGATATTGATATTGAAATAGCTACAGGAAATATGCACTATTATTTAGGAGAATATACGATGGCATTAACGTATTATTTGAGTGCTAAAGCAAAAACGATAGAGGTTGGATTTCCTGAGTCCTATGATTTGAATCAATATTTAAAAGAAACGTATGTAGCATTGGGAGATTATGAGCAAGCATATGATTATGCAAATCGAAATCACGATTTATTATCTGAACAATTGATTAATCAAGAAGGACAATATACAAGTTATTTACTTGAAAAATTCCAAAGTGATCATAAAGAAGCAGAGATTGATAAGCTTTCGCAGCAAAATAAACAAATTATGAATATGCTCATTATGTTTTCGTTTATTACAGTGAGTGTTTTCGCTGCAATGATTATGTTATCTAAAAAAAATCGTGAAATTAGAAGACTGAATCAGCAACTGAAAGTCATGAGTGATACGGACAGTCTCACTGGACTAGCTAATCGGAGAGCGTATAATGATTATCTGAATGAAAAATGGGATTACTTACAACAAAAACAAGTTGTATGTTGTATGATTGATATTGATTATTTTAAGAAATACAATGATTGGTATGGACATGTGAGTGGAGATTACGTCTTACGACAAGTAGCACAATGCTTGAAGAAGCAATTAAGAGAGGATGATTTTTTGGCACGATATGGTGGTGAAGAATTTATTGTTATATTATCTGATGTTTCATATGAAGAAGCAGTGGTATGTGCACAAAATCTTTGTGATGCAGTTCAACAACTAGCGATTGAGCACAAACAATCAGAAGTTTCAGAATCTATATCATTGAGTATTGGTGTAGCGTACCTCTCACCGGAAAAAAATATGCCAATCCGTAGAGTGATTCAAGTAGCTGATGAAGCACTATATGTCGCGAAGCAAAAGCGTAACAGTATTCATAGCATGTTCGTAAAGTAGAGAGAGTCTTTCAATGCTATGTAAAAGAGTGAATATTTCAATGACTCATTGATTGGTAGTTAAATTTCCCAGGAAATACCAGAAAATCTTGACGAAGAATAGCTGAAAGCATACGATTGATACTTACACTTACTAGCCGTAAGTAGGAGTCAAATAAAGTATGGAGGAGTGATTATGAAAGCAGTACTAATAACAGAATCAATTTCAGAATGGATGAAGAAATACTACCCATGTCAACTTGCCCAAAAAGATCAACTAATCACGCATAATGTTTATACAGCTCGACAATGTGCAGATATACGTTATGTGATTCGTCATTTATTTGATGAACCAATGCAGCAACATCAACTTGTTTGCGCCACTACTTTTTCAATTGGGATACAACTACATCAGCAGACTGTGAAACGCATCGTATGTGTAGTTGATTATCGTCAACAATCTTTTGATGCCATGAAACAAATTGTGTATGAACAGTTAGCATTGATGTTAGCAACAAATGAGGAGTTTGAAAACTGTCGAATAAGAATTGTGATGATTTTCCCACAGATAGCACCGCAAATAATAGTTGCTTATGAGCGGATAATTGAGCAGTTACAAAAACTTGTGCTTAAGTTAGGGTATTTGATTGAGTGGGAAATCATTATTCCAACACAGTCGATTCCTATAGAGAGGCAGCAAACAATCGTTAAAAAAAGTGTAGAAACGCAATTGACAAATGCATTATTACGTCAATTGCGGCGTTATCGTACGCAGTTACCCCAAAGCGTATGGGAATCATTGCAAGATATATCATTTGTAAAAATGAACTTTGAAATAGAGTATCCTTTATTGATGAGTCATCATAATTTTTTACGTAGTGGATACCGTCGATCACTTTTCGCGAAGCAATTGTTAATTTTAAAGGGGAAAGAATATTATGTATTTGATCAAATATCAAAGCAAGAATATCAACGATTTCTGCAATGGTTGGATGGATATATTTTTACAGAGTAGTACAAAAGAAGGACTAAATCACACTGTGATTTAGTCCTTCTTTTGTTATATATATAGTTACGAAACATCATTGATATTAGCGAAACCACTATGTTCAAGTCGTTTGTTTTCATTGTAAATCGAGAGCATAATACCAATTACCATAAAGTAAGAGAGCAATGATGTCCCACCATAACTAATGAATGGTAAAGTCATCCCTTTCACAGGCATTAGTCCCATCGTCATGCCGATATTGAACATTTGTTGGAAAGCAATCATACCGATAAATCCAGCAGCCATGTAGCTATTGAATTTATTTTTACTTTTTGCGAGAACAATGAAAATACGGACGAGTAATAAAAATGATAAAATAATAACTGCTAAACCGATGAAAAAACCAAAATCAGCTGATATTGTCGAGAAAATAAAATCGTTTTGTCCTTCAGGAATGAATACAGCGCTACTTTGGAATCCATGCCCTTCTAAACCACCAGATCCCATAGCAATCATTCCTTGTGTAAGTTGGTAATTATCACCTGCTGTTTCAACTGATCCATTTGGAAAGAGCCAATTGACAATTCGTTCGATACGATAACCAATTTGAGGAATAGCTTCATAAAATTTTCCTTGTGTTGCAACAAATAATCCAACAGCTGCTCCAACTCCACCAAAAGCAATTCCACCAACTGTAAAGAAATATCGGAATGGAATTCCAGCAGCTAGCATGATTGAAAGAGTACTGATTAAAATAACGGTTGCTAGTCCAGTATCAGGTTGTTGGAAAATGAGTGCAGCTGGAATTCCCGCCACGATTAACATTTTAAAAAATAGTGAGCGATAATTGGCCGAAGTCATTTTAGGGAATTTTTCATGATGATCAGCAGCCATTTTAGCCAAAACAATAATAACAAAAATTTTGACGAATTCCGATGGCTGCAAAGTTCCTATACCAGGGATTGAATACCATCGAGTAGCATTATTAATATTAAGCCCAAGTGGTGTATATAAACCAAGCAAGGATATGATACCAATGAAATATAATGGCCATGAAAGTTGCTTTAAGCGATCATTTCCCCACCAAAGCATGAAAAAAGCAACGACACTACCAACACCGAACCAGAGCATTTGCTTAATTTCTTGATTTGCCCAATCTTCTGCTGGGAATAATGCTTTGGCACTAAAAATTCCAGCAACACTAATTGTACCGAGTAAAGCGATGATGATAAGAAGCCACCAATCAATATAGCGTTTCCGACGCATAATATATCCTCATTTCTGTGAAAAATTTAAAGTAAATAGAAAGGAACTTTAGATAATCGAAGTATTTGTCATATACTATGACAATATATATTGTTTTACTCATTATACACAAGTATTTCTACATTTTAGTATACGTTCATTATTATAACGGATTCTGTAAAGATAAACAAATAAAAGGAAGTGAATGAGAATGTGAAAATTTGAACTTCTTTGACAAATATGCTGTAAATAGAGAGAATGAGAAAGTAAAAGTATAGACAAAAAATAAAAACAGTGAATTTCAAAACAACAAAAGAGAATTTTAAGAAAACATATGGTAGAATAGTAGTGTTAATATGAACGAAGAAGGGGTGTCTCTCATGGAATTTATACCAAATGAACACGGATTCTTGGAAATCCGTTTAGAATCAATTGGTGGGCAAGGAGCATATTCAGCAGGACAAATGCTCGCCCAAATTGGTGTGGAAGGTTCAAATTTACATGCAATTTGTTTTGCAGACTATGGATCAGAAAAAAAAGGTGCACCAGTCAAGACGTTTATTCGTTTTGCTAAAGAAGATGTAACAATTTTAAATTATTCACCAGTCAATGAACCGAAAATTGTAGCTGTGTTTCATGAATTATTATTTAAAACACAGCCTGTAACAGATGGTTTACATCAAGATGGAATTTTAATTGTAAATACAGATCGCACACCAGAACAATTACGACAGATGTACAATTTAAACGTAAAAACAATTGTAACTGTTGATGCGACTAAAATAGCACTAGAATATAAGACGAAATTAAATACAGCAATGCTGGGAGCTATTTTTAGTAGTCTTGATTTTTTAGATGCATCACTCGCGGCAGATGCAATAGAGAAAATGTTTGGATATAAGTACCCACATTTAGTGAAACCGAATATTTCTACATTCATGGATGGGAAAAATAATGCAGAGCGTGATGAGTTAGCAAGTGATGCTGATAAAGTTATCTTTACGCGTAAAGATACACCGTTTGGTTACACAACACAAAATATGGGTGGTGAAATCTCAGGTCCGAATAGCTACACGAAAAATTTAACTGCATCTCGTGAAGGTATGATGCCTGAATATTTGACGGATAAATGTATCCATTGTGCAAACTGTGATAATGTTTGTCCGGATTTCTGTTTTGTATGGGAAGAGGGAGAGGATGCGCGTGGACGTGCACAAATGTTTTTACGTGGAATTGATTATAACTATTGTAAAGGCTGCTTGAAGTGTGTCGAAGTGTGTCCAACACAAGCACTTGTATCACTTGTTGAAGAACGTGATTATGCAGACGAACACCGTATCAAAAAACCATTTAACTTTTTGGGAGGAGTCAAATAATGAAAGCACAAATTGATGTTTTTAAAGCTGGGAATCAAATGGCAGCCCAAGCAGCAGCAGATATCAACTATCATGTAATGGGATACTTTCCAATTAGTCCTTCTACTGAAGTTGCACAGTACTTAGATATGATGGGTGTTAATGGACAACATGATGTCCAATTAATTGCAGCAGATGGAGAGCATGGAGCAGCTGGAATTTGTTATGGAGCAGCTACAGCAGGAGCACGTGTGTTTAATGCAACGAGTGCGAATGGATTAATGTATATGTTAGAGCAACTACCTGTTCAATCTGGAACACGTTATCCGATGGTGTTAAACCTTGTCAATCGTGCAGTGAGTGGACCGTTAAATATTCACTGTGATCATTCAGATTTGTATTTTGCATTAAACTCTGGTTGGGTAATTTTAACAGGTGCTAATCCACAACAAGTGTATGATTTAAATATTATGGCGTTGAAAATAGCGGAACATAAAGATGTTCGTTTGCCTACGATTGTGTCATATGATGGATATATTACATCACATCAAAAACATAATGTGAAAGTTTTTGAAAATGCACAAGATGTACGTGACTTTATTGGTGAACAGAAGCGCGAAGGGTATGATTTTGTTATTCCTGAAACGGCACCTGTTACAATTGGAGCACATATGAAAGGTGACGATTTTATGAATAATCGTTATCAATTAGAAGTTGCACATGATCATGCATTGCGTGTATTTGAAGAAGTTGCGACTGAATATGAGCAATTGTCTGGTCGGAAATATGATGTTATTGAGCAATATCAGATGGAAGATGCTGAAGTTGCATTATTTATTTTAAATTCTTCAGCAGATATAGCAAAAGCAGCTGTTGATCAAATGCGTGCTGAGGGTAAAAAAGTTGGATTAGTGCGTCCAAATATTGTTCGACCGTTCCCAGCTAAAGCAATAACAGAAGCATTGAAGCATGTGAAAGTAGTTGTGATGGCTGAACGTGCAGACAGTGCAGGAGCAAAAGGTGGGAATTTAAGTCACGACTTAAAAGCGGTATTACACGATGCCAAATTAACGATTCCAGTGATTACACGTATTTATGGTCTTGGTGGAAAGGAATTTTATGCGAGTGATGCACAGCAAGTATTGTCAATTGGATATGATTTTCTATCGGGAGCACATACGGAGTTATTCGGATATTATGGTGTAAATGCTGGAGACGAACAAGGTGGTCAGCTAATTCAACGTTCATTGCAACCACGTTTGGCAGAAGACTATGTCACTGGTAAAATTACGACAACATATAATGAAGAGAAAAACAAGGTGGATGTTCGTGTCTCACCACTTCGTATGTTAACAAGTAAGCCAAAGCGCTTAGTTAGCGGTCATGGAGCTTGTCCAGGTTGCGGTATTTTTTCAGGCTTAGAGATGTTCTTTAAAGGAATTGAGGGTGAAGTTGTTATCGTGAACCAAACAGGATGTGCCTACGTTGTTACGGCAGGATATCCATACAGTTCATATCAACAACATTACGTACACAATTTATTCCAATCTGGTCCAGCAACATTATCAGGTATTGTTGAAGCGTTATATGAAATGCGTCATCGCGGTGAGATTCAATTTGCTGAAAGTGCAACTTTTGTCATGGTAAGTGGTGATGGTGGCATGGATATCGGTATGGGAAGCGCAATTGGAACAGCATTACGAGGACACAAGCTTATTATGTTAGAATATGATAACCAAGGATATATGAATACTGGAGCGCAAATGTCCTATTCAACACCACTTGGAAATCGTACGAGTACAACTAACATTGGAAAAGTTCGTGTCGGAAAACAGTATGCACATAAAGATACGGCACAAATTATGGCCGCATGTAATATGCCATATGTATTTACGGGATCAGAGGCCTATCCATTAGATCTTGTGAAAAAGGCAGCTAAAGCACAGTGGTATGCAAATAATGTTGGTCCAGTATATGGAAAAATTTTGATTGCATGTCCATTGAATTGGAAATCCGCTGATCATGATGGAACAAATATTGTGAAGGCAGCAACGGATTGTGGATTTTTCCCATTATATGAAGTTGAGCAAGGTTTAACAACAATTACTGTTGATCCCGAAGCGAAAAAACGTGTACCAGTTGAAGATTGGATTGGATTCATGGGAAAATCTCGTCATTTGTTGAAGGCGGAAAATGAGCCGATTTTGGCAAATTTAAAAACGGAGATTGAACGTCGTTATATGCAACTTAAAGCAAAACACGATAATGAATATCTCTAGAAATTTTCGGGGATGCTTCGTATGAGGCATCCTTTTTTATTTGTCTTTTTGGATTATTGCTGTGAGTTGAAAGAGATGAATATTTTATAAAAGTATGATACTATAAGAGAGTTGAAAAAGGAGGATGCAGTATGCAAGTCACTGTCAAAGATTTAATTGAACAATTTAAACTTACGGTATTAACAGGAATGGAAACAAATAAAGTAATCCTCGATGAATCACTATCGAGACCAGCATTAGAGTTAGCTGGTTATTTTGATTTTTATCCATCTGATCGAATCCAAGTGTTTGGTTTGAAAGAGATGACATTTTTAGCGGCACTTGATTCGAAAACAAAACGAGAACGCTTGATGCGTCTATTTGATGATGAAAATACGCCGTGCTTTATCATTACACGCGGTTTAAACCCTGATGAGCAATTTTTAGAAATTGCAAATGAGATGAATGCAACAGTATTAAAATCACATCAAACAACTACATTTTTTATGGGGAATTTAGTAAACTATTTAAATGATTTCTTTGCACCACGTACTGACTTACATGGAGTTATGTTAGATATTAAAGGTGTAGGAGTTTTAATTGTTGGTGAGAGTAGTGTTGGGAAAAGTGAAGCAGCACTTGAACTTGTTACACGAGGGCACCAGCTTGTTTCGGATGATCGAATTATTGCAATTGAAAAAGAACCGGGACTTGTCACAGGACAAGCACCAAAGTTGCTAGAAAATATGATTGAAATTCGTGGTGTTGGTGTTGTGAATGTCTTGTCGATGTATGGTGCCGGTGCAGTTCGTAAACGCAAACGCCTACAATTGATTGTCGAATTAGTAGATTGGACAAAAGGTTTAGAATATGATCGTATTGGTTTGAGTGAGCAAACAGAAATGATTTTAAATACTGAAATTCAAAAAATAATGCTTCCAGTTCGTCCAGGCCGGAGTGTGGCACTATTAATTGAGTCAGCAGCACTGAATCATCGATTACGGGAAGTAGGAATTAATTCAGCCCAAGAATTTATTGATCGTTTAACAAATCAAATTAAGGGGAATGAATAAAGATGATGTGGACAGCTTTGACGTTAACACCAGAACCAATTAATCCAACTGCATTTAGTGTTGGTTCACTGAGTGTCCAATGGTATGCGTTATTAATTTTGAGTGGAGCAATCGTTGGATTAATAATGGCAATTCGAGAAGCGAAACGCTTTGGAATTGTACCAGATACACTCATAGATTTATTTACATATGGATTACCAATTGCTATTGTTGGTGCTCGTCTTTATTATGTTGTATTTGAATGGCAGTATTATTTTGAACATCCTGATAAAATTATTGCAATCTGGGAAGGGGGTCTTGCTATTCATGGCGGAATTATTGCTGCCGCAATTTTTGGGTTCTTCTATTGCCGTGCGAAAAAAATCAATTTCTTACTGTTATTTGATATAGTTGCACCAAGTTTTTTAGTTGGTCAAGCAATTGGACGCTGGGGAAATTTTATGAATCAAGAAGCACATGGTGGTGTCGTACCTGGTGAGACATTACAAGCACAGCGTGAGTATCTCACTAGTCTGAAAATTCCAGATTTTATTGTTAATGGGATGTACATTGATGGTGCTTACTACCATCCAACATTTTTATATGAATCAATTTGGAACTTTATCGGTGTACTAGCTATGGTTTTTGGTATCCGAAAGATGAAACAAGTATTAGTTGGTGAGATAGCGTGTTTTTATCTTATTTGGTATTCAGTAGGACGTTTTTTTATTGAAGGGTTACGGACAGATAGTTTGTATATAGTACCAGGATTAAGAACAGCTCAAGTCATTTCAGTTATTTTAATTTTTGGAGCATTGTTATTTATCGTTATTCGTCGTAAACGACAATGGAACATGACAACATACCGTAGCTTACAAGTGAAAGGATAGAATATATGCGTTATCAAACAATCTTATTTGATTTAGATGGAACTTTATTAGATACAAATACATTAATATTACAAAGTTTTGCTCATGTTTTTGATGAGTATTTACCAGATTATGAATATACGCAAGCGGATTTGCTTGCTTGCATTGGACCAACATTACATGCTACATTCACTCGTTTAGCACCTGAACGTGCAGAAGAGTTGACAAACGCATATCGACGCTGGAATATTGCGAATCACGATCGACTCGTGAGTGTATTTCCAGGAGTTGTAGAAACGTTGGAATCATTGAAAAATCATGGATTTCAATTAGCAATTGTCACTTCAAAACGTCGTGATGTTGTCGAAATGGGCTTAGATTTATGTGGAATTCGTGATTTCTTTGATGTTGTAGTGACATTTGATGATGTGACTCAGCATAAACCAGCGCCAGACGCTTTGAAATTAGCTATGGAATATTATGATGTATTAGGAAATGTGTTGATGGTCGGTGATAATTCGCATGATATTGATGGAGCTAAAAATGCTGGTGTCGATAGTGTAGGTGTCGCGTGGAGTATTAAGGGTCGTAAGTTTATTGAAACATTAGAACCGACATATATTATTGATACGATGCCAGAGCTATTAACAATTGTTAAAAAATAATAAGTGAGACAGGAACAAGGTGGAAAGTGTACTCCCTTCTAATAGTTAGATTTTTAGGCTAACTCTTGGGATAGTATGAAGCTTGTTCTTTTTTCGTGATTTTTTTCACAAAAGGAATGCTTTTTTGATACGCTTTATAAGATAATATGCTATGATAAAATAAATTTAAGAATGAAAAGGAGTCAAAGTGATGGAAACGACGTATGATTTAATTATTGTTGGTTCAGGACCTGCTGGAATGACAGCAGCGATTTATGCATCGCGCGCCAATATTAAGACAGTGATTTTAGAAGCAGGAGCACCTGGTGGTAAAATGCTGAAAACAATGGAAATCGAAAATTGGCCAGGTGTGACTCATGGGATTTCACCACAAATTGCATATGAGATGCACAAACATTCAACTGCTTTTGGTGCTGAGTTCAAGATGGGTGAAGTAGCAAAAGTATCAATTGATGTAGAAAGTGGTATGAAAAAAGTTCTTCTAACATCAGGAGAAACATTAACAGCACCAGCTGTTATTATCGCAACAGGAACAAAAGAGCGACCTTTACCGTTACCAAATGCTGAAAAGCTGACAGGTCGTGGAATCTCTTATTGTGCAATCTGTGATGGAGCATTTTTCCGGAATAAACATGTAATGGTTATTGGTGGAGGGAATTCAGCTGTGGATGAGGCAATCCATTTAGCGAAAACATCAGCGAAGGTGACAATTGTACATCGACGTGATGAATTCCGTGCTGATCAAATCTCACTCAATCGTGCAGAAGCAATTGAAAACATCGAAATTATGCGTAGTTTTGTAGCAGAAGAAATTTTGGAAGAAAACAATAAAGTAGCTGGAGTTGTATTGCGTAATGTGAAAACAGACGAACTAGTAACTCTAGAAGATGTTGAAGGTGTCTTTGTGTATGTTGGTGTTGATCCAATTACCGAAATGGTTGTTGAGTTAGGAGTTACAAATGAATGGGGGTACGTACTAGTAGATGAAAATATGGAAACGAAAATTCCAGGTTTATACGCTGCTGGTGATGTGATTGAAAAGAAAATTCGCCAAGTGGTTACTGCAGTGAATGATGGTGCTATCGCAGCTGAGCGTGTAAAACATCAACTCACATAGTATGAACATATTGTTTGATGCCGTAGAGTATAATCTAACGGCATTTTATTATGGAAAAATAGGAATTTCAATGACGTGTGTGCAACTATAATATTTAGAAGTAATAGCTTGATTTTTATTATAACGTTCGTGTGTTTATCAGTGATTTTGCAGCGGATAAAAATTTTTTATGGTATAATACATTCAGTGAGAAAGGGGAGTGAAAAAGAATGATTCGTGTAGGTCATATTTTTTTAATCCAAGATGAAAAAGTATTTTTATTACAAAAGCCACGACGTGGCTGGTTTGTTGCACCAGGTGGGAAAAGTGAGTTTGGAGAATCAGTGCTCGAAACTGCTGTGCGTGAGTTTTATGAAGAAACGCATTTATGTGTAGAAAATCCTAAATTACGAGCAATTTCAACAATGCGCGTCCATAATGAATTACTTGACACACATGTTGAGTGGATGCTGTATACATTTATGGCAACAAAGGCGACAGGTGAGTCGTTGAGTGAAAATCACGAAGGTCAATTGTCATGGCATGATCTCCAAGATGCCATTGAATTACCGATGGCAGAAGGCGATCGATTGTTATTTAAGCAGCTAGTCTCACATGATCAATTGATTATGGCAACATTTGATTACGATCAAGAATATCAATTGTTAGGTGCACATTTGACAATTGCTGATACTGATGGGTCATTTGAGAAAGGAGTATGTAATGAGCGTTAATATCTATTTGGTGACTGGGATGTCGGGTGCGGGTAAAACAACAGTTGAACAGGCATTTGAGGATTTGGGCTATTTTGTTATTGATAATTTACCGCCGACATTTATTCCTAAATTTGCAGATGTATTACAACACTCTACAGAGGAACAGAATGTTGTTTTAATGATGGATTTTAAATACAATCGTGTGAGTGATTTATTGGTGGCAATAAACGATTTACGTGAAAGACCATGGTTGAAAACGCAAATTATTTTTTTAGATGCTAATTTAGATGTGTTACTAGGACGTTACAAAGAAAGTCGACGCCGACATCCGCTAGCTAGACCTAATACATCACTTACGAAAACAATTCAACGTGAACGAGATTTAATCGCACCATTGAAGCAAATGGCAGATTTAAAAATTGATACATCATTACTGACAAGTAAACAATTACGTAAGAAGTTTCTTGATTTATTTGAAAATAATACTGAGGTTGATCGTTTCTTGGTTAATTTTATGTCTTTTGGGTTTAAGCATGGAATACCGATGGATGCAGATTATGTTGTCGATGTACGTTTCTTACCCAACCCATTCTATGATCCGGTATTACGAGTAAAAACCGGTTTAGAGGAAGATGTGAGTGACTATGTTTTTGCGAAATCTGAATCAATTGAATTTTTTGATCGAACAGGCGATTATCTTGCATATTTGATTCCAAAATATCGTGAAGAGGGGCGTTCACAAGTAACAATTGCTATCGGTTGTACTGGTGGGCAACATAGGTCAGTTGCAATTGCTGAAAAATTGAAAGAATATTTTGCAAAGGCATATCAAACATATAGTATTCATCGTGATATGGATCGTAATCAACATATTGTATCAACACATCAGTTAGATTGATAGAAGAGGTGAAAGTATGGAATATCCAAAAGTTGTTGCAATAGGTGGGGGAACAGGGTTATCAACATTATTAAGTGGATTAAAGCATTTTCCAGTTGATATCACAGCGATTGTAACGGTGGCAGATGATGGCGGGAGTTCTGGTATTTTACGTAGTGATTTACAAGTACCGCCACCAGGAGATATTCGCAATGTATTAGTGGCGTTAAGTGATGTTGAACCTGTTTTAGCAGAACTCATGCAATTTCGCTTTAAACAAAAAGATAGTTATTTAGAAGGACATCCAGTAGGGAATTTATTATTAGCTGCGATGTATGCAATTAGTGATAACAATTTTGTTGATGCGGTTGAAAAAATGGCACGTGTTTTAAATGTACGAGGACAAGTATATCCTTCGGCAGCACAAGCAATGGTTTTACATGCTGAGCTTGAAGATGGAACAATTGTATGTGGAGAATCACAACTTTCACAGCACAAAGAGCCAATTAAACGCGTATTTTTTGAAAATGTGGCACCAGCAGTTCCAGAATGTATTGCATCAATTTATGACGCTGATATTTTAGTGTTTGGTCCAGGGAGTCTTTTTACGAGTGTGATTCCAAATATTTTATTTCCAGAAATTCGTGAAGCTATTTTAGCGTCTACTGCACAAAAATTATATGTGTGTAATATTATGACTGAACATGGTGAAACCGATTTTTATACAGTGAGTGATCATATTCAAAAGTTAAACGCGCACATGGGACAAACTTTTTTGGATGCAGTTATTGCAAATGATGAGGAAATACCAGCACAATACCTTAAACGGTATGCTCAAGAATCAGCACAACCAGTCATTTTAGATCGTGATGCGATTGAATTGATGAACATTGAAGTGATTGCTTCAAGGATCGCAGATTGGGATGTTAAAAAAGGTGTGCGTCATGATGCAATTAAAGTGGCAGCAGCAGTATATTCACGCGTACTGGAATATATTTAAAAAATAATCTACTTTTAAGTGGAAAACTGATATAATAAAATAAATTACAAACGGACCGCTTATGTCGGTCTTTTTTCGTGGAAGTGTGGTGAGTAATAATGGCAACATTTGCAGCGCAAATAAAAAGAGAACTCGCAGGGTTACAAACAGAACCATGTTGTATGAAGGCGGAACTTGCGGCATTAATTCGTATTAATGGTATTTTATCTTTAACGAATAAAGGTTTTGGATTTCAATTGCAAACCGAAAATGCATCAACATCACGTCGGATTTATAATTTGATTAAAGGGTTGTATGATCGTGACATTGAGATACTTGTTCGGCGTAAAATGAAACTTCAAAAAAATAATGTCTACATTTTACGTGTTCCTGACAAGGAACGAGAGATTTTGAACGATCTTCAATTACTTACTGATGAAGGCTTTGGTGTAACATTGCATAAAGATTTGGTTGCGAACGATTGCTGTAAAGGTTCGTATTTACGTGGGGCATATTTAGCAAGTGGTTCGGTTAATGATCCGAAACGTTCAAATTATCATTTAGAAGTGTATGTAGCAAATGAAGAACATGCAAATCAATTGGCTGATTTGAGTAATTATTTCCATTTAAATGCGAAGGTGACAGCACGAAAAAAAGGTTTTATTATGTATATTAAAGAAGCTGAAAAAATTGCAGATTTTATCGGTCTTATCGGTGCGACAACATCTTTGTTTGAATTTGAAGATATACGCATTACAAGAGATATGCGTAATTCAGTCAATAGAGTGATGAATTGTGAATTAGCAAATGTTCAAAAGTCGTTGAATGCGGCTGAAGAACAAATTCATAATATTCAATTGGTTTACGCACATGTTGGTAGAGATAAGCTCAGTGAAAAACTACAGTTAGCGGCAGATTATCGTATTGAAAATCCAGACTTAACCTTAGCAGATTTAGCTGAATTACTGGCACAAATAGGGCATCCTGTTTCAAAATCCGGATTGAATCATCGATTCCGTAAAATTGCAGAAATGGCAAAACCATATACTGAAAAAACGATGTAAAAAGAAATTTTTCATCGTTTTTTTTGCCTGAAAGACTAGGGAAAATGTATGAAATTTGGTATGATTATATTTGTCGATAGTAACGTCTTTATTTTTTGCAACGGGAATTCAAATAGTTAAGCGTATTGCACTAGAACAAAATGATGTGGTGTAGTATCAAAGGAGAGCTCATGTTGTGATGGGTAGAAACAGCCTATGGCGATTAAGTCACAATTGGGAAAGTAATGATAAGAAGATGAAGAACAAACGTAAGAAATTTATTTTTGGTGCGTGTACTCTTATCATATGTGCAGTTGTAAGCGTTGTTTATATGACAGGAGTTAGAGATATCGACCAATCGCTGCCTTTTTCTGAATTTCAAGAAGAAGCACCGAATGCCGTATTAAAGGCGCAAGTGACACAAGATAATGGAATGCAAGTATTGCAGTTTCAAGTCGAGCAAACAATTGATCACCAACGACCATTCTATGAATTTAAAATGATGAATGAAGTAGGTGAACTTGTGCAATACCAAGCCGTGTTAGGGCAGCAGTTTATCTTTGGTATTGGTGATTTTCAACAGAAAAAAAAAGTAACTGAAGAGCAATTGCAAGCAATGAGAATGAATGCTGATGCGCAAGTAATTAATACTTACTTTTTTGAAGAAGAACAAACACAGCCAGTATATGATACGATTGAATATGTCGGGAAAGAGTTAGTTATTGGAAGATCAACATATCGCTTTCGCTGTGGGTATGAAAAGAGTCAACAAATAAGCCACACTGAATTTACGAAAGAAGTATGGTTAGATGAGGAAACGGGAATAACGTTACGAGCGATTGAAACAACAAACTTTCAATTACAAGATGATTCACAACCGCTAGCAACAACATTCCAAAAAACGTTTGAGGTAAGTCAATTTACATTGAACGAACGCACGAGTTAGTAAAAGCTCTATCAAATAGATAGAGCTTTTATTATACTTATGGATATGAAAAGGAGGACTGTGAAATGTTAACAGATCAATTCATAGTATGGTTATTAGAAAGAAATTTTCAAGAGTTAGAACAGTCAGTGCCAGTATTGACACAATGTCATACACCTATATACGATACGCTTACTTGGGGAGAAGTCTATCCTTTGTTGAGTCAATGGATACAACAAATTGCCATATCTGTAACACATGCGAAAACGATAACAATTAATAAAATAAGTGTCAGTGAATGGGTTGTCGAATTGCAAAATGGTAATACATTATCACTATGCTGTCTTATTGATCCAACAACGATACATGGTATGGATATTCGAATGTATCATTCATTCTATCCACTTTACAATAGAGTTCAAAATCGCGAGTTATTACCAATTCAAACGCAAGTACAAAGTTTAACATTAAATCTAAAGTTTGCGGATGATGCGTACTATATTCCTGCGTTTGATTGTAAGCGTTATGTACAAGGTGAAGTTGCAGTCGACGAAGCGTTTCGGTGGTTACAATCAAGTAAGTTACAAGTGCATGCTGTCTGGCAAGATGATCAAACAACTGTGATTGAGTATACGTATACAGATACGATTGGTTTAGTTGTCGTGGAATATAATGACCAACAAGAGTGTGTCGCAGTCAGAAATTATAATGATTGGGAACAACCAAAAAACACATGAAATTGATAATGTTCAGTTTCATGTGTTTCATCTAGCACGTCAATCGACGTGTTTTTTTATACTTACATTTTAGTAATAACTTCATCTACAAGACCATACGCTTTTGCTTGTTCAGCATCAAACCAAGAGTCACGATCAGTATCTAGAGCAATTTGTTCGATTGTTTGACCAGTAGCAGCTGCTAACATGGTGTTTAATTTTGTACGGGTATTCACCAGTCGTTCAGCGGCAATGAAAACATCACTTGCTTGTCCTTGTGCTCCACCTAAAGGTTGGTGAATCATAACTTCTGCATTAGGAAGTGCGAAACGTTTATCTCCCATAGCGAGAAGAAATGCGCCCATGCTCGCAGCCATGCCAAGACAAATGGTATGAACTTCAGGTTGAATATATTTCATTGTATCATAGATTGCCATTCCAGCAGCAATTGAACCACCTGGTGAATTAATATAAAGATGAATTGGTTTTTTTGGATCTTCTGCAGCGAGGAAGAGCAATTGAGCAACGATTGCATTTGCCATGTTTGTTTCAACCTCGCCAGTTAACATAATGATACGATCTTTTAATAGACGTGAGTAGATATCGTATGAGCGTTCACCGCTATTTGTTTGTTCAATAACATAAGGAATTATAGCCATTTTATTGCCTCATTTCTGATAATTTTTCAAAATTTATTTTCATTATAACATATGAATAGAAATGCGTAAATTTGAAAGCGAATTCGTGAGTGGATTCACATAAAAATAAAAAACGCGTATTGTTTTTCTTGCAGTCAGTCCACAAAAGTGCTAAAATTATAAGCGAAAACCGTAACACTTTGTGTACGGGAAAATAACCGTTTTTAAACGGAAACTCAGGAGGAATCTCATCATGGCAGTAAAAGTTGCTATTAATGGATTTGGACGTATCGGTCGTTTAGCTTACCGTATCATGTCTCAAGATGCAAACTTCGAAATCGTTGCAATCAACGACTTAACAGACGCTAAAACTTTAGCACACTTATTAAAATACGATTCAGCACAAGGACGTTTCAATGCAGAAGTAACTGCAAACGAAAACGGAATCGTTGTTAACGGATCAGAAGTAAAAATCTACGCTGAGCGTAACCCACAAGATTTACCTTGGGGTGAATTAGGTGTTGATGTAGTATTAGAATGTACTGGATTCTTCACTTCACAAGAAGCTGCTGGAAAACACATCGAAGCTGGTGCTAAGAAAGTTGTTATCTCTGCTCCTGCAACTGGAGATGTTAAAACAGTTGTATTCAATACAAACCATGACATCTTAGACGGAACAGAAACAGTTATCTCAGGTGCTTCATGTACTACAAACTGTTTAGCTCCAATGGCTGACGCTTTAAATAAAAACTTCCAAATCGTTGAAGGATTCATGACTACAATTCATGCTTACACTAACGATCAAAATACATTAGATGCTCCTCACGCAAAAGGTGACTTACGTCGTGCTCGTGCTGCTGCAGCTAACATCGTTCCTAACTCAACTGGTGCTGCAAAAGCAATCGGTTTAGTAATTCCTGAATTAAAAGGAAAATTAGATGGTTCAGCACAACGTGTACCAGTAATTACTGGATCATTAACTGAATTAGTAGCTGTTGTTGAAACTGAAACAACTGTTGAAGCTGTAAATGCTGCAATGAAAGCTGTATCTAACGAATCTTTCGGATATACTGAAGAAGAGTTAGTATCATCTGACATTATCGGAATCACTAACGGTTCTTTATTCGATGCAACTCAAACAAAAGTTATGAACATCGATGGAAAAACATTAGTAAAAGTAGTTTCTTGGTATGACAACGAAGCTTCTTACACACACCAATTAATCCGTACTGTTAACCACTTCGCATCTTTAATTAAATAATTTTGCGATTACGCAATGTTATTTAAGCAATAGTGTACTTAACGTAAGGGTACGAACAAAGCGGAACTTATGTTCCGCTTTTTTTAAATTAAATTACTGGAGGAATTTCTCATGGCTAAGAAAGTAGTAACTGACTTAAATGTTGAAGGAAAAAAAGTATTAGTTCGCGTTGACTTTAACGTACCAATGAAAGATGGAGCAATTACAAATGATAACCGTATCGTTGCGGCTTTACCAACTGTAAAACACATCGTTGAAAATGGTGGGAAAGCAATTTTATTTTCTCACTTAGGTAAAGTGAAGACTGAAGAAGATAAATTAACAAAATCATTAGCGCCTGTAGCGGCTCGTTTAGGAGAGTTATTAGGGAAAGATGTTACTTTTGTACCACATACTCGTGGTGCTGAATTGGAAACGGCAATCGCTGAAATGAATGCTGGTGATGTATTAGTATTTGAAAACACACGTTTTGAAGCTGGTGAAACAAAAAATGATGCTGAATTAGGTGCTTACTGGGCATCTTTAGGAGATGTATTCGTAAACGATGCATTTGGTACGGCTCACCGTGCACATGCTTCTAATGTTGGGATTGCAGCTCATTTAGAAACAGCAGCAGGATTCTTATTAGAAAAAGAAATCAAATTCATCGGTGAAGCAGTTGATGCACCTGTTCGTCCACTAGTAGCGATTTTAGGTGGAGCAAAAGTTTCAGATAAAATTGGTGTAATTGAAAACTTAATCGCTAAAGCTGACAAAATCTTAGTCGGTGGAGGAATGATGTTCACATTCTTGAAAGCTCAAGGATTAAACATTGGTAAATCTTTAGTAGAAGAAGATAAGTTAGAGTTAGCCGCAATGTTATTAGAAAAAGCAGGTGATAAATTAGTATTACCAATTGATACAGTAGCAGCAAAAGAATTCAGTAATGATACAGAGTTCCGTACAGTTTCTGTTAACGAAATCGCTGAAGATGAAATGGGATTAGATATCGGTGCTGCTTCAGTTGAATTATTCGCAAGCATTATCGCTGACGCTAAAACAGTTGTTTGGAATGGACCAATGGGTGTATTCGAAATGTCTAATTACGCAAATGGAACAATTGGTGTATGTGAAGCAATCGCTAAATTAGAAGATGCTACAACAATTATCGGTGGTGGAGACTCAGCAGCAGCAGCAATGCAATTAGGATTCGCTGATCAATTCTCACACATTTCAACTGGTGGTGGAGCTTCTTTAGAGTACTTAGAAGGAAAAGACTTACCAGGTGTAAGTGCCGTAAGCGAAAAATAAAAAGAGAGTCTGAACACGTTGAAAAACGAAATGAAATCAAAGTTTTCATCAGCGTGAATAGAAAATAAGTGAACAAGAATAGGTAGCTGAGATGCCGGCCATGAATGTTTACGATTTTCTGAGCGTTGAAGTGAGAAGCTCGTTTCAAAAAAGAGAGTCTGAACACGTTGAAAAACGAAATGAAATAACCTTTCATTTGAATTGTTCACTCGTTAAAGAGAGAGGAGATAGTCGTATGCAAAGGAAGATAGCACTTGTGAAGTGGTCTGGTTTTGGCCTACTCTGGCTGTATTCATTATGTCCATTGATAGCACCAAGTATTTTCGTAATGTTCGCACCGTTTGCGCAAGTTATTGTAGGTGTGTACGTGTTATTAACACTTACGTGCTTAGCCACTATGATTCACTATCATACGCTTGATCGAAGCCTTGTTGTAAGCATAGCTATTTTCGCTTTTGCGACTATTTTCGCATCTTTGTGGCCAACAGCAATCGGATATGTAATATATTTTATATGCGTTAGTATTGCTTATGCTGTGCCAACCTTTTATGGATGGCACACATTTAATAAATCATAACTATGAGGTGGAAAAATTATGCGTAAACCAATTATCGCTGGTAACTGGAAAATGAATAAAACAAAAGCGGAAGCATTAGCATTCGTTGAAGCAGTAGCAAAAGAAATCCCATCAACTGATATTGTTGATGCAGCAGTATGTGTACCAACAATCTACTTAGATGCAATGATGACTGCGACTGAAGGGACAAACTTAAAAATTGGTGCACAAAATATGCACCAAAATGATGCGGGAGCATTTACTGCAGAAACAAGTCCATTAATGTTAGTAGACTTAAAAGTGCCTTATGTAGTGTTAGGACACAGCGAACGTCGCCAATATTTCGGAGAAACTGATGCGACAGTTAATGCTAAAACATTAGCAGCATTCGCACATGGATTGACTCCAATTGTATGTGTTGGAGAGTACCTTGAAGAGCGTGAAAATGGAACAACAAATGCAGTAGTTGAGAAACAAACATTAGCGGCATTATTCGGTTTAACTGCAGAACAAGTAGCACAAACAGTAATCGCTTATGAACCTGTATGGGCAATTGGAACTGGAAAAGTTGCTACAAATGAACAAGCAAATGAAACTTGTGGATATATTCGTCAAGTAATTGAGCGAGTATATGGTGCTGAAGCTGCACAAGCAGTACGTATTCAATATGGTGGATCAGTAACTCCGGATACAATTGGAGCATTAATGTCTGAATCAGACATCGATGGAGCATTAGTTGGTGGAGCATCATTAGTAGCAGAGAGCTTCTTAGCTTTATTAAATGGTGTAAAATAATTGGAAAAGAATGACACAATCACTTGTTGTGTCGTTCTTTTTTAGTTTAAAAACATTGGATTTTTAAGCATATTTTGATATAATGGAGAAGATAATGTAGAATTATATAATGAATTTGGAGGAATGAGTGATTATGGCAGCAGGCGTAAGCTTAATGGAAAAAATTGAAAGTGCCGGAAAGAAAAAAATCGAACTCGTTGAAAAAAGTTGGGTACGTTATTTAATTCGTGCTATTTTAGCAGGATTATTTTTAACTTTGGCGACATCAATGGCAATGATGGTTGGAGATAAAATGGATCATATTGCACATGGATTAGGAAAAATGATGTATTCATTATTCTTTGGTTGGGCATTAGTAATGATCTTATATATGAATAGTGAGTTGGGAACATCAAATATGATGTATTTTACAGCAAATTTTGCGATGAAAAAAGCTTCTTTCTCACAAGCATTTAAAGTAGTTGGGCTATGTGTATTAGGGAATTTAATTGGTGCAGTTATTTTTTCTTGGGTTACAGCGCAAACAGCAACATTTGCGAACTTACCAGCAGATCATTTTATGTTTACTGCCGTAGCAGCAAAGTTAGCAAAAACACCGTGGCAAATCTTCTTTGAGGGAATTTTAGCAAATGTTGTTGTTAATACTGCTGTTATTGCAACATTAAACATGAAAGAAGATGGAGCAAAAGTAATTTCAATGGTATTTATCGTTTTCATTTTTGCATTCCTAGGTTACGAGCACGTTATTGCTAACTTCTCATCATTTTCATTAGCATTCTTTGCATCAGGTGGAGCGGTTGAAGGTATGACAGTGGCTGCAACTGTAACAAATTTAATTATGGCATTTATTGGGAACTTTGTCGGTGGTGGATTTGTTATTGGTTTAACATATGTTTTCTTAAATAAAGGAAACTTCTACTACAAGGATTAATCTATTTATTAAAAAGCTTACAAGAAATTGTAGGCTTTTTTTATAGTGAAGGACGTCAAGCGTTCATATTACGATATGAGTATGCTACACTATACATAATAAATTAAACTGTGTGGGAGTGGTAATTATATGAACGAGAAAAGACAACAATCAATTGTAGCGCAATTAAAAGAGCAGAAACTAACAGGGCAACAGCTCGCAAAGCAATATAATGTGACAAGACAAGTGATTGTAAAAGATATCGCAATACTACGAGCAGGTGGATATGATATTATTTCAACACCTCGAGGGTACTATATTGCTGAAAAAAAAGAGCAAATTCTATGTGTTATTAAAAGTGTCCATGATGATAGTTACGAACATATATCGACAGAATTATTAACAATAGTTGAGAATGGAGGCACAATAATTGATGTTATTGTTGAACATGATGTTTATCATGAAATACGAATTGTACTGGATTTATCAACCGTTGCTGATGTTAAAAATTATTTAGCAAAGGTAGCAATCATGAAAGATAGACCTTTATCAGTGCTGACACATGGTGTACATTATCATACAATTGCCATGAATAAAAAAGAGCAACAGCAACAAATATTCGCAGCATTACGCAAACTAGAAAATATTGAGTGTACAATCGTAAAACGCTAGACATATTAGTTATTGCATGATAACATATGTATATACTACTGTATATACAGTTCTTTGGGGGTTAGGATGAAAAGTTATATAATTAAAGTGCTTGATGGAATGGCAAAAGGATTATTCGCATCATTGATAATTGGTGTTATTTTGAAACAATTAGGTTTATTTTTAAATGTTGAGGCATTTGTTACAATTGGAATGGGCGCACAATTATTGATGGCTCCAGCAATCGGTGCAGGAGTTGCACAAGCATTAGGAGCACCACCGCTTGTAATGTATGCAGCAATAGTTACTGCAACAATTGGTGCTCAAAGTATTGATTTTCAAACCGGAATGATATCAATAGGTGGACCACCAGGTGCATTAATAGCAGCTATTGTTAGTGTCGAGGTTGGTAAGCGAATGAGCGGAAAAACTGGATTAGATATTATTATGGTACCGTTGGCAACTTTGTTAAGCGGTGGGATTATTGGATTGATTGTAGCTCCATATGTGACGACTATGATGTTTTGGCTTGGAAATTTTGTAAATGAATTAACATTATTACATCCACTTCCTATGGGGATATTGGTAGGTATAAGTGTTGGAATGATTTTGACGTTGCCAATATCTTCGGCAGCACTTTGTATTGCTTTAAATATGAGTGGATTAGCAGCAGGCGCGGCAGTTGCAGGATGCAGTGCTCAAATGATCGGATTTGCAGTAAGTAGTTGGCGAGATAACAACATGAGTGGGAGATTCGCTCAAGCATTCGGTACATCAATGTTACAAGTACCAAATATTATAAAAAATCCATGGATTTGGGTTGGACCGACAATAGCGAGTGGAATAGTTGGCGGCTTATCCACAACATTCTTCATGATGCAGTCAACGCCGACTGGTGCTGGTATGGGGACAAGTGGTTTAGTTGGGCAAGTTGCGACATATAGCGTTATGGGTGAAAATAGTTTAATCGGAATTAGCATATTACATATTATTGTACCAGCAATAGTGAGTATAGGGGTAACAAGTTATTTACGTAGTATACGTAAAATTAATAGTGGTGATATGAAATTGTCAAAAAATTAATGCAAAAAAGCAGCTGTATTGATATAGTACGCTGCTTTTTTTATGAGTTTTCATACTATTCTGTATTAAATATGATAAAATAACTGATAGGTGATAAAACATGAAACAATATTTACAAATTCATTCGGCAGAGGAAATGCGAAAATTTGGTACACTGTTGGGAACGATTTTGCAACCGCAAACAACAATTTTACTCAGTGGTGATCTCGGTGCTGGAAAAACAACACTTTCACAATCAATTGCAAAAGGACTTTGCGTTACGGAACGAGTATCGAGTCCGACATTTACAATTGTTAAAGAATATGAAAGCGGTAGATTGCCATTGTACCACATCGATGCGTATCGCTTAGAATCAGGTGATGATATTGGTATTGATGAGTATTTCTTATTACAAGGAGTAACCATTATTGAATGGCCTTCGATGATTCAAGAAAGCTTACCTGAAAAAGTAATCGAAATCGAAATTTTTTACCAAGGCGATGGACGAGAAATTCAATTATCAACATCAGATAAACGATATGAGGCAATTATGCAAAAAATTGTTAAACAATACCAGCAAGAAATGAGTGATTCTTTTGAAAAAATTAACAATTGATACAGCAACCAGTTTCTTTGCAGCAGCCTTACTGGATGGAAGTATGTGTGTTGCTAAAACAAGTTTTGAAGTGCAACGCGACCATTCAAGTTTTGCTATGCCCGCAATTGTAGATCTATTTCAAAAAGTTGAGTGGAAACTAACAGATATCGATGAAATTATTGTAACTCAAGGACCAGGATCGTATACTGGGGTTAGGATAGGAGTCACAATTGCCAAGACTTTAGCATATGCAAACCAATGTTCATTAGTCGGAGTTTCGACATTGCATCTACTAGCAGCAAATTGTGAGCAAGAAGATGTGTTAATTGTTCCACTTATTGATGCAAAACGCCAGGAAGTATTTACTGGCTTCTATACATATGATGGAAATGATTGGCAGTGTGTACAAAGGGATCAAGTGATAAATATTCACACACTCGTACAAATTTTGCAGATGACTAAAAAACCAATTGTTTTTGTGGGGAAAGATGTTCAGTTATTTACTGAAACATTAATGAGTATTCCAAACAGTAGCGTCTTATCAGAAGTAGCAACTGATGGCGAAAAAATAGCGAAAATTAGTAAGTATTATGACCATCAAATAGACATACATACATTTGCACCAAACTATTATAAATTATCACAAGCAGAGGCGGATTTATTAAAACGACAACAAGGGGTATAAGTAATGGCATTTAAAATACGCAAATTAACACAAGCAGATGTGGAGCAAGTAGCAAAAATTGAGTCAGTAACATTTCCACATCCATTTACAGCAAATGAAATCGAACAAGCATTGTACCAAAAAGAGAAAGATTATTTTGTTGTGGAATTATTTAGTGATATTATTGGTGAAGTAGTCTCTCATGTTACAGGATATTGTGGTATCGCTTATTTAGACGAAGATAAGGTGGAGATTTTAACAATTGCAATCATGAAAGATTATCAGTATCAAGGTCAAGGCAAATTCTTACTTGAAATGATTATTCGTTATTTGCAAGCGAGTCAGATAAAGACAATTACACTTGAGGTACGCCCATCAAATATAGGTGCAATAAAGTTATACGAGTCATTTAACTTCGAAAAAGTAGCAGTTCGTAAAAATTATTACAGAGACCCATCAGAAGATGCGTATGTATATCAAAAAAATATGTAGAAAAAAGGAGAAGTATGAGGACAAAGAACCTAAGTACTTCTTTTTTAGCTAAATAGTTCTTTACTTGACAAAAAAATCGAAAAGGGGATAATAAAAGTGAAATTGTGAAATTAAAAAGTGAAAAAAATCACAAAAAATGATATAATCAATAATGAACGGAGCGATAGACGATGACATATGAATACATTTTAGCAATTGAAACGAGTTGTGATGAAACAAGTGTAGCTATTGTGAAAGATGGTCGGACAGTATTAGCCAATATTGTCTACAGTCAAATAGAAACGCATAAAGCATTTGGTGGTGTTGTACCGGAAGTTGCAAGCCGACAACATGTAGAGAAAATCACAATTGTAATTGAACAAGCATTGGATCAAGCGGATATAACAATGGAAGTTGTCAATGCAATTGCCGTGACATATGCACCAGGGTTAGTTGGAGCGTTACTTGTTGGTGTTCAAGCAGCAAAAGCACTCGCGTTTGCATATAATTTACCAATTATTCCTGTCCATCATATTGCAGGACATATCTATGCTAATAATATTGAACAGACATTACAATTTCCACTCGTCGCACTTGTTGTTTCAGGTGGTCATACTGAACTTGTTGTCATGAAAGGTCATTATCAATTTGAAATTATTGGTGAAACAATGGATGATGCAGTTGGTGAAGCATATGATAAAGTTGCTCGTGTTTTACAATTGCCTTATCCTGGAGGACCACAAATAGATAGACTGGCTCAAATCGGACAGATAACATATCAACTTCCAACGCCGAAAACAGAATTACCATATGACTTTAGCTTTAGTGGTCTAAAATCAGCCGTGATTAATCTCGTACATAAACATAAACAACGTGGTGAAGCGATTATTGCAGAAGATTTAGCAGCATCATTTCAGAAAGTCGTTGTGGATACATTAGTTGAAAAAACAATGGCAGCAGTAGTAAAATACGATGCGAAACAATTGATTATTGCTGGCGGTGTTTCAGCAAATATAGGTTTACGCCGTGAAATAGCGCAAGCGACACAACTGACAGGGGGTGTTGAATTAACAATTCCCCCCTTTGAATATTGTACGGATAATGCTGCAATGATTGGTGCTGCTGCATATTATGCAGCCCAAAAGGGAGCACGAGCAGATTATACGTTGAATGGTCGTCCATCGATTCCATTACAAACGATTGGAGAATAAATATGAATGAACAAAGATTGCTACCACGGGCAACAGCCAAGAGAATTCCACAATATTATCGACAATTTCAGAAATTACAAGCTGAAGGTGTAATAAATATTATGTCTAAAGATTTGGCTATTATTATGAAAATTGAACCGACAACAATTCGTCGTGACTTTTCATATATCGGTGAATTAGGAAAGCAACGGGTAGGATATGATGTCAACTATGTCGTTGCAAAATTACAAAGTTTTCTCGGGTTTGATGAACCAAAATCAGTCGTTTTAATTGGCGCCGGTCATTTGGCAACAGCACTCATTAACTACAATTACATTAAGGGCAATAATATTTTAATTCGTGCTGCATTTGATAATTCGAGTGAAAAAGTTGGTGGTGTTATTAGGGATATCCCAGTGTATCATATGAGTGATTTAGCAAGATATTTAGCTGAAAATCCACATATTACAGTGGCAATTTTATCTGCACCATCAGAAGTCGCACAAGAAATTACTGATGAATTAGTTTCACAAGGTATTAGAGGTATTTTAAATTTTTCATCGAAGCGGCTAGATGTTCCAAGAACAGTAACAGTTGAAAACGTTGATTTAGCTTCAAAATTACAGACATTAGTATATTTAACAGATCAGGCATAAAGTTTGACAGAAAGAGAGGCTAGCTCACAAGAATGGGAGATAGCCTCTTTTAATTGGATTTTGTGGAGAATAGTTGCGATTCATAACAAACAATGTTACAATTGGATTAGCACTTTTGTATTAAGAGTGCTAAAAAATGTGTGGAGGTTGACAGATGAAACCGTTATTTGACAAAGTGGTTATTGAAGTGAAAGAGGTAGAAAAAACAACGTTAAGTGGATTAGTATTGCCAGATAGTAATAACCAAGACTCGAATCAAGGAACAGTTATTGCTGTTGGAACAGGTCGTGTACTTGATAATGGCCAAATTGTCCCTTTAACTGTTAAAGAAGGACAATCCGTTTTATTTACAAAATATGCAGGTACAAAAGCAGAAGTACATGGAAGAGAATATTTAATTGTAGCAGAAAAAGATATTTTAGCAATTTTAGATTAATACTTAACAGACAATACTGTCGAAATATATACACGAAATATAAGGAGAATACAAATGGCAAAAGAAGTGAAATTCGGTACTGATGCACGGCAAGCTATGTTACGTGGAGTAGATATTTTAGCAGATGCAGTAAAAGTAACATTAGGTCCAAAAGGACGTAACGTTGTATTAGAAAAAAGTTTTGGTTCACCATTGATTACAAATGATGGAGTATCAATTGCACGCGAAATAGAATTAGAAGATAAATTTGAAAATATGGGAGCGAAGTTAGTTGCTGAAGTTGCTTCAAAAACAAATGATGTTGCTGGAGATGGAACAACAACAGCAACAGTATTAGCACAAGCAATGATTCGTGAAGGACTAAAGAATGTTACAGCTGGAGCAAACCCAATGGTACTTCGTCGAGGAATTGAATCGGCGGTGAAAGTGGCATTAACAGAGTTAGAGGCTATTTCACAACCAGTATCAAGCCGTGAGTCGATTGCAAATGTTGCTGCAATTTCTGCTTCAAATGATGAAGTTGGTGAATTGATTGCACAAGCAATGGAGAAAGTTGGTAATGATGGTGTGATTACGCTTGAAGAATCAAAAGGTTTTGAAACGGAATTAGTGGTTGTTGAAGGTTTGCAATTTGATCGTGGATATTTATCACCATATATGATTTCAAATGCTGATCGAATGGAAGCAGTACTCGACAATCCAGTGATTCTAATTACTGATAAAAAAATTACTGCAATTGATGATGTTGTCCCTGTTTTAGAGCAAGTAATGCAAACTCAGCGACCTCTATTAATTATTGCAGATGACATTGAAGGACAGGCATTAGCAACGTTAGTTGTGAATAAATTGCGTGGTACATTGAATGTAACAGCTGTGAAAGCACCGGGATTTGGTGATCGGCGCAAAGCATTACTTGAAGATATTGCTATCGTGACAAAAGGGCAATATATTACTGAAGACTTAGGACTCGACTTAAAACAAACAACGCTTGCGCAACTTGGACAAGCGAGTCGTGTTGTTGTTACAAAAGATGATACAACAATTGTGAATGGGGCAGGCGATGCAACAGCAATTACTTCACGTATTCAACAAATTAAAGCGCAGATGGCAGAAGCGACATCTGACTTTGATCGTGATAAATTACAGGAGCGTCTGGCGAAGTTAGCTGGTGGTGTTGCAGTGATTAAAGTTGGAGCAGCAACAGAAACAGAGTTAAAAGAGCGTAAACTTCGTATCGAAGATGCTTTAAACTCAACACGTGCAGCAGTAGAACAAGGAATTGTTGCAGGTGGAGGAACAGCATACATGAATGTATATCAAGCAGTAGCGGCTATTGATGCAGAGGATGATGTGAAAACGGGAATCAACATTGTGTTGAAAGCACTTGAAGCACCAGTTCGTCAAATTGCAGAAAATGCAGGATTTGAAGGTGCAGTTGTTGCACAACAATTACGTACAAGTAAAACTGGTATTGGTTTTGACGCGGCGAATGCCAAGTGGGTAGATATGATTGCTTCAGGGATTGTAGATCCAACAAAAGTAACACGTAGCGCACTACAAAATGCAGCTAGCGTTGCAGCAATGTTTTTAACAACTGAGGCAGCAATTGCTGATATTCCACAACCTGAAACACCGGCAGCACAACAAATGCCGCCAATGATGTAGGAGAAAAGGAGCAGTATCACTTTATTGTGATGCTGCTCCTTTATTTGTTTTAACAAAAGATTCAATATCCTGACAATATTGTCGGAAACGTTCACGAGGAACGATGAGACCATTTTCCCACATTGTGACAAGTTCATCAAACGAAACAAATTGTGCATTGATAACTTCTTCTGTTTGAATAGTGATTGCGGACATATCAATATTTTGATATGTAATGTATGTGTCGACAAAACGCTCTATTGTTTTAACTGAATGGAGGAGTATAAGTTCTTCTACCGGTACAAAAATACCGGTTTCTTCATGGAGTTCACGTTGCGCACTCATAAGACTTGTTTCACCAATAAGCGCAGCGCCACCATTACATTCCCAAAGTCCACCATGTTTTTTTGATGGATGGCGTTGTGTAATCAAAATTTCTCCGTGGTAATTGACTGTCCAAACATCAGTGACAAGATGGTACGTATTTGGCGGTAAGGGTACACCACGAACATGTGTGTGTGGTAGTAAGTGTCTATTTTCATCATAAAGATTCCAAATTTCCATAGTAATACCTCCTAGAGTGAATGATAGTATCCATTATATATAAGTATCGCAAATTAATGTTTGAAAAACAATGAATACAAGAATAAGAAAACTTAATCATCACTTAAAATTTTTTGGTGCATAATTTGTTGTAAAAAGGTATCAATGATGAAAAGGTATCTTTCAGGTTCGCTAAATAGTGCGGAATCTAAATGATTGCTATGAAAGTCAACAAAATAGCTTTTACTCCAATAAGGAAGGATTTGATACGTATTATTAGGTAATATTGTTGGATGCTGGCTGTTTAAAATGAGAATTGGAATGTCGCAGGGAAAGCGATTATCAATTGTATCAATTGATAATTTTCGGTGTATTTTGAGTGAGGTTTTAAATAATAGCAGTAAAATGAATCGCCACCAAAATGGTTTGAGAAGATGAGTTGTTTGTATTTCAAGCCATTTTTTGGCAGAGATTGGGATTTGTTCGGCAATGATGAAATCAAATGAAGGAATATTTTTTTCAATTTGTAATAAGGTCGTTGCACCAAAACCAATCCCAAATCCACCAACAATTAGCGGTTCTTTGCCGGAGAGTTCTTTGATGCGTGAATGAGCAAAATATAATAGTTGTAAGCAATCATGCCCCTCAAAATCAATATGGCCAAGACCAGCATGTTTTTTGTTATGTACATTTCGTTGAACATAGATAAGTGTATGAAACCCTTGATTATGAAAAAATTCAGCGATTAAACTGACTTGTGTAGGATCTTGCTTGTGATCATGAGTGAGTAATATAAGTTTATTTGAATTAATTTTTTGAGGATACCAAAACCCAGTGATTTGTGTGTTGTCAACACGGAGTGAAATCTTTTCACCCCACAACATTTGATTTGGACTGCATCGATTTGAAAAGCAATCTGAATATAACTGTATGAGCATGATACAAGTCATACAAATCCAAATAATAATAAGTAATAACAGGATTGTCATAGGCAATAAGACCTTTCTGAATAAAAAATAAATAGGGAAATTGAATAAAAATAGCATTGTGAGCCATTCTTGCACTTTTCATAAAAAGGCGGTACAATGATTAATAATTAGTGTCAATTTTAAAAGAGGGTTTGAAAATGAAGGATAGTTTTCAAGGGTTTATTATAGTAGTTGTGTGCTTTTCTTTTATATATCGTATGTATCATAATTGGAAGCATAGAAAATTCATGGATGAAATATTAGCCGTTTTACAGTCAGAAAAACAAAGGTGTTTTACACAAGAAAATATCGAATATTTATTTAAACAGACAGCGGTTATTTTTCAAGTGAAAAAGAAATACCGTATGTGTTATCGATCAATTGTAAAGGAATTAATTGTAGCGTATGAAATACGCAGTCAAACGCTGAATGCACAAGAACGTTACGAAGAATTATCACATTTATATCAATTATTACAAATTGGGATAGATAATCAATACTTACAGAGGAATTTTGCGACACTATTTTTGAAAACAAAAGCAAAAAATGAGTATGTATCGTAAAATATAAAATGGGAGGGGTCAATTATGACAACAATAAATGATGTGGCAAAACATGCGAAAGTGTCAAAGATGACTGTATCGCGAGTAATTAATCATCCAGAACAAGTAACAGAAGATTTACGAATCCGAGTTATTGATGCAATGGAAGAACTTAATTACAAGCCAAACTATGCAGCACGAGCGATTGCATCTAGTAAAACGGGGATTATTCAATTTATTGTTAAAGAGAAAATTGATACGACAGATCCATATTTTATCCAATTACTCGCAGGTATTAGTGAGGGTTTGAGTGAGAAGTATTATTCATTGTTAATGTTGACACAAGATAGTAATTACCGTGGGCGATGTGATGGAGTGATTTACACTGGTATGAACGCTGAAGATTTGCAGCAACTTCCACGAGATGTCCCGTGTATTATTTTTGGTGAAAATCAAGAGGGATTTGATTTTATTGATGTAAATAACGAAACTGGTACCCAAGTTTCAACAGATTTTTTAATTCGTCAAGGATATAAAGAAATTGGAATGTTCACAATGGATTGGGATGTTTTGTTTGCTAAACGTCGACAAGCAGGTTATGAATCTGTCATGGTGGCAAATGAACTGACACCACAAGTTTTTGGCTTGAGTGAAAATACGACTGAGTTTGCGAAAGAGCAAGCACTCATATTACTACAAGAACATAACTTTGAAGCAATTGTGTGTGGGAGTGATGCAATTGCGGTAGGTGTAACACGAGCAGCACGAAAACTAGGTATACAAATACCGAATGAATTAGCTGTTATTGGATTTGATGGTGTATTTTTAGATCAAATTGCTAATCCGAAAATTACAACAATAAAACAACCAATTCATGAAATGGGAAGAGCATTAGCTAGTGAGTTGATTGCAAAAATTGAGAATAAAAAAACACCACAAGTACAAAGATACTTTCAGCCTGAGTTAGTTATTCGCGAAACAACTAAAAAATAAAAAAAACTTAAATTGTTAGAAAACGCTTGCGCAATAGTTTTTAAAATGATATATTGATAGCGGTATCATAAGAGCCCAAGCTTATGTACCTGAAAATAAAAGCTCCTTTTCTTTTATTTTTCATCTTCCTCATCTTAGACCCACAAGGGTCTATTTTTTTATTTAATGATTGTATTTTAATTAGCTATCGTCTAAAATAAGAGTGAACAGATAAAAGAAGCAGCGATGAAAAGCAGAGTATGTACTTAATGACTTAGTGTAGCGAATTGGTGATGGTGTGAGACCAATGTAGGTGAAGTATTGAAGAACAGCTTGGAGCTACAGGAGGGAACCGACATAGTGACTATGTTGTAGTAGTTTCTGTCGAGTCATTCTCGTTAACGAATGAAGAGTAGATTTTTTGTCCTAATACGACAAAAAATAAATAGGGTGGTACCGCGGTTTTTTCGTCCCTAACTCGTGGTCTTTTTTTTTCGCTTTTTTTATTCTTGATAAACACAAACTAAGGAGGAATTTTATATTATGGAAACAATTGCAATCCGTAAATTATATCGCCAAACAGACCAATTTATTGGTAAAACTATTCAAGTATCGGGTTGGATCCGTACAAACCGTGATCAAAAAGAATTTGGATTTATCATGCTAAACGATGGAACGTTTTTCCAAGGTGTTCAGGTTGTTTATGCGAATGATTTGGTAAATTTTGATGAAATTACAAAATTAGGAGTTTCAACAGCAGTTAGCATTACAGCAGAAGTAGTTGCAACTCCAAATGCAAAACAAGCTTTTGAACTGAAAGCACAATCAGTAGTTGTTGAAGGAGAATGCCCAAGTGAATATCCACTTCAACCAAAGCGCCACTCAATGGAATATTTGCGTACAATTGCTCATTTACGCCCACGTACAAATTTATTTAGTGCTGTATTTCGTGTACGCTCATTGACATCATATGCAATTCACAAATTTTTCCAAGATCGTCATTTCGTTTACGCTCATACGCCAATTATTACTGGGAGTGATGCTGAAGGGGCAGGGGAAATGTTCAATGTAACGACAATTCATCCATTGCAAGTACCGACTATTGATGGAGATGTGGATTATAAAGAGGATTTCTTTGGTCGTCATACGAACTTAACAGTTTCAGGACAGTTAGAGGCTGAAGCATTCGCATTGGCATTTCGTGATGTGTATACATTTGGCCCAACTTTCCGTGCTGAAAATTCCAATACAACACGTCATGCGGCAGAATTTTGGATGATTGAACCCGAAATAGCATTTGCAGATTTAAACGATGATATGGATTTAGCGGAAGCAATGGTGAAATATGTAATTGAGTACGTATTAGAACATGCGGCAGAAGAAATGGCATTCTTTGATCAATTCGTACAAAAGGGATTATTAGCTCGCTTACAGGCACTTGTAACAGCAGATTTTCATCGTGTAACTTATACAGAGGCAATTGACATGTTACTACAAGCTAAGAAAAAATTTGAAAATAAAGTTGAATGGGGAATTGATTTATCTACAGAACATGAGCGCTATTTAACTGATGAAGTTTATAAATCACCTGTTTTTGTTACTGATTACCCTAAAGATATTAAATCATTTTATATGCGTTTAAATGATGATCAACAAACAGTTGCTGCTATGGATATGCTGGTTCCAGGAATCGGTGAGTTAATTGGCGGAAGTCAGCGTGAGGAACGTTTAGATGTATTAGAGGCAAGAATGGATGAAATAGGTGTACCGAAAGAGGATCTATGGTGGTATTTAGACTTGCGCCGTTATGGTGGGGTAAAGCATGCAGGATTTGGCCTTGGGTTTGAACGTATGATTATGTATATTACTGGAGTAGAAAACATTCGTGACGTGATTCCATTTCCACGTACACCAAAAAATGCGGAATTTTAAAAAATAATAAAAATGCGAAGCCTATCTTTAAATGACTAGGCTTCGCATTTTTATTATTTTACAATATCTTTGTCAAATAGAGTTCCTTGTTTATGCGAACCATCACAAAATGGTTTTCGTAAACTCTTACTGCAACGACAAAGTAAATAATGGTCTTCATTATATTCACATGTTTGTACGTCTTGCTTATTAATCAAGGATATATTAGTAACTGTATACGGTCCATTATTCTGTACTGCTACTTTACTATATTCACACCATTCGATTATTTCGTTTTCATTGTCGATTTGATAAGTTAATGCACCAGAGGGGCAAGTTTTAATGACATCAATGATTTGCTCAACAGATCCGAGGGTAGCATCAATCCAAGGTATTCGGTTAGAAGCAAACACTGCGGGTAAACCTTGAACACAAGCACCGATATGAGCACATAAAGTATAATCAAAATAAATAGTAATTCCATTGCCAACGTATGCTCGTTTTTTACGCTGGCAATTTTTTTGACAGGTCCCATCAAAATGTGTTTTCGCATGAGAACCATCACAGTGAGGTTTTGTCCAACTATTTCCACAACGACAAAGAAATGTTTTTGATTTTAAAGGGATATCATTCAAATCGGTTTGAAGTGATTGGATACCAGTGAGAAAATATGGTCCGTTTTTCGTTACAGTAATTTTTGGCTTCTCCATAAAATAAGTCCCCCTAAGTATAAAAATGTTTTTTTGATTATAACAACAACAAATGAAAAGTCAATAATAAAGAAAAATACGAAAAAGTATTTTTAAAAAATATAAATAATTGACGTATTAAAATGAGTGTCAAAAGCAAAGAAAGGGGAAACAAGAGTGGAAAAAGGCAACACACAAGGAAGCGTTGTTTATTTGTCAAGGAAAAAA
>CAMFJD010000014.1 GCA_945956935.1 uncultured Bacillota bacterium | reverse complement strand
TCAATCAAATAAATGGTATTGGAAAATAGTGCAATTTGTTATTCCAATTTAGGTTTTATTATTTTATGTTATACATATAAATTCGATTCATATGACGTTTTGACAACCCAATCACTTGAAGCAACAACTTTAGGAGAACAAATGAAACGTAGCCGGTGTATTTTCTTTATCGGTATTCTTGTTGCCGCTTTGTTGCATTTCGATTTTGTTGCAATACTTTTTATAGCTTTATTATTGAGTTTGTATTTCTTTATGACACGATTTATGTTTGTATTTGATGAAAAAGTTCGAATTTTAGCACAGTATGAAGAGGTAAATTCACACTTGGAACAACTGGTTGAACAACGGACAAAACAATTAGTTTTACAAAACAAACAACTTGAATACATTTCGAATTATGATTCATTAACACATTTAGCAAATAGTCGGTATTTAGAGTCATACTGCGAGCAATTGATTACGAATCAAACAGCATTTTATTTTTCTTATCTTGACTTAGATCGCTTTAAAGCTGTGAATGATTGGTTTGGTCATGATGTGGGAGATCAACTGTTAATAGCAGTGACACAGCGCATCACTACATTATTGCCTAAAGGTACTTTTTTTGCACGCCAAGGTGGAGATGAATTTATCATTGTTTGGCCAGATGATTGCCACATAGATACTTATCTTGAACAGTTAGTTGCTTCATTTCAGCAAGTTTTTACGCTACATACAACTGAAATATTAAGTACATTTAGTATCGGTATAACACATGTACCAAAACAAGCAAAAACGTATCAGGAAGCTGCTAAATTTGCTGATATTGCGTTATATCGTGCTAAATCTGCTGGTAAAAACTGTTGGCGATACTATGATTCAGGTCATAATCAACAACTCATACTCGAACATGACATAAAACTTGTAAACTTTAACGAGCAATTTGAATTATATTATCACCCACAAATAGATTTAAATTCAGGAAACGTAACAGGGTGTGAAGCGCTAATACGTTGGAATCATCCAACATTAGGAATCATTTTACCAGCCAATTTTATTCCGCTTACAGAAGAGATTGGATATATTTATGAACTTGGCGATTGGGTAATTGAAAAAGCTTTTTCACAGATTTCATACTGGAATCATAAACGAGAAATACCAATAGTAATGGCGATTAACTTATCACCTAAACAGTTACGCAATGTTAATTTCTTACCTCGTATCCATCAATTAATTAGTTTGTACGGCATTTATCCAGAATGGATTGAATTTGAATTAACAGAAACAGTACGTATTAATCAAGAAAAAGATGTGCTCGCAATTTTACATGAATTAGCTCAACTAGGTTTCTCGATTGCAATTGATGATTTTGGTACTGGTTACTCATCAATTAGTTATTTGAAACATTTACCAGTTCATCGCTTGAAAATTGCCAGAGAGTTAATTTGCGAGCTTGATCAAACAGAATTCAATACAAAAATTGTCCAAGGAATTATTGCACTTGCAAAGAGTATAGATGTTCAAGTGATTGCAGAGGGTGTCGAAACGCAAGAACAAATAAATTTATTACGTAACTTGCAATGTCTCCACGCTCAAGGATATTATTTTAGTAAACCAATGCAAGTACATGAATTTACATGTCTTATAAATGAGTATATTCAAACGTAGCAAATAATACAGATGTATGTTGGTTAGTTAATATAACTCTTCATTGTTAAATGGAGTAGGTTTGTTGACTAACCTTTTTGATTAGATATAGATTTAATTGGTCATATATTATACATGAATTAGGAAATGAATTTCAAAGTATTTTATTTGATAATTTCAATAAAATTCATTATCCTTTGGATAGGCTGTAAGATTTTAGGGAATATATGAAACGTATCTTTACTAAATTTTTACAGACCTAATCAAAAAGGGGGTATAATAATTTGAATAAAAAACTGGGGGTTATTTTATTAAGTACAGCATTGCTAGTAAATATTCCACTACATATAGTGGCGAATGAATCAATTATAAATTCTACAATGATTGAACAGCAACCTGTTCATATTCCAGATAAAAACTTTAAAGGGGCTTTAAATGAACAACTCAATCAACCAATAACTTCTGAGCTTACACGAAATCAGCTTGCAACAATTACATCACTATCGTTGCAAAATCTTGATATTCACGATCTGACAGGAGCAGAATATTTAGAAAATGTTGCGATTATTTCGCTTGAACATAACAAGGTGAGTGACTTATCACCATTACAATATTTATCAAATTTACTATATCTAGATATCAGTGATAATAACGTGTCAGATTTATCACCACTTACACATTTGCAAATTGCTTTCCTGAATGTTGATGAAAATAATATTAGCGATGTATCGCCTATTGCTTCCCTGAGAAGGCTCGATGTCTTTAGTGCAAATAAAAATACAATTGCTACTGTGGATGCAATCGCATCGGTTCCACGTCTAAGACGTATATATGTTAACGAAAATAATATTGCTGATTTGCGTGCCTTTGAATCACATCCAACATTAGAAGAAGTGATGATATCTAATCAACGACTTATTCTACCACAGCGTGATATTGCTCTAAGTACAACAGAACTCATGATTCAAAATCCAATTATCAGTTTCTCAAATAACTCGGATCAACAACTGATTTCCGATTCATTTTCGTTTTATGGAGAACAAGGGATCGCAAACTATCCTGAAATCAAACAATTCATCCAATTACAGACAGGTGAAACTGCCATGTATTCAGGTCAAATTATTCAACCAATTCGTTTCAGCCAATCGCCAACGTTTACAGGTATAACAGATAGTGTCATCAAAGTTGGTGAAATGTTTGATCCATTAGCACATGTACACGCACATGATGCCGAAGATGGTGATATAACGAAAAATATTGTCGTTAGTGGAACGGTAGATACGATGAAATCGGGCGTGTACGTATTGACATATTCAGTTACTGATTCGGTAGGAAATCTTGTTGAAGTAACTCGAACTATTACCGTTCGACAAGAACTTATTTCTATTCAAACTATTCCAACACTTACCTTCATTCAAAAAGAAATTTCACTTAAGGTTGGAGATAGATTTGATGCAAGTATGTGGATTACGGTATCCGATCCTTTAACAGATATTGAAATAATTGAAAATACAGTGAACACTGCTGTTCCTGGTCGCTATGCAGTTACATACCGTGTTACAGGGCTAAATGGAAGTTCGTCGACAGCTACATTAATTGTTAATGTTGATGACTTGCCCACTTTTACAGGTATAACAGATAGTGTCATCAAAGTTGGTGAAATATTTGATCCATTAGCACATGTACACGCACATGATGCCGAAGATGGTGATATAACGAAAAATATTGTCGTTAGTGGAACGGTAGATACGATGAAATCGGGCGTGTACGTATTGACATATTCAGTTACTGATTCGGTAGGAAATCTTGTTGAAGTAACTCGAACTATTACCGTTCGACAAGAACTTATTTCTATTCAAACTATTCCAACACTTACCTTCATTCAAAAAGAAATTTCACTTAAGGTTGGAGATAGATTTGATGCAAGTATGTGGATTACGGTATCCGATCCTTTAACAGATATTGAAATAATTGAAAATACAGTGAACACTGCTGTTCCTGGTCGCTATGCAGTTACATACCGTGTTACAGGGCTAAATGGAAGTTCGTCGACAGCTACATTAATTGTTAATGTTGATAGACGTAACAATCCGACTGAAAATACTAATAGTGTTTCAGATGAATCAATACTTATTGTTGAGAGTGAAGAAACTCAAACAACTAAAACGAATAATAGCATGACACCTCTTAAAGAAAAGGAAGTGACATTATTAAAAACTGGATTTGAAGTATTCGAATTATCTTTATTAATAGGGGGTGTAGCTGTTATTGCTTCTTTGTTAGTAACGAAAAATAAACGACCATATCTCGACAATAACAAAACAGATACACACTAAATTAGAATCTATACGATGTTTTTCAGTCATCGTATAGATTTTTTTGCGGAGTATTTTTTATTTACATTTGTATGTAAGCGTTGTATACTGTTGACAAATTTAAAGAAAATAGGGGTAAATGGAGGTATGTGTTATGAAATTAATCGAACAATATATTATTGATGTTGTTCAATATGTTCCTACTCATTCTCGTGAATTAGTTGAAATGAAAATTCGGAAAGATATTCAAACGCAACTTTACAAGGAAGGAGTAGTTGATCAGAATGAACAAGAAATAAAACGAGTTTTAAATAATTTTGGTGAGCCAAAACGTGTTGCGAAACAGTACTTAAAAGCAAATCGTTCATTAATTGGACCAACATATTTCCCCAACTATATACAAACGTTACGAATTGCTGGTTTTTCGATTATTATTAGTATTACAATTGTAAATATAGTTTTATTTGCAATAAGTTCTGTATCATTTATACAATTTTTTGGCACATACATGAGTATGCTTTGGCAAACGCTAATACAAGCATTTGTTATCATTACACTTGTTTTTGTATTACTAGAGTCTAATAATATCCATTTAGATATACTTTCGGTCCCTAAAAGTCAACGATTTAAAATAGCAAAAAATCAGATTTCACGTAGCGATGCTATTTTTTCCATCATATTTCTAAGTGTATTCCTTCTTTTTGCTTTTTTTATTTCGCAAGGACTATTTACATTTTATTTCCAAGATACATTCATATTTTTATTATTTAATCATCAAGTTTTTCAAATATATCAATGGTTAGCTATTATGAGTTTGTTATTAGCTTTGATTCAAGAATTTTGCAAAGTATTCTGGGGTTTTTGGACATACAAACGAGTAATAATCAATGCACTTTTTGCAATAAGTTCTGCTATTTTTGCAATAATTTTTATTACTATACCGAACTTATTTGATGAGAGCCTAGTATCAGCTCTGCAAATGTATACACGATTTACAATCCAGACATTGATTGATTTTTTAATTGTCATCATTGTGGTCAGTACGCTCGTTGAAATTGGTGTAAGTATTTATAAGGTACTTTCTATGCCTGAAAATAACAATAATAACCAAAAATAATAGTGTAATGAATGATAAAAAACCTTACTTTATATTAACTAGGTATCATATTATCCGATACTCGTTAATTTAGAAAAGTAAGGTTTTTCTTTATTCATCTTTTTCAATCGATTGTTGTGCAAATTCATCTTGGCTGAGTTGGTGTTGCTTTACTTTTGGAGTAAAATTAGCATCGAAATCCTCAACTGCTTGTGGATCATATTCAAACACTGTTGAGAAATGTGCTACTCCTGATAAATCACATGTGTTTTCGTTCAAAGGATAAAGCAATAAACCTTTATAAAAATGTCCATCACCCATCATAACACCATAACACTTCCCACGTTTAAAACCAATGTGTTCATAAAAATTCCAATCACCAAGAATCATAACGGCAGCATACCCACCTACGTTTGCTTTTGCTAACGAGAATTCGATTAACTTACGACCAAGGCCTTGGTTTTGCCAATTAGGATCAATACATACTGGACCAAATGTAATTGTTGGTAGTTTTGTACCATCTGCTTGAATAATGTGTGAATGAGTGTAGAAGATTGCGCCTCGAATTATACCGTCAACTTCTAAAACATAACTAAGATTTTTGACATAGTCAGGATGTGTTCTCATTGTATGCACAAGATAGTGTTCACTCGCACCAGGTACATATTTATTCCAAAATGCATCACGTGTTAACTGTTCAGTAATACGATAGTCTTTTTTTTGTTCGTTACGAATAATTATTTTCATATGAAATCCTCCATTTGGGTTGAAAGTATACAACACTCATTATATTAAAAATATTGTTCTATAAAACTAAGTACTATCATACAGTAATTTTAAAACAGAGTCGATATAAAGCTGCACCCTTTCACAATTATGTAATGAATGATTGCCAAAAGTAGCCCTATCATTATACAAGAAGTACTTGTTGATCACTGACTTGGTGGCTTGATTAAGATATATTGCTACTAAAATATATGTGAAACATAGTATTTAATGCTTATTTTTTGTATACTAATAATTAACGATACAAAGATAAAAGGGATGTGATCACTGTGATTCCACCTAAATTGAAAAAAGGAGATACAATTGGAATTTTTTCACCATCTTCACCTGCAAGTGCCACAGCTCCAATACGTTATCAACGGGCACTCACATTTTTGCGAGCAAAAGGCTTCAAAATTAAAGAAGGTATATTAGTTGGAAAACAAGACTTTTATCGGTCTGGTTCGATCAAAGCAAGAGCTGAAGAACTAAATAGTCTGATTCGTGATCCGAATGTAACATGTATTATGGCCATAATTGGAGGAATGAACAGTAATGCTTTATTGCCTTACATTGACTATGAAGCACTAAAACAACATCCTAAAATTATTATTGGTTATTCAGATGTTACAGCAATTTTACTAGGTATTTATGAAAAAACGGGAATTATAACTTATTATGGCCCTACCGTTGTCGCCTCGTTTGGAGAGTTTCCACCATTTGTTGAGCAAACATTTCACTACTTTCTCAATGTTGTCGGTATCAGTGCGAAATTCCCCTATCAGATTGAATCTCCAGTTATGTGGAGTGAAGAGCGAATTGAATGGGAGCAACAGACACGTGCCAAAATAGAGAGACATAATACAATCCGTTGTTTGCAACCGGGTCGTGTTTCGGGTCGACTAATCGGAGGGAATTTAAATACTTTTCAAGGGATATATGGTACACCATATTTTCCATATATTCAAACAGGAGATATTTTATTTATAGAAGATTCATATAAAGATATAGCTACTGTTGAGCGGAGTTTAACTTTATTATATCTTTCAGGTGTTTTTGAACGTATTGCAGGTCTTATTATTGGAAAACACGAACAATTTGATGACAAAGGAAGTGGTCGCTGTACAGCAGATGTTCTATTAGAAATCATAGGCATTCCTACATTCCCCGTCATTGTTGATTTTGATTGTGCACACACACATCCGATAATTACATTACCAATTGGTGCAACTGTACAATTAGATGCCACAAACGTTACACTTACAATCCTTACTGAAAATGATAATCCGAATGAAAAAGGAGATGCTTATGATAACTTTATTAGCAAATAAATTGAATGATTACTTAAATCGAAATAGTATTGATATGTTTTCACAATCTTCGTTTGAGCAAACTGATTTTTTTGAATGTGATCAAATTTTATCTTGTGATGAAAATAGTATCGTACAGACGATTATTTTAATAAATGAACAAATAGTGTCAATTGAATATGTTCTCATTTGTGAAAAATTGATGCCTGAAACACGTTGGACAATGTTAGAATTTTTCAATGTGTTAAATAGTGATGCAACAGCTTTTTCAACTATTTTATCACCAATTGATAGTGAAGATGAGTGTGATGAAATTATTTTTCGTTATCATGAACCTGCAAAAGCAATACAAGATGTACAACAAATTCTTTTTACATATAATTTTATGGCTGAGTACATAAACGATGTACTTTATCCTGAGATTAGCTCTATTTTAGGGACCGAATTGTCCTTAGCTGAGACTATTCCAGTGAAAAACGAAGGGATGATATAAAATGAAGCCCATAAATTCAGCGATTGATGAATATATTTCACAAACAGATGAGCAAACACAAGTTAAACTCGTTCAATTACGAACACTCATTCAAACATTAGTTCCAGAAGCAACTGAAAAAATAAGTTATCAGATGCCAACTTTTTATTTATTTGGTAATCTCATCCATTTTGCTGCTTTCAAAAACCATATTGGGTTGTATCCTGGTCCATCAGGTGTCAGTTATGTCCAAGATGAACTTATTGCCAGAGGGTATACATTTGCGAAGGGTTCAATTCAGTTTCCATTGGATCAACCTTTACCAATTGATTTAATTACGCAGATTGTTATATTCCGCTCAAAAGAAAATAAACAAAAACATACCAATATATAATCCCTAACGCACAACTCACAATAAATATACGAGTTTGTGCGTTTTTTTATGTCGTCTTGCTACCTAGTTTATGCTTGATTTTTTTGACATGATTGTTAGAACACTCAAGTTTAATTTTTACTTATTTTTGGTTAATTTTATCCCTTTGTTTGAAAGCTCTTTCTTTGTATACTAAAATAGGACAACAAAAAGAGGAGGACTTTTATGTTAACTTATGGAAAAATTCGCTCGATGATGAAATTTGATAATGGTGTCACCGTTCATTTTGAACAGCACTCAATAACAATTACATGTTTGAGCGAGGATATCATTAATATTTTCACCGGATTACGTTATGCTGATCATTTTTCTAATGCCGTCATACCTAGGGAATTAAACAGTATTTCAATAAGTACTCAGCAATATACTGGTCATATTAATATAGAAACGGCTACGACTAAAATAACTGTTGCTGATGGTGGTTATGTTGATTTTTTTACACTTGATGGTACACCAATTGTAACAGACTATCGTGGAACTCGTTCCGGATTTATTCGTCATGGTGCAAATGAGCATGCTCATGAAGAGGGTCATCTCATTGAAAAAAACACGCCTGATCATCTCATTGAAATTGTCAAATCAATGCAGGGAGATGAATATTTTTATGGATTAGGTGATAAAACTGGCTTTTTAAATAAACGTGGCTATGCGTATGAAATGTGGAACACTGATGATCCAACACCACATGTTGATAGCCATAAAGCACTTTATAAATCAGTACCTTTCTTGCTGACAGTACGAAATCAAGGTGCTTTTGGCCTATTTTTTGATAACACATTCCGCAGCTTTATCGACTTAGGCAAAGAGAATACAGAGTACTATTATTTTAGTGCTAACGATGGAAATATTGATTATTATTTTATCAATGGTCCCAAAAGTACCGATGTGTTAACACGATATACGTATCTCACTGGTCGCTCACCATTACCACAACGTTGGACATTAGGATATCAACAAAGCCGTTGGTCATATGAAAATGAAGAACGAGTGAAAACAATTGTCGAACAATTCCACACCTACGACATCCCTCTTGATGTAATTCACTTAGATATTGATTATATGGATGCATTCAAAGTGTTTACTTGGCATCCAGAGCGCTTTCCAAATCCTCAAGAATTACTAGCTGATTTAGCAAAAGAAGGGGTAAAAGTTGTGACAATTATTGACCCTGCACTAAAAAAAGAGCGGGGTTACTTCGCTTTTGATCAAGCACTCAAAGCAAATTTTTTTGCGACCGATAAAGATGGATTAATTTATATTAATAAAGTCTGGCCTGGCGCTGCTGCTTTTCCAGATTTCAGTCATCCAGATGTCCGTGAGTGGTGGGCAAATCATGTGAAAACACACGCATTGACAGGTGTTGCTGGAATTTGGAATGATATGAATGAACCTGCAAGTTTTGAGGGTGAACTACCTCTTGACGTCCAGTTTAACAATAATGGTCGACCGAGTACTCATGCGGAAATTCATAATGTTTATGGTCACTTTATGTGCGAAGCAACATACAATGGTTTGAAGGCAGCAACAAATAGACGTCCATTTGTGATTACTCGTGGAGCGTATGCTGGAACACAGCGATACACAACTTTTTGGACCGGAGATAACCATAGTTTTTGGGATCACTTGCAATTAGCTATTCCACAACAACTGAATCTTGGTATGAGTGGATTTTCGCTAGTTGGTACAGATGTTGGTGGATTTGGCTCTGATACGACCGCTGAATTACTTATTCGGTGGACACAATTAGGCGCATTTTCACCTTTATTTCGCAATCATAGTTCAGTTATGACACGTAGTCAAGAACCATTCGCTTTTGATGAAACAACAATGGTACATGTACGTGATGCAATCCGTCTTCGGTATCGGTTATTACCATATTTTTATGATTTATTATGGGCAATGCAACACGATGGCCTCCCAATCTTACGTGCGCTAAGTTTACATTATCAGAATGATGCGTATGTAAAAGAATTAAACAGTCAATTTCTTGTCGGAGCATCACTTTTAGTTGCACCAATCATTGAGCAGGGTATGCGTGAGCGTATCGTGTACTTACCAGAAGGAAATTGGTATGATTACTGGAGTGGTGAATTATATAAGGGAGAAAATTCTCATATCGTTAGCGGAAAACTTCACGAAATTCCAATGTATATACGTGAAGGAACTATCATTCCCCACTACCCTGTTCAACGTTATGTTGGTGAACAAACAATTATAAATTTAATATTAGATATCGTCCCAGGAATTGGAACATATATCCATTATGAAGATGATGGTGAAAGTTTTGATTATGAAATGGGTATGTATAATGAAACACGTTTTGATATATCCGAGAATATGGTTCATATTACTGCACAGCATTGTGGATACACTTCAACATATGAAACATATACATGTACAATTATTGGCGTATTTATAACAACATTGTTCATCGATAATTGCGAAGTGTCGTTTGAACAAACATCGCGTGGTGTGAAGTTTACAACACCAGTGAAAATTTCAACAATTAAATGGATATAATTGAAAGCAAAAAGCATTCCTTGTTTCACTCAGGAATGCTTTTTACTACGTGTTTTTTATTTTTAGTATCTGTATTTTTAAATAATATGTACACGTTGTTAATATAGCAGCAATGAGTGATCCTGCCATAATAACTGTTTTCTGTATTCCGTCAATATCAAGATACCCAACATCTGATTGAGATACAATCAACAAGCAACAAGCTGTGCCTAAAAAAGTTCCTCCAAACAGTATCAGTGCTTTTACATACCTATTCATATACTTCCTCCTTTTTATTTTATTGTAACAAAATACTGTTTGAAAGTAAAATAGTTATAAAAAAGATACTTCGGTAAGAAAGCCATTCCAACATTTTATTGTTAGCACGTTGTCTCAAACATTAAAAGTGTGTATAATAAAATGGCACTTACACCACATATGACTAGAGTCGCCAGTATTTTAGTACATATATACATAGCTAAACCGAAGAAGGAGTCTTCAAAATGAAAGAAATTATTCAATTAACACAACACCAACAAAATTTATTAACACAAGCAGGATTACCTGTCCATATGGATAACAATTATAGTGATACTGAAATTGAAACGATGCTGACAACATTTGCAAACCTTGTCAATGAAAATAGTGATGAAAATGATGTATTAACAGCAGTAGGGGTACAGTACGATGCTTTCATTGAATACTTACAATCGTTACCAGTTCAATTAGAATCACTTGATGAATTTATCGATATTATAAATCGTGATTTTGGACTTGTCTGCAAATTACACCAAAAAACACTGATAATTGAACCAAATGAAAATGGATTTGTGTTATATGAAAAAGGACGTGTCAGTACACGTAAAACTGTAAAAACACCGGAAGAAGCACTAAACACATATTCATTTGCTGGTCAACTATTGAAAGATATTTTATTAGATATGCAAATTGTTGATATTCTAGTTAGTCAGTCATAGTTACTGTTACAAAGTATAAAGGAGAGAGGATGTTGCTATGATCGATTGGCTTGGTACTATTAGTAATAAAACATTACGTGAACTTGCGAAAAGTGACGATGTTCATCAACGACGAAAAGTTGCAAAATATGCCAAAACAAAACACGAATTATTAGTAGTGCTTTTACATGATTCAGATGAACGGGTTCGTCATTTAACGATGATGCATCAAAATTTGGAAACTGAGCTGCTTGTACAACTTTTAATGAGTGGCGATAGAATAATTCAACAATATTGTTTACAAAACCCGCATGTTCCTAGTAGTTTCCTAAAGTACCACTGGAAGAAACTCCCACATAATTTACAATTGCTGTCACTTGTTCATCCAAACTTTCCAATTGAACAACTCGAGCAACTGATGACAACGCAAGATTCACATATTGCTAGCGCTATTGCAAGTAACCCACAGACACCTGCAGCTATCCTGCAATATTTGAGTGCACATCACAATCACTATGTGAGAGAAGCAGTGGCCAAACACCTCAACACACCCATTGAGTCACTTATTCACCTGTCAAATGATAAAAATTCATATGTGAGAGAAGCAGTGGCCAAAAATCCGATTACTCCTGAATGGGTTCTTGTCACTTATTTTGAGAGTGATCCACAACTCCATCACGCATTAGCTAGTAATCCAGCATTAGCCGAAGAACTCCTCATTCTTCTTATGCAAACACAACGGTTTTACATTATTCAAGCATGTGCAAAAAACCCACAGTTACCAAAATCATGGTATCGATTCTTTCTTTTTCATGATGAAAGTGAGATTCGTATCGCTTTTGCAAAAAATCCACATATTCCACTTGCTTGTTTATACTATTTAGCAAATGATTCTGATCGTCGCGTTCGAAAACAAGTGTACTTACACCCAAGTTTATCAACGAGTTTACGCCAGCTCTTCCGACATCGATCAGTATATTCTTTGCCTTATACAGCAAGTATGGATATGATTGAACAAGATTTTTTTGATGCAATTACTCTCTTACCAGAAAAAACATTAGTACGCCTCATTAAGCGTCATATTTTTCCACCAACACTTGTTCAACGATTTGCTTTTCATGATAACGAAACGGTTCGGCGAGCTGTGGCAAGTAGTGATCAAACGGACCAAGCTACACTATTATTTCTCACAAATGATTCCTTTAGTTATGTTAGACGAGCAGTAGCGAGTAATCCAAAAACAAATTGGGCAATTTTAGAAAAATTAAATTATGATATACCAAGTGTCCGAAGAGCATTGGCTGAAAATCCACAATTACCTCCCTATTTATTAACGATTGCTTTACACGCAGAAGATGAGAGTGTACGTGCTGTCGCATTATCCCATCCGCTCGTTCCAGAAAAATCACTCGTATACTACAGTAAAAGTGATTTGCCGCTTTTTCGTCGAAACGTTGCAAAAAACCCTAAGACACCAGAATACTTATTACAGATATTAGCACGTGATCCCAAAGCAAGTGTGCGCGAATGTGTTGCTAAACATACTCATACGCCAGTACATATTCTTCACTTGCTTACTGAAGACACAGATCCATTAGTACGTAAAAATGCGCTTCGAACTTTCGATCGTTTATACCAAGATAGTAATTAATGATGACAAAAAACGGTTGTATCCTATCAAAATGCAACCGTTTTTGCTATATTTTATTATTTTTTTGCATTGAACTAGTGTATAATGAAAATGAATATAGGAGGGTTTTTTATGAAACGTATACATGTCTGTGAAGATTTTAGTTTTTCACACGTTATTCACGGCCAAATGAGATCGCTTGAATGGGGAATAAATGTTACTGAGTATCAAGCATTACTTGAGCAACTATTAGCACGTGAAATCACAACATTAGATAATGCTGATATTTATGGGGGATTTGAAGCAGAGGCATTTTTAGGAGCGGTTTTTAAGCAAGCTCCAAATCTGCGTGATCAATTCGAAATTGTGACAAAATGCGGTATTCAATTTCCAAATAAATACTATCCTAAAACATATATTAATCATTACAATTATGATTACGACTACATAATTCAACAAGTTGATCGTTCACTTATAAATTTGAATATTGAAATGATTGATGTACTATTACTTCATCGTCCTTCGCCAATTATGGATGCCCAAGTTATTGCAAAAGCATGCCAAGATTTACAACGTGCAGGGAAAGTACGCCACTTTGGCGTTTCAAATTTTGAGCAAGAGCAGTTTTTATTAATTGAACAAGCATTAAATCAACCGCTTGTGACAAACCAAATTGAGTTATCTGTCTTGAATCATGAACATATTGATAATAATAACCTCGATTTTTTACAGCGGAATAATGTTGCTCCAATGATATGGTCACCCGTAGCAGGTGGTCGTATTTTTAATCCCAAGACTGAACAAGAGCAGCGTACTGCCCATTGTGTACAATCAATTGCCCACCAATACGGTGTAAGCATGGATGTGCTTCTGTATGCATGGCTATATAAATTTCCACACTTACTCATGCCAATTGTTGGATCTGGTTCACTCCCACGCATTGAAGCTGCTATCCAAGCGCAAAATATTGACTTAACAACACAACAATGGTTTGAAATTTATCAAGCAAAACTTGGTCATTCAATTAAATAATTATACATTATTATGCTTTATTTCCTGCATATTTAAAAAAGGAGTGCTATGGATATGATTACATTTCAATTTATTCATCCGGAAGATAAAACAGCTTTCGAATTATTAGCACAATGGGATAATAATCTATCAATTGCTCATTTGCACCGTCCAAATTTTGATCCTAATAAACCTTTACCACTTGTAACGGCAGAACAACTACAACTAGCATACTCAACTCGTAAAACTGATAAATGGTCATATTTCATTTGTGCTAACGGTGTAAAAGTTGGTGTTGTTAGTATTGAGCGTCATTTTTTTGCATTACAATCGACAATGGATGCTGCTTGGATGAGTATTTGTATTGGTGAAACAGCATATCAAGGTCGTGGAATTGGTAAACAAGCATTATGCTTTATCGAAGAAATTGCCAAAAATCACGGATTTAAAACAATTGAATTAGGTGTATTTGCTTATAATCATTTTGCAAAAGTTTTATACGAACGTTCTGGATATGAGCAACTTTGTTTCATTCATGATTTTGTATACTACGAAGGTCAGTCGTATGCAGATATTCGTTATATTAAACATCTAAAATAATAAATAAGATTGTAGCTTCATCAATTTACTTGTAGTCATTTCGACATAATCATGCTATAATAGCAACTGAATTATTGATGGAGATGAATGAACAAATGCAAAAAATGAATTGGAAAAAAGTTATAGGATTTATTATTGTTGTTATTCTTGTCGGGTTTGGAGTTTTAGATCCAGTTGATTTATTTACTCAGCAAACATCGTTAACAAATGACTACACAAATAATCGAGTAATTAATCAAGAAGCATGCAGTTTGAGCGGTAAACGTGAAGCGAATGTGAAAGTTGATATTGGCTACGGTGATCGCGAATATTATGCGTACACCAACGAAGTAGGTCAGCTCGTCTACGTTGAAGCATCTGAAATTCGACTTCAAACCGATGATGAGCTTGCTGAAGGGAAAAAACGGTATTGTAATGATGAAGCAAAAGTACCGGGTACTGAATCTAGTACGCTAGATGAAGGCCATGTTATTGCCGATAGCTTAGGTGGGGTTGGAAATGCTTACAACATAACACCGCAAGATTCATATACAAATCGAAATGGTGCTCAAGCAGAAATGGAACGTTTCATGCGCGAAACACTCTATAATAATGGTGTAATAACTGATTTTAAAGCAGTTATTGAATACGATAATCTACAGACACAAACACCTAGTTACTATAGTTATGAAATGATTGCTGATGGTCAATATAAACAATTTGATTTCGCAAACGAATCGGAATAGTACATAAAAACCGCTAATTATTAGCGGTTTTTTATTGTCAAATTAGAGAAAACATTGTCATTTTAAATGAAAATTCAATCTTTTAGTATGAAAATTCAAATAAAAAAGTTATACTTTACGTTATATTACTTATTTTTAACTAAAGGAGTTGACTCAAGTGGCTACACATGAAAAACAACTAGAAGCGCAACTGATGCCACTACTCAATTTTTTTGATGGAGTACGAATCGTTGATCCACAGACACACGATGTTATTATGCACAAAGAACAACAAACAAAATTATCTCATGTACCAAAAGATACGTGCTATGCGTTTTGGAAAAAGCATGCAGTATGTGAAAACTGTATTGCAATGCAAGCACTGCGTACTCAGACTGCAACTGAAAAACTTGAATATGTTGATGGTACTATTTTTTTAGTTTTAGCGACACCTGTTAGTGTTGGAACAGAGAGTTATATTGTCGAAGCATTACGAAACATCAGTGACTCAACTATTATTGAAAAAATAAAGCAGAAAACAAGGAATGAAATTCAAAATGAAATTAATGATCTTAATGAACAGCTGATAAAAGATCAACTGACAAGTTGCTATAATCGAACATATTTATTCAATCGATTACCTGTTTTGCTCATTCAACAAACATTGAACGTACAAAAAAAATTAGCAGTGGCAGTGTTTGATTTAGATAATTTTAAAGAAATTAATGACACTTTTGGGCATATTGTCGGTGATAAAATTTTACGTAAAATCGGTGAGTCAATTCGATCTGTCATTCATCCACATGCAGAATGGATGGTACGTATTGGTGGCGATGAATTCGTTTTTATTTTAGAAGCAGCAACTGAACAAATAGTAATTAATCGGGTTGCTTCAATGATAAAAGCTATCGAAGAAACCTGCATCTGCATTCAAAACAGTGTGTGTGTATCAATACAAACAAGTGTAGGGATTACTTTTTCATTACCTGATGATACATGTGAAACAATTTTAGCGCGAGCTGATCAAATAATGTATGAAAATAAACGAATGAAAAAACAGATTCAAAAATAAAGAACCTATCAGTTAGAAATTCATGAAATATACATGTAGAGTACAACAAAAAAGATAGTTTTTTTGATTCCATTACGATATAATAACAAGTGTAATACCGTTATTATTAAAGGGGAGTAGAGCTATGAAAAAAGCGTTATTTATTGTTGATATGGTTAATGGATTTGTTTATGATGGGCCAATGAGTAGTCCAAATGTGGCTGCAATTGTCCCATATATAGTAGAATTAACAAAACAATTCCGAAAACACAAGCATCCAGTATATGCTTTTGCAGATGCACACGAAATAAACAGTCTCGAATTTTCTGTGTATCCAGAACATTGCCTGATTGATAGCCATGAGTCAGAGGTGATTCCAGAAATCTTACCATTACTTCATAAAGCAAATGTTGTTTACAAAAGTACAACAAATGCCTGGCATAGTATTTATACACGTTTAATCGTTGACCAGATGATTGATGATGGCATTGAAGAAATGTATGTTGTCGGCTGCTGCACAGATATCTGTGTCTTGCAATTTGTCTTAAATTTACAAACATATTTACATGATCGTAATGTCTCAATTACTGTTAAAGTGATTCATGAAGCTGTTGCTACCTATGACAGCCCAACACATGATGCACAGACGTACAACGAAATGGCTCTCAATTTAATGAAAAATGTTGGGGTCGAAATTATCTAAGTATTTTGCTGAAAACGCATGAAGTAAATTTTCATGCGTTTTTTTTATACGTTTATCATTTTGAATAAAGCGAGAAAAAAACCGTTACTTTTGCTTAAATCAACTAAAAATACTAGTTATTTAATAGTTGAATTGTTAAAATAAATTCATAGGAAAGAGAGGCGCTACTATGAATAACACAACATATAAAAAGCGTGAAATAGGAACAGATATTTTTTCTTTTTTTACAAATATCTTTATTATTTTCATTGGATTACTTATTATTTTTGAAAGTAAATTTAGTCTATCATTTATCATTTTAGTATTAGTTTTAGCTGGAGTAATTAATGGAGTCACCTTACTTATTCGTGCAATTTTCTATCCTATCACAAATCGTTTCATTGTTGGAATTGGCGGCGTTGCTTATTTAGCAATTTGTGGACTCATTTGGGCATATCCTGGTCTTAGTACTACGCTCCTAGCACTCTTACTTGGATTTTGGTTCTTTATTGACGGATTTATCAAACTCATTATTGCTAATCAATATCGTCGCTCTGGTGAAACAAATTGGTGGGCTATGCTAGGGTCATCCTTTACTTCTTTTATTTTTGTCGGTTTGTTTATCTTTTCTAGTCAATTTAGCACAAAATTTTTCTTGCTCATTGTTGGTTGTGGTCTTGTTTTTCAAGGAATCAGTACTATTTTAGATAACTTATTTAAAGGCCAATCTCTTGATAAAACTCGCCAACGGGTAAAAGGTGGCTATTTCTTTATGCGAACTGAAACGTTAAAGGCAGCTCTATTCCCGCGAAAACTTATGAATAAATACCGAAGTGTTGAAAAAGAGCAACAAAATTTTGAGAAATATCTAGACAAACAAACAATAACTAAAACAACTGAGAAATCTGCGGTGCAGATTGAAGTTTTCATTCACAGTTGGGAAAATGATTTATTTATGATGGGTCATACGGACTTTGCAATAGGTGATCTTGTTTTATCTTATGGAACGTATGATGGAAGTAGTTTAAAACTAGGTGGTTTAATCAGTGAAGGTGTCCTAGCTGTAACGACACGTGATAAATATTTAAAATATGCGACAGAGATAGAAAATAAAGTATTACTCGGATATACAATTAACTTGACACCTGAGCAAATAGAGCAAATTCAACCTGCCTTAATTGAGCTATTCGAAAATACATATGACTGGCAGCCACCAGGGGCAACTGATTCAAAAGCAGATGATGCAGCATCTCAGTTGTATCGTATTACAGGTGCTACGTTTTATAAGTTTAAAAGCCGACGCTTTAAATATTATTTTGCATTAAATAGTAACTGTGTTAGAATGACAGAACAATTCCTTGAACGTTTAGGGATTAAAGATCCACACATTGGTGGTGTACTTTCTCCAGGTGATTATATGGAATTTCTAGAACAAGAAGTAAACTCTTCAGACGATACTGAAATTATTGCTCGTAATATCTATTCTAAATTAAAACAATAATAATAAGAAAAACGTATGATTTCGTATCATACGTTTTTTGCTGTATCTATTTATTTTTTATCATTTATGTAATAACGAGAAACTGGTACATACATCACAATTCCTAACGCAAAGATAATGAAGGTAATAATTGCCGTATAGTCAGGTTGTGAAGTTGTCAGACTCATAATTGAAGGAATAAATTTTGATGCAATAATATAAATTGCTGAAACAAATGCTAACGCTGGTACAACTGGATAAAAAGGAACTTTAAATGATCGCTCGATATGACTATGTGTTTTTCGGAATCGGAAAACAGCAAAAATAATTGCGGCATAAATAATCCAACTCGCTGTTACAATGATATCGAGTAGGAAATTAAAGCTATTTGAGAAGATAAAGATAAATGAAAGTATAACAACTACGAGTAACGCACGAATCGGTGTTGCTGTTTTTGGATGAACTTTATCTAAAAAGCGACTACATGGAATTTCACGATCTTTTGCTGCTTGTAAAAAGAAACGACTCGCAATCATTGAATAGGCATTTAAGCTTCCGAATAATGAAATAGCAATAGCCAATGTAACAAGACGTGATCCTGTGGAACCTAGTAATAATGTTGCTACATCACTACCTAATGCTTCCGAAGCTAATATTTGATCTGGAGACATTGAGAAGAAATATGTTAAGTTCATCAACACATACGCAATAATAACAATAAATACTCCAATAACAATAGAGCGCATTAAATCACGTTGCGGATTTTTCATTTCACCTGCGATAGCACCAACACCAATCCATCCTTCATAAGCAAATAATGTCGATGCAACAGCAGTACCAAATGTTGCAACGGTGAGTGGTGTTGCACCCGAAGCAATTTGTGTAAAGTTAACGGCTGTATCATTTTGAAATGCGAAAGCGATACCTGCGATTGATAAAGCAATAATTGGTAATAATTTTGCAAATGAAGCAACAATTTGAAATTGGCTACTCAACTTCGTACTTAAAATATTTACAAGTAGAATAAATAAAATTGCACCCATTCCAATAAGTACATTAATTGGAAAACCATTCAACTCCGCTGGCAAATTAAATAATGCGCGCGTATAATCACCAGCAACAATTGCAAGGACTGCTAAAATTGCAGGGTAATAAATAATTGCAAAAACCCATGTTGTTAAGGCACTTGCCATTTTTCCATACGCTTCACGCATATATGTAACAATTCCTCCATCAGTAGAGAAGATTGTCGCAATTTCAGCGACTGTCAGTGCACTAAAGATTGTAATAATTCCACCAACTAACCAAGCAAATAATGCATTTGTTGGTGTTCCTGTACTTGCAAGGACTGACGCTGGTACTGAATAAATACCGCTCCCAATTACTGTTCCGATGACAAGGCTCATTGCACCCCATAAACTAATTGATTTTTTCAAACCTGTTGTTAAATTTTTTTCCATAGATTCACCTCTTTTAAAAATAGAACTTACAATAAGTTTCCCCTTATTATATCAAAAGTCACAATAGACTGAAAGAAAAAGGAGCTTTTTCTACACAGTGACCAAAAAATAAGTAGGAACACCTAAAAACTATTAACAAACCTTGCTTTTTGTTGTGAAATTCTATTAATAAATAAAAAATAATGATAAAATAGGCATGAGATTAATAAATTTAAATGAATAGAGGTTTGATATATATGACAGTTACTCATTGGGAGGAACTCTTATTTATTAATAATACTGAAAAGCTTACACAACTTGCACAATCTTTTCAGACAATTTTCCATCAACAATTGATAACATTACAATCAATGGCATCACCACAAGTACGACCATTATCCTTAAAGATGCAAAAAGATGCAAAGCAGTTACTTTTTTCTACATTATATGAACAATACGAGCAGTCACCGACAATCACACTATTAGGTGATACAGGTTTGTTGATGCCTATTTTTGATCTAGCATGGTTTCCAAAAGACATTTCATTACTGTTATTACCATCAAAGGCTCGTCAGTTGCTCTGGCAAGGGATGAATTGTTTTCAACAAAGCATTATTGCAGATGAAACGGACATTCGCGAGACAGTGGAGCTTCCTCATATTTTTCATCATCTCTGTTTAGAAATACCTCTACCAAATGTGAATCTCTTTATTCCAAATCAGGATCAGGCATATTTAAAAACAGATTATCAATTATTTATTTTAACTGATGAAACATATGGAGAATATACTGAATTGCTTCAACGCCAAGATTTCACAACATTATTTGTACTGAATTACTGTACAGCACATCAAACCGTTCCGATGCTAGCCAATACGTTACTACTAAACTCATTAGAACAATTGAGTGAGCACGCTATTTCATTAACAAAATATAGCCGTTTTGATTATTTACAGCAAATGGATCAATACTTTCAACAACATGATCATGTATTACAAATGCTCTATTTAGCCGAACAAAAAACAAATCAAACACAGTTAATTGAACAACGTCAAAAAAAAGATTATACACAACTCCCTTTACTAGGTGAAATGCAACAATGGACCCAATTACATAATGCTTTTCGCACATGTTGCCAACTATATGACGAACGCACACAACAAGCATTTCCGCTATTAACAACAACCAAACATATTCACCAAGTACTCAGTGAATATATGCAACAAAAGCAGCAGCAACTTTGTGTGTTTCATGAGCATCCTTTTGAACAATTTGTAGGAATTGAACCATTTATAGTTCCTATTTCACCAAAAGCGAGTGAACAACTCTTTGATATGTTCCAAAATCAATGGGAACAACTAGCAAATAGCACAAACTTTACAAATCAATTATTTGTACAAACTATTCAAGAAGACAGTCAGGAAGAAGCAATATGAAAACAACAACAATTCAAGCAGAAATTAACCAATTATGCGAACATGCCTATACAATTCAAGAACTATTAACAACTCATACTGATAATCACTCATATGAATCAATAAATTTTGACCAAATTAAACAATATGCTGATCAAATCAGTTATAATGAACACCCTATGCGAATGCTTCCACAGCGTTTTCAACAACTCTATTGTTTATTTTTAGCAACTGTTGTACGTGAAGCACAAGAACCAAATGTCAATCAACTCGTACTATTTCAACGCTTAACATCAGCACTACAAGTGAAAGAACCACTGCTCGTTTTATTAGAATCAGCACAACAAATCGATATGCAACTTTTAGACGAATTATTACCATTTTTTCAACACTATCCACGGACAAAATATAGCTTTATTATCGATGCTTTAGTCTTAAGTTGTTGCGATACACCGACAAAATCTGTACTACATTATTTAGCTGAACTCGCAACTATTTTCCATATTCCAGTAACAGAATTACAAATCATTACCGATTTAGTTGGAATTATTCTTCAAGCAGATTCACATGTCTTTCAAGCTCAATTCAATCGCTTGAGTCATTATTTAGATCTTGTTATTTATTATACAAAACATTTTGTTGATGGTTTACTTGTAGCAAATGAACATGCGTTTATGTTTAGTACGAGTAAGCAAACACCATTCCCAAGCCACTATGTACACATTACAAGTAAATATGTATCAATTACAGGTGCGTTATTTGATTTCAATGCACTCGAAACACCAGTTGTAGCAAAAGGCTGCGAACGTATAGCATTTCACAATTGTATCGTAACTACTAGTGCACCTGTAAATCTTATCAATGCATTTACACTTACAAACTGTTTGGATGTTACATGGTCACAATGCGAGTTTAAACAGCTGACTATCCAAACAACTCACTCACCGAACTTTTTTGTCTATAAAAATGTAAAATCAGTTACAATGGCTCAATGCACTATTTATGAAAACAATTTTATACTCGATTTAGGTGAAGTAAAACCTAATGTTCAAACGAAAATTGAACTATTTCCAATTACAGGTGCATTTATACAAGCAACAGAAGTCGAAACAGCAACATTTGATACAGTTTCAGTCACAGATACACATACACAATTTTTATTTTCAACACAAAACGTATTATTCGGTGGTACTGATTTTAAAAAACGTCAACGAATGGATGCAGCGATTGATAGCTTAATTACAGGCTTTAGCCAAATAACTTGGCATAATATCACCCACATATCGAGTGCACCATTACAATAATAGAATTCATGTATCAAAAACATCGCAAATATTGAGTACACATCAATATTTGTGATGTTTTTACTATCAAACCAGAGTGGAAGGAAAGTAAGTACGATGATTATTTTAATAACCGGTTGTTCTCATACTGGTAAGACAATGATTGCACAAAAGTTGCTAGAAACCTATTATTATCCATATCTTTCACTTGATCACCTCAAAATGGGACTCATTCGTAGTGGAAACGCATGCATTACACCGACCAGTAGCAATCAAATGATTACAAAGATTATTTGGCCAATTGTCTCAGAAATAATTAAAACCGCAATTGAAAATGAGCAAAATTTAATTGTTGAGGGGTGTTATATTCCTTATGATTGGGAGTTGACTTTCTCAAATGAATACTTAAACAATATATACGCATTTCGACTTATTTTAAGTGAAGCGTACATTCGTGTAAACTATGAGAAAATTCTTCACCATGCAACATGTATTGAACAGCGATTACCCTATACATATCCATTAGAAGAAATGATTCTTGATAATACAATTGCGCTACAAACATGTTTAAGTACAGATATACCACATATACTCATTGATCATGACTATGAACAAACGATTCAAACATTTATCTACAAACAAATAGCAAGGATTGATATGAAGTGAGCGCGAGACTTTTGCAAAACTTTAAGATTTCATCCTCTTTTTCTATAGTATAATCAAACTACAAAGGAGAGGGGAATAATGAAAAAACAATATCGAGTTATTAAACAGTATATTGGCAATACATTGCAAGCAGAAAAACTAAAAAAAGGAGAACATGTTCAGATTATAAAATATTCATCTCCACACAGTGAATGGGATAATTGGGTATACTGTACGAATGGAGATACATATGAACATTGGACGCCAATTCAATTATTGAATGTTCACGCGAGTAGTGCAATTGCTAAGGATAACTATGATCCAACAGAGCTCAGTGCACACATTGGCGAAATTATTATCGCTGATTATGAACTCAACGGTTGGATTTGGTGTTACAAGCAGCATGACCATACATATGGTTGGTTCCCGCTTAACCATGTACAATTCATCGAATAACTACTCTTTTTCATTTCATCATCTTTTTACAAATCAATCGTCCAAGGAATCTCTTGCGTATGCAAAGCAAAGTATGTTATACTAAAAGCATAAATTTTCTTTTGCACAGTGAAAGAAAGTAGTGAGCAAGTTAACTATTATTTATATATCACTTTATATAGCCAAAAAACTAACCAGTTTCAATTTGAGACTGGTTTTTCTGTTACTTCCGATAATGTATATTATGTAAACCAAGAAAAATGATAATTTCCATATATATTAAATTAACTATGTAATTAATCACTATTTATATATATTATTATTGTTATAATTCACATATTAATTACAATAAATAAATAACTTTACTTATTGTATTACTTTAGTTTTTATAAAAATTTACAACTAATAACCAAAAATACACCTCTAAAAGAATCTTTTATAGTTATTTATACCATAAAAGATTAAATATATTGACATAATATATTTTTAATATTTTGTTATAAAGTAGATTGATTTGTATATTTTTACAAATATAGATTAAAGTCATAGAATGAATCAATCAAAAAGACGACGAAAGAAAAATTGAACAAAAAAACCGCGATTTAACGCGGTTTTAAAAAGAGATCAAAAATTTTAGTGGTTTTTTTTGCTTTTACGGAATTCGTGCAATGCTTGAATTCCTAAGTACAAACATTCTAACACGAAGAAAATGGCAACAAAGATGACGATATCACGTTGGAATTGAGTCATTACTATTACAAGAATAGCTAGTATTCCTGTAATAATGAGTGATTCCCGCCATTTTTTATTTGTTTGCTTGTTCACGCTCTTGCTCCTTCCGCTGTAAATTTAAATCAACAATAAATTGATGTGTTGTATCAGTATCTTGTTTCATTTGTTCAAATATATCATGAATTTGATCAGGCTCATTTACTAAATCAAAAAATTTATTCGCAAAAAAATAACTATACATCATTGAGTGGACATCTTCCATCCAAACAGCTGTATCACGAAGTGGACGTGACAATTCCTGTTGAATTTGTGCAAGTTGATATTTAGGATTCTGGAGCCGATAAGTTGTTGATTGTTTTGCTGGTACTGACTTCCCATTTTTTTGTAAATAATAATCAACTTCAGTTGTCAAAAATTCAACAAATTCCTTCGCTTCTTCAGGATAATGTGTTTCAGCAGCAACTGCATAAGCACTCAAAATAGCCGTTGTCATTTCTTGATCATAAATCGTTGGTAATTTTGATACTTCATAGTGAAAAGGTGTCCAGTAATGCTCTAATGTTGCATGAAACCAATTCCCTTGAACAGTAAAAACAGCTTTCTCATTTCGGAATGCTTCAGCAGCATTTTGATCGGATGTAAACACAACTGCTTTTGCATCAATCAGTTGTCTAATAGCAGCAAACAAATCATCTATCCCATCGACAGACCCCATTGAATACGTATCGTATGCTTCTTTATCTAAAGCTGCCAATATAGGCATGAAATTTTCATATTTTGCATCCACAACAAGCGCAGTGATACCCTCAGGAAGCTTAGACTGTAAATCGATTAAAAAAGTGACAAAATCCGTAATATTATTTGGAATGGATTGATTTGATATATTTAAATTTTGTAAAATCGTTTGATTTTTGTAAAGCATTAAAGTACTCAAATCTCTAGGAATAGCGTAAGCTCCATCTTCACTTCGAAATTCTTCATTGAAAATAGGCCAATAATCAGCTTGTTCTTCATCACTAATTAAATCATCCAGTGGTAATAACCAATCATTTGCTTGCCAATAATCGTATAAAGCTGGTGAAACGAGAAAAACATCTGCATATCCATCATGATTACGAAATTGCTTGCTCATAATTTCTAAATAATGTTGTGAAAAAGATTCTCGTTCAACATAAATACCAGTTTTATTTGTAAATTCTTCAATAATTCGATCATATATCATATTTTCAACTGGTGAAGCTGACCATGTGGCAAAATGGAGCACACGTTGATCCTCAATACTTGTAGCAAACATACTCGCTAAAAAAACACCACAAAAAGCGATGATAGCCGCCACAATACCTATGCCTATTCTTTTTATTATTAAATACATATCATTTCCTCTTCTTCTTTTACTACTTCTACTGCTTCTACCCAAAAAATTGCTGCCAACAGATGATTAAGCATTCATCACAGGAAGCAGCAATGTGTTATTTTAGATAGATACTATCGCCATCAATTTCAAAAGGTGCCTCATTTTGACTTAAAGCTTTCAGTGTATCTTCGAGAAAATCACCATCTCTTGAAAAATTGTATGACTTTAATTTATACCGTAATTGAGCAATAGTTGTTTTACCATTAAATTTTCGACGAATCACATGTGCAATAAATGTCATATTCGAATGAATACCTTGAATATTATCCTTTTCAACAATAATCCGAGACTCAGAACCGATTAAAATAAAACTAGGATCACGCTTGAGCAAATTAATAAGTAACTCTTTATTCCAACCGTATCCTTTTGCTAATTTTGGCAATTGAAATTTTGCCATAACCCACTGAGCACTAACAAAGGTTGATGGTTTTTGTTGCATATGCTCGTGCACAAGTTGTCCAAGCTTGATTTGCAACTCATCATTCCATCCTAGCACATCACGATGGATATATTGAGCACTTTGACCATTTGTATACGCAATAATTGCTTGAGATTTTTGTAAAATAGCATCAAATGTACGACTATTGGCGCCAACATCTTGTGATAACCATTCTAAAACTTGTGTTCGGTTGACTAGTTGACCAGCTTCATACAAGTATTCTTCGATTACTTTAGCAAATGAAATATCATCATGGTAATTACAACTCACAATATGCGGATAACGCGTAAAGCGGAACATATCATGGTAGTAATATTTCAATAATGAATATAATAATTGTCTCGTGTGAATCCCTTTTTTATTTAAAAATACTTGCTGATCATAATAAATTCCATCGATTGCAACCATAATTTGTTCTGAAAGTTTTGTTTGAATTAATGCTACAATTTCAGCCAAATCAGCTTTGGTGTATTGTTTATAAAAACTCAACAAACCGTATTCGCTATAATTTGTAGAAATCACTTCCTGGCTATATGCTAATGTAGCGGTCAATGTGTACATTTTCCAGCCGCGTAGCTCAACAAACTCTTTCCGTAACTGTTCTGTAGAAACTGGTTCTCCGCAAGCTTGTAAATATTGGACAAGTTGTGAGCGATTATCATAACTCCCCTTAGCTTCAATATGCATAATTTTAGGGAATTCTGGATACGCAATCATTGACGATAAATTCGACATACGCAACAATGTATACAACGCATATTTATTTGGAATGTTTTGTTGCTGCAAAATTGCTTCAAATTGTTCGTAAACGTGTTCTGCTGTTGTTGATGGAATTCTCATCAATAATTGTTCAACATATTCATGAATTTCTTGAAAGATTGTCTGATCCCAAGTAACAAAGTTACGATGAATATAATATCCACGTCCCCAAAGCAAAATGCGATCTTGTAACTCTTCACGCTGAATTAAACCAACGATAGCTCGATCACGCTCAACTGTAAACGTTTGTGCAACAACTTCATTCGCTAATTGACGAATCATCTCTTCATTTTTATACAACTCAATTCCTTGTGGAAATTGTTGTAATACAATATCTACAATTTGAGCCTTCGTAATTGTTCGTAATACAAATTGACGATTTTGTGTTTGTAAAAATAATTGGCGCAGCTGCTCTTGGATGAAGATCGGAGACTGAATCTGAAATTCTTTCCGTAATTGCTTCCCGATTCGCTGTACTTGTGAACTCGTCAATAGTTGATACTGCGCATGCTCTTCCACATAGATAGCTAACGTTTGTTCAAGTTGTTTGAGCGCAACTTTATCATAATTCGTTAAAATTGCTAATTCTTCACTATATACATACAACTCAACTTCATATAATACTTCGGCGAGTAAAAACTTCGTAAAATCTAACGTTTTAAAAAATGGTAAGCGGACAAAGCCAGCATTTTCCTCAAGTAATGCTTGTAATAACGGCACAACTGGTTGCGCAATTGTTAACAAGCGCCGTTTGTTTTTTTGGTGGATTTGACGAACTCGTTCGCGTGTCACTCCTAAAGCTTGGCCAATCAATTCTAATGTCCACCGAAAATCGGTTTGGTATTGCTCATAAAACTTCTCAAAAATAAACAAATCACGATCACTAAAGCTTTCACTCGTATATTGCTGGAAATCGTTGTAGATTCTGACAAGTTCGCGATCAACTTGCTCCGACAATGTTGATGTTTGTGCAGCAGCAACCCGTTGGACATGAGCAACCTCTCGTTGAATAACTGATTCTAAATGGAGGACAAATTTTTCTAATGCCTTTTGACCAATTGATCGCATCGTTGTCAAACGATCAAGTTGTGGCGGCAATTGCTCATAACGGATAATCCCCTCTGATTGTAACCGTTGGAGCACAATTGGACACGTTTCATAATCCTCTCCGTTAATCTCTTGTGGGACAAGTGATGGTGGTAAAGTTAAAATACGTCCAGAAAATAATAAACTAAACGTTTCTGGTGGAGAAACGAATGTAAATTGTCGTAACTGTTCAAAAAACTTCAATATTTTCTTCTCACTAACATGAAAAGGCAAATAAACAAAGTTTTCCGGTAAATCCCCTAATTTTTCAACATTCATCATCGTCTCAAGATGATGGATTAATGTTGAACATGAAGTAAACTCAAATTCATGAAGTGCTTGTGAATAATAAGGCTCAATGATTGTTAATGTTTGTTCATGATATGTTATTGTCTTTGTTTCCATGTTGTCGCCCCTTTTTCCTACTTCCTCTTTCTATTTTAAATGAATTCTTAGTGAATTGCAAAAAAAAGTCGCTTCCCATCAAGAAATGTCAATAAAAAACAGTAGGTAACCGTTTTAATCAATTTCGACATTTAAAGTCTATTACAATTTCAATATGTGTTGATTGTTTTCCATCCTAAAACTGACTAGGCAAATATTATGTAATTCATTCCAAAATGAATATAGCAATATTTGCCTAGTCAATATTTCATTTAACTGTTCCCAAACTACCCATACCGTCATAGAAGCTATCCACAAAACCCGCTCACGTAGTTACATCATACAAATCCAGCACGACCGTAACATATTCATCTAAGCATTGACGCATTTTCGCTCGTCCATTCGGTGCTTGTTTTACATCTGCACAACTATTTTTTCACAGGTACATAGAATTATCATAAAACAAGCGAGCATTCAAAATGAATGTTCGCTTGTATCGTAGTGTTATTGTAATTGATTGCTCAATTTAAAGCTTTCTCCATCAAAGTAAAAGTATGATGTTGTTAAGTCGAGATCTTGAACGCCATAACTGTAATCATTTGGAGCATCAGTAATATATCCTGTAATCGCCAAACGATTTGTTTGTTCTTTGTGCGTAAATTGTAGATAATCGCCACTTTCATATGTACTTCCATCAATTTGAGCAGCTACAGCATCCGCATTTTGAGTCGCTATCACGTTATACGTCGCTTTCACATTCCCCTGCTGATCATAATGCTTCATACTTGCATATGTTCCACTATGGAAACGGTGCACAACTTGCCCATTAGAAACAGCATGTAATGTTTGTGTTGTTGGATCGAAGTGCACACGTAAAGCAATTTCGTTATTGTATCCTTTGATTTGAATTTCATTGACCAAACGTAAGCTATCAATCGCTTGTTGAAGTGTCTCAGTTGCTGCTTGAACAACTGTTTCTGTCACATTAAACGTCTCAATAACTGTTTGTGCTTTATCACGTGCTTCAATAACATTAGCATATGTTGTTGCCGTATAATCGCTTGAAACTAACGTATCAACCGTTGTTACTAATGCTTGTAACTCAGTTGTATCCGCCGTATAATCAAGGGCCTCACTGCTAAATTTGAAACTTTCACCATCAAGATAGAAGCGTGCTGTTGTTAAATCTAAATCATACGCACCTGTACTTAAATCATATGGTGCATTATTTACGTACCCATTAATGACTAGACGGTTATTTTTTTCTAAATGATTGAACTGTAAATAATCCCCTGTCTCGTATACTAAATTGTTTAATCCTGCAGCCATTTCATCAGCAGTTTGATTCGCAATTGCTTCATAACTTCCTTTGAGCTTTCCTTGTTGATCATAATGTTCAACTGTTGCATAGACACGTGCATACTGGTATGGATGAACCATCTCTCCATTTGAAGCAGCATGCAGTGTTTGTGTTGTCGGATCAAACGTAAGTGTTAAAAAGACAACATTATTATAGCCTTTCAATTCAACCGTATTTACACGAATTAACGTATCCATTGCTTGTTGAAGCGTATCAGTTGCTACTTGAACTTCTGCTTCTGTCACATTAAACGTCTCAATAACTACCTGCGCTGCATCACGTGCTTCAATAACGTTGGCATATGTTGTTGCCGTATAGTCACTTGCATTTAAAGCATTTGCTTGAGCTACTAATGTTTGTAGCCCGGTTGTATCGGCTGTATAATCAACACCTTCAGTACTAAATTTGAAACTTTCACCATCAAGATAGAAGCGTGCTGTTGTCAAATCAAGTGTTTGAACACCATGAGTAAAGTCAGCGGGTGCATCACTCATAAAGCCAGTAATAGCCAAACGATTCGTTTGCTCTTTATGCGTGAATTGGAAATAATCACCTCTTGCATACGTACTTCCTTCAATTTGGGCTGCTACTTCGTCCGCTGTTTGGTTCGCTATCACGTTATAGATTGCTTTCACATTTCCTTGTTGATCATAATGTTTTATACTCGCGTACGTTCCACTATGGAAACGGTGCACAACTTGCCCATTAGAAACAGCATGCAATGTTTGTGTCGTTGGATTAAACTGCACACGTAAAGCAATTTCGTTATTATATCCTTTGATTTGAATTTCATTGATCAAACGTAAGCTATCAATCGCTTGTTGCAATGTCTCAGTTGCTGCTTGAACAACTGCATCTGTCACATTAAACGTCTCAATAACTACCTGCGCTGCATCACGTGCTTCAATAACGTTGGCATATGTTGTTGCCGTATAGTCGCTTGCAGTTAGAGTATTTGCTTGAGCTACTAATGTTTGTAAGACCGTCGTATCAGCTGTATAGTCTAGTGCCTCAGTACTGAATTTAAAGCTTTCACCATCAAGATAGAAGCGTGCTGTCGTTAAATCAAGTGTTTTCACACCTTGAGTAAAGTCAGCGGGTGCATCGCTCATAAAGCCAGTAATAGCCAAACGATTGGCTTGTTCTTTATGCGTGAATTGGAAATAATCACCCGTTACATACATACTTCCTTCAATTTGAGCCGCTACTTCATCCGCAGTTTGATTCGCCATCACATTATAGATTGCTTTTACGTTTCCTTGTTGATCATAATGCTTCATACTCGCATACGTTCCACTATGGAAACGGTGCACAACTTGCCCATTAGAAACAGCGTGCAATGTTTGTGTCGTTGGATTAAACTGCACACGTAGAGCAATTTCGTTATTATACCCTTTGATTTGAATTTCATTGATCAAACGTAATCTACCAATCGCTTGTTGCAATGTTTCAGTCGCTGCTTGAACAACTGCATCTGTCACATTGAACGTCTCAATAACTGTTTGTGCTTTATCACGTGCTTCAATAACATTAGCATATGTTGTTGCTGTATAATCACTTGCAGTTAAAGTATTTGCTTGAGCTACTAATGTTTGCAACTCCGTCGTATCAGCTGTATAGTCCAGTGCTTCAGTACTGAATTTGAAACTTTCACCATCGAGATAGAAACGTGCTGTTGTTAAATCCAGTGTTTGGACCCCATTACTAAAGTCACTTGGTGCATCAGCCACATATCCACGAATAACAAGCCGTCCTGTTTGCTCTTTATGTGTCAACTGTAAGTAATCACCTGTTTCATAGTGAGTTCCATCAAGTTGAGCCGCAATAGCATCGGCATTTTGGTTGGCTGACACATTGTACGTTGCTTTCACATTCCCTTGTTTGTCAAAATGTTTGATACTTGCATACGTTCCATTCGAATAAGGATTAGCAACTTGTCCATTTGACATAGCCTGTAATTGCTGTGTCTCACTATTAAAGCGAACCGTCAAAAATTCATTATTGTTATATCCCTTAAAAATAATTGTATTGATACGTTTTAAATCAGCGTGTGCACTATCTAGGCGTGTAATTGCTTCATCTAATTCACTTGCAAAGACACTTGTTTGCTCGATGAGTGCCCGTGCTGACTGAAGCTCTTGTTGCAAACTTGCAAAACTTGTTTGTGTATATTCTTCTCCACTGATTTGCTCAAGCTCAGCGATTTTTGTTCGTAATGCTGATTTATCAGCTGATAAATCTAATGCGGTATCGCTATAACTTAAGCTTTCACCATCAAGATAGAAACGTGCTGTTGCTAAATCTAATGCTGTTGATCCAGTACTTAAATCATATGGTGCATTATTCACATACCCTTGAATAACGAGGCGATTATTTTTTTCTAAATGACTCAATTGTAAATAGTCCCCTGACTCATACGTCGCACCATTCAATCCTGCTGCCATCTCATCCGCAGTTTGATTCGCAATTGCTTGATAGCTACCTTTTAAATTCCCTTTTTGATCATAGTGATCTACTTTTGCATACACACGGGCATATTGATAAGGATGGACCATTTCTCCATTTGAAACAGCTTTAAATTGTTTTGTGATAGTATCAAATTCTAATGTCAAGAATACAACATTGTTATATCCTTTGAATTCAATTGTATTCGCTTTAATCAATCCGTCAATTGCCTGCTGTAATGCTCGATATGCTTGTGAGTACGCTAATTCAGTTGCTTTATCATCAGCAATAACTGCTTTTGCTTGCTCACGAGCTGCCGCAAACTGTGCAAAACTTGTCGGTGTATACGCACTTGCATCATAATCTGTCGCATCAATCAGTTCTTGTAATGTTGAGCGATCAATTTTTGCTGTTGCAACAACAATGTTTTTCATACCATTTCCAACATTTTCAACACTAAGATCATGTGCTTTTACATTACCAATTGTGTGAAATTTTCCATCAACAGTAAAGAAAAAATCAACGGTTTCTTCATGATTCGCATCATACTCAATAATAGCACGCCAATTTCCAGCTTCATCACGTGTCATTTCCATTGGCTCATAATTATTGATACTTGTACGAATAGTCATTGTCGTATTTAGCTTGGTAGGATCTTCATATGTCACAACTAGTTTGCCATCATTTTGATTTTCATAGGAAACAGAACCTGTTAAATACGCAATTGTTTGCCCGATATCTCCTAACTCCCAAGGAATACTTTCAACTTGTAACGTTGGCATAATATAGTATGTATTTTGTACTTGATGATTCTCTGTTCCTTTACTTCCGCGTAAATACCAGTTTTTACCACCCCAAGTTGAATCCGCTAAATACCAATCACCATACAAATTAATGTTGTTCCATGCATGGTATCCACCAGCTTGACCAGTTACCCAAATGTTTTCAATACCTACACGTTGTAATAAATATTCAAATCCTTTCGAATACCCTCCACAAATCGCATAATTATTAATGAATGTTCCACGAATATCTCCAGGTGTTCCAGCATTCTTATAGTCAACTAATGCTTCAAATTCGACTTGAATTGTCTTAATGATTTGATACATATCCATATCAGGCGTAATCTTACTTAAAATAAATGATACCGCTTGTTCTGTTGCTAATAATTGTTGCTGATAATCATTGCCATTTTGAGCACTATTTCCAATATAGAACTTTTGACCAATAATGACATTATCTTTATAAACTGGTTTAGCACTCCAATCTTTTAATAAAAACATGCGTGGTTCATTTTTGACTAAATAATTTTGAATATATTGGGCTTCATTCGCCGAAATTTGAATGCCATGTGATTCATAATCAACATAAAATTCAACATTTCCTGCTGAATCACGCGGATAGGCATCGGCAGTATTATCGTATTTCAATAATGCGGCATACGCGATATCCCACGCTTTTTTACCACTCTCACTCAATAAATTTCTTCCATACATAATTTCACTAGGAAATGGTGTTGTGAGTGTTTGTAAATCTGCATTTAACACATATTGATAGCCTGTATTTGTTTCTTGATACATATTTTGTTGGGCTAATAAATCAGGATACACTGTTATTTGTAATTCACTTACATGAAGTTGAATCGCTGTTCTCGCTGTAAAACCTTGTTCTGAATGAATTTCAAGTTGAAAAGCACCTGATGCATCTGCAACTGTTGTAAACGTTTGACCTTCTACAGTTGCTGAAATTTCGGCATTTTGATACGTCGTTCCTGAGATTGTCGTTGTATGAATCAATTCTTGACCTAAAATTTTAATCGGATTTACTTGAATATTCGGTGTATATGGTTGTAACCCTTGCGTTGTAATTGTAAAATATTGCGTTTTCCCAACACAATTCGTACCTGTTGCCACCGAATCTACATACACGCTCGGACTACTCATCCCAGATGTTGGATCAATATTTAATGCCACAATATCGCCTAATTTGAAAGATTGATTATGTATCTTTGTCACAAAATCACGCACATATTTTGTATTTGCTTGTACTGATATAAGTTGTGTAGCACTTGTCGCATCGATAAGTTGCAATGTGAAGTTATTATCAGCATTACTAAAATTGCCTGATTTTGCCGTTGCTTGAATCGTCATCGTTTGCAAGTCAAATGCTAACTGTAACGATTCACCTCCCCAAATATTTTTGAATAAAAAATATGTTGATCCAACAGTTTGTTGATCATTTACCATTGTTTCGATGTTGTCATTTGGCTGCTTGCTGTTTGCATGTGCATGGTATGTTGGTGTTCCAGCAATAACCATACTTAATGCTAATAAGGTAATAATTTTTTTATTCATTTTTTATACTCCTTTTTATTTCAATTTAAAATAATTCTATTATATTTAAGTGACATGAACAAGCTAGTTGACATATTTGGCACTTTTTTTGTCATTTTTAAATATAACGCCTCGGCAATAGCGGTAAGTCTGGCTTCATAATTGGCGACTTTTTCACTGACACGTTGATATTCAAGTAAACTCACTTCTTCTTCACGCCAAGTAGCCTCAAGGCCCGTTTTTAATTTCTGATACAGTTTGGTGCGATCATTTTTTTCATCATGAATCAGACTGGTAATACTACCTAGCCCAAGACTATCTAATCGTTGGTACACAACATCGAGGGCGGCTCGCTTTTGACAAACAACTAAGATCCGCTTATCTTGATTCAAGGCATCAGTAATTAAATTGACGATGACTTGTGATTTCCCGGTTCCCGGTGGACCATGCACAACTAATCCCTCTTCTGAGCGCACTAATTGTAAAATTTGTTCCTGCGAACCATCCGTTGGCAATAAGAATAATTGCTCTACTTCAGGAATTTCATTTTGTGTCTCTAGTTTTACAGGTGGTGTTAGTGCATCATAGGCTTCGTTTGTTTCTAAATCAAAGAGCAGCTGTGAAATCATGCCTAAATTTTGACTTTGATCAGATTTCAGCTTCAATAAATCATAGTCTTTTTGAATGGCGGAACTTCCTTGAGGAAATAAGCCTAAAACGGCGAGGTTATCTAAGAAAATATGCCCTTTTTCTAACTCTGGTACACTTTTCAAAGTATAATTTTTACATTTTTGCAAAGTTTCGCTCGCAATAGGGAAATGATACTCGTATTGCTGAAACCAACGTTGCGCATCTGTAATACTTTGAATCGCGACTGGTGTCGTTTCATCAAACATACTATCATCAATTGCAAATTGATTTAACTTTTTCAATGCCAACAGGAGTGTTCGATTCACAATTGGTTCCTCATCACTTCGCTCTAAAACCCAATACCGTGCTGTCTTCTCGAGTCGGAACGGGAAAAGAAATACTGGTCCACGAAAGAACGTGCCATCTTGCATCGCTCCCGTCAAAAAAGGATAACCAAAAGAAAAATCATATATCCCAGTTTCTTCTTCAATTGCCTTCAAATTACGATATAAGGTTGTCAGCTTTTGTGACAGAATTTGTTGAGCTTCTATTTGACTGTCACGAGCAACAATATGCATTTGCTTCGTTTTCCCTTGAAGAAGTGCTTCCAATAAGTTCGGAGTAGGACTCGCTTCCGCCGTTATTAATTCATAAATATCAACAGTGTATTTATCATAAAGTTTCATCAAGCGGATTGAACGATTTCGTCGACTTAAATCACTCAATTTGTCTTTAAAAAAATCCAGTTTTTGTTTCATATAAACAACTCCCTTTGGATTGAATAATCACCTATAGTTTATGCTTTTCACTCGTAAAAAGCATATGTCACTGCGAGAAAAAATCAAAGAAATTATGCAAAATGGTAGCTTTCTAGTGCAGCAAGCGAAGCCGACTCACTTCAAGATATTCGTTAAGAATACTCTATTTATATGCTGCTTCTGTTTTTATGATTAAAATAATTCGAGCAAAAGGAAAATGATTTGCGTCACATGATCTAAGATGATTTCCACATACTTTTTCACTTGCGATTCATTTGTAATCATATTATACTCAAATAGAAAACAACGCAGTGCGCTAACACTCCGTTCTCGTACAGCCCATCAATATGTTGGCTAAGTTAGATAAACAAAAATAGTCATCGCAAACTTCGCTGGTATGGATGGCTATTTTTTGTTTATAGGTTCAATAATTACCGAAATAGACACCAAGAAGATATCTACCAAAGGAGATGGATAACATGATAAACAAACTTAAAAAAATAATAGAACCCATTATCGGTTATGGACTTGTATCTTTCGTTTTAATAGTAGTTATTTCTGTTATCGCCATATTGGGGGGGGGATAATGAAATTATTTGGTTTCGAATATACTTCCATAAAGAGTATTATTATATTTTTCATTATAGTAACCATAGTAGGATTTCCAATAGAAATTTTTGCCTCAGCATTTCCGAAAGCATTGTTATCGCTAGATAAAATTACGCTAAAATTTGCAAAGATACTATTTGTTACATTAGACACATTATCAACAATGTTTACACTGGCCTTGGTTGATTATTTCATGGGGAGTGTATCTGCATCAGATATATCTATATTTGCAATATCATTTATAATAGCACTTTTATCATTGAATGATTTGAATGAATAATTATATTTAATTGGCCATATTCTACGATGTTTTAAAAATAAAAGTGGACAATCTATTAAGTGTCCACTTATTATCAACATTGGTTTAAAACAGAGCTTTTTTATTGAAGCTACCTTGCTCCAGCTCACGTTCAATCGCCTCGAGTCTTTGCAACCACTTTGTGATACTCCTATTGCGGAAGAAATCGAGCTGAACTTCTATCTGTTCAACTCACTTTTCTGGTTTTCCGCCAGTGCAATTCGGATATTGTTTGACTTCAGCAATGCTTGAAATTTTAAATTCGTTTCATATTTTATGACAAAGTTATCATTGCTTCAATCAACCATCTTACCTGATACTTGTGTGAGAACATTGTAAAACGCAGCCCATTGTGTTGGACCAGCATTGTCACCCCGTTTTTTGAGTGTTCGACCAGTTCTAATTATCTCTAGCTGCCATTGCGGACCATCGCTGAGATCAGCATTAACATACTTTGCTTTCCAATTGAGCATCTTTAAGCGTCTGAACTCTTTGCGGATTACTTCTTGTTGTTTTGGTGTTAATCGCTGCTCTCCTACTCTCTTCTCATCAGACCCATGATGGATCCAATTGGCATTCCCAGTTTCAAAATCAATTGTAATTTCAATAACACTCTGGAAATCATTGTGGATTATCGCTTTGATTCCCCGAATTTCACGATAAGCATGCTCAATCGCCACTTCACGATCCCATTCATTTTCACATTCCCGACAATAATATTGTGGATCTGCATCCGTAACACAACAACCGCCTAACTTTATTTCCCCACGTTCATACAGCTCAAAGGCTTCCATTGTCGGCATTCCATACAGAATATCAAGTACCTTAGTCGAACCACATTGCGGACATTGTTTATACCTAATTGCCATGTTTGCCCACCTTTCAAAAATATAAATTTATAATAAAATAATACCCTCTCGGTTTTTACACAACTCAAATGCCTAATTCTTTCAACGTTTTCCCATCCGCTGTTTTCCACACAGTTAATCCGTTCACTGATCCACCAATGACAAAACCGGCAGCATATGATGGGCTTTTAAAGAGTTCATCTTTTTGCAAGATTCCAGCGCTGATTTTCGCTTGTTGCCGCCGTTTTTGAACCGTCTCAGAAATACTATCCGAATCGATCACTTCAATTTGACTTCCGGCTAGCACAACAAAACCTTCCAATGTTTGTTGGCACTGGGCTTTAATCACTTGATTGCTCTTGCGACTTTTGCGTTTGAGATATAGAATTGGAATTTCTGGCGTTTGCGCTGCTACCTCGTCATCAGCAACTGTTGGCTTCCGTAACGGTTCAAAGACGGGATATCCAAGTGTGCCAACAACAAGTTTGGCATATTCGATAAATTCTTCCAGTTCAGCTTGCTTTTCTTCGGTGACATTCCCACTACTTGGTTCATTACCATTTTTGATTTCGTAGCGATTTGCGGATGTTGCTAGTAAACAACAACGATTTTCCAAATAACTAATTTCCGTTGGTCCGAGAATATTATTTGTCGTAGTCACCACAACTGCTTCTTGCCAATAATCTTTGTCACCATTATTACGATGTTCAAGCAAACGCTGGTAAATCCCCTCACCGTTTTTTCGATTTCCTGCTTGCCCGACATAGACAACCGGATTCCCTGTTTGTTCATCGTTGCCAAATAAAAAGTAGACACCACTGAATTTGAGATCATCACGTTGACTCGATTGTTCTAGGAGCAAGCGCGGAATTTTATACACGACCCCCGTCCAATTGGCAAGCGTACATTTCACTCGTCCTGTCGCTGTTCCATCCATCAAAAATAAATTTAAGTTTTTTACTTTCATGAAGTGAGGCCTTTCTCTTGTTGTTTAATAAAATCTTGATATCTCTTTATTGCAAGTAGCTCCGAAATTCCTGTGGTGTTTTCAAATGAATAATTATTTTTCAAAGCATCAATATCTAGTTGTTTTAACTGCTCCAAAATTCCTAATTCTTGTAAAACTTTAGCATACTCATCAAAATCAGGTCCTTCACTGGTAGAAGAATAGTTATATAACTGTTGTAAAAATACAACACTGTTTGTTTTTACCTTATTCTGAAACCATGTTTGCCACTCAGATTGTGTTTTCTCTCCATAAAAATCTGGGTTATGTAAATAAATTTCTATCATTGTTTTTAAATTTTCGTCTGTGATACTTTCATGTTCCCAAACTTTTAAGAACTGTTTTTTAACAATTTCATGATACTGATTTATTATTTCTTTTTTGTCTTCTTTGATTTCTGCTGTATGTTGCTTCCACCAACTTTCACTCGTTAACTTTTCAACTATCTTTTTATGGAAATAGAAATTTATAAAATCACTATCAACTTTAGCTAAAATACTTTCAAAATTTTCTACTAAACAATATCGAAGGATAATTAGTGCACAATATTCAACAAGCTTATGAAAAATATTGCCATCCTTGTTCTTATCTCCTTCTGGCGCCATTAAATAGCGTAAAATCACTACATTTAAAATACCAAAATGTTGTTCCTGCCTTTGAAGGTATAAAAACATCGCGTTCTGTTGATTGGCATTCTGTTCGAATAATTCTTTTACAGCTTGTTTTTCAACTTCAGCAGTTATCTTAACTTTTTCGATATTTTCTTGCGATAAAAATTGATTTATTGCTTTTTTCGTTTGATGTATGTCACTACTTTCTTCAATGAAATACATCAGAAAATAATTACCATTCAAAATATTAAAATTGCGATCATTTTCAATACTCTGCGTATAATCTCCTTTCATTTTGAAATCATTAAATAATTTTTTCAGTATATCGAGATACTGCTTGTAATCTGCTTGTATTTTTTCAATCCATTCTGTCCGATTGTGTTCAAAATCAGTTTCTTTATCTGGATTAAAACCTTTGGAAACATTATGTTCTTCTCTTTGCTTCGATTTTCTTGAATCAACATAATAAAAACTTGCCAAATAGTGTCCATTTTCAAATAATTCTGTCCACAATCCATAATCTTTAAACTTAATATAATTGATTAACAGGCGATCGCGTTCGTTTAAACCTAACTCATTTTTTTGTATATAGGGCATTAATGAATTTAGCATCCGTTTGAGGTCTCGTATATTTTCAATTGGAAGTAATTTCGCAACCTCATCAATAACATTTTTCAATTCATCTGTGCGGCCATAAATTTGCGCTAAACTTAACATTGCTTTTTTCGTCTCATCTGCAATATTTGCTTCAGAGATTTGAGGAAGCGTAAATTTTTGATTGATAACCTTATCTAGATAGTTAAATTCAATGCCGACATTTGAAAAATGTTTTTTCATTTCCACTTCATCATAGCTCACCAAATAAATAACATTTCCAATATCTAGCACAGTAGCAATCACTTTGAAAATCATAATTGCAATCTCGGAATTTGTCCGTTCTAAATCATCAACAACAAAAAGAATTCGTTTGTTGTTTTCAATTAAATGTGTACTTAGCTTATTTTTTGCTCTGCTTAACTCATCGCCATTTGCAAATAGACGGACGAAGTTAAAGCCACTTTTATCACTCACCATTTCTAGAACAGACTGAATAAACGCTTGTCTTTCACGAAAGTTGAGTACCGAATCACTTTCTTCTAGCAATCGTTCAATTACTGCTTTAAGTAATGCTTCTTTATTTTCATATTTCCAAAACGAAAAATCATTGATAAGAGTTAATTCTTTTAGTTCGTCAGTAACCATATTAATAACCGTTGTTTTGCCACTTCCCCAAGATCCTGTCAAAGTTATTACAAATCCTCCCTCTGGATAATAGCAATTGGTAATCGTTCTTTTCAGCTCCGGAACTATTGTCTGCTCCCTATTCAGCAAATCTTTCGTAACTGTAGTTTCTTTTAAAAGAATAAATTGCTCAGGATTCCAGTTTACAAATTTATTACCATCATATAAATCATGTAAGTCAAATACAGTTTGTAAAGTATTCCCTGATACTTCTGGATTTGGAAATTGTTTGCGCATCTGCAACAAAGCTATAGTGCACATCAACATAACGACTAGCATAAATAACAATTGAAATTTGAATGCTATTAATTCATATCCAATCATTATATTAATTATCCCATAGAATATTACTATTGAAAGCAATACAATTGGGAACTTATCAGTCATTTCCAAAATCTTTGTCCGCATCGTTTTAAACCACTGGACATAACTGATACCCAACAAAACACCAATTATAATTATTAGTCCTACAAGACTAATTTCTTCAAAATTTAGTTGTATTTGATTGATAACTATACTCGGTACATTTAAAATATCAATTATTGCTAAACCTAATAATATCCATAAAGCTAGTTGTATAGTTTTTTTGTTCATTTTTATCAACGTTTCCCTTTTTGGTTTTTATTTGCACTATTAGCCCATTTTTTAAGTTTTGTGGCACAAATTTCAGTGAGTGGCTCACCGATTGCTGCTTTGTAATTAAATCCAAGTAACTGCATTGTTTTTAACGTGTCCTTGTTTACAAGTGCTAAAAATTTATCATATTGTTCTTGATTCCCAGCTGCTATCAAATTTACGAGTATTTTCAATGTATTGTGCAAATGGGTAATGTCATCGTCACTAATTGTGATACGATCAAGTTCTGCTTTATACGTTTGTGCTAATAAAATTGCTTCTGCTCTCTCATTTATGAGTTGACTCACAATTTCATCGTATTCTTGACGGAGTTTTTCAGCCGATTTTTCTGATTTTAGCATTGTTCTTTTTGTATTTACAGCCTGTATAGTACCATTAACTGCAAGCATTGCTAAATCTGTTCCTAATTTCACTACTGTCTCATCTACTATCACTTTAAATACCCCCTATTCTTGTACTGCTTTCAATTCATTCACGCATGTAACGATAGCTGTTTCCATTTCTTTAAGATTTTGAAAACGTTTTTTCCTATCTGGATTCATCCCTTTTTCCATAAACTCTTCAATGTGATCACTTTTAAGATTTGCCCACTGTGTCTTACCGCTCAAAATGTACGCAAACAACTGCGTAAGCGCATAAATTTCATCTAGTAAGTCATATGAACTAAATCCTCGCATCATCAGTGCCGGATCGTTCAAAAAGCCCTTAACTTCTGTCTGTAATGAAGTTAAGTCACTATTAATCGTTTTGACTAGACCAAAATCTGCAATTTTAAATACATTAATTGCATCGTATTGTTTCACTAGCACATTCTTGTAACTAATATCGCGGTGAAATAAATCTTTTGAATGTAAATAATGAAATCCTTGTAGTAATTGAGCAATTATTTTCAATCGATTGTCATAAGTAAGCTTTGAATTATTTTCATTCATGTATTGCTCCAAAGTACAATCGACAAACTCCATAGTATATTCACTCTTTTGTTCATTAAACGCATAAACTTCCAAAATATATGGTGAACTTAATTTTTTCATTTCTTCAAATTCACGTCTAAATCGCTGCACTTCCTTATCGTCAAGATTGTTTTTAGCTCGTTTCAACGCATATGTCTTGTTATAAAATGAATCTTTGAATTTAAAAACTTTTGCATATGAACCTTCCCCAATAAGTTTTAAATTTTCAATTCTTGTTTTTTCGCCTAGACTTATACTAATTGTCTCATTACTTAAGAAAATCGGTATTTCGTAATAAATCTCAACTCTTTTTGTGTTTGGTGGTATCTCACTGCCCCTATACTGCACTAAAAATCTTTGACACATTTGTATAATTATTAAGTATTCCGAATCAACTTCAAAAGCAAATTCTGTATTTTTCAATTTTTCTAGCATATCGAAAGTGATTTTGATAATATTCATCAATTCTCGACTTTCATCAGCCCAAAAATGTGCCGATTCTTCTCCCGTTGGCAACCTTTTATTCAATGTTTCAAATAGCCGTACATATTCTTCGTGTAGATATGCGAAAATAGCTCGTAATTTTACATTTTCAAAGTTCGCATATAAGTTACTATATTCGTTTTGATAGCCAACTGTTAAGTCAAGCTCCCTCATTTGTGATTCAATGTAGTTAAGCAGTTTCATTATTGCAACTCCTATCATAGCACTAATATGATTAGTATTGTTTTTATATTTTTATAATTTTTTATAATTCCAATTATAATATTACGAAGTAAAATTAGCAATATTAGTAAATCAGCTAATACTTAATACAAAAGATTTTACTCGCTTTCATAAAGTACTTTCATGGGAACAGCGTAAGTTGGGAGAAATATTTGAAAAGGTCAATGAAAGAAATGATG
>CAMFJD010000013.1 GCA_945956935.1 uncultured Bacillota bacterium | reverse complement strand
AAAAGTGGCCTACTATTTTTCTAGCAAGTGGTACACTTTTTTATTGACGAATATATTTATTCATACTTATGCAAAAACAATGGATTTTATCAGCTATATTTGCTCTTTTCCTTGGATTTGGTACAACTCTTGTGAATAATGCTGTAAATTTTATTTTTATTGATAACACTGAACCAGAATATCTTGGAAGAGTTGGTGCCGTTCTTTCAACCTTTATTCAAGGTGGTGTAGCCTTATCAATTCCTTTATCTGCTCTTTTTATCGAACTTACAGACTATAAAATTTATATTAGTTGTGTCATATTTATCTTGATAGCTATTGCTTTAATCTTAAGTTTTAAAAAGCTATTTCATTCTGAAATAGCGTCTACCAATCTATCTAATATGAATTAAACAGTTATATTAGATATTTCAAAAGAATACTGATTCTGTTTAATACTAGTTAACATGCAATAGTATCAGAGCATAAAAAAGGCCCTTTGCAGTGCCCCCATTATTTGGACACAAATAATGGGGTATTTTTTGTATGGCAAAATTAACGAGAAAACAACGACAACGGATATCTAATGGAATGGCTACACTTTTTTAGACAAAATTGATAAAGTTTTGCTTACGATACTCAACTGGTATTTTATAACCAAGCGCTCCATTTGCAATTGCTCTAATATATCAAAACTTCGCTTACGTACAAATTCAACCTTCAGTGTTTTATACAATGATTCTACTACGGCATTATCATACGGACAACCTGTATAGTTGAGTAAACGCTAGATATCAAATGTAGTCAATATATCTTCAATCAGTGTGTTTTTAAACTCTGGCCCCTGTCCGTATGGAATAATTCAAATGGTGCTAAATTTCCTTTGAAATTTGAAAATACTCGCTTTACGAGTACTGCATCTTTGTGAATTCCAACGCTTCGCCCGATAATTTCACAATTATATAGATCAACTAAAAGACATATGTAGTTCCAAGTGTTATTTACACGGACATATGTTAAGTCACTGACAACAACTGATAACGGTCGTTTTTAATCAAATGTTTAAATATTTGTGTATGAGTATTTCAACTTCATTCTTCACTTGTTTTTGAAGTTTTCCCAATTCGAGTTGTTCTGAACTTTTATTTTCTGCTTCTTTCAATGACCCTGTTGCTTTATTTTGTTTGATCCAGTGATTAAATACAGATGATTTGAGTTCATATTCACGTATGATTTCTAATCTCGATTTTCCAGATTCATATAAACTGACAATTTATTATTTGAATTCTTGGCTATATGTTATTCTTTGTTTTCTTTCACTTAGCGTGGTGATACTTCCAATAAGCATCATACTAGCTATCATAGCTATTTTTTATCAGCCACACTGATGAAAACTAGCTATTCTTGACTTTTTTACTATACTCAAACGCTCAACTTCCATCTACGAAAGCTTGAAATAAACCAAAATCCACCATAATTCCTCTTTTGGGCTTTATGATGGATTTCTCTACTTATTTCTTGATTTTCGTTCTCGCCTGCATTTCTTTTCTATGAAAAATCGGTATCAGGCACTTAGATTTTTAAAATAGATCTGCGAAAAGTCCATACAGATAACTTTCAACGTCAAAACGTTGAAGATCCTCTGGTTTTTCACCTAAACCAATCAATTTTACTGGTGTTCCAATTTCAGCACGAATTGCCAAAACAATTCCTCCTTTAGCTGTCCCGTCTACTTTCGATAAAACAACTCCGCTAATTGGTGTTACTTCAGTAAATGATTTTGCTTGACTCAAACCATTTTGACCAGTTGTTGCATCAACAACCAGCAGTGTTTCATGCGGTGCTCCTGGTAATTCACGTTGAATAATCCGATGAATTTTATCAAGTTCATTCATTAAATTCACTTTATTTTGAAGACGTCCTGCTGTATCACATAAAACGATATCAATACTTTCTTTTTTTGCTCGATCAATTGCATCAAACATAACCGCTGATGGATCTCCATTAGGTTTTGTTTTGATTACTTCAACACCTAAACGATCTCCCCACACTTGTAGTTGATCCACTGCTCCTGCTCGGAAGGTGTCTCCAGCAGCCATAATAACACTTTTCCCTTCCTTTTTAAAACGATGAGCTAATTTAGCAATAGTTGTTGTTTTCCCAACACCATTGACACCAACAAATAAAATTACCGTTGGACCTGACGCTTGAATATTCAGATCAGGTGATTGCATACCGTCTCGTTGGTAAATCTCATACATTTTCTCAACAATAACTTCATTTAAATCTTTTGGATCTTTGACATTGCGAACTTTTACTTCATGACGCAGTTGATCCGTTAATTCCATCACTGTTTTTACACCTACATCAGCCATGATTAAAATGTCTTCAAGTTCTTCAAAATACTCCTCATCAACTGTACGGAATCGTGCCATGAGATCATTAAATCCCGCTAGTAACCCAGAACGTGTTTTACCCATTTTATCATGATAATCATTGGCTAATACTTCTTGACTAGATGCTTCTGATCGTATTTCAGTACTTGGCTCAAAATCTTCTCGATCTGTACGCCAATCATGCACAACAACTTCTGCTTCATGATTTTGCTGTAATTCTACTTGTGCTTGTTCGAGCTCATCATCAAGTATTGACTCGGTTGGTTGGATAGTTGCTTCTATTTGTTTTTCTTCTTCAGTTTGAAAGAACTTTTTAAATTTATTAAATAATCCCATAATGACTCACCCTCGCTATGTTTGTATCATTTTTTTCGCTTCATCTAAACGTACTGAAACGAGTGTTGAAATACCTGCTTGTTGCATTGTTACACCGTACAATGCATCTGCCGTCTCCATTGTACCTTGCCGATGTGTTACAACAATAAACTGTGATTCCTGACTATAACGATGAACATATGATGCAAAACGCGTAACGTTATGTTCATCAAGTGCTGCCTCAACCTCATCTAAAATTGAAAAAGGTACTGGTCGAACACGTATAATAGCGAACAAGAGACAAATAGCTGTCAGTGCACGCTCTCCACCTGATAGTAATGATAAGTGTTGCATTTTCTTTCCCGGTGGTTGGACATGTAATTCAATTCCACGCTGATCATCAAATTCTGCATCAGTTAATACAAGTTGTGCTGTTCCACCACCAAACATCTGTCCAAACACTTCCGCAAAGGCTGTTTGAATCTGAGTAAACGTTGCATCAAAGCGTTGTTTCATCTCTCCGTCCATCTCTTCAATGACAGTCAATAAATTTCCACGTGCTTCATCTAAATCTCTGCATTGTGTCGTTAAATACGTGTATCGTTCGTCGAGACGATCAAATTCGTCAATTGCTCCAATATTTACAACACCAAGTTGCTGTAATTCTTTTTGCAACTGTACGACTGTTGTTCTCGCTTCAGCAGGGAGGTTACTATCCCCTATTTTCTTATCTGCTGCTTCAAACGTCAGAGCATATGTTTCGCTCAATTTAGTTAATTGATTTTGTAATTTCACTTCGATCTTGCTCAATTCAATTTCTGTTGCTCGTAACTGCTGATTTGAATCTTTTGTTTGAACGCGAAGTGCTTTCATTTCAACTTGGCAGTTTGCAATTATTGTTTGAATATGAATTTTTTGTTGCTGTAATTGCTGTATGTATTCTTGTTTCGTAGCAAGATCTGCCACTTGATAAGCAACTTTTTCATGGTATTCATTCACTAATTCTGCTAATGCTTGACGCTCATCATCAAATTGTTCAACTTCTTTTGCCAATCGTTTTTGTTGTTCTTGAAAATGTCGCTGTTGTTGCTTCAGTTGCTCTTGTTGAGCTTGCTTGGCAACTCGGTTACTTTGTAAACTTGCTGCATCAATTTTCACTTGCTGAAGTGCTGTCATTGCAGCTGCTAAAGCTTGATTCACATTATATAAACGTTGCTCTTCTTCATGAACAAACTGGCTTAATGTTTGTGTCTCTTGTTCTAGTGTATCAATTTGATGTCTTTGACTAAGCAATCCATTTCGCTGTTGATTTTGACGTCCACCGGTAAAAGATCCTCCAGCATGAATAATTTCACCATCTAAAGTCACCATTTTCACTCGATATTGTAATTGCTTAGCAAGTGTCATTGCTTGTGATATAGACTCCATTACTAGTGTTTGACCCAATAAATACTCAATAATTGTTGTGTATTTTTGATCAAATCGTACAAGCTGGCTACCAATTCCAATAAACCCTGATGCTTGCTTTGCTTTTGTGATAATATCTTGCGATAAATATCTTGGTTTCATCGTATTCAGTGGTAAAAAAGTCGCTCGTCCACGTCGTTCATTTTTTAAGTATTCAATTGCTTGTTTTGCATCTTGATCACTCTCAACAACAATGTGTTGCAAAGCACTTCCTAATGCTGTTTCAAGTGCAGTATCAAAACGTGACTCTGCTTCGATTAACTCCACAACTGCTCCGCAAATACCTGATAGCCGTTGATTTCTCTTCGCTAAGAGCACATACTTCGTTCCAGCATGCATATGTTGAAATGAATCATTAATTTGTTGTAATGCTTGCATTTCAGCTTGTTTTCGTTCATATTGTTGTTGTTGCTTTCGCAAGCGCTGTTGTCCTACGCGTAATTGCTCTTGATATTGTTCAACTTCCTGACTACTCGTTAATTCCTCAGCTTGTAATTTTTCAACTTGTCGTTTCAATGATTGACCTTCATTTCGCAATAGTTCCAGAGAGTGATGAAAACTTTCTAGCTGTGTAGCAATCCGTGCTTCATCTTCTACATGTCGCTGAATTATCGCCCCCATTGATTGTTGACGTTCTTCTAATACTTGTTGTTGTGCCTTCTGCATTTCAAGATCTGCAACGGCTTGTTGAACAGCACTTTGATGTTGTGTAATTGCTCGATCGATTTTTGTAAGCTCTTGTTCTTGTTCATTCACTTGCTGTTCGAATTTTTCCAGTGCAATAAAGGCTTGAGTATCACTGTCTTGCCATTGCTTAACTTGTTCTGTTAACGTATCCATTTGCACTTTGTGTTGACGAATATCAGCAACAAACACGTGTAATTGTAAAAAATCTAATTGTTCTTGCACCTGTAAATATTGTTTTGCTGTTTGAGCCTGCATGCGAACACTCGTTAGCTGTGTTTCTAATTCTTGCATTATGTCTTGGACACGGACAAGATGCTCTTGCGTTTGCTGTAACTTCTTCAAAGCCTGCTCTTTACGTGTTTTGTATTTTAATACTTGTGCTGCTTCTTCAAAAATTGCTCGACGTTCATGTGGCTTGCTATCAAGAATTTGTGCCACTTGCCCTTGACCGATAATACTAAATGAAGACTTCCCAACTCCAGTATCCAAAAATAGTTGATGAATATCTTGTAAACGTACACTTTGTTTGTTGAGTAAGTATTCACTCTCACCACTACGATATACACGACGAGTGACACTCACTTCCTGAAAATCAAGTGGCAATATTTTTTGTGTGTTATCAAAAGTGATAGTAACTTCAGCAAAATTCAATTGTCGTTGGCTGTCACTCCCATTGAAAATAACGTCATGCATCTTCGCACCACGCAATGTTTTCGCCGATTGTTCACCAAGCACCCAACGAACGGCATCTACAATATTACTTTTACCACTCCCATTCGGTCCAACAACAGCGCTCATGCCATCGGTAAAATCAATTGTTGTCCGCTTGGCAAATGTTTTAAATCCATATAATTCTAAGCGTTTAATTCGCATATGTATAGCATGTCTCCTTTATTTACTTCAATACGACTACCACTCAAAATGCGTTGAAAAACAGCTATCATCGTATTAATCTTTACGTTCATTTACTGCTAATTTAGCCAGTGCTGCTCTTGCTGCTTGCTGTTCAGCATCTTTTTTCGTACGGCCACTTCCAGTGCCAAAAATGATTTCATCCACTATTACGTTTGCCACGAACACTTTTGCATGAGCTGGTCCACTTTCTGAAGCAATTTCATATTTCACGTTACGGCTTGCATCCGTTTGAACAAGCTCTTGCAATTGACTTTTAAAATCCTGATATTCACGTTCACGTACTGTGCTTACCTCTGGAAAAACGATAGCTTCTAAAATAGACTGTACTTTTTCCATACCAAGATCAAGATAAATCGCTCCCAGTAACGATTCAAAAGCATCTGCAATAATTGCTGGTCGTTTGCGTCCACCTGTCTGCTCTTCACCACGGCCTAAAAATAACATTTTCCCTAATTCAAGTTTTTGTGCATAAATAACAAGTGATTCTTCACGAACAATTTGAGCACGAAATTTTGTCATTTCACCCTCAGCCATATCTGGATAATTCGCATAAAGAAATTCAGATGTTTTCAATTCAAGTACCGCATCACCTAAATATTCAAGTCGTTCATTGCTCTCTAGTACACGACTTTCTTCATTTACGTATGATGTATGCATAAAAGCACGTTTTAATAAGTCAACATTTTTAAATTCGAGTTGCCATTGTTTCATAAACTCGGTAATTTGATCACCTGTTGGTCTTCCCATACTGCTATCTCCCTTTCTTTATGATTGTGTCGCTTCAGTAATCGCTGTAGCGATTGATGTAGTTAAGTCTTTTTCCACAACCATTACTGCCATTTTAATAGCACTTGCAAATGCTTCCGTATCCGATCCTCCGTGCGCCTTAATTGCTGGTGCCTTTAAACCAACCATCATTGCTCCACCTATTTTACGATAATCGAGGCGATTTTTTAAACCACGTAATGCTGGTTTCATTAATAAATAACCAATTTTCGCCCCAAACCGTTGTTTTACTTCTTGTGTGAGCACTTCAATAAAAGCTTTCTGCATCCCTTCTAATGATTTCAATGTAATATTCCCTGCAAAACCTTCGCATGTTACGACATCACATCCGCCATCAAACATATCTCGTGGTTCAATATTGCCAACAAATTGAATCGCAGTTTCATTTGCTAACATTTGATGAGCTGCAACATAACTTTCGCTCCCTTTTTTACTTTCTGTTCCATTATTAAGTAATGCAACTCGTGGCTGTTTTACACCTAGTAAAATTTTTGCCATTTGTTGCCCCATAATTGCATTTTGAAAAATATTTTTTTCACTTCCATCACTAATTGCACCTAGATCTAAAAAAACCATATTCTGACCTTTTTTCGTTGTAGGCATTGTTGATGCAAGTGCTGGACGATGAATCCCTTTTAATCGTCCAAGTAAGAGTGTCGATCCAGATAAATAGGCACCTGTATTTCCGCTTGAAATAACTGCATGAGCATTTTTTTGACGAACTGCCATGATTGCTTGAGCCATTGAAGAATCTTTTTTTACACGCACGGCTGTTGCTGCATCATCTTCCCCGGTAATGACACTTGTACAATGTACTACTTGAATACGTTCATGCTCTCTTTGTAAATATTGAGCAATTTTATTTTCATCTCCAAACAATTGAAAAGTTACATTAGAAAATTGATCAACTAGTTGTAAGACCGCCTCTACTTCTGTCTTTGGGGCTTGATCACTCCCCATTGCATCAACTGCAATGATATATTGACTCATAAAAAATCGTCTCCATTCTCTGTATTCATCACGCTTCATTATAGCACTTTTTAAGGTGTGAAGCAAAGTTGTTAATCGTTTTGTTGATGTGCTTTCAACAACGGTTCTAAATACATTTGCAAGACTTTTGTGAGACGTTGTTCGTACACAATTGCATATGCATCGCTTCGGGCATAATTTAAAATAACTTGATCTTCAATCAAATTTGCTAGTTTAAATGTCGGTAGTCCACTTTGTTTTGCACCAAAAAAGTCACCTGGACCACGAAATTCCAAATCATATTGCGCAATTTCAAATCCATCTGTCGTTTTTTCCATAACTTTTAAACGCTCATGGCTCTCACTTTGTCCACCTGGACCAACGAGCAAACAATACGACTGATGATCCCCACGTCCAACACGTCCACGTAACTGATGAAGCTGCGATAGACCAAAACGATTTGCATCATAGATAATCATAACGGTCGCATTAGGAACATTTACCCCTACTTCAATGACCGTTGTCGAAACAAGCACATCAAGTTCATGAGCCTTAAAACTCTCCATAACTTCATCTTTTTCTGTTGGTATTAAACGTCCATGCATCAGCCCAATTCGACGGTTTGTCAATGTCTGAACAAGTGTTGAATGGAGTTCCATCGCATTTTGAACATCGAGCGTTTCCGATTCTTCAATGAGCGGACAAACTATGTATGCTTGCCGACCATTCGCTAATTCTCGTTCAACAAATCCAACCATCTCATTCCACTGTTTTTTAGTCACAACTTTAGTTGTAATTGGCTTTCTCCCAGCAGGTAATTGATCAATCACAGACACGTCCATATCTCCCCATGCAGTCATTGCCAATGTCCTTGGAATTGGTGTTGCACTCATATATAACACATCGACTGCCTCACCTTTCAGACGTAATTTTTGCCTTTGTTTCACGCCGAAACGATGTTGTTCATCAACAATCACACATCCTAACTTTGCAAATAGCACTGGATCTTCAATCAATGCATGTGTTCCGATTAGAATATCAATTTCACCAATTTTTAGTGAATTAAGTAATTCACGCCGTTGCTTCACACGAGTAGAGCCAGTTAATAGTGCGAGTTTCAATTGTGTTGATGAAAAAAATTGTTGTAACGATTGAAAGTGCTGCTGAGCAAGTATTTCTGTTGGTGCCATTAAGGCACTTTGTTGTCGGCTCGTTGCTGTCGCTAACATAGCAAACGCAGCAACAACTGTTTTTCCACTCCCAACATCTCCTTGTAATAATCGATTCATCAACCAAGGTGCCTGTAAATCAGCAAAAATTTCTCGCACAACTTTCTCTTGAGCACTCGTCAATGTAAATGGCAGTTCTGCTGAAAACTTGTCAATTTGATTCATATCTAATCGCTTTGGTTGCGTATATGTATTTTGTTTTTGACATTGACTTTTGGCAGCTAATTTCAATTCAAATAAAAAGAATTCGACATATTTCAGCTCACGTACCGCATGTTTTAAATGTTGGTGTGTTTTCGGAAAATGAATCCAAACAATTGCTTGAGCAAAAGTACAAAGCTTATAACGTTCTCGCAAATCCTGTGGTATATATTCTGGTAATTGCTGACTATATAATCCCAACGCTTGCTCAATTAGCTCACGAAAATAACTTTGTTTCATTCCATGTGGCAGTGAATAGACTGGCACAAACTCATTGATTTGTTCGACTTGGTATATTTTAATCTCATCAAGAGCGATACTTTGGTTTTTAGCAGTATATTTCCCCGTCACAAGTACTTGTTGTCCTGAACTAAATTGTTTTGCTAAATATGGTCTGCCAAATGCCTGTACATTAAAAACAATTCCATATGCTTGTACATTAAATTTCACAAGTATTTTTGAACGTGGACGACTAATAATTGGTGCACTTACAATTTCAGCAATGAGCGTTATCTTCTCAGCATCTTGAATTTGTTCTATTGGTGTTGGTGTATAATCTCCATATCTGTATGGGAAATGGCTCAACAAAGATCCAACAGTAAAAAAACCTGCTTCATTCAATCGTTGTTGTGTTTTCGGACCAACTCCTCGTAATTGCTCCAATGGTATTGCTAACATTTCTTCCATCATATCACTCCTTTCATTATCTTAAACTATCGCAAAAAATTATCTTTTTGTCAATTCGACACTTTTCAATTAAGTTAAGCACAAAAAAGCTACTTCTTGAAAAGAAGTAGCTTTAACTGGATTTATTCTACAGCAACAAGATACTGATAAACAGGTTGCCCACCGTTGATAACTTCGACTTCAACATCACCGAATGTTGATTCAACATACTCTACGATTGCATCTGTTTGTTCTTGTGTCGCTTCTTCACCTGTGAAAATTGTCACTAATTCGCTCTCTTCATCAATCATTGCTTGAGCCAATGATTCGAATGCCGATTGGAGTGTCGGTTCTGATGCTACAATTACTTTTTCGAAAATTCCCATGAAATCATTCGCTTTGATTTCTAGTCCGTCAATGTTTGTATCACGTACTGCATATGTAATTTGGCCTGTTTTCACATCTGTGATCCCTAAACTCATCATATTTGCATTTTGTGTCACATCACGCTCAGGTTGGTATTTCATCAGTGCAGACATTCCTTGAGGAATTGATTTTGTTAACACAACTTCAACTGGAATATCAACAAGTGCTTTTACTTGCTCAGCAGCCATAATAATATTTCCATTATTTGGTAAAATAATCACTGAATCAGGTTGCATTTTTTCAATTGCAGCTAAGAAATCTTGTGTGGAAGGATTCATTGTTTGTCCACCCTCAATCACATAATGACTTCCCATGTCAGTAAACATTTGTGCAATTCCTTTACCTGCTGCTACTGAAATGATTGCTGTTCCTTCAACTTTTTTCACTTCAGGTTCACGATCGATTGCATCGTTATTATTGAATTGTTCTTGCATGTTTTCTGATTTCAAACTAATAAATTCACCTAATTTTGATGCGAGTGCAAATACTTCAAATGGTGTTTCTGTATGAATGTGAACTTTCATAATGTCCTCATCTGCCACAACAACAATTGAATTTCCATATGACTCCAATGCTGCATGAAATGTTACTTCATTAAATGCTTGTGGGTTTTCTAAACGAACGATAAATTCAGTACAAAATCCGAATTCATCTTCACCATGTTCATCCTCAAAATCCCATGTATTAACATTTTGGAATTGTACTGGTTCATATACTTCAAGATTTGTTTCACCTTTTAGTTTTGCGACCATACCTTCAAAAATAATTACTAATCCTTGACCACCACTATCAACAACACCGACTTCTTTTAAAATCGGTAAAAACTCTGGTGTCTGTGCCAATGATTGTTTTGACGCTTCTAATACTGCTTCCATAAAGACAATAAAGTCTGTATGTTGTAACGCAAGTTGTTCTGCTGCATTTGCTGTATCCTTAATAACTGTTAAAATTGTTCCTTCAACAGGTTTCATAACTGCTTTATAAGCTACATCACGCCCATGTCCTAATGCTGCTGCGAATGTCGGTATGTCACATGTTGCATACCCTTCTAGTCCACGTGCAATTCCACGGAAAATTTGTGATAAAATAACTCCTGAATTTCCACGTGCTCCCATTAATAAGCCACGTGATAATTTTTTTGCTACCTCACCTATTTCATTAGTTGCTAAATGTTGGATATCTTTGACACCTGAGCTTGTTGTTAAGTTCATATTTGTCCCTGTGTCACCATCTGGTACTGGGAATACATTTAATGAATTAACAAATTCAACGTTATTTGTAAGATTTGCTGCTCCAGCTAAAAACATCTCACGATAGAGATTTCCATCAATGAATGTATTTGACATTATTATTTGGCCTCCTTAGACGTTATCTGTGACACGCACATCTTGAATGAAAACGTTCACACTTCCTAGTGGGAAATTAAGTTTGCTTTCTACTTCATACTTTACACGATTTTGAATCGATGTCACAATTTCTGAAATTTTCACCCCATAGCTGAGAATGACGTATAAATCGATATGAATTGTTCCTTCTTCATTTCGAACAATAATTCCACGTTGATAATTTTCACGTCCAAGAAGCTCTGCTAGACCATCTTTGACTAATTGTTTTGATGCCATACCTACAACACCATAACACTCAACAGTAGCTCCACCGGCAATTGATTGTACGACTGCTTCTGAGAAGCGGATTTTACCTAATTCATTTTCTAAAATAATCGCCATATGACAATTCCCTCCAATCTATTCATCGCCTATTTTACCATAAATTTTCATTTTTTCCTATGATTGTGTTATTTTTTTGATTTTTAATCCGGGCACCTAGTTGTTATTTTATGGAAAGTATGCTAGAATTTGTAATTGTGATTTAGATTTTTTATTTGTGATAGTGACTCTTGAAAACTATAGTTTGAGAATAGCCAATAAAGGAGGAACTCATATGTCACGTGTATGTTTTATTACAGGAAAAAAACCATCTACTGGTAACAAACGCTCACATGCAATGAACGCTTCTAAGCGTCGTTGGAACGTAAATCTTCAAAAGGTACGTATTCTTGTTGACGGGAAACCAAAAACAGTTTATGTATCAGCACGCGCTTTAAAATCAGGTAAGATTGAACGCGTTTAAGATTTATTGAGCACCATTGCTGTGTTGCAGCGATGATTTATAATCTTATACAAAAAAGGCACCTCGTGATTTGGGTGCCTTTTTTGTTTGTTGTTGGTTTGTGTCATTTTCTTCCGATACAAACCCTTTTTAATATAATCTTTTTAAATTTCGCGTTCAAAAATATACCGTTGTGGATGCATACCGCAACTTAAATAAAAGTCTAACGCTCGTTGATTAAATGACCAAACAGCCAGTTCAATCCGCTTTGCTCCCCTCACTTTTGCTCGATTTGATATATCATGAAATAATTTTTTCCCAACCCCTTGACCATGTAACTGATAGTCAACACATAGTTGATCAATATATGCAACTGGTACATCAATGTCCCCTTGCTTGATGACTAAACGTGCAATACAGACACCGATTACTTTTCCAGCCAATAAAATAACTGTCGCAATCACTTGCTCATCCGCTAACAATTGTTGAAATGATTCCTGTGAGTACACCTGTGACTGAGATTGGTAGTACTCTGGTCGTTGATCAACATGTTGTTGGTGCATTCTCTGTAATAATTGTTCAACTAATATATAATCTGCTTGTTCCATGATTCGTATTTGCATAAAAAACTCCCCATTTCTTCATTCTTTGCGTTCATTTTGCAGATTTTATCGTATCTTATCTCTTTTCAATTTACCAAACAAAATTCCACCTAAACCAGTAATTACTGCTCCAATACTTAGTAATTCTCGTGTAAAACTACCTGTTTGGGGTAATGTCTGCGCTGTCTCATCTTCAAAATTTGGCCTCTCTGTTAATTGTGGTGTACTATCACCATTTGGACCAAATCCAGGTGTAGCTGGTTTGTTTTCTGTACTCACTTCGTAATCAACTTCTGGTGTAACATCTCCGTCTGGACCAAATCCAGGTGTAGCTGGTTTGTTTTCTGTACTCACTTCGTAATCAACTTCTGGTGTAACATCTCCGTCTGGACCAAATCCAGGTGTAGCTGGTTGTTCTGTTATATCTGTAGTTTCTACTTCAAGTTCTAAAATACTCACAGTTCCACTAACTTCATTACCAACTAGTACAAGTGGCTTATTCGTTGGACTATTCGTTGCAGAAACGAATTCAATCCCTTCAGGTGATACGTCTCCTGCAATGGCTCCACTAAAATCGCGTGTATTTATATAATTAGCGATACTTGCATCGGTAGGATTTGTAATATCGTATGTCATAATACCGCCAATGCGCTCAAGTCCAATAAAGGCATAGATTTTATCATTTACAATCCCAATCTCAATCCCCTCAGGTTCCGGTCCTTTTTTGCTGCTACGTTTATCCAACTCAGTATCATCATTTGACCAATTAAAACCTTCAGGAAGCAATTCGGCAGTAATCGCTTCAAATTGTGATCCACTATCGTAAACAAGTTCCATTGTATCAGCATCCCAAATAGCAAATGAACGGCCACCAAGTACATAGATTGCATCATCACCCATATCTGTTAGTACTTCAAGCTTATCATATTTACCCGCTTCTTTCATCGCCACTAACTTTAACTTTGCCTCTTCAGCACTCATTCCAGCAAATGTCTCATCTGTCACTTCTAATTCTTTATCTGCAAAATATTTTTTAAAACTACTTACATTCGTAAAGGCAGCTTCTTTTTTCCCCCACTCAGTCGCATCGCCTTCATTTGCTGTTAAAAGATATTCCTTACCATTGATGACAACACTCGTAATTGCATCAGGCATATAAACACCTTTAATCGGTAATGTTTCAATAAGGATTTCCCCATCCCGTGCCGCATCTAATCCATTTCCTGCAATTGAATGATCTTTGACTCCAAGTGATTGTACACGTTCAACACTTCCAGTTGGAATATCAATTGTCGCAATAGCATTATTTTCTTGTAAAGATACATATGCTGTTAATCCATCAGCTGACAATGCGATATACTCTGGTTCTAAATCCATTTTTGCACCTCCGGTTACATTACGGATATGCACATCATTATCAATGACGTTTTCATCATCAAAAGTTATAATTTGTGTCTGTTTTGTTTGGTAATTAATAATTGTGACTGAACCCTCTGGATCCCAATCATCACCATCAATTCCAAGGCGAGGCTCCCCCTCATCAGCTGTTAAAATATACATACCATCATCAGTCATTTTTACCATATCTGGTTGTACACCAACTGTAAACGTTTCAAGCAAATTACCATCATAGTCAAGTACTGCTACTTTTCCTGATTGCTTATAATCTTCTGCTTGTATAGCAATTACCATAACTTTTGCTTGCGTATTAATATCAATACTTGTAACATCTCCAAATGTAAATGTTTCGTCATTAACAAGTTCTGCTAAATGAATATCTTTTTCTTTCAATAATGGTTGATTTATTCCATCCCCTATTTGACTCATATCAACAATTTCAATTGTTTTTGTTGTTCCATTAATTAGATAGAATTTATTGTTATCTGGGTTAAACTGTACAATTTCTGCTACACCTCCATAAGCGTTAATAATCCCCGTATCATACCCAGAAATTTTATTCACTTTTAGCGGAAATTCCTGTACAATTTCTTGTGCTGCAATCATGAGACTATGCCCAAAAAGTGATGTTGTAGCAATTGTTGCTAAAATAATTTTTGTTTTGTTTGTCATATTAACTACACTCCCTTACATAGGATTATAAACAAAAATTATGTATTTCTTGTTTACAGCTTGTTAACATTTTGCATACTATGTTTATTTGAAGTTAAAAACACTTGCTTTGTTAATATCGTGAAAATGTTTAATTATTTCTATCTTTTTTTCCCCGTAATTTCTTTATATATTCTAAAATTCAGACAAAAAAACAACATGCTATCATGTTGTTTCTCCTACTATAATTATACAATGAAATTTACAATAAAGCGTTCAAACGAGGCTTGTCCAACTGTATCACGCTTAAAAACACCTGCGTCAGCGAGTACACGCATAAATTTATATCCAACTTCTTGCTGTAGCATTGTATAAATATCTGCTTGTTTGATATCAGCATGCTTCTCTACTAACTCGTAAAACCACGCTTCATGTTGTACCAATTCTGGATATCTTTCAGTATCTAACACCTTAGTCGTAAATGCTTGTTCCAACTTAACTAATTCATCCGCTAAACGTGCCGGCAACACTGCTAATCCCATGACTTCAATTAATCCAATATTTTCTTTCTTAATATGATGAACATCAGCATGTGGATGGAAAATACCAAATGGATGTTCTTCACTCGTACGATTATTTCGTAAGACGAGGTCAAGTTCATAATATCCATCTCGTATTCGTGCAATCGGAGTCACTGTATTATGTGGTGTATCACCACTAAACGCCCGTATTTCAACTGTTTCATCATTATATGTATACCAAGTTTGGAATACTTTATCAGCCGCCAATACTAACTCATGTTTATTTTTGCTCTGTAAACGTAATACACTCATCGGCCAATTCACTTGTGCAAGCGTCACATCGGGAAAATTTTTGAATTTATGTAATGTTTTCGTTGTTGCACGTTCCATCGCAAATGTATACCGCCCACCTTGGAAATGATCATGTGCTAAAATTGAACCGCCTACAATAGGTAAATCAGCGTTTGAACCAATAAAATAATGTGGAAATTGTTCAACAAAATCTAGGAGACGAGCAAATGTAGTTTTTTGTAATTTCATTGGTTCATGAACACCTTTTAACACAATACAATGCTCATTGTAGTAAACATACGGTGAGTATTGTAAAAACCATTGCTCTTGTTGTAATTGTACAGGAATAATCCGATGATTATTTCGTGCTGGTTGTATCAAATTGCCAAAAAAGCCTTCATTTTCACAGCATAATAAACATTTAGGATAATTTGCTGCTTGGCTATGTTTGGCTGCTGCAATTTCACGTGGATCTTTTTCTGGTTTCGATAAATTTATTGTGATATCTAGCACGCCATCAACCGTTGTTGTCTGCCATACAATATTTTTATCAGTTCGGTCCGTCCGAATATAATGTGATGCTTTACTCAGACGATAATAATCATTCGTTGCTTCATTTGGTGATTGTTTATACAACTGTTGAAACTGCCGAATTACTTCGCTTGGGCGTGGCATCAAACAATTCATTATCTTCGTATCAAACAAATCACGCATAGTGATTGTGTCCTCTATCAGTTCACGTTGAATAGCAAATTCAAGAATTGGTATTAATAATTTAGCAGGATTTTCACAGAGTTCGATTGACAATTCCTCATATTCAAAGGTAGTCAATCCCAAAAGACCCAATAATTGATTCGCACTGTAAATAATATCTTCAGGTTGAATCAGTTCATGTTGCTTCGCAAATGCTAATAATCGATTAATTGCTGTTTGAATTTCCATCATTTATACCTCTTCTACAATTTTTTCTGTACTATTTAATGAAATTTTCTTTGTTCCATCCGCAATATCGGCTACATAAAATGTTGGTTCATATCCAATAATTTTCGCATACTCTGCTGCTACGTTCTGTTGAAAATTAACGATTTGGTCACTTGCCACAATGCTCACACTACACCCACCGAATCCAGCTCCAGTCATCCGTGAACCGATTACACCAGGTTGTTTTAACGCACAGGAAACTAACACATCTAGCTCTTCCCCAGTTACTTCATAATCATCACGCAATGATTTATGTGATTCAATCATCAATTGCCCAAATGTAGTGAGCTGGTTATGCTCTAATGCTTCAACAGCTGCTAGTGTGCGTGCATTTTCATACACAGCATGTTTCGCTCGACGGCGGATACGCTCACTGCCTAATACATCCGCAATTGCTTCAAATTCATTCGGTGCTAGGTCACCTAAACTCGTAATTTCAATTACTTTTTGTAAAGCGGTCAATGCTTGTGTCGTTTCTTGACGTCGTTCATTATACTTTGAATCAGCAAGTCCACGACGCTTATTTGTATTTGAAATAACAATTTTATAATTAGCTAACTGAAGTGGTGAATAGCGATAGCTTAATGTATTGCAATTGAGTAAAATCGCATGATTTTTTTTCCCCATTCCAATCGCAAATTGATCCATAATACCACATTTAACACCGATAAAAACATTTTCTGCTTCTTGACTCATTTTCACCATATCAACCATCGTTATTTTAAGTGTAAATAACTCTCTCAAAACAACAGCCATAGCTAATTCTAGCGACGCAGAAGACGATAAACCGGCTCCATTTGGGATATTACCATAAAAAAGAACATCAAATCCATTAGCAAATATCTCATATCGTTTTTGAAATACATCAATCACACCCTTTGGATAATTTGCCCAATCATCTTCTTTTGTGTTTATGAGTGTATCCAATGTTCCAGAAACAATCCCCTTTGATGGAAAATTCATTGAATAAAAGCGATATTTTTGATCATTTCGCTTACTCACCAATGCATATGTTCCAAAACTTAATGCACATGGAAAAACATGTCCACCGTTATAATCAGTGTGCTCACCAATTAAATTCACACGTCCTGGTGAAAAAACAGCAAGCGTTGCTTCTGTTTGAAATATCTTTTTAAATGTTGCTTGTAATGTTTGCATTTTGTATTCCCCTTTAGCTATTACATGCACAAAAAGCATGTATTCTTTTGTAACACTTTCATTTTACTACATTGAATATGGTTTTACTATATTTTTAGTAAAACTTTTACTAAAAATATGTACAAACAAAAAAGAGAGTTTCCTCTCTCTATTTCAACATATTCTTATACCGATAATAATGACTATCTACACACCCTTGATTATTATAATCTGACTGTTCCTTCGTTGATTCATACTGGAATCCGCCATTTATTAATACTTTTCCTGATCCAGTATTAGCAACATCATGATGTGATACAAGTGCTGTTACATGAACTTCTTCACAAAGAAATTCTCGTACCGCAATAAGTGCTTCACTCATTATACCTACTCCCCAATACGCCTGACTTAAACAATACCCAATTTCTAACTCTTGTGTTATATCATTGTGATTGACAACACTAATTGTTCCAATTGGTTCTTCCTGATGAGTATTTAGCGTAATTGCCCATTGATAAAAATTATTATACGCATACTGTTCAATCCAGTCAGATAAAACCTTTTGAGTCACTGTGATATCTTCATGTGGTAACCATGTTAAATAGTGTGTTACTACTGGATCAGATGCCCAATTATTAAACATGGCCTGTGCATCATCATGTGTAAAGCGTCGCAAACATAATCGTTGTGTCTGTAATTGCTGTGTGCCTTTGTGCTTCACTTTCTACTCCTCCCTTTCATACAGCTACTAAAACAGACATTCCTGTATTATGAGTAGCATTCATTTTAGTTTATCATACTTCTTCGTTAATTCAAATTCTTTATAGAATAGTACACTCAGCACTTACTCCTACATGATCTGAAATCATTTGTGTTGGAGTAGTAAATATTCGATATACGTCAGTCGTTACCACTGATCGATTCGTCAAAATATAATCAATATGTTGATAGCTGATCGTTTCACCTTCATATTCAATACATGTCCAATCATGTTGATGATTCATTGTATAGTATGCGTCAACCCATCCAGCCGCAAGGAGTGCATGATATTCTTTTGTATCTGGCGTTATATTTAAGTCACCACCAAGAATGATTGGCATATTCAACGTCTTCACATATTGATTGAGTTGGTCAAGTTGTTCTAAAAATTTCGTTGACTGATTATTTTCAGGCCAACTCATATGTGTACTTAAACAACAGACAATTTTTCCATCTGTTTCAATTTGTACTGATTGTGCGACACGACGATCGATATCAGTTGGATCGCTTCGCTCACTTAATACAACTGTCTGCGACTGAATAATTGGTAATCGAGTGATAATTCCCACATATTCACGACAATTCCCCCATGACTCATGCGCATAACTTTTTACTAATTGATATGCTGAATTCTCTCGTTTCAATTGTGCAATTAAGTAAGCACCAGTATCATGAATTTCTGTTGTTAGATCAAATGCTATTACTTCAACAAGTTCTTGTAAAAAAATCAAATCATATCCTTCATTGATAATTGTCTCTGCTAATGTTTGTAAACAAGCTCTCGGATTTGCTTCTTGTAAGCAGTGTAAATTCATAGTCATTATTTTCATTTTTATGTTCCTCCTTCTAACTGTACATAATAAAAAGAGCATGTTTTTTTCAAAACATGCTCTAGTAGGCCGTTTATTTTTTTTTGCACGAAGTTTCCTATCTCCGCTCTCACTATGGAACTGTTATTTTATTTACGCGAAGCATTGTCCCTTCTCCGCTTTTACTCTGTAGGACTTATTTTCAATCACGAAGTTCCTACACTTCGCTCTTACTCAATTGCTACATTTGTTTACGCGAATAGCAATTAGTCCGCTCATAACCTTTGAACAGTACATTTTTTTGACATGGACGCACTTCGAATCCACTCTAACCTCAGGAGATGTATCAACTTCTCTACGCGAGCACATCTTTTACTCGCTCTGGCCTTGTCTATAATATACTATACACGCGACCCCCTTTGCAAGCGTTTTCTAGTTTTTTTTTAGTTATTTAAGTATTTTTCATAGATAGTTGTATAGTCTTTGACATGATATGTTGCTCGTAGTTGTTTTGTCCACATAAAATTATAATCAGTTATTGACTTGATAATATCTAATGCTTCTCCATCTAAATGATTACGCCCTAACGCTTCATTCGCCATTTTCAAACTCAGTAAACCATCATTTACAACTGTTTGATTTTTTTGTTGTAACAAACCAATTTCAAATAGTGTCTTATATAAATCTTTGAGCAGTTCCAATTGTTTCTTATCAACATCAATACTAAATGACACTTCGCCAAAATGGAATTTAATCTCGATGTCTAAATCGACTGTTCCAGCTGTCTCCAACGTGACATGTGATACTGCATGTGTATAAAAATCATACCGACGCACTACACGTTTCTTACTAACAGCTGTCGCCCCATCAACATGAAGTAATCCATAATTTGTAAATACATACTCATCTGACTTTGATTTAATGACAAAAAATATTTTCTCACCATCTTCATGCATAATGTAATCATCACCATCTACTTTATCAAAATCTTGTGGTGAAATAATTGTTCCAATATCTGAAAGTCCTAATGTATCTGCTGCTAATTTTCCAAAAAGATTTGCCATAGCAAAGTCCTCCCACTTTATCGTATTTTTTATCATTATACGCTCTTTTTTTAAATTCTTCTACTAATTTTATCCCCTTTATAAAAATAAAAAATGATAGGTACTATTCCAATCTCTCAGATCCTATCATTTCCTGTATACTACCTTAATCGGAGCTCTCAATAACTAACAACTTTCCACTACCAAACGAAAGTTTAGCAGATGTTTCACAAATCTCATTACTAATTCCTAGTGGATTAGCAGGTAAGAGCACCACATCATCTAGTGGATACTTTACCCCAGTAATAGAGAGTTGCTCAACTTTTTGATGCCATGCAAACAAAGATATATACTGATAAGTACTCTTAGGAATTACATATTCTCCAGGCTCCATAAGCTGAATTTTACTTGTTTGTGAGATAACTTGGATTGATATATCATATTGTAATCCAAGTTCACATAGCAATAATAGTACATATTGATGATCAAAACGCCCACTGTGTGTTGTGAAAATTGTTATTTCATTTGCGTGTAATTGCTTTATTGCAAAAATCACTGCCGCATGCGTATCCGTCTCGTCTTTTTCAGTTGGCAGTTGAATCATCTGTTTTGCATAATCAATTATTAAAAGGTGTTCATTACTGCTGTCACAATCCCCAATCCAATAATCTGCAACGACATTTGCTTTGATAAATTGATGAATACCAGAATCAACGGCAACAACACAGTCATAGGTACTTAAATTGGGAAACCAATTACTATAGGCAACTAATGCAACTTTCATTCCTACTCCTTTAAAATACCAATTGCGTTAGTATAATCATCCGCACCAAAAACACTCGAACCAGCTACTAAAATATCTGCTCCATGCTCAATACATTGTTTTGCTGTCTCTTTATTTATCCCACCATCAACTTGAATTTTCGTTTTCGTGCCCTGATAAATAATCATCTGTTTAGCACGTTCAATTTTATTGTACGTTTCAGGAATAAAACTTTGACCACCGAAGCCTGGATTTACACTCATAAGCAATAATAAATCAACATATGGTAAAACTTCTTCAATGGCACTTAGTGGCGTCCCAGGATTCAGTGCAACTCCAGCTTGAATACCTAAATCATGAATTGCTTGTAAAGTACGATGTAAATGGTTTGTTGCTTCTGCATGTACAACAAGATATTTCGGTTTAAATTTGGCAAATTCATTTAAATATCGATCAGGATTTTCAATCATCAAGTGAATGTCCAAAGGAATGGTTGCGTGTTTAGCAATCGCTTCGATAACCACTGGTCCAAATGAAATATTTGGCACATAATTGCCATCCATAACATCAACATGGAGTAAATCAGCACCTGCTGCTTCAACATTTGCGATTTCTTGGGCAAGCATACCAAAATCAGCTGCTAATAATGATGGGGCAATTTTAATTTTATGACTCATAGATATTCTCCTTCTTACTTCAAATGTATTTGTTTCATTATACAAGTATTTCCTAATATTGTCAGCTTTAATCCCGATATTCGTAATATTTTCAGGTTTTTTGTAGCTATTAATAGAGTAAGAGATATTTTTCAATTTAATATCAGTACCTAATATGAGCTCCCCATTATTTCATAGTTCGTATTAAAAAAAACGGATCAAGTGATCCGTTTTTTAGTACTTTGGTTTTTGTTGCGCTACTTCATCAATAAATGTAACATAATTCTCATAGTGCCATTTTGGAATTGTACCGGCTTCAACCGCTGCTTTAATAGCACATTTCGGTTCGTGGATATGTGAACATCCCCTAAAACGACAATCATGGCTCAATGATTCAAACATACCAAATGATTCGCTTACATCTTGTTTTGTAAAATCAATGAGCTCTAGCTGACTAAATCCAGGTGTATCCGCAACAAAACCTTCACACACTTCTAGCAGTTCAACATGTCTTGTTGTATGCCGACCACGTCCTAAACTTTTAGAAACTTCTCCTGTTTTCAATTCAAAATCTGCATTTAATTGGTTTAACAGCGTCGATTTTCCTGCCCCAGATTGCCCAGCTAGCACACTAACTTTTTGTGAAATGTATGGTGCTAAGATCTGATACCCTTGAGGGTTATCAGTACCTAACTCTATCACATCATAACCGATTGCTCGATATTCATCCAATGTATTCGCTAAAATACTGCGTGATTCACCTAGTAATACATCCATTTTCGTTACGCATATCACTGGATCAATACCATGATGCTGTGCCAATAAAATAAATTTATCAACGAGGTGTGTACTAAAATCAGGAATGATTGTAGACATTACAATAAAAGCTTGATCGATATTTGCAATTGGTGGTCGAACAAGTGAGTTTTGCCGTTGCTCGATTGCTAAAATATACCCTTCTTTCAAATGTTCAGCTTCATATGTAACATGATCACCTACTAATGGTTTTATATCATCTTTACGGAATTTACCGCGTGCTCGACATTCAATCACTTGATGTGTTTTATCATCACGTACATAATAGAATCCACTCAGCGCTTTTACAATTAATCCTGTTGCCATGTCTTATCCTCTTAGTTTCCTGTTTGTGTCCCAGATGTGTCTTCTGGTGTAGTTGTCGGTGTTTCCGTTGATGGAGTCGTATCTTCTGGCGGAGTTGTCGTATCAGTTGATGTATTTGTATCAGATTCCGGTGTTGAAGGGAATAAGCTATCAAAAATACTTTGCTTTTTCGCAATTGTAATACTAATTTTATCACCGACATTTAATTTTGATCCACTCGCTGGAAACTGTTTTAGCACTGTCCCAACCGCACTCGATGAACCTTCTTCTACAATTTCCAACTCTAAACCATTTTCATTCGCAAATCGCTCAACTGCTTCTTTTGTAAATCCTGTAAAATCTTCCATATAAATTGGTGCTGGACCTTTGCTGATTGTTAACAATGCTACATCCGAAACAGTATCAACAAAACTGCCTTCCGCAATGCTCTGTGTTAATACTACACCTTCAGGTTGATCGCTGTATTCTTCAACAGTTTGATTGCGAATTTTCAATTTATCTAATGCTGCAAGAGCATCTGCTTTCGTTTTTCCAACAATATATGGCATATACACTTCCATACCTTCTGAAACGGTCAATGTCACGCTCGTATTACGTTCAACTGAAGTACCCGCCTTTGGATCAGAGCTGATAACTTTCCCTTTGTCAATTGTATCACTGTACTCATAGTTTACTTTTTGACTTACGAGTAAGCCAAGTTCTGTTAGTGTTTCCTGTGCTTGTGATAAGGTTAAATTACTTACATTAGGTATTTCAATTTTACGATTTTGTTGGTAGTTTGCATACACAAGTCCACCTGTCACAAGTGCTAAAATAATTGCAACAATAATTGTTGGAAGCAACCAAGGTTTTTTCTTTTTCTTTTTACTTACTCCTGATTCTGGTTGCACTTGTGCGTTCGCAATTTTTTGTACAGCTTCTTGAGCAACTGCTTCAGTACTTTGTGTTATATCTACCTTTTTACGTACAAGAACGGGAACTTCTTGAGTTACTTCAAGTTCTTGAGCCATTGCATTCACGGCCGTATCAACCCATACATCAATTGGAACTATTGGTTCATTCAAACGTTCAGGGTTTAATGAACTCTGTAAATCTTGACGCATTTCTTGAGCATTTGGATAGCGATTACTTTTTTCTTTTGCTGTTGCTCGATTAATAATATTTACAAGACTATTAGGTACTTCAGCATTTTTCACTTGAATATCTGGTAATTCATCTTTAAGGTGTTTCAACACAATGTTCACAGCACTTTCACCATCAAATGGTAACTCACCGGTCAACATTTCATACAAGACAATCCCTAATTCATATAAATCTGATTGATTTGTTGCGGTTTCTCCGCGCACTTGTTCCGGCGATAAATATTGTACCGATCCCATGACTGAATGTGTTTGTGTCAAACTTGTTGCCTCTTGTGTTAAAGCAATTCCAAAGTCCATGACTTTAACAATCCCATCTGGGCGAACAATAATATTTTGTGGCTTTAAATCTCTGTGTACAATGCCAAAATCATGTGCCTGCTCAACAGCTGCTAAAATTTGTTGCATAATTTCAACTGCTTCTATAACTGTTAAATATCCACGCGCTTGAATCAGTTGCTTGACAGTATTTCCTGTCACATATTCCATCACAATATAGTGCGTGTCTCCTTCGCTTCCAACATCATATACATTCACAATGTTAGGGTGACTCAATGCTGTAACCGATTGTGCTTCTCGCTCAAAACGGCGGACAAAAACAGCATCGCTCGCCAGTTGATAACGGAGTACTTTCACCGCTACTTCACGTTGTAAAATTTCATCATAGGCAAGATAGACATTTGCCATTCCGCCATCACCAATCAGTGATTTTATGCGGTACCTTCCACCAATTAATTCTTCTTTATTCAGCATGTTGTTCACCTCCAGTTTGAACGAGTGCCACCGAAATATTATCTTTTCCACCTTTTTCATTCGCAAATTGAATCAGTTCTTCACCAATTGCTTTCGCATTCTTAAAATGTTGGAAAATCGCTAAGATTTCAAAATCAGTGACCATATCAGTTAATCCATCTGAGCATAAGAGTAATCCTTGGATTTCTTTAGAATCTATATCATACAAATCAACTTCAATTTGCAGCTCTGTTCCTAACGCTTGCAACAATACATTACGCTGCGGATGCTTTGCAGCATCTTCAGGTGAAAGTTGTCCTAGTTTTACTAATTGATTCACAAACGTTTGATCTTCAGTCAACTGCATAATTTCATTTTCATTCACCAAATATGCTCGGCTATCACCAAGGTTCGCAATCAATAAAAAATCTTTATGAAATAACGCAATTGTGAGCGTTGTTCCCATTCCTTTTTTATCTTCTTCTACTTTTGCTGTATCATATATTTTTTGATTGGCATATTCAAAAATTTCAACTAACCATTTTTTGGCTAATTGTTTATTATAATGTACTGGCAAATATGGCATTGCTGCTTGAACACTTTCTATGGCGATTTGGCTCGCAACTTCTCCAGCATGATGTCCCCCCATACCATCTGCAACAGCTAACACTAGTGATGTTTGTGTTTCGAAAATGTTCACTTGATCCTCGTTATTATCACGAATACGACCAAGATTCGTTGCATAAAATGTTTCCACTTCACACCCCTCCACTTCTCTTAGTTTTCTTCAGTTAATTTTTTTGCACGTAACTGTCCACAAGCTGCATCGATATCGTGACCAAATTCGCGACGAACCATTACTTGAATTTTTTCTTTTTTCAAATAATCAAAGAAGGCTGATACATCTTCTTTGGTACTGCGTTGGTATCCATGCTCATCTACGGCATTGAATGGAATTAAGTTAATATACGCATTCATTCCACGAACTAATTTTACTAATTGGCGGGCATGAATAATTTGATCATTCACACCTTTCATCATGATGTATTCGAACGTAATTCGACGATTTGTCACTTGAATATATTCACGTACTGCATCCATTAATTCTGGAATCGGATACGCGTTATTAATCTTCATAATTGACGAACGTAATTCATCATTTGGTGCATGTAATGAAATTGCCAAATTCACTTGAATTCCTTCTTGTGCAAATTGGCGAATTTTCGGTACAATTCCACTTGTTGAAACAGTAATGTGACGTGCTCCGATTGCCAATCCTTTTGGATGATTCACAATCCAAATAAAATCCATAAAATTATCGTAGTTATCGAATGGTTCACCAATTCCCATAATAACGATATGACTCACGCGTTGTGGTTCATCACTTTCAAGTGTGTTTAAATCTTGTTGTACAAGCATCACTTGAGCCATGATTTCTCCTGCAGTTAAATCGCGTTGTTTTTTTAATGTCCCACTCGCACAAAATGAACACCCAATATTACATCCTACTTGTGTTGTTACACAAACTGAATTTCCATAACGGTGTGGCATTAGTACTGTTTCAATTAACGTTCCGTCATTTAAAGTAAATAAATATTTACGTGTTCCATCACTTGATGCTTGCATTACTTTTAATGTAAGCGGCGATAAAATAAAATGATTTGCCAATTTTTCAAGTAAAACTTTTGAAATATTGTTCATTTGTGAAAATTCACTTACTTGTTGGATATATAACCAGTTCCAAATTTGTTGTGCACGGAATTTCTTCTCGCCATTTTCAAGCATCCAAGCCTCTAATTGTTCATATGTTAAATCATAAATTGTTGGTTTCATTTTTTTCTCCTTTAAATCTCTCATACAATAATTTCAAAAAAAACGCTCAAAGATCGATTCCTTACGAACCCTTTTTGAGCAATCATTACATGAAAGTTATACTTCGCTTTCTATTTTAACATATAGTTGACTTGTAAAAAAATGCTATTTTCATAATAAACAACGAAAAAAGATTAAAAAACAGTCGTGATATACTCATTTTTACTTTGTGAGTACTTTTGTCGTACTTCTCTTGCTATTTTACTTCCATTAAAATACAATTGAAAATAACATCAAAACAGGAGGGTTTTTCAATATGTTTAAACGTTTTATTAGTTATTACAAACCGCATACTAAGCTTTTCATCTTAGATATGAGTGCTGCACTCTTTATGGCAGTTATCGATTTGGTCTATCCTGCTTTCACAGCACGATTCATTGATGATTTCATTCCAAATCAAAATATATCAGCAATTTTTATTTTTGTTGGTATCCTACTCGCACTCTTTTTATTACGTCTTGGTTGTTCTTATATTGTCAACTATTGGGGTCATATTATGGGAACAAACATCGAACACGATATGCGCCGCGATTTATTTAAGAAATTTCAACTACTACCATTTAGTTACTATGATGAAAATAAAACTGGGACAATTATGACACGAATTACAGGTGATTTACGTGATATTACTGAGTTAGCTCATCATGGACCTGAGGACTTACTCATCTCAACTATTATGCTCATCGGAAGTTTCTTCATTTTATTTTCGATGAATGCACTCTTTACACTCATCATTTTTCCAATTGTTGTGATTATTATTTGGTTTTCATTGTCACGTCGTGATAAAATGATGCGTGGATTCCGTGAGATTCGTAAAACTCATGGAGAAATCAATTCTACGATTGAAAGTAGTATTGGGGGTATTCGGCTCGTCCAATCTTTTGTAAATGAAGATTTTGAAATTGAACGCTTCCGTGAAAATAATGAACGTTATCGTGATTCATGGCGTGGTGCTTACAAACAAATGGCTATTTTCACGAGTGGAAATAATTTCCTCATTGATATGTTAAATTTATTTGTCCTTGTTTTTGGTGCAATCTTTGTTATTCGTGGTGAATTAGCTTTTGGTGAATTTACAGCGTATCTTCTATATATTAATTTTTTAGTTCAGCCAATTCGACGTCTAATTGCTTTTATGCAACAATTTCAAACTGGATGGGCTGGATTTGAACGCTTCCACGATGTTATGGAATTAGTACCAGAAATCACTTCACCTAACAATGCAACACACTTAGCTGAAGTGAAGGGGGACATTACGTTTAAACATGTTGATTTTACGTACCCTACAAGTGAAATCCCTGTGTTACATAATTTTTCACTCCATATACCTGCTGGGCGTAAAATAGCTTTAGTCGGCGAATCTGGTGTCGGTAAATCGACAATATCACAGCTTATTCCTCGCTTTTATGATATATCCAATGGTACAATCTCACTTGATAATCATGATATTCGCACATTAGATCTCGCTGACTTACGTTCAAGCATTGGACACGTTCAACAAGACGTATATATTTTCTGGGGTTCAATTAGCGACAATATCCTCTATGGTAATCCTGATGCTACTACTGAGCAAGTAATCGAAGCAGCAAAACGTGCGCATATCCATGATTTCATCTGTAAACTCGAAGATGGCTATGATACACTCGTTGGTGAACGTGGTGTCAAATTATCTGGTGGGCAAAAACAGCGTATTGCTATTGCACGTGTATTTTTAAAAAATCCACAAATTTTAATTTTAGATGAGGCAACATCAGCACTCGATACAATTACAGAATATCAAGTTCAGCAAGCACTGGATGCTTTAACAATTGGTCGTACAAACATTATTATTGCTCATCGCCTCAGCACCGTAAAAAGCGCTGACGAAATCATCGTCTTAGGACGGCAAGGTATTGCAGAACGTGGAACGCATGATCAACTCATGGAAAATAAAGGTTACTATTATCAATTGCAACAAAGTAATAGCTTCTGGGACTAAGTTTTTGGCATTGGCACGACAGATGATGAAGATGTTCATGGTAGCACCATGCTGAAAACACACAGAATTAATAGTTGGCTGAAGCCACACACACTCATAACTCACAAATGACTCTTTTTACATGAGAGTCATTTTTCTTTTTATTTAAATATAAAACTTTTTCCAATTATTTATTCATCTTTTCCCAACTCTTTTCAATGTTTACTCCATTTGATTGTTCTGTTTATCGAGGATGCATTGACACATCATAAATACACACTCTATGCTATTCATATACCTTTGATTAAACCTGTTTTTTCTCCACTTTTTCTAGATTTCCTCCACTTTCGTATCAAAATCACCTGTGATACAATAAAGTCTGCCTTTCCTTGAAAACGTTTTCTTTTTCAAAAAGGGGGGAAAGAGCATAAAAATCGGAGGTATATTTTATGCGTACTAACAAATTTTTACCATGTGCTTGTATACTAAGTGCAGCAGCACTGTTGAGTGGTTGCAGTGGGACAAACACTCAATCTTCAATTACATTCAACATGACAGAAGAAGGTTCCACATTGAAAATGAGTAACCAACCACTAGCTCCACATTGGTTTCCAGATGAACTTCTCCAGTGGGATCCAATTACGGATGAAAACAACGCATTCCACATCAGTACACAACCACTTGTCGAACGTATTGACAAGACAAAGTTACCGTTACTACACGAAAAACAAAATCACGATACTAACCTCGTTGCGATTTCCATGATGAATACTAGTACAAGTGGAAATCCTGCACAAGGGAGTACATCATTTCGTGCCAATACATTCTCTTACTGGCAATACGTTGACAAACTCGTCTATTGGGGAGGATCATCTGGAGAAGGTATCATTGTTCCGCCAAGTGCAGATGTCATTGATATCGCTCACAAAAATGGTGTCCCTGTATTAGGAACTGTTTTCTTTCCGATGACAGCTCATGGTGGGAAAATGGAGTGGCTTGATTTATTTTTGGCACAGGATGAAAATGGGGATTTTCCAATGATTGCTAAACTTATTCAAGTTGCAAATACTTATGGTTTTGAAGGGTGGTTTATCAATCAAGAAACTGAATCAAGCGATGAAGCACAACTAACTGCTGAACACGCACAGAAAATGCGTGAATTTATCAAAGCATTTAAAGCTACAGCGCCTGAATTAGAAATTATGTGGTACGATTCAATGACGAAAGATGGTGAGATGGATTGGCAAAATGCTTTAACTGATAAAAATCAATTTTTCATTATGGATGAAAATCAACAAAAAATCGCTGATAGTATGTTTCTTAATTTCTGGTGGACAACTAATAAATTAGCACCTGAAAAGCTATTAGAAAAAACACATGAATTAGCAACTCAAATCCAATTCGATCCGTATGAATTATACGCTGGAATTGATGTTCAAGCTGAGGGATTCTCAACACCTGTTCAATGGGATTTGTTTGAACGTGAAAATACAACTCAAACATCGCTTGGTTTATATAGTCCAAGTTGGTCATATGCCTCTTCAGATAATCCTGATGACTTTGAAATGAAAGAAAATCGCTTCTGGGTTAATGAATTCCAAAATCCTGCAAAATTAACGCAAACAACAGACACACAGTGGCGTGGTATTTCAACATATATTCCTGAACGTTCAGTATTAACGAGTTTCCCATTCCAAACTCACTTTAACGTTGGAAACGGTTATAACTATTTTATCAATGGTGAGCAAGTTTCATTACTTGATTGGAATAACCGTAGTTTAGCAGATGTCTTACCAACATATCGTTGGCTTTTCACACATGAAGGTGCAAATGAATTAGCTGTAACACTAGATTATGCGAATGCTTATTATGGTGGAAACAGCTTAAAAGTTACTGGAAATTTAGATGCTAATACACCTTCTTACTGGTCATTGTACACAGCACAAGCTACAATACCTGAAAATGCGGTTGCTACTATTGCTGCGACATCAAATAATCCAATTCAAGTTGACTTAGTATTGACATTTACTGATGGTAAAACCGTCACAATTGCTGGCACAAATACAAGTGACGTATGGACAACGATTGAATTCGATCTAAGTGATTATGCCGGTCAAACGATTACTTCTGTTAGCCTTGGACTTCAATCAGACACTGCAGTCAATAAACTCACTTTCAATCTTGGAAAACTGACACTCCAAACAAAACAAGACATCCCGCTACTTGACATGAGCACATTAACAATTACTAACTCGCTCTTTGAAGAAGATGATATGTTTGCCGGAGTAACTATTGATTTTGAACCAGTAGAACAAGCTAAACGATATGAAATATATCGTGAAAATCCTGATGGGTCCCTCTCATTTTTAGGAGCTACACCTAATAATATTTTCTTCGTGAATGCATTACAACGTGCCGAAAATGGGAATGAAACAACCTTTGCTGTTTATGCGCTGAATGATGATTTCCAGCGTGGAAATAAACAAACTGTAACACTTACTTGGCCTGATAATACATTACCAAAAGCAAATTTCAAAGCGAGCCAAACATTGATTGCTCCAGGAAACAATGTAACATTTGTCAATTTAAGTTCTCAAACAAGTACAGAATTTGAATGGATTTTACCAGGCAGTGACATCGAGACATCAACTGAACATGAACCAATAGTAACATATAGTACACCTGGTACATACCCAGTAACGCTTATTGCTAAAAATGAAAAAGGTGAAGATACACGTGAAATTATCGGATTAATTACAGTTGATGAAGCAGCCAATCAAGTAACTAATATTTCACAAGGAAAAACAGCCACTGCTTCTAGTTTCATTCATGACGGTGAAGCACCACCGTTCGTATTAGATGAAGACTTATCAACTAAATGGTGTGCTGTTGGTCCTGCTCCACATGATTTGACAATTGATTTAGGTAATGAAATGATGATTAGTCAAGTTTATATGGCTCATGCTGAAGCTGGTGGTGAAGGAGCAGATATGAACACTCAGTCCTATACAATTGAAACAAGTCTTGACGGAGTTACATTTGAAACAGTTACTGAAGTGAAAAAAAATGCTTTGGCAGAAACAATTGATACATTCGCAGCTCATAAAGCTCGCTACGTTAAAATTACCGTAAACAAACCTAGTCAGGGTGCTGATTCGGCAGTACGCATTTACTCTATTGATGTTTTCGGTATACCTACACAATAGATAACTACTATCGAAACGGTCCAGTTTGCCTAATTGGGCCGTTTCACACATACAAAAAAAGGAGTTTTTATGATGAACTATACATTTCCAAATAATTTCTACTGGGGAAGTGCGACCTCTGCCCCACAAAGTGAAGGCTATCATCCATTAGATGGAAAAGGACAAAACATTTGGGATTATTGGTTTGAACAAAATCCAGAATTATTTTTTGATCAAGTCGGTCCAGAAACAACATCTACATTTTCACAAAATTACCGTGAAGATTTAGCCTTGCTTAGTCAAGTAGGACTCAATTCTCTCCGAATCTCAATCAGTTGGTCTCGCTTAATACCTGAGGGAACAGGTGCTATTAATGAACAAGCAGTGATATTTTATCGTGATGTTTTATCGACAATGCACACGCTTGGAATTGAACCATTTGTTAATCTGTTCCACTTTGATTTACCAATGCCACTCCAAAATGTTGGTGGATGGGAAAATCGTGATGTCGTCGATGCATACGCCACATACGCAAACACATGTTTTACACTCTTTGGTGATCTTGTTCCACACTGGTTTACATTCAATGAACCAATCGTTATCGTTGAATGTGGGTATTTAGATCATTTTCACTATCCTTGCATTGTTGACAGCCGTCGTGCTGCTCAAGTTGGTTATCATTTAGCACTTGCTCATGCATTAGCTGTTGATACATTTCGTACTGGAGGATTTAGTGGAGAAATTGGCATCATAGTCAATCTTTCACCAACATACCCAAAAAATGATGAACCACAGCATAAATATGCAGCACTAATTGCTGACTGCTTTCTTAATCGCTCTTTCCTTGACCCTGCACTTAAAGGAACATTCCCACAACCGCTCGTCGATATCCTAAAAAAACATGCATGCTTACCTACGTATTCCGACTCAGACTTAGCTATTATTGCGCAAAATCGTGTTGATATTTTAGGCGTTAATTACTACCAACCAAGACGTGTCCAAGCACCAAGCACACCAAATACCCACTCATTCATGCCAGACACATATTTTATTCCTTACGAATGGCCAAAACGTGTCATGAATCCTTACCGAGGATGGGAAATTTATCCAGAAGGGATTTTCGATTTAGCTATGCGTTTAAAAACAGAGTATGATAATCCCCGCTGGTATGTTGCTGAAAATGGGATGGGTGTGGAAAATGAACAACGATTTACCAACGAATCAGGGCAAATTCAAGACATATATCGCATCCAATTTTTTTATGATCATTTAACTGCTCTTGCACGTGCAATCAATGCTGGTAGTAATTGTGTTGGATATCATGTTTGGACAGGTATTGATAACTGGTCTTGGCTCAATGCCTACAAAAACCGCTATGGGTTGATTTCGCTTGATTTAACCACACAAAAGCGAACAGTTAAACGTTCAGGAGAATGGTTCTATGAATTAGCTACTACTAATACTCTTCCTAAACCACTAGCCAAATAGCAACAAAGGTTGTATCTAATCATCGATACAACCTTTTTATTTTCAATTAAAATCAATGTATATATAGCTGTACAAATTATATTGTGTAACTATTAGATTAATAAAAGATTACTTTCATTCGAAAAAATGCTACAATAATTACAAAGTGAAGGAGGCTATGTTTTCTATGAAATTCAATCATTTTATGCAATTCGCCAGTTTCGGGATAAAAACTATTGTTTTTAAAAAAAAGCAGCCTATTCTTGGAACGATTATTTTAACAGATCGTTGTAATTTACATTGTCAACACTGTGCTGTCAATAATGTTACTGCTATTATTCATCCATACAAACAAATTCGTCAAGAAATGAATATACTATACGAGATGGGTATCCGTATTTTATTTTTTTGTGGCGGTGAAACATTTCTTTGGCAAGATGGCACACATTCACTGCGTACGCTTGTTCTAGAGGCTAAAGCTATGGGATTTTCGATTGTTAACGTTGTTACGAATGGAACATTAACACTTAATCTACCCGAAGCTGATCTAATCTTACTTAGTCTTGATGGCAGCAAGCATATCCATGATTGTATTCGCGGAAAAACATTTGATACGATTATGCATAATATTGCACAAGCCCCTAGCAATAACATTTGTTTATATATGGCGATTAATCAACTCAATAAACATGAAATTCGTCAAGTCAGTACCATTGCAAAAGAAACCAAAAATGTTCGAGCAGTTTCATTTAATTTCCACACACCATATCCAGGTACTGAACGTTTACGTTTAACCATAGCAGACAAACAACAAATTTGTGATGAAATTACACTTTTAATGAAGGAAGGTTATCCTATTTTCAATCTAAAGAGTGCTTTTCCATATCTTATTCATAATACCTTCCCAACTCCTTGTCACCAATGTGTTGTAATGGAAAACGGCATAATATCAACCTGTGGTCGCTGCATTGATATTGATAATCTTTGCAGTGAATGTGGATATTTTTTCGCCGCTGAGTATGCACTTCTTTTCCAAGGAAATATTCCTATTATTTTTGAAATGATACAAACTTATTTGCGTTATATTTAACTACAACTAATGGAGGTAATATTCACCTATGTTTACATCACTTATGCGTGCTTATTTAACACGATCATTTCAACCATTCATTTTCACTGATCATTACGATGAGTACCTCAACTATGAAGATACACAGCAGCTTGGATTATACGTGCACATTCCATTTTGTCGAACACTTTGTAGCTTCTGCCCATACTGCAAACAGAAGTATGATTCAAATTTAGCAAAACAATATGTCGATGCTCTTTTAACTGAAATTAAACTTGTTGGTAGTATGCAAATTGGCAAAAAAAAGGTAACTAGTCTCTATTTTGGTGGTGGAACACCCGCTTTACTTTTACATGATTTAGGTCGTATTATCAACACATTACAACACTACTATGAAATCGATGGTGGTATCGGTGTCGAACTTCATCCAAATGATATCAATCCATTTGTTTTATCAATATTAAAATCATTTGGCGTATCAATGATTAGTATCGGTATTCAGTCATTTCAATCTGAACATTTACACACTATCGGACGAATTCCATTCGACTATGCATATATATTCCAAACTATACGCGCTGCATGTTTCGACGTGATTGATGTTGATCTCATTTTTGCAATTCCCGGTCAAACACATGAAACGCTAATAAAAGATATCGAAACAGCTTTTTCACTCGGTGCTACACAAATTTCCACATACCCTTTTATCGATTTTACCTTCGCTCATAATACATATAAACCACTCCCTGAAAAACAAAAGAAAAAAATGTTATCAGCAATTGCAGATTATTGTGAACAAACTGGGCGCGAACGAACATCCGTTTGGACTTTTGCTGAAACAAATACCCAAAAGTATTCATCTGTGACGCGGGATAATTTTTTAGGTTTTGGTGTATCAGCAACAACATTATTAAAAGAACAATTTAAAATCAATACTTTTTCTATTCCAGCATATATTGAACGAATTCAAGCTAATCAGCTGCCAACTGCACTCACAACAAGGTTTACTTTACGCCAACGTGCTGTCTATTATTTGTTTTGGCGTGCTTATAGCACAGAAATCAATCCTGCTGAATTCGAAACTTTTTTTGCAATCAAATTAGAAGATTTGTATGGCTTAGAATTATTGATTGCAAAATTACTTGGTTTAATTAAAGTACAAAACAACTGTTATATCTTAACAAATAAGGGAGCATACTATTATCATCTCATAGAGCAGGCATATACGACGGCATATATTGATAAAATGTGGAACATTTCTAGAAAAACTCCTTTTCCCAAAAAAATTATTTTAAAATAATAAAAAGCGGTTAGAACACTCTCACGTGTTCTAACCGCTTTTTTATTTGGATTCGGCAAAATTTGCGTCATCCACTTAGGAGCTGGGCACGGACTTCCTAAAAGTGGAAGGCACAATACTGATTATGTGCATCAAACAACAGCCATTGGACAACTGGTTTTGGTGTTTGTTCATCTGCTACTGGTGGAATAATCCATTCTAAGAATAGTGATACTGCGTTTTTCATCAGTAATCATCTCCTCACAACCTTATACTATAGAATAAGGTTGAACCTAAATTTGTGCGCCCAGCATATGTGGCTTTGGAGCCAGAAAAAGGGCGTCTGGCTCCAAAGCCACATATTTTCAGATTGAACAACATCTGCCCTTTTTATTTTTTGAGAGAATAACGAATAGTTTTTTGCGTTAATTATTTTTAGTAAGTCATATGTTGATGATGTACATAAGCTCCGTAAAGATTTGAATGATTCCCATTCATTGCCACTTGAATATTTGGCTTTATTTGAGCAATGCCAACACTTTGTAAGACATGTTCCATTGCCTCGTTTATTTCCTGGGAAAATGTCGGATGTTCACTCACACCACCAGCAATGACAATACACTCGGGATCAAAGCTATATTGCAAATTGTATATACCAATTGCAAGATCTTGATACCATTGTACTACTTCAGCAGCAATAATTTCATTATGATTTATTTTTGTAAAGATTTCTTCACCTGTATATATTTCACCTGTGAGTGCACATACTCTTTGAATTAATGCGTATGTTGATGCTTGCTCACTCCATATCTGCAAAGTATTGGGATTTTGAATCATGTATCCAAACTCACCACCATGTAAATTTTTCCCAACATGTACCTGTCCATTTTTAACGATTGCACCACCAATTCCAGTACCTATTACTACAAAAATGACATCATCATAGCCTTTTGCAGCACCATAGTGCACCTCACCAAGTGCCGCACAATTCGCATCATTCGCCATTGTCACTGGTACTGACAATTCCTGTTGGAAAAATTCATACCAATTAAAGTTGTGCAAGTAGGGTATAGCACTTGCACCACCAACTATTCCTGTTGCTTGATTTGCAGCCCCTGGAACACTCAATGCTATTCCAGTAATAGGATAGTTTTTACTAAAATTACGTAACTGTTCGATTAATAATTCAAGACATTCATGTTGTACTTTCGGTGTAGCAAATTTTGTTCGCTCGACAAGTTGATCTTCAACAAACACACCTACTTTAATTGCTGTTCCACCAAAATCGTATGCAATAATTGCCATATGAGTTGAACTCCTTATTTATTTTCTGCTACCCACTCATCAAGTTGGCGTTGCATTTCTTCTTTTACTTTATCAATTCCTGATGCTTTTAATTTTTCATTTAATTTTTGTAAATAATCGGCTGTTTCAACTGTTCCTGTATTTAACGGTGCACCAAATTCATCAAGTACATTTCGGAAAGCTGCAACTTCTGTTTGAACTGGTGTTGGATCAAATTTGAACCCTAACGCCGGCGAAGTAATTCCACTATCATTAAATTCAATGAATTCATCCCATTTTGTCGTTGGTTCATTTTCTAACGTATATGTTATGAACATATTTCCTAATGCAAAATACGGCATTGAATAGTTCTTTTGGTCAGGTAATAGTGAGATTTGTGTATCATTTACTTTTTCGTAATGTGTTCCTTCGATACCGTAGTTAACAAGATTACGTAAATATTCATCAGTATTTAATAGCACTAAAAATTTAAATGCTTCTTCTGGATGTTTTGATGTTGAAGAAATTGCTGTTAATGATCCTGTTGTACTTGCATTTGTAATAACTGGTTGCATAATTTCTGACGTTACAACTTCATATCCAAGATCTTTTGACCAAATGACATCAGCATATGGTTGACCATCACCTTTAGTAACAAAACGTTTAATTGTTTTATCATCTCCAGCTGTTGCACCGTCTGAATTAATTAAACCTTTTTTATACCAATCACGCATTGTTTCTAACGCTTTTATTTTTTCAGGTGTTTCATATAAATTTTCCACTTGTAATTCACCTTCACTATTTAATGCAACCCCTAGTGGTTCTAATAGTTGATCAAATGATGATGGTGTTGAAAAATCCCGTGAAACATATAATGGTGTTACTCCAGGTTCATTGTCTTTAATTTTTTGCAACCATGGCTCTAAATCTTCTAATGTATGGATTTCTTCATATGGAATATTATATTTATCAACATATTCTTTTGTAAACACCCACATCGGTGCCGAAGAAATTTCTTTTTGCGTTGGAACTCCATAAGTTTCATCGCCTACTTTTGCCCCTTCCCAGAAACGTTCATCAATTGCTTCATAAAGCTCTTGACCTTCTGGTGTTGCTAAATACTCATCAATTGCTAAAAATGATCCTTTACGGGCATTCACAAGATAATCATTTGCCCAAGCCGCTGTAAAAGCAAGGTCATATGGTTCTCCAGAACTTGAAACAACTTGTAATTTTTGATTATAATCCCCAAAATCAACTGATTTAATATCAACTGTCACTCCAATTTTTTCTGCTGTGTATTCATTAATTTTTTCTTGTACTAGTGCCGTATCTTTTTGTGGTGCTCCAATAACATACCACGTTAAATTTGTCACATCAGCGTCTGTCCCACTTGTTCCTGTACTTGATCCACACCCAGTTAATAACGTTGCGGCAGTTAATGTGATTGCTGTTGTTGTAAAAAAACTTTTTTTAAAATTCATCATATGAGTACCCCCTATTTTTATACAAAGCTCGTACTCGCTACGAGCTTTGTATGTTTGAATCTATTTATTTTTTTAACTGAATACGAATTGTTTTAATTTCAAATGGTTTGAACGTTAAAGTAACCTGTGATGCTTCAGCACAAAGTCGAGCTTCATTTTGTTCTAACATATCTGTTTCATATGCTTCAACAATTTCATATCCACTTGTTAACAGTGTTGTTGTTTGTTTGTTACTATTTTCATACATACGCACAATAATTGAATCATCTTCTTCTGCTTTTTTAATAACTTCAATCAAAATGTTTGATTGATCAACTGAAAGTAAACTAAATACTTGTGGTAATGTTCCTTCTTGTTTTGCAGCTAATACTTGTGTCTGGCACGGAACATTTAACATTTCTGCCAATGCAACTGTTTGTGCGTCTTGCCATCCATGTGCATGTGGATGTAATGAGTATGTAAAGAAATGTTCTTCTTGATCCGTTGTCGGATGCGGCATTGTCCCTGATTTTAAAAGTGTTAAACGCATATTTCCATCAACAATATCATGTCCATATTTACTTTCATTCAATAGACTCACACCATAGTCTCCTTCAGAAATATCCGCCCACTTATGTGCACATACTTCAAATCGTGCTTGATCCCAAGATGTATTTTTGTGTGTTGGTCGTTCTAAATTTCCATACTGAATTTCATATGTTGCTTTTGTTGTGTTCACTGCAACAGGAAAAGCTGCTTTTAATAATACTTGACTTTGTTTCCAATCAACATACGTTTCAAAATCAATTTTCGGTAAATTTGCGTAAATGATCACATCTTGAATTATTGTTGAATCGACAAACTTACGTTCAATACGCAGTACGCTACGAACATTGCCATGTTCAATGATTTCAATTGATGCTACATCCGTAACTGGCCACATTTTTTCAGTATAGTACATATCTATATCCCAGTTATCCCAGAACATTGGTTTATCTTCGAATGCTTGAATTTGATTTCCTTTTTGTCCAGGTTTTAACACTTCACGTTGTGCTACTTTATCAAAAATTGATGTCATTTCTGCAACATCATCTAATGCAATCGCAAAATATTGATTTTCTAGCTGAGTTGTTGTTGCGACAGTCGTTATCGGTGCTTCTATTAAACCTGCTGCAAATTCGAGCGTTTTATATCCATTGGCTGGAATACTCTGCACGAAAGCGACATATGTTCCTTTATGTGTTTTTTGGCAAGCAATGCGTGTCTCTCCATCAGTTAAATGGAATACTTCCATTCCTTCAGGGGCATCAAATTCAACAATATCATCACGAACAAACGACAATGTATTTGTGACTAATAATGTTTGTACTTGTGTTGAAATATTTGAACCAATATAACCAATCGCCTCAGCCAACATTTCTCGACCATCTGCTAAAATTTCTGCGTATTGTTCTGCCGTTACTTCATATACAGGCTGAATTGATGTTCCAGGTAAGATATCATGGAATTGATTCAATAAGATCGTTTTCCAATGCTTATTAATTTTTGCTTGTGGATATGATTTTCCGTGTAACATTGCAAATGTATTCATTTTTTCTAATGATTGATACACTTGCTCACTCTTACGGTTATCGCGCTTATTCCGTGCCATTGATGTATATGTTCCACGGTGGTATTCTAGGTATAGTTCTCCTGCCCATGTCGGTAATTTTGGATGCGAACCAACTTTCTCATCAAGACGTTTGAAATAATCTAAACTGTGACCTTGTTGTACACGTGGAGCACCTGGAATTCCTTTTTCAAGACGACGACCTACTTCTAACATTTCGTAAGTTGGTCCACCACCACCATCACCGTGTCCATAACTAATCATAACATCGTTATTTAACGCTTTTTGCTGATAACGATCCCATGCCCCAATCACAGCACCTGGATGTAAATTTCCATTATATGTTGTAAAGAACGAATCTTTTTCTTGGTACGGATCTTTTGTTGTAATAAAGTGAGTTAAAATTTCTGTTCCATCAATTCCACGCCACTTAAATGTATCATATGGAATTTTATTGAATTGGTTCCATGCGATTTTTGTCGTCATGAAATACTCGATTCCCGTTTTTTTCATGATTTGTGGTAAAGCTGCAGAATACCCGAATACATCTGGAAGCCAGAGTACTTTATTATCGACCCCGAATTCTTCTTTAAAGAAGCGTTTTCCAAATAAAATTTGACGTACAAGTGATTCACCTGATGTCACATTACAGTCAGCTTCTAACCACATTGCTCCTTCAGGTTCCCAACGCCCTTCTGCTACACGTTCTTTCACTTGTGCATACAGTGTTGGATAATCTTCTTTTAAGAATTCATATAACTGTGGTTGACTTGACATAAATTTATATTCTGGATATTGATTCATTAGTGATAATACTGTCGCAAAACTGCGCCCAGTTTTTTCATGTGTTTGTGCTACTGTCCAGTGCCATGCAACATCGATGTGTGTATGTCCAATACATGTCGCAATTGTTTCACTGTGCCCACACATTTCATCATAGAAATTTTTTGCCAAAAATTCATGTGCCGCCTCTACACTTGCATCAAATGCTTCACTACGTACTTTACGGAAATCTAATAAGTTAATTGCATCATTCAATGTTGTCAACATATCAATACGACGCTTATCTTCTTTCTCTAATTTTTCACATACCCAAATCGGGACTTGTAAATCGTAGTATAAATCACGGACAGGTCGATCTAGAATGGCTAGCACACCATGTAATGTCGCTTGTTTATCATTTAATCCACTGTATGCATGTAAATCAATTGTATATGTTTGTCCTGCAACTGCTGCATTTGTTAATACATATTCACGATGATTAATATCTAAACCTTGTACATGTACACCATCAATATATAACATAAATTGTGGATTTGTCGCATCCCAACCTTCATCAAAAGTATAAAATTCTAATACTAAAGGTTGCCCAGCAAAATGTTCTGGTACTGTAACCGAACTCGTAAACCAACAATGCTTATCGTAGCCACCCCATAAATCACCGGTTGTAAAATTTTCCCATCCTGCTTGTGTTGCACGATTTGCTAAATCTGTTAGGTTTTTAAAATTTCCGTCATGTTTTTTGTAATCACTAATTTTTACTGTTTCACGATACTGTAAATCTTTCAGATCATGGCAAATTTTTTGAATTCTTTCTAATACATAGTGCATAGTCTATTTCCTCACTTTTTTATTTATTCATATATATCTATTATTACTATTCTTTGACTGCTCCTAAGTTTAATCCTTTCACAAAGTATTTTTGGAAAAATGGATAGGCAAATAAAATTGGAACTGTAGATAAAACAACGATTGCCATTTTCGCAGAATCTTTTGGTAGGTTTGCCGCCGCCTCTACACCAGAAATCCCCATCTGTGCGGCATTATCAGCTAAGAAGCTCATACTGTTTTCTATCCGAATCAGTAAATACTGTAACGGCATTAATTTATCTGTTTCAATATATAACATGGCATTCATCCAATCGTTCCAATACCCAAGTACTAAGAACAAGGCAATTGTTGCGAGCCCAGGAACTACCATTGGCATAACGATACGGAAGAAAATTCTCCATTCTGAAGCACCATCAATTCGCGCTGAATCGATAATCACATCAGGTACTGAAGATGTAATGAAACTTTTCAAGACAAACATATACGTCGAATTCATCATCATCGGTAAAATAAGTGCAAAAATTGTATCTTTAATATCTAAGAAACGCGACACAATCATATAATTAGCAACCATTCCCCCTCCAAAGAGCATTGGAATGACAGCAATAACTGTAAAGAAGCGTTTGTACGCAAAATCTGATCGCGATAATGCATACGCATATGTTGAAATTAAGAATAATCCTCCTAATGTTCCAAGTACGGTAACTGTAATTGTGACCATATACGATGTCACTAATTGATCACTTCCACTAATAACATACTGATAACCATCTAAGCTAAATGCTTGTGGGATAAATTGATAACCAAATTCTTTAATCGAATCTTCAGCTGAAATCGAAATCATGAAAATAAAGATAAACGGAATAATACATGAGAAAGCTAAGGCTGCAAAAATCAGATGTAAGATTCGATTGGAATTTTTACTAATTGAATGAATATCACGTAATGGTGATGTCATTGCTTGTGCCATATACGCACACCCCTCTTTCTAAAATAATGCTTGATCTTTATCTATTTTCTTAATAATTTTATTCGTAATTAAAATTAAAACTAATCCAACTGCTGATTGGTATAATGCTGCTGCTGAACTCATTCCAACTTCACCTAACGTCATTAATCCACGATATACATAGGTATCGATAACATTTGTTACAGAATATAATGCACCTGAATCGCGTGTAACTTGATAAAATAGTCCAAAATCAGCATTGAAAATACGACCAACTGCTAAGATAAAGAGAATAATAATAACTGGCTTTAATAGCGGAATTGTAATATAACGAATTTGTTGCCATTTTGTCGCACCATCAAGCATTGCTGCTTCATAATATGTCTGATCAATTCCACAAATGGCTGCGAGATACACAACAATGTTATATCCAAGTGTTTTCCACACCCCCATAAAGATAATAATAAACGGCCAATATTTCGCTTCCGAATACCATGAAATTGGATCTGATCCCATTTGCGTTAGTAACCCATTAATCCATCCAGATTCTGGACTTAAAAACGCGTATACAAAGTAACTCACCACTACCCATGAAATAAAATATGGTAAGAACAACATACTTTGATAAAATTTCGCCAATCGTTTGTTCAATAACTCATTAATCCCAATTGCGAGTAAGATTGGTAACACAATCCCCAATACGATAAAGACAATATTGTACAATACCGTATTTCGTGTAATCAACCAAGCATCACTGCTTGAAAATAAAAATTTAAAGTTATCAAACCAAACCCATTCACTCGTAAATAAACTATTGAAGAACCCTCCATTGACACGATAACGCTTAAATGCGAGTAGTACCCCCACCATTGGTAAATATGCAAAGACGAAATACCAAATTGTCGCCGGTAACGTGAGCATAAACAACGTTCGATTTCGTTTAAATGTTTTCATTTGTTTACTCCACATGTTTTTTCCTCCTTTCAACTTTCTAACATCAGTATAATTTGAAATCGCTATCATGTATATTTGATAAATTATAGATTTATTGAACTTTTTCCTTAGCTTAATTGTATAATGAAATTGCACTAGTGGAAATAAAAAAAGCCCACAACA
>CAMFJD010000012.1 GCA_945956935.1 uncultured Bacillota bacterium | reverse complement strand
GTTACATGTTAATAATTCAAATGCATCAAAGTTAAGTTTTCGCTTGCGTTATACAGGAAATTATCAATCTCCAAAAGTACAAAAAGAAATAGGGAAATATATCCAAATGTTTTCTGGAGAGACAAAAGTAATTTATGTGATTGACACAGATAAAATCAATACAGATAGGACGGAGAAGAATTTTTTTACAAGTATAAATAATTATGTTAATCAAAAAGAATATGATTTAATATGGTTTTGTACAAATATTGAATGCGTATTAATAGGTAATAAGAAAATAACAAGTAAAGGAGAGGAAGCAAAAAATTTTATACGTCGCAGTCCAGATTTGAGCTCTAAAAAAGGACAATTATCAACTACCAATGCTTCTGAAAATAAAAGTAATATTTTGAAAGTTTTGGACAAGCACATATCACAATATAAATAATTAAAAGAAAACCAAGTTATTAATAGCTTGGTTTTTTATTATTCTGTTTTTTTAACTATATTTAAGCAATTATTCCCAAATATTGTATGTATAGATTACTTTACCTATTATTTCAATATCAATGTTAGATCCTTTTACATAGACTAGTGGTTTAAATTCATCAGAGTAGCTAGATGGCTCAAATATAACGACTGTATCTGTTTCAATGAAGCGTTTTATACAAAAGTCGTTATCGACTTTAAAGACGACAATATCTCCAGATATGGGTTGCTTTGTAAAATGTTCCGATTTTAAAATTAAAGCTACTGATCCATTAGGCATTAGTTTGTTCATAGAATCACCATTAACTTTTATAAAAAACATGTAATTTGCTTTATGTTTAATAAAGGTTGGTACTTCTAGCATTTCATCAATAAAGTCATCAGTGTTTTCAGGAGTGCCAGCACTTGCTGTGCCCAATAATGGTGCGTAACGAGGATTCGGATTTTTGTAAAGATTATTTGATTCAGATAGTATTTCGTCTTTTATGCCTAGTAGCCATGTAGTTGGAACATCTAAGGCATCTGCAATACGCTTTATTGTTTCAAAATCAGGCTCATTCACATTTCGTTCATATCTTGATATCTGCATAAGTGGAACATTTGTTCTTTCAGAAAGTTCGGATTGTGTTAAGTTAAGTGCTTTACGAGAACTCCTTATTTTTTGTCCTAAATTGTTATTTTCCATATGAATCAACTCCTTTTTATCGTTTAAGGTGAATTAATGATATCGTTTTAATACAATGTATTAAAGCTTTTTAACTCTAAAAGTTAAAAAATTAACACTAAAAGTTAAAAAGTTATTGACTTTAACCTTTTAGGATATTAAAGTGGGTATTGTAACAAGGAGGTATACATATGCTTTATGAATTAGTTAAAGAAAGAAAAGTAAGAGGTCTAACACAAAAGGATATGGCTGATTTATTAGGGGTGGTACCTATAACATATTTCCGTAAGGAAAATGGGAAAGTAGACTTTACTGATGCAGAAAAACTGAAGATTTTGGAATTGTTTGATTTACCGAAAGGTAAAATAAATATTTTTTTTGAAAAACAATTAACTCAAAAGGTTAAAAAGGAGGAGGGAAAATGACATATGAACAATTACCATCATTACTGACGATTAGAGAAGTAGGAGCAATTATTAGATTTGATTACAACAAGAGTGCAAAAATTGTACGCACTATCAATGATGAGTTGGAAAAAAAGGGATTTGTAGTTATGAAAGGTAGAATTTCTAAACAAGTTTTATTTGAACGATTGGGTATTGAGAGAGCAAGTTTTAATATCAATGATCTAAAGCCCCCTAAAAAGGAGGAGCTGAATAATGCAGAGAGATTTTAAAGGTGTTTGGATTCCAAAATGGATTTGGATTAATAAAGAATTATCTGTTATGGAAAAACTGTTTCTAGTCGAGATTGACAGTTTGGATAATTCAGAAGGCTGTTATGCAAGCAATGAGCATTTTTCAAATTTTTTTGGAATATCAAAAACAAGATGTTCGACAATTATTAGAGATTTGGAAAAGAAAGGTTTTGTAAATATTTTTCATCAATACAAAAACGGCACAAAATCAATTGAAAAGAGAATTGTTAGATGCACGAAAAAGTTATATGGAGAAAATGAAAAAGGGTGTGTTGAAAATAGAACAGGGTGTGTTGAAAACGGAACGGAGTGTGTTGAAAACGGAACAGGGTGTGTTGAAAACGGAACAGGGTGTGTTGAAAACGGAACGGGGTGTGTTGAAAACTTAAAAGATAATAATACAGTTAGTAATACAGTTAATAATACAGTTAGTATGTTAGTTGTTGAAACAGAAGAAAAGAATAAACAAACAGATGAACAACGAATCATATCTGAATTGAAAAACTTAAATATAGCTGCAACACAATTTGTTTTAAATACTGTAAGAATGTGGTTACGTCAATATGACGTTCAGCTATTAGAACTGGTTATTAACAAATGTATTCTTACAAGTACAAGAGGGGTTAATCTCAATTATCTAAAAACAACGATTGAAAATCTGGAGAAAAAAGGTATTAAAACATGCGAAGATTTTGAGCGTTCAGAAAAACAACGTAAAACGTCTTACACGTCTAGTAATACACGAAATGAGACTATGCCTAATTGGGATCAACAAACGAAAGAACATAATGACTGGATAAATTCTTTGTCTCCAGAAGAATATGCTCAGAAATTAGCGGACGTAGAAGAACTAATGAGAGATTTAAATTGATATGTTTGCATTTTTTTCGATAAAAACATTAAACTAATTATCTCACATGTGTTTAAAAGCATTTTAAGTAACCTTAAAAGCACTTTTGAGAGGAAAATGAGTTTGTATATGTAAAAAGTGATAAGCAAGCAAATAGGGGTATTTAAATCCATTTTAAGATGTGGGGAGAATGTAAATATGATTGATAAGAGAACAGTATATTACAATGTTATGAAGAAAAATAATGTAAAGAAAAAAGATTTATCAAATCCAATTGAGCGTTTGATTGAATTTGGCAATACAGTAGTGAGTATAAAATCGTATAAGAAAGTACGGAAGGAGATGAACGAGTTGTTTCCTAACTTAATTGTTAAAACACCATTTAACGAAAAATCAGCACAATACTTAATTTTAGAAATAGGAAAAGGGGAATAATAATGATTATTAGGGCAGTAGTAAATCAGTATGACTATTTAGTCAAACATGAAAGAATTACAAAACATGAATTACGATTAATATATGCAAATCCAGATACCAATGGGATTTGGGAGAATACAGAAGATCTATTGGAAATTTTAACAAGGGAACATCATTTAAATTGTATTGTTGTTGATGAAACGGCGTTTAACAAGCGAGATTTTATACCATTTTTGTTGAAACTAAGAAAAAAAACTGGCGATCAAGTACGCTTAATTCCAATAACAACAAACAAAGAAATCATTCCAGATTTAGTATCAAAACAATTAAATCAATTTTTCGAGTTAGATATTGAGCAATCAGAAGAGGAACAATGTTTTCTACTTGATGGTTTACTTACAAATCCTCGTACTGCAAGTGATGTAGAAGCACTAATGCAACAATTAAATCCGATTGGGGAAGAAAAAATAAAGGTAGAAACACAAACAAAAATAGTTGAAAGTGTTCGGATAGAAAAAGAATTATTCAAACAGAAGCGGATAGCATTTATTAATTTATTTGCTGGTGTTGGGGCTACAACAATATCATTGGAATCATTTGAGTTTTTACAGAAAAATAGGGTGAAAACACAGTTGATTAGCTTTGATAGTAAAATTGAAGAGCGTTACAGTGAGAGTGAGCAAGTAATCACTCGAAATGAATTTAATTTTTTAAAAGAACTAGAACTGATAGAAAGCGATAATGAAGTGTTATTGTATGATTTTAGTGCATGTGAGTTTGAAGATATACGAGAGTATGAGAAATATTTCACTGATATTTACTATGTATTTGATTACAATTATCCTCAAATATGGCGAAATCCAACAGTATTTACCGAAGTGATGAATCATAGAGGTAAATTCTTATTGAATAAACATGGAACACTCCCAGCAATAGATAGACATTTTAAAGAAATCTTGGCTATCCCAGAAGAAAAACAAATTTATACTTTTCCAAACATTGATCGTGATGAAATTGTGTTTGCTGAAATTAATCGTACAGTTACACATAATCAAAAAGTTGAAGAAACATTGCAAAATTTATTTGATATAAAAACAAAATCAAAAACAAAAGGGTTTAAAAATTTATTAGCTAAATTTAAGAAGTAAGGGGAACAGTATGAAACATAAATATATTGATAACGTTACAGTAAATGAATATATATGTCGAAAAAAACGTTTTAAGCGTGATAAACAAGCATTTGAATGGAAACTCATAAATATTTCTACTGAAGAACGTCAAGCGTATAAAGATTTACTAGAACGTGCTGAACAGTTATTTAATGACATTGAAAGTGTATTAACAACGGAGCAAAAAAGATTTGTTGATGTTTTCTTCTTTAAAAATATCAGCACGCTACAAGAAGTATCTGACGAATTACATATAGGAAAAACAACTATTCATAGATATAGGCTGCAAATTATCCCGATGATTGAGCAAAGATGGTTGGAATATAAATGGTGGTTTGATGAATATATGCCACTGGATAAAAAATAAAGGAGAAGAATATATGTGTGATAAAAAAGTAAAAGCGTCAGATTTTTTTGTACCGGATCCTTTGTATGATGAATTTAAAGAATGCCAAGAACGTAATGAAAAAATTTCGAACATGGCAAAAAATTTAAAAAACCTTACAAAAGGTATAGATAAAAAAATAGATTTATATAGTTTTTGTGACGTAACAGAAGAAGAAGTGACAGCATATAATTCAGATCAGATGGAGGAATTAGAATGAATAGAAAACAAATAAGTTTTAGATTGAGTGATGAATATATTTTGAAATTAAAGGAAATAATGAAACAAACAGGGTGTAGTAGCCAACAAGAATTAATTATGTTTTTATTGGATAGTTATAGTATAACAACTAAAACAAACAAACAATTGAGTGAGGAATTATTAATTGAATGTCAAAAACAAACAAGTTTATTGCAAATGATTTCATACTATGTAAATTTACAAAGGGGGAAATAATTATGGTGCAAAAACAATTTGGTGTGCGATTGAGCGAAGAATATATTTCGAAAATACAATTGTTGGCATACGAATTAAAATGCCCAACTCAACGAGAATTAATTATGTTCTTAGTTGATAACTATAAAAAAAATGATATCGAAGAACTAAAAAAAGAAAATGAAGCATTGAAATTAGAACTAGAATTAGAAAAGAAATCACAAAAAAAATTTATGTTCGAACAGAAAAAACAAACAGCTATGCTTAATCAAATGATGTTTGCATTTATGCCAGACGAAAGTGACATTACTGTCTTTGAAGAACATTTATTTATGGAAAAGTGGGAAAATAAAATGCGAAATGAACAGAAAAAATATTAAGCGTGTTATTAAATTTATTCAGAGCAAACTTATCGTTTGCTAGTGGTAAGTCGAACCACAGTCGATTTCTCACCCTCTTTGAGGGTATGAAACAGGATAAGGAAGTGAAAGCAATCATGCTTTCACTTTATTTCTCAAAAGTCAGCAGAGCCGACTTTTACCCTTGTATATATTGATGAAAGCAAATTGATAGCAATGCTTTTCGAGATGAAAGCAAGTAAAGCAAATTGATAGCACTTTGAAAAGCAAGTTGAAAGCAAGAGTTTTGTAAAGCTCATTGTAAATATTTAAAAATAAATATAACTTTGAGAGAAGAAAAATGACTTTAGTTTTATGCTTTTAGTCGTTTTTTTTGTTGTTGAGAAAAATAAAACTCTAATTTGAAATTCAAAAAAATTAGTCGATCAGTTAAATTTAAATAATGCTGATCAGGCAATTAATAAAATAAATATTATTGATAAGACATATGATGAAAAAGATGAGATAAATATGTGTGTAAAATTCATTGTAAATATTTTTATGATGGTTGACGTTTTTTGTAATAACTCCGATATCTCTCACGAGAAGAAAGCGTTAACGAAAGATTGGTGGCACCTGTTTTTATTGTTAAAATCAATGAACAATATTGTACGAAAATAATTTTATTGGTAGAATTTAAGTAAAGATAAATAAGGGGGGAATGTATATGAAAATACATAAAAAGAATTTGTATTTATGTATAATTAGTTTGTTTTTAACGATTTTTTCCTTGGTGAATACAGAATCATTAGTTGTTTTTGCTAATACAGCTGAGGGTTTTGTAGAAGATAGTAATGGATATTATATTGATCCAAAATTAGTAGATACGTATATAAATATTGAAGAAACAGGTAATATATCAAGGAGTAGTACGTATGAAAAACTAACACTTTTATCAACTAGAAGATTTAATTATGGACCATCAGGAAGTTTAAATCCTTACAATTTTGGAGAAGCACTCTCATTTGGCAGAGCGATTAGATCACATTTTTGTTGGACTGGTATTGGTGAACATCCGGACTATAGAAATGTAAGTATCGGTTTTGGATTTAATCTTGTATCAATTGCTTTTTCAAGGGAGTCAAGTTCTACTGCTAATTGTAATAATGTAGCTCCGTCACTCAGAGGGAAGTATACAAGAATATATAATTATAGTGATATAACAGTGAGAAAATATAAAGTCGACGTGTATGATCGTTATTCAGGTAAATATTTGAGAACAACAGAAAGAAGTACAAGTGTTACGAATGGTACGCAATATGTCGCACAAGCAGCGTAATTTAAATATCTCTCTGATTGTGATTGTTTTAGCTTTAGTCGGAATTTTAATTGTTAATTCTATTAATCAGAATATACAAGAAGAGAAAAAACAAAATAATTTACAAACTAATATACCTGTAGTCAAAATAGGTGAGCCATTTTACGATAAGAGAACAGAATTAAAATATATAGTTGATGAAGTTGAAGTGCTAGATGAAACAACAGATTTTCATTTTAGGATGATTATGCCAAATTACGGCGGCTATCATTTCAGGGGGATTCGGAGTGATAATTCATTATCAGAATATAAAATGATACTTGCTATGAGAGAAGAAAAAATCATTAGTCAATCTTGTGAACAAGTATGTGAAAAATATCAGCGATATGTTTTAGTTAATCATATGGGAGAACAGGTTGTGATATTAGATACTTCTGAATAGATATTATATAAGAATAAAGCTCTATTATAAATAGAGCTTTTTGAATTTTATAAAAGTCACAAAAACAAATTGCTTATTATATTAATAGCGTTTAATTTTAAAAAAGGCATAAAAAACAATATTTTATTTGAAGTTATTTTGATACAATAGTTACAAGAAAAGGGAAAGACTTTTTACAGGTAAAAAAATCTAAGTTGCAATTCAGAAAATTTAGGCAACCAGTTATTTTAAATAGTGCTGATTGGGCAATCAATAAAACAAATATTATTGATAAAACGTGTGTTGAAAAATTGAAAATTGAATTTGATGCAAGCATTTCATATGAATATGAAATAACGAACACGTACAATAAAAAAGAGGTGATAAATATGTGGGGAAAATTTTGTGTAATTATTTTTGCATGTTTACAATTCAGTTTGGTTGATATGGTTGCCTAAATTTTTTGGTTTTGATACTTTGTGTACACACGAGATAAAATCCGCAGAAAGGGTGGAGTGGTTATGGTCGCGAGAGTAGAAAAGGAATTGATTCCAGAATTAATGTTAGAAGCTCGTAGTGTAAAACAAATATTAGAAGTAATTGATTTTAAAAAAATCAAGAGGTTGGAAGAGTTGCTTGATCTGTTTATCAATGTAGATATTACTGTTGCAAAATATGAAAGTGACTGGAATTGGAGCTTTTACCCTAAAGACTATGCCTTATGCATTCTTTGTATGTTACTTCGAAAATCGTTAACATGCAAAAGAGAGAATTCCCCTCTCTTTTTTATTTTATAAAAGTCACAAAAAAGTCACAAAAAACAAATTGCTTATTATACTAATAGTATTTAATTTAAAAAAAAGCATAAAAAACAGCTGTATTACTGCATTTTCAGAAAAATAGAACAAATGAAAAAACAATATTTTATTTGACGAACAAATTGTTTACATGGCATAATACACAAGAGGTGAAGAAAATGGCAATCCACATTGTATTGTATCAACCAGAAATTCCACCAAACACAGGGAATATTATGCGAACGTGTGCAGCAACAGGTGTAAAGTTACACTTAATTCATCCGCTTGGATTTTCACTTGATGAAAAACATATGCGTCGTGCTGCTATGGACTACTATGAATATGTTGATTTTACTGAGTATGAATCAATTGAGATGTTTTTTGAACAAAACCAAGGCGGAAAGTTTTATTTTCTAACGAGATATGGTCAGAAATCGTATTCTGATTTCGACTATAGTAACTGCGAAGAAGATATTTATTTTGTCTTTGGCAGTGAGTCGAAAGGAATTCCAAAAGAGATTTTAAAACCATATTTTGATACGTGCTTACGAATTCCAATGAATGGACATGTACGTTCATTGAATGTTGCTAACTGTGCAACAGTACTTTTATATGAAGCATTAAGACAGCAAAATTTTCCAAATTTATTGACTGAGGAACCACAGGCGGATGATAAAGGGTTTAAAGGAAAAGACTGGATTTTAACGAACGAATAAGCAGCTTAAGGCTGCTTTTTTTATAGATTTCAAATTTTTAATATGTGTGATTTTCCTTATATATAATAGGGAAAGCGATATTTCATACGGAATGAAAACGAATAAAGACTAGATTTATAGAGTGAATTTCATTATAATAATGAATTGTAGGAGTATACTCAGAATATTTTCATCGAACATTTCGAGAAATAATAAGTAATAACTGTATCTTTTCAAAAAAATTCTCGTATAAATTTATTGAAAATAACAAAACAAATAAGGTGGTGATTCGTTTGATTAAACTATCAAATGTTTCCAAAATATATAAAAATCATATGAAAGCACTGAATGATATTTCAGTAGATATCCAAGAAGGCGAATTTGTCTATGTTGTTGGACATTCAGGAGCGGGTAAATCGACATTTATCAAATTGCTCTATCGTGAAGAACGTGCAACACAAGGACATGTTCTCGTTGATGGTTTAGATTTAACAAAAGTCACAAATCGAAGAGTACACAAATACCGTCGGACAATCGGAGTAGTCTTCCAAGATTTCAAATTATTACCCAATTTAACTGCGTATGAAAATGTTGCGTACGCATTGGAAGTACATGGTGAAGATGCACAGACAATTAACACGAAAGTGAAAGAAGCACTTGAGCTTGTTGGTTTAATCGATAAGATGAAACAATTTCCGGATCAATTATCTGGTGGAGAACAACAACGTGTTGCAATTGCTCGTGCAATTGTAAATAAACCAAAGCTATTAATTGCTGATGAACCAACAGGAAACTTAGACCCTGTGACATCACAAACAATTATGGAAGTACTTGAAGAAGTAAATAAACGTGGGACAACGGTTGTTATGGCAACTCACGATATCCATCTTGTGAATGAGAGCCGTAAGCGAACATTGACATTTGAAAATGGTGTAATCATCAATGATGCACAAGAAGGAGGGTATTTCTATGATGATGAAGTACTTTAGAATGGGAACACGTCATTGGCGTGAAGCTTTTAAAGGAATTTGGCGTCATCGCATGCTCGCCTTCTCAGCAGTATTGTCGGTAGCAGTTGCGCTATTTTTGACAAGTTTCCTTGTATTGGTCGTGTTAAATGTGAATAATGTCACATCAAATTTAGAAAAAGATATCAAAATTTATGCGACAATTAAAAAAGATACGAGTGCTGAGGCAATTGATAACTTGATTGCACAGACGCGTACATTAGGAAATGTTGCTGAGATCCAGTATAAAACAGCAGATCAAGAGTTAGATGATTTAATTCTATCATACGGTGAAGAGGGTAAAATATTCGAATCTTACCGCGATGATAATCCACTAAAAGCAACCTTGACGTTTACATTAATTGATCCTCGTGATGCTGAAGCAACAGTGACAGCGTTGACGGCATTTAGTGAGCTCGATAAAATTCAGTATGGTCAAGAAACAGCGGAAAATATTTTGCAAATTTTTGATACAGTTCAACGTTTTGGTGCCTTTGTAGTACTTGCTGTTATGGTAGTAGCAGTTGTATTAATTTCAAATACAATCCGTATGGCGATTATGGCTCGCCGCACTGAAATCGAAATTATGCGCCTTGTTGGAGCATCAAACTTCTTTATTCGTTGGCCGTTTATTTTGGAAGGACTTATTATTGGGATACTCGGATCGATTATTCCAGTCGGTTTAACGATTGTCGGATATACACAATTATATGGATACTTAACAAATCAAGGGCAATTAGCACTTGTACGTTTAGCGGAACCGTCAGAGATTTTACTTGGAATTAGTCTTCTGACAATCGCTATCGGTGCTTTTGTTGGTATTTTAGGAAGTCTATTCTCAATGACGAAATTCTTGAAAAAATAAGAAGCGAAATAGAAAGTGAAAAGGTGAATAATATGTTGAATTTAAAAAAGGTGGTCATTGTTGGCGTGTTATTGCTAATAACCATTTTGATCCCGTCACAACAATTGGCAGTAACTGCTAATTGTGACTCGCAAGCGGGATGCGAGGCAATTGTAACGACACTTGAAAAAAAATCAAATGAATTGACAGAACAATTGTCAAAGATGAGTTCAACTGATCGTACAAGTATTGAATCAAAAATGGATCTTGTGAATACATATTTGCAAGAAGTAAGTGTTACACGTGATGATATTCAAGCGAATATCAACCAATTAGCAGAACAAAGTGAACAGCTTGAAATTGAGGCAATGAATTTGAAGGATAAGGTTGCTGGACGTATGATTCATATGCAAGAGTTGACAAAAGGGAATGTATTGTTAGATTTCCTTGTAAATTCAGAGTCATTAGGGGATTTCATTCAACGTGCAATGACATTGAATGATTTGACTGCATATGATCAAAAGTTGTTAAATGAAATGCAAACAAAGCTTGATCAAATTGTGATAAATACAGCAGTGAGCGAATCAGCACGTGCATCGATTGATGCGTTGTATGTAAGTGCTCAGGGGCAACTCGATGAATTACATGCTCTTGAAGCTAAGCTTGTAGTAGAACTTCAAAAAGAAGCAGAAACACTTGTAGCTCAGCAAGAAACGGTTCAATCTGAAAGCAGTCAAATTGTTACAGTCCCAGAAGGTTCATATACGAATCCATTACCAGGAGGGTATTTAATGTTCCCTTGGGGTGTTTGTGGTGATGATTATTTTGGACGTTGCCATACAGGAATTGATTTAGGAGCGTATGTAGGGGCGCCTGTTGTTGCGGCAGCATCAGGGGTCGTAAGTGCTGCAGGTAGTGATAGTTCTCGTGGGAATTATGTTACAATTAGCCATGGAGATGGATCAACAACTCAATATTATCACTTGAATTCGCTCTCTGTTTCAGCAGGACAAAGCGTAAATGGTGGTCAGTCAATTGGGACGATGGGAGCAACAGGATTTGTGACAGCTCCACATTTACACTTTGAATTATGGATAAACGGTGTGAACGTTGATCCAGCTGGATATATCGGATTTTAAAAAGCCAATTTTATTGGCTTTTTTTGCTAAAAGAATGGAGTAATTATATGAGTAGAGAATATACAAGAAAACAGGTAGTGCGCACAGCCATTATTAGTGCGAGTATCGCAGCCGTTGTCAGTGTTAGTATCGTTGCATTGAGTTTAAATGTGAACATTTTTGGTGCGAGTTTGCAGACACTTGAATTAAAGCAAGTAAACGAAATTATCCAAAAAGAATTTTATGGATCTGTTGAGGAATCGCAATTACAAGCTGGAGCTATTTCAGGAGCAGTATCTGCATTAGGGGATATCCATTCAAGCTATATGTCTGCTGATGAAACGGCAGCTTTTCGTGAACGTTTAGAATCATCTTTTGAAGGAATAGGAGCGATGATTCAAGCATTAGATGGGAAAATAGTTATTAGTGAGGTACTTGAAGGGTCTCCTGCATTGAAAGCAGGATTACAGCAGAATGATCAAATTCAGGCTGTAGATGGTAATAGTGTTGAAAATCAATCATTAGATGAAGTTATTGCACAAGTCAAAGGTCCTGCAGGAAGTGAAGTGGTGCTGACACTTTGGCGTAATGGGGAAATTGTTGATTTACCAATTACGCGTGCAAGTATTTCCCAGGAAAGTGCAGCAACAATGACATTAGACCAAGAAGAAACATATGGTTATATTGATATGCGCCAATCATTTGGTGCTTCAACAGCAAGGGAATTTGCACATGTGTTAGAACAACTAGGAGCAGTGTCGACACTTGTTATTGATCTTCGTGATAATCCTGGAGGGTATTTAGATGCTGTCAGCGAAATTTTATCGACATTAGTAAGTAGTGCACAGCCATATGTAATTATTGAAGATCGTAATGGAAATCAGCGCGAAATGCGTTCTGATTTAACTGAAAATGCACAATATGATTATGTTGTTTTAGTGAATGAAAACACAGCTTCTGCAGCGGAAATAATGAGTGCTGCATTACAACAGCTTGCTGATGCTACTATAGTGGGAACAACGACGTACGGAAAAGGAACCGTTCAAAAACAGTTTGATTTGTTAGACGGAGGTGTATTAAAGTTAACAGTTGAACATTGGTTAACACCCAATGGAACGTCAATTAATGAAGTTGGAGTGACACCAGATGTTGAGGTCTCGCCTTCAATTTATTATCAATTACCTACAATTACCTTAAGTGAGACAATCCAAGTTGATCAAGCAAATACAAAAGTATTAACAGCTCAGTATATGTTATCTTACGCGGGATATGAAATTGATCAAATTGATGGTGTCTTTCATGAATCACTTGTAGGTGTTTTAAAACAATTCCAAACAGATCAAAAGTTACCAGTAACGGGAGTTATCGATGTGCCAACAGCGAATGCATTGAACACTTTATTAAAAGCATATACAAATGATTATAAAAATGATGTTCAATTACAACGTGCAATTGAATTGGTGCAGTAATAAGACTAGCGAAAATAAGAAGCTGTAGTATACTAATACTAGAGCTTTTTTTAGTAAAGGAGATGATTGAAAGTGGATAAATTTGAATTGCATGCACCTTTTGAACCAAGTGGTGATCAACCAGAAGCAATTAAGAAACTCGTTCGTGGTTTGGAAAGTGGAGAAAAACAACAAATTTTATTGGGGGCAACTGGGACAGGAAAGACATATACAATGAGCCAGGTGATTCAACATGTGAATCGTCCAACAATTGTCATTGCACATAATAAGACACTTGCAGGACAATTATACAGTGAATTGAAAGAGTTTTTTCCTCATAATGCGGTTGAATATTTTGTCAGTAATTTTGATTACTATCAACCAGAAGCATATAAACCATCAACGGATACATATATTCAAAAAGATGCACAAGTAAATGATGAAGTTGAAAAATTACGTTATTCAGCAACAACTGCTTTATTGGAACGTCGTGATGTGATTGTGGTAGCTTCTGTTTCTTGTATTTATGGTATTGGATCACCAGAAGAATATAAAAGTATGCTCGTATCGATTCGTTTAGGACAAGAGTTCGATCGTCAAGATTTTATGAGAGCCTTGATTGATATTCAGTACCAACGTAATGATGTTGAATTTGCTCGTGGAACATTCCGTGTACGTGGAGATGTTGTTGAAATTATTCCAATTGGTCAAGATGAGGCTGGAATTCGAGTAGAATTTTTTGGTGATGAAATTGAACGAATTAGTGAGGTGGAAATTGTCACTGGGAAAATATTAGCCGATCGTGAACACGTAGCAATTTTACCTGCAAGTCACTATGTAACAAAAAAAGATACGTTAGAAGAAGCAATTAGACGAATTGAAGCGGAACTTAGTGAACGACTAACTATATTGAATCAGGAAGGGAAGTTACTTGAAGCGCAAAGGCTCGAACAGCGGACACAATATGATTTAGAAATGTTACGAGAAATGGGTTTCTGTACAGGAGTTGAAAATTATTCACGACATTTAACACTGCGTGATGCCGATGAAACACCGTTTTGTTTACTAGATTTCTTTCCAGATGACTATTTAATGATTATTGATGAATCGCATGTGACAATCCCACAAATTGGTGGGATGTACAATGGTGATCGAAGCAGAAAAGAAGTGTTAGTCGGACATGGATTTCGTTTACCATCAGCTCTTGATAATCGTCCACTACGGTTTGATGAATTTATTGAGAAAACAAATCAAATTGTATATGTTTCAGCTACACCTGGAAAATATGAACTAGAGTATGAGCCAAGTATTCCGGTAGTTCAACAGATTATCCGCCCTACAGGATTACTCGATCCAGAAATTAGCGTGAAACCTAGTAAAAATCAGATTGATGATTTAATGATGCATATACATGAGCGAATTGCAAAAAATGAACGTGTACTTGTGACAACGCTGACAATTAAAATGAGTGAACAGTTGACGAAATATTTTAAAGAACAAGGAATAAAGGTTGCCTATCTTCATTCAGAAATTAAAACATTAGAACGAATTGCGATTATTCGTGATCTGAGACTAGGAAAGTATGATGTGTTAGTCGGAATTAATTTATTGAGAGAAGGGCTAGATATTCCAGAAGTCTCGCTCATAGCTATTTTAGATGCGGATAAAGAAGGCTTTTTACGTTCTGAACGTTCGCTCATTCAAATTATTGGTCGAGCTGCTAGAAATGCATCAGGTCATGTCATTATGTATGCAGATAAAATGACCGACTCGATGCAAAGGGCCATTAGTGAGACAAAACGTCGTCGGGAAATTCAAATGGCATATAATATTGAGCATGGTATCACACCAAAAACAATTATGAAAGAAATTCGTGATGTTATTTCGGCAAGTGTTGAAGTGCAAGATAACGAGGATCCATATCAAACGACTAAAATGAATAAACGCGAAAGAATGAAGTTAATTGAACGTTTACAAAAAGAAATGAAAGATGCGGCAAGCAAGCTTGATTTTGAAACGGCAACACAGTTGCGAGATGCAATCATTGAAATTCAAGCGTCAATGAGTAAATAAAAAACGAGAAAACGATTTCTGTGATTCTTTACATACTTTTGTAATTATTAATCGAGCAACTTGAATAAAACTTTAGTTCAATCTAATGATTGATTAAAGACATTCTAAGTCGATACCGAGTATAATAACAACGTAACAAATAAATCCCCTATTTGTTGCAACCTATTTACAACCCCCCTTTTTATTTAGTTTTATTTTGAATGTTAGGGACATCGGTCCCCCGCCAATGGAACTAACATTCATGTGTTTATTCTATTGCTTACGCAACTTCGAACTTCCCCCCTTTTTTAATATTTTTGTTCGAAGCCGTAAATCCAATGAGTAAACATCAATCCCCTGTAAAGGACATCTGGTTTTCCCCCCCTTTTTTTCCAGATGTCCTTTTTTATTTTTTAAACACACGTTTATCGTGTGTTTTTTTATTTTTTAGGAGTATGTTTTGATATAATATAGGAAAGAGATTTGTTACTTGTCAAAACGACAAGGTATGATATACTAGAATCATAAAATTATGGAGAGGTGTCAGATATGGAACAAAAATTTATTCGTGTCAAAGGGGCGCGTGAAAATAACTTGAAAAATATTGATATCGATATTCCGAAAAATCAACTAGTTATTTTGACTGGACTATCTGGGAGCGGAAAAACATCACTAGCGTTTGATACGATTTACGCCGAAGGTCAGCGACGCTATGTTGAATCACTATCAGCATATGCAAGACAGTTTTTAGGTAATATGGAAAAACCGGATGTTGATACAATAGAGGGTTTATCACCAGCTATTTCAATTGATCAAAAAACAACAAGTCGTAATCCGCGCTCAACAGTAGGGACAATGACAGAAATATATGATTATTTACGATTGCTTTATGCACGCATAGGGATACCATATTGTCCAAATCATCACGTTCCGATTGAATCACAGACGATTCAACAAATGACAGAACGTTTGCTCGAATTTCCTGAGCGAACAAAAATGCAAATTTTAGCACCCATCATTAATGGGCAAAAAGGAACACATGTCAAAGTATTAGAACAGTTACGAAAAGATGGGTATGTTCGTATTCGTGTGAATGGTGAAATGCATTTATTGGAGGACGAACTCACGCTAGAAAAAAATAAAAAACATACAATTGATGTTGTTGTTGACCGAATCGCATTGAAAGCAGATAGTCAAAGTCGATTGCACGATTCGCTAGAAACAGCAACGAAATTAGCAAGTGGTCGAGCAGTGGTGATAGTTGATGGGGAATCAGAGGAATTACTGTTTAGTGAGCATTTTTCTTGCCGTCAATGTGGGTTTAGTGTTGGTGAATTGGAGCCTCGTCTTTTTTCATTTAATGCACCATTTGGAGCATGTCAAGAGTGTAATGGATTGGGAACGAAAATGGAGATTGATCCTCAATTAGTTATTAAAGATCCAAATCGTTCGCTAGCTGAGGGATTGTTACTTGGTATTTCTGGATGGGCAGTTGATTCAATTTATTATTCAATGATGATGACTGCGGCAAAAGAAGAAGGTATTGATATTCATAAGCCACTCAAAGATTTTACAAAAAAAGAGCGACAATTAATCCTCTATGGAAGCAAGAAAATTTATGATTTTACCTTTAAAACGGAGAGCGGTCAAGTGCATCAACGTCAGGGGGTTTTTGAAGGTGTTATTAACAATCTTGAACGACGTTATCGAGAAACAACGAGTAGTTTCATGCGTGATCAAATTCATCAATATATGAGTGAACAATTATGTCCTAGTTGTCATGGAACACGTTTGAATGAGAAAGCACTGTCGGTTCAAGTTGGTTTAAAGAATATTGCTGAAGTGACGGCACTATCAGTGAGAGATAGTCTGAGCTTTTTTAGAGAATTAACATTGACACCAACGCAGCAAAAAATTGCTCAGCTTGTCTTAAAGGAAATTGGTGACCGCTTGTCTTTCCTGAATAATGTCGGGATAGGTTATTTAAACTTAAATCGTATGGCAGGAACACTATCAGGTGGAGAAGCACAGCGTATTCGCCTTGCTACACAAATAGGTTCACGATTGACAGGTGTGACGTATGTACTAGATGAGCCATCAATTGGTCTACATCAACGTGATAATGATCGTTTGATTGAAACATTAAAAGGTATGCGTGACTTGGGTAATAGTATTTTAGTTGTAGAACATGATGAGGATACTATGCGTGCCGCTGATTATTTAATCGATGTTGGTCCAAGAGCTGGTATTCACGGTGGGCAGATTGTTGCTGCAGGAACACCTGAAGAAGTTATGGCAAATCCTGATTCGATTACAGGTCAATATTTATCAGGAAAACAATCAATTCCGGTCCCAGCTGAACGACGTGTTGGAAGTGGAAAATCCCTTGTCGTCAAGAATGCACATGAAAATAATTTGAAAGGAATTGATGTAACAATTCCGCTTGGTAATTTAACGTGTGTAACGGGTGTATCTGGCTCAGGGAAATCAACGTTTGTACATGATATTTTAGCTCGTTCATTAGCACAAGTGGTCAATAAAAGTAAAGAAAGACCTGGTGCATGTGATAGTGTTGAAGGTATGGAACATATCGATAAAATTATTGATATTGATCAATCGCCAATCGGTCGAACACCACGCTCAAATCCTGCAACGTATACAGGTGTATTTGATGATATTCGTGATTTATTTGCTCAAACAAATGAAGCAAAAGTACGTGGGTATCAAAAAGGACGGTTCTCATTTAACGTAAAAGGAGGTCGTTGTGAAGCGTGTCAAGGTGATGGAATTATCAAGATTGAAATGCATTTTTTACCAGATGTATATGTACCATGTGAGCAGTGTCATGGAAAAAGATACAATGCAGAAACATTACACGTCCGCTATAAAGAGAAAAATATTTATGATGTGTTATCAATGACAATTGAGGAAGCGGTTGAATTTTTTGAAAATATTCCAAAAATTACACGTAAACTCCAAACGATTGTTGATGTTGGGCTTGGTTATATTAAATTAGGTCAATCGGCAACGACTTTATCAGGTGGAGAAGCACAGCGTGTAAAACTTGCGAGCGAATTACATAAACGTGCAACTGGAAAAACGCTATATATTCTAGATGAACCAACGACAGGCTTGCATATTGCTGATGTTGCTCAGTTGATTAAAGTGTTACAGCGAATTGTTGAAAATGGAGATAGCGTGCTCGTTATTGAACATAATCTTGAGGTAATTAAAGTTGCGGATTATATTATCGATTTAGGTCCTGAAGGTGGCGATGAAGGTGGACAAATTGTCGCAATGGGAACACCTGAGCAAGTAAGCGAAGTAATGGGATCATATACAGGGCAATATTTAAAACCGTTGCTTTAATATTGAGATATAGGGCATCGAAGCAGCACCGAAGTGTGCTGCTTTTTTGTGCGTAAAAAAGTGTTAACGATAACATAACAACAAATATTGTTGAATGAGTGCGGATTGCGTATACTTAAAAAAAGAAAGCGTTATCTACAAGGAGAATGAAAATGAAAAAACAACAAAAATGGCTAGTATGGATATTTGTAGTAGTATGCCTTGGTGGGGTGTTTAGTGTAATGGCGTATTTGGCACATAATCGAGATATGAGTATGTGGACTGATAAAGTAGGGACTATGTATCAAATATTTGTTTATTCTTTTGCAGATAGTGATGGTGATGGAGTAGGTGACTTGCAAGGAATTACGCAAAAACTTGATTATCTACAAGAATTAGGTGTGAATGGTATTTGGCTAACACCGATTCATTCCTCGCAATCTTATCACAAATATGATGTTGAAGATTATTACAGCGTTGATGAACAATTTGGTACACTAGCTGATTTTGAACAACTCGTAGAAGAAGCACATAAACGAGGAATGAAGATTGTTATGGATATGGTGTTTAATCATACGAGTGATCAGCACCCTTGGTTTCTTGATGTCAAGACAAATCAAAATAGTCAATATCGTGAGTATTACGCGTTGAATGATCAAAGTGATGATGAGTTTCTTTTGAATGGACCATGGCACAAACTGAATCAAACAGACTATTACTATGGCTATTTTGGAGCACATATGCCTGAAGTGAATCTTGATAATCCACTAGTTATTTCAGAATGGCAAAATGTTTTACAATTTTGGTTGGAGAAAGGCGTTGATGGCTTTCGATTTGATGCAGTTAAACATTTTTATAATGAAGGAGAATTGAAGATAATCAATGATGCAACACAGCAAGCAGTGTCGGTGCTACAAGCATTGAAAAAAGCAGCACAGAAGGTGAATCCACAGGTGTATTTTGTATCAGAAGTATGGTTAGGAACAAGTGCAATGACACCATATTATGCTGGGAATGATGGTTTGTTTCAGTTTGATTTAGCGACGAGTATGATAAGGGCAGTTAATCGTGGAGAAACCCAGTATATTAAGGAGTATGTGGAAAATATTCAGCGATTTAAAACAGTGAATAAAGGAGCAATATCAACAAATTTTTTAACAAATCATGATCAAACACGTGTGATGAGTGCTGTTTTTGAGGATAAACAGCGAGCAAAATTAGCAGCGAATCTATTACTGACATTACCAGGAACAAGTTATATATATTATGGAGAAGAACTAGGAATGACTGGAATGAAACCAGATGAACGTATTCGAGAACCATTTTTGTGGCAAACAGATGGAAATGGCTTGCAGACGAGTTGGGAGTCAATTGAACAAAATAAACAAACACCAAGTGTGGAACAGCAGCAAGTAGATCAGACATCGATGTATTTACACTATAAGCAGTTAATTAATATTCGTAACACATACCCACAGCTCATTAGTGGAACTGTGGAAATTATGAAAGCAGCTGATAAATTTATTCACTACACAGTAGAAAATGAGACAGGAACTGTCCATGTTATGCATAACTTATCAAAAGAAGCGTGTGAAGTTACACTCACAACAGTGAATCCGCAAGGTATTTATGGTACAATCGAAGGGAAAACTGTGAAAATTGCACCACTTGATTCACATATCTTTTTGGAGCAAACGAAGTAAAATAAGTAGGGAGCGTGGGGGAGTCAATGTTTTTGCAACCAATCTTTTTTGTCTCTAAGCATCCAATTGAATGGGATGAGTGTTTAGAAGTTGTCGCCACCTATTTAGATGGATATGGTATTCATATGCATCATTTGACAATGACGACAGCATGTATCGAACTAGAAACGCTTATATATCCAAGTGAAACACCGGATTGGCAAGCAATTGCATCAATGCTTGAGCAAGATTTTATGACTGCGATGACCATTCTAATTGGTAGGCCATCCTATGAATTATCGACATGGAATCAGCAGCGAACAGTGCTCACTTTATTAGGGAGTTCATATCAGGGGGTTATTTCATTTGAGCAATTTATTGTTGAATATGTGGGTATACTGACAAAAGAACAAGTAATGGATATATTGAATCCAGTTGTTGAACAGTTAACACACGAAGAAGTGCAAACGATTCAAGCAATTTGCCAAGCAAATTTAAATTTGTCAAAGGCAGCAAAACGATTATATATTCATCGAAATACCCTGAACTATCGCCTAGAAAAATTATTGCAAATAACGGGAATTGATGTTCGAACTTTTTATGGTGCAATGGCATTATATATAGTTACAACCTTAAAACGTTAAAAGTTATTCGATATACAATAGTTTATTTTTGTGCAACTTGCACATATGCAAACGCTTTCGATAAGTTTATAATCAAAAGTGTTCAGGCACAATGTGCTAAATTTAAAAGAAAAAAGGGGTCACATATTATGGCAACAATGCAGTTGAAAAGTATCTATAAAATTTATGATAATGGTTTTGAGGCAGTAAAAGATTTTAACATTGATATTGAGCATGGTGAATTTATCGTTTTCGTTGGGCCATCAGGATGTGGGAAATCAACGACATTACGAATGATTGCGGGATTAGAAGATATTTCAAAAGGGGAATTTTTTATTGATGAACGACTTGTAAATGACGTGCAACCAAAAGATCGTGACATCGCGATGGTTTTCCAATCATATGCATTATACCCACATATGAGTGTGTATGATAATATGGCATTTGGATTGAAATTACGTAAGGTTGATAAGGCTGAAATCGATAAAAAAGTAACAGAAGCAGCTAAAATGTTAGGATTAGATCACTTATTAGATCGTAAACCGAAAGCGTTGTCTGGTGGACAACGTCAACGTGTTGCACTCGGTCGTGCGGTTGTTCGTCATCCAAAAGTGTTTTTAATGGATGAGCCGTTATCAAATTTAGATGCTAAATTACGTGGGCACATGCGTGCTGAAATTATTAAATTGCATAAAAATGTTGGTGCAACGACAATTTATGTAACACATGACCAAACAGAAGCAATGACAATGGCAGATCGTATTGTTGTTATGAAAGATGGAATTGTTCAACAAATCGATACACCAAAAGATATTTACGATATGCCAGAAAATTTATTCGTTGCAGGATTTATTGGATCACCGACAATGAACTTTATTCACGGTAAAATTCAAAATGAACGTTTTGTTGTTGGAAACCAATCGTTCGCTATTCCAGGTGGAAAATATGCACCGTTGAAAAAAGGTGGTTATGAAGGGAAAGAAGTAACATTAGGTATTCGTCCTGAGGGGATTGGTGCAGAACCATTATTCTTAGAAACTTTTGCTGAATCAACGTTTAAAACAACGATTAATGTTGCTGAATTACTTGGACCTGATTACATTATTCACACAATGTTAGGAGATGCGTCATTAACAGCTGTTGTACCTGCACGTGAGACAATGGAAATGGGGAAAGAGATTACTTTAGCAATTGACATGAATAAAGCACATTTCTTTGATAATGAAACAGAATTGCGAATTCGTTAAAAATTATGCAAAACGGTAGCTAGTCAGGCTACCGTTTTTTTGTATAGAAAATAAGACAATGTCAAACAATACCTGTTATACTAAAAGAGATTGATCTGATAAGAAAGGTGTGAAGTTATGCCAGAATTAGAAGCAGTGAAAGAGGGACTTGTGCAATTACAGTATTTGTTAGCACAATGGAATGAACAAGCACCATTAGTTGTTCCATTAATTGGAATTGTTGTTTCATTCCTGCAAGTATATGTTTTTTTTATTCCAACGATGATTATTGTTGCAATGAATACAGTTGTATTTGGTCCACTTATTGGTTTTTTTGTGTCGTTAATTGGAATTGTCTTAGGAACATATTCTTTTTTCTTTTTGTTTCGACAAAAAATTGGACAATATTTATGGCGCTTTATTCACCGTTTTCATCTACAAAAAACGGTGGAAGAACTAATGAGTAAACTCGAGCGTCGTGGATTTTTATATGTAACAATGTTATACGGACCACTTATTTTAATTGTATCACCAGTTCCGGTTACGATTGCCGCAGGACTTTCAAAAATACCCAAAAGCACTTATATTTTCGGATTGATTTGTGGTGAAACAATTATGATTGCAATGGCAACGTTTTTAGGAACAGGTTTTTTACGAATATTTGATAATCCTCTTTATTTAATTGGGGCGATTGGAAGTATTTTCGTTGTAACAATTTTAGTACACTATATTCAAAAACGCTGGGATGCGTCTGAACGAAGAGTTAAACGTCATATGAGGGAGGAAGAATAATGCGATTTCAATATATTATTGGCCGTAGTGGTGTTGGGAAAAGTGAGTTGGCAATGAAACAATTTATTAATCATGTACAGCAAGGTGACGGAAAAACACCCTATTTTTATCTTGTACCTGATCAAATGAGTTTTCAAACAGAGTTACAACTATTACAACGATTTGAAACGCAGAGTGCAAGTAACGTATTTGTATATAGTTTCAAAAACATTGTTAATGTGTTAATTAGTACATGGTTGCAACAAACAGGGCAAGATTTACATGTGATCAGTGATTTGGGAATGCAAATGTTGATTCGGAAGGTACTTGTTGAGCATACTAATGAATGGCAAGTATACGAACGTGTAGCAAAGCAACCAGGATTTAGTGCGCATATTCTAGATTGTTTACATGAGTTTCATAATTGGCAAGTTACTCTAGAACAAGAGCATATTGAAACATTCACAAATGATCAAGCATTACGACGTAAACTACATGATATTTTATTGATACGTCAGTATGTAAAAGAACAACTTGACGAAAAAGGCGTGATGACACAACAGCAACAATTACAACAAGCAACACAATTGTTAGCTAACAAAAATGTAGTAAATGCACTGAGCCTATCAAATGCAGTGATTGTGATTGATGGATTTCACAGTTTTAATAAGCTTGAGCAGCAATTTATTCAAACACTAGCTCAAGTTGTTGCGAAAACAACTCTAGTTCTTACACTGGATCGTCCTTATGATACAATTGAGGAATATGAACAAAGTGAAACATTTCTAATCACGGGAAAAACATATTGGCAAATGTGCCAGTTTACACATAAAACATTTCCGACGACTGATGTTCAAACAATTTGGTTAGATAGTCAACAACATCAACGAAGTGAACAAAAAGCGTTGCAACAACTGGAGAAGTGGCTAGCAGATAGAGGTTCATTTGCTCAAGAAACACCATTAGATAATGAAGATGAAGCAATTCAAATAATAGGTGGAATGAATCGCTTAAGAGAGGTTGAGGCGGTTGCACAGCACATTCGCAATCAGGTGATTCACGGTGCACGATATCAAGATGTGGCAGTCTATGTTTCACAACCAAGTGAGTATTATCAGCTTATTCGTCGGATTTTCCCTCTGTATGATTTGCCATTTTTCCTCGATGAAAAAACACCTATGTATTTTCATCCGATTTTGGAATGTATTTTAGGTAGTTTAGCTGTTGTAAAACATAATTGGCAGTACGAAGATATTTTTCGAACAGTGAAAACGGGTTTTTTTAATTCTGAGCAATTATCTAATCACGATTATTTTGAGCAAATTGCTTTTTTTGAAAATTACTGTATTCGTCGTGGGAAATTTGGTCGCAAACATTGGCATGAACATACACAGTGGACATATAGAATTTCTGATACAATTGAACATTTAGAGCAACCACTCACAGATGTTGAGCAAAAACATACTGAACAAATCACTCATTGGCGAACACTTATTGTTACACCTCTTCAACAATTTGAAAGTGCAATTAAACAGGCACAAACAGTTCAAGACTTTAGTATTGCTGTTTTTACTTTACTGGAATATTTGCAAGTTCCACAACAACTCTTCACACAAATGCAAAATGCTGAAAGTGAAGGCGAATTAGTGAAGGCGAAGCAAGATCAGCAAGTATGGCAACAATTAGTCACTGTTTTTGAGGAAATTGTGACAATTTCAGGGGATGACACGATTGATTTAACACAGTTTATTTCAATTCTTGAAACAGGATTTGAACAACTTACTTTCCAGTTAGCACCACCAAGTCTTGACTATGTATTAATTGGTGATTTTGAACGAGCACGTTTTCAAATGGCGCAAACAGATGCAGGCATGGGTATCCAGTACACATATGTGCTTGGATTGAATGAAGGTAGCTTTCCATTTTTTGCCGATCAGACAGGATTACTGACACAAGCAGAACGAGAACAATTTGAACAGGCGAATATTCAATTAGCACCAGATTTGTATGGATCGTTAGCATCACAACAATTAAATTTTTATCTGTTAGTTGCTAATACGAAAAAACAAGTTGTTTTGAGTTATGTATTAGCAGATGGTGAGAGTGGTGAAAAGGAACAATATCCTGCACAAATCATCCAAGAAATCACTCATCAATTTGGGGTGCAGACAAGATTGTTTCCGCAACAACTTGGTGAAATATACGCACCGTTTAGTTTGACACCGAAAGCGAGCTACCGTTATTTACACTATCATTTAGCGCAGGCGCTACAAGGAAAAGAATTGGGAACAATGTGGCAAGCAACGTACAATTGGTTGATTACACATGATGAACAAGCATATTTTATTCGTCGTTCGCTAGATTACAAAAATATTGCGACACGGATTGATCCTATGTTAGTCAAACGTTGTTTTGGTGATAAAATTAGTGGAACAGCAACGCGAATTGAGACATACAACCGTTGTCCATATCGGTTTTATACGCAGTATATGTTAGGACTACAAGACGAACAAACATATAAAATTTCCTTTTTACAGATTGGTAACTTATACCACTACTGCCTTGAATTTATCGCTATACAGTTATTTGAGCGTAAGTATCGATTTGCGCAGTTAACGGAACAAGAAATTGTAAGTTGGACAAAGGAGTCATTACAACAGTTACAGCCATATTTACACTATCATGCATTTTATGAAAATGCTCGAAGTGAATATTTACTGAAAAAATTAGAGCAAAATGTCCTAGAAAGCGTACGACGGCTCGTTGAAATCGATCAGCATTCTCAGTTCGATTTACGTTTTGCTGAAGTGAGTTTTGGTCAAAAACAAAGCATATTTGCAGCACGTGAATATATTTTGACACCCGAATACACATTAAGTTTACGAGGGAAGATTGATCGAATTGATACACTTGAAACCGAAACAGGAACATATGTACGAATTATTGACTATAAGTCAACGGATAAATCAGTTGATTTTGATGAAATTTATCACGGGTTATCGTTACAAATGCCAATGTATTTAGATGTTGCAACGCAAGATATTTTACCAAATAGCCATCCGGCTGGCATGTTTTATTTTACGATTCAAAATAAAAAAGCAAATATTAGTTTAGCCAAAGCTCAAGAATATATTGGTCATCCACAACAACAACTATTAGGTTATGCAATTGATGATGCAATAATTATTTCACAAATGGATGATACATTATTACATGGGGCAACTGATTATATTAAAGGTATTAAACAAAGTAAAACAGGATTTTATAAAACAAGTCCCATCTTGTCAGCAGAAGAATTAACGAATTTAACGACATTTACCAATGAAAAAATTCGTTCGAGTGCTGAGTTAATTATTGCTGGTGAAGTGCCGATTGAACCAAAGGGAATTGAAAAACTTCCATGTGAGTATTGCCCATATCGCACGATTTGTCAATTTGATCAACAATTACCAGAAAATCCAGGGTGTTATGTAACAAGTGGACATAGAGAAGCAGTACTCATGAATCAAAAAAATGAGGAGGAGTAAAAATATGCAGTTTACACAAGCACAGCAACGTGCAATTGATGAAACAGGTGCGAATATATTAGTTGCAGCAGCAGCAGGAAGTGGAAAGACGGCTGTGTTGGTAGAGCGGATTATTCAAAAAATTGTCAAACGGCATTGTCGTGTAGATGAATTGGTTGTTTTAACGTTTACAAATGCAGCAGCTCAAGAAATGAGACAACGAGTTCGTAAACGTCTAGACCAATTAGTTCATGATTCACAAGGTGCGGATAAAAAATATTGGCAACAGCAAGTGCATTTGTTAAATCAAGCTAAGATAGCAACATTTCATTCCTTCTGTATTCAAATATTGCGACAATTTTATTATGCAACAACGCTTGATCCACAATTTCGAATTGGAGATGAGTTTGAATTAGCACTATTACGAACTCAGGCAATGGAGACAACATTAATTGCTTTATATGAACAGCAAAATCCACAGTTTTTGCAATTTGTCGATGCGTATAGTGGCGATCGTGGTGATGAAACAATCGAAGGATTAATTTATCAATTAGCTAATTTTCAACAATCACTTGTCGACGTTGTGGAGTGGGAAAAGCGTACAGTACAAAATTTTATACAAACAACTGATATTTTTGGAACACAATGGGGACAATTTTTGAAACAGAAATTGTTAAAGCAATTACGGCAACATATAGACCAACTTGAACAAGCTCATATGTTAGTCGACCAAAATGCAAAGAATGCACCAAAAGTAGTGATTGCGATTCAAGAATGCGAAAAATATGTGGCGCAACTATATGATGCTATTGCTCAAGAAAATTGGGCAAATATTAGACAAATTTTGACTCGCGCATCATTTCAGCGTTGGCCAAGTGGCGGAAGTAAAGATGCAAAAAATATTGTCGATGCATTGAAGAAGGATTGGAAGCAGTGGAGTGAACAATATAGTATTGATGAATCACAAGTAATGCAACATCAATTATTTATCGGAAGACAGTTGGCAACCCTGTTCTCGGCGACAGAATCGTATGTGAATGAATACAGTCGATTGAAGCAACAACGAAATATTGTTGATTTCAGTGATTTAGAGCGATACACGCTTGCTTTGTTTCAGGCAGATGAAGCGATTCGAACGCAATTTAAAGCGAGTATACATGAAGTGCTAGTAGATGAATATCAGGATACTAATGAGGTTCAAGAGGCTATTATTACATACTGTAGTACAGGTTCAAATACATTCATGGTTGGTGATGTAAAGCAATCAATTTATCGCTTTCGTTCTGCAGATCCACAGTTATTTCAAATGAAATATCAAACGTATGAAAATATAGAAACAGATGGCATGAGAATTGATTTGAACCAAAATTTCCGGAGTCGAACTCAAGTGCTAGATTTTATAAACCATCTTTTTGTTCAGTTGATGGACCAATCATTTGCTGAAATTACATATGACGATGCTGCACAACTCTACGCAGGTGCATCATATCCAACACATGAACACATGCAAGTTGAAGTACATTTACTTGCTCCTGAATCAGAAACAATTCAGCCAGTTGAAAATCAGGCTGGATATATTGTTGAGAAAATTCAATCATTAGTTGAAAAAGAATTTTTAGTAACAGATAAAGGAGTAAGCAGGCCAATTCGCTATGCAGATATTGCGGTTTTATTTCGTTCACGAACAGTTTTATTCGAGCAGGTAAGTGAATTATTGAAAGCGAAACAGATTCCGTATGTGGCACAAGAACAAGGAAGTTACTTCGATGCAAGTGAAATTCGTAATTTATTGGCAATTTTACGAATTATTGATAATCCATTCGATGATATTGAATATGCAGGATGGTTGCGTTCGCCTATTATTGGTTGTAATGAAAATGATTTATTAGTACTTCGATTGCTCAATACACATCAAGCATTGTGCCAAAATGTTCAACAAGCAACGGAATCACAAGTTGATGAGCTATTGTATCATAAAATCCAATTGGTTCAGGCATATGAGCAACGGTGGCATGAGCGTGTGAAGCAACAACCGTTAGCACAGTGGATTGAAGAGATGCTAATGGAAACAGGGTACTACGATTTTGTTGGTGGATTGCCAAATGGAATTCATCGACAAGCAAATATTGATGCTTTTATAGATAAAGCTCGAACGTATGAAGCGATTGGGTTTCGTAGTTTATTTAAATTCAATCGCTTTATCGTGAATATGCAAGAGCAGAAACAAGATTTTACTAATTCGCGATCGATTGCTGAACAGGAAAATGTTGTACAATTAATGACAATTCACAAATCGAAAGGATTGGAATTTCCAGTTGTTTTTGTCGTAGATTTGCAAAAACAATTTAATATGCGTGATGTGAGCCAAACGCTTGTATTAGATAAAACGTATGGAGCAAGTTTACATTATGTTGATTTAGAGCAAAATTATCGTGCAAAATCACTCATACATACGGTAATCGGAGAGCGGAGTAAACAAGCACAACTAGCAGAAGAACTGCGTATATTATATGTTGCACTCACACGTGCAAAAGAGAAATTGATTTTAGTAGGACAAACGAAAGAAACGATTGAGCAATTACAAGAAAAGTACAGTGATGTATTAGATGAAAAAACGCTTGTACTAAGTGAAATGAAAAGAACAAGTGCTAAGAGTTATTTGGAGTGGATCATGTTGAGTATGATTCGACACCAGAGTTTTGCGGCATTTCAAACTCATCCTTGTTTAGCATCAGTACAGGTGACACAAACACCAGTTTCGATGCATGTCCAATACCATACGGAATCTTTTCTAAGTGAGTCGATAGTAGTTGAAGGTGTTCATGATATTTCCCAGGCAATTGTTGAACAAAGTTTGTTGCCAAATGTACAATTTGATCAAGTCGGACGGGCTTTAGGATTCGTATATCCATACGCTCAAGCAACAACGCACTATGCACAAGTGTCAATTAGTGACTTAAAGCGATTTGAGCTACAACAACAAACATCAGAGCATTATTCTTTAGTACATGTCAATCAAACGGAATCACTGAAAAAGGAGCCTTTGATGTTACCAAAATTTATGTGTGAACGAACAGAAAGTAAGGCATTAGCAAAAGGAAATGCATACCATCGTGTAATGCAGTGTTTACCGCAAATAGTTATGACGCAATGTGAACTCCAACAATGGTTAGTAGCTATTTTACCAAAGGATGAAATGCGAGAACTGATTGATGAAAAAGTGATTCAACAATTTTACGCTTCATCACTTGGAGAACAATTTTTAGAAGCGGAATCTATTCAACGGGAATTAGCTTTTAGTCTGCTACGTTCAAGTGAAGAAATTTTCCCGTATTGGCAAGAAAAATCAGAGTACGTTGTTATGCGGGGGATTTTTGATGCTATTTATCATTTGAAAGATGAAATTGTTATTGTTGATTATAAGAGCGATTATATTAGTGATTTTTCTCAAGCGAATCAAGAAAAACTTTGGGAACGATATCGGATTCAAATGGAGACGTATATCCGAGCAGCACAACGATTATTTGGGTCGCATGGAAAATCAATTCGAGGTGAATTGTACTTTTTACAAGCACAACAAAGCATTCATTTTTCATAAAAAATAAAAGGAGAAATAAAAGGTGAAAGATATAATTCGGAAATATTTTAAAAACCGACCAAATTGGCGAGTTATTAATGGACTTGTTATTCTTATTTCAGTGCTTGTCGCTTATTATGGATTTCAACAGTTTGGCGGGATTTTTGATTCAATAAAAACAGTATTAACACCATTTATCGGTGGATTTATTATTGCATTTTTATTTAACCCACTGGTAACTATGTTGCAAAATCGTGTATTCGGTGGCAAATTACGTGGTGTTTCAGCGTTTTTAGTTATTCTTATTGTTGTGGGTGGTTTATTCTTTGCGTTTTTCAATGTTATCCCAACACTTGGAGAACAACTCGTGGCGCTAGGACAATCAGGTACACAATTTCTAGAATGGATTGCACGTGAATTTCAGGTAGATCTTGTTTATGAGGTGACACGTTGGATTGTCAATAACTATAATGAATTATTACGAACAATTCCACAATGGTTCTTGTCATCAGGTGTCGACTATATTGGTTCAACAGTGGGTGTTATTTTAACCATTGCAATGACAGCAATTATCAGTGTGTATATGTTAATTGACTATCCACATTTAATCGAAATGTGGGTACGTATATTTCCGGTGCGAAAACGAAAATTGTGGGAGGAATATATTCAAGGTCTTGGATCAACATTACGTAGTTATATTGGTGCACTTGGATTAATTATTTGTATTGGATTTACGGCCTTTGCGATTATTTTATCAATTTTTCAAGTACCAAATGCAATTCCGCTTGCACTGGTAATTAATCTACTACAAGTTATTCCAATTTTTGGAACGACAATTGGGCTTATTTTTGTTGTGATTGTGACATTACCAATATCAGTATCTTTATTTGTCAAGGTAATGGTAACATTATTAATTTATGTACAGTTTGAGTCGAATTTTATTCAACCAAAAGTATATGGTCGTGCAATTAAGGTACATGACTTACTTATTTTGTTGTCATTATATGTTGGGAGTACGTTATTCGGCTTTTTTGGTATTTTCTTTGCTGTTCCAGGAATGGTCGTGATTTTACATACTTTCAAATATTTACGCTTATTACGTTGGCGTGCATTGCGAAAACAAGTGCAACTAAAACGTGCGGAACAACAACGACAATCACTGTTGTGAAAACGTGAATATACTAGTCGACAAACAATTTTTATGATAGAATGAAAAAAATGTCTGTTCTATGAAAGAGGGAGTTGTTATGTCAGTCTTGAATTATTTCGATCGTCAAAGTCGAATGCATCAAGTAATCGCAGTAATTTTAGGGGCAATTATTTATGTTATTGGATTTAAATTATTTGTACAACCAGCAGAGTTATACAGTGGTGGATTAGCGGGTATTAGTCAGCTAATCGTCTATGCAAGTCAAAAATTTTTAAATGTTCCACTTGATTTAGGTATTATTTTATTTGCCATGAATATTCCATTGTTTATATTTGGGTGGTTTAAAGTAAATCGTCGATTTACGATTTTATCAATTATTTCAGTCGGTATTACAAGTCTTTTGTTTGCTGTGATTCCACCACTCACAATTTCAACTGATGAGATTGTGAATGTCGTTTTTGGTGGTATTTTAATTGGTGTTGGAGTTGGTTTGAGCTTGAGATATGGTGGTTCAACTGGTGGGATGGACATTTTAACGATGTATTTATCAACAAAATCAGATGCGTCATTTGGGAAATATGCATTGATTATTAATGCTGGAATTATTGCTGTTGCAGCATTAATGAATGATATTCAACCCGCACTCTATACATTAATTTTGCTCTATGTACAGTCAATTCTTGTGAATTCAATTCATTCAAGTCATATGAAATATACGTTGTTTATTGTGACGTGTCAGGCAGAGCAATTAATTGATGCATTAAATGCAACAAATCATCGTGGTATTACTGTGTTTGATGCAGTTGGTGCATACACAAATCAGCCAAAGAAAACATTGATGACTGTTGTGACAAGTTACCAATTATATGATACACAACAATTGATTTCGAGTATCGATGGGCAAGCATTTGTTGATATTATGCCAACACATCAAATTCAAGGTCGCTTTGCACGATTGCAATAATATAAATAAAAAAACCTTCGAAATGAATCGAAGGCTTTTTTTATGGTTGAAGTTTTGTTATTGAATCTAAATTGATGTGGCAATACCCATTCGGATTTTTTTGAAGGTAGTGTTGGTGATAGTCTTCAGCACGGTAAAATGGTTTTGCTGATTCGACTTCTACAACGATAGGTTTAGTATAGTTTGCCTGTTTCGATAGAATAAAGGCTTTAATCGTATTGACATCGTTTTGATCAATATAATAGATACCGGTACGGTATTGGTTGCCTTTATCATTGCCTTGCCGATTTATGCTTGTTGGATCGATAATGTTAAAAAGATGTTCGAGTAGTTGTAAGAGTGAAAGTTCATCAGAATTATATGTTAATTCACATACCTCTGCGTGCCCTGTTGTTCCACTACAAACTTGTTCATATGTTGGAAATGGAAATAATCCTTGACTATATCCAACTTGTGTACTAGTAATACCGTGAACTTGTTGGAAATATGCTTCAACACCCCAGAAGCAACCACCAGCAACAACAATTTTCTTTATCATAAGTTGTATCCCCCTCTATGTACTAATTTATCCACAGTATAGATGAAAAAAAATAAAAAAACAAGTGCGTTGCTTTTAGTTAGAAATGAACATATGAATAATCTAGCCTACATTCAACGGAACATTTATAGTGATGAAATTGATGAGCATTTGTTTTGATGTTTAAAATAAGCCAAAATCCATTACAGTGCTTTATTTCTTACAGCATGTAATGGATTTCTTTGTTTATTTCTTGACTTTTGTTTTTGCTTGAATATGCAAAAACGGTGTCATATTTTTATATGTTATTCTGTGATGTTGAGTTGGAAGTACTGATTGAGATAGTGTCCAACACCGCCAGCGGTGTTAGGTCGATCAGTTATGGCGTGTGCCAATGCTTTAAGCTCGGGAACAGCATTAGACATAGCAACACTATGTGGTACATAGGCAAACATTTCTAAATCATTCATTTGGTCTCCGAAAGCTAATGTGTGAGCATTGTTAATTCCATAGTGTGCTTGCACATGAGCAATTGCAGATGCTTTAGAAATATGTGGAGTGAATAATTCGATAAAGTTTTCATATCCAGGTCCCCAGCAACGAAGAGCAACATTTTTACCAAAAATTTCTTCTGCTTTCTCCATGAATTGTGACACCATTCCATTTTTAATCACGACTGTACACGCATGCGCAGTAGCCAAATCAGCTGGTGAGAGTGATTGAATTGAAATATCAGCAATAAAGTTTTGTTCTGCGATTAATTGATCAATTTGTGCATTTGTGCCAGTCATAACGGCTTGAAGCTGTTTATCAATCCAGATGATTTCAACCTCTGGAAAACAACTTATGTCAAATAATTTTTCCAACAAAGAAGCATTTACGAAATGTTGCAATGGAGGAAAGTTTGCACAAGAAGGATGATGGACAATGGCACCATTTAAATTGCTAAGTGGTGTTTCACTGCCTAGTTGTTCGTAAAATTTACGTGATGCGAGGTAAGAGCGGCCGGTAGCTATCATAATGATGTGACCGTTTGCTTGTAATTGTTTTAGGACTGTTAATGTAAAGGGAGCGAGCTCAGTATGGTTTTTTAGGGCTGTTCCATCAAGATCAACGACAATCAGGTGTTGTTGCATAACAAATACATCCTTTCGAATAGATTATTTACGTTTGCGGCCAAGACCGACTTTATTTTGTACTTTTGTTAGTTTACGATTAGCGAGACGTTGGGCATTTTGAGCACCAGCATCTAGAACATTATCTAACAATTCAGAGTTGTAAATTGTTTGATAACGTTGTTGGATAGGTTCAATTGTTTGAACAACAATATCAGCAAGATCTCCTTTGAATTTTCCATACCCACAACCTGTGTACTCTAATACAATGTCAGCAATTGAACGTTTAGTAAGTACGCTATAAATCGTGAGTAAATTACTAAGACCGGGTTTATTTTCTGGATCAAAAGCAATAACACCGTCTGAATCCGTAACAGCCGATTTGATTTTTTTAGCAATCGTTGGTAATGGGTCTAGTAATGAGATGAAGCTTTTTTGATTTGGATCAGATTTGCTCATTTTACGCGTTGGATCAGTCAATGACATAATACGTGCACCAGCGGTAGGGATAATTGGTTCCGGAACAATAAATGTATCTCCGTGTTTATTATTAAAACGTTGTGCAAGATTTCGTGTTAATTCTAAATGTTGTTTTTGATCTTCTCCAACTGGAACAAATGTAGCGTCATATAAAAGAATATCTGCTGCCATCAATGCAGGATATGTGAAAAGTCCTACACCGATACTCGCATTCATATTCGAATCAGCCTGCGAGCGTGATTTATCTTTGAATTGTGTCATTCGCTCAAGTTCGCCCATATATGTCGAGCATTCTAAAATCCAACTAAGTTGTGTATGCTGTGGCACTTCTGATTGAATGAAGATAGTTACTTTTTCAGGGTCAAGTCCACAAGCGAGGTAAAGTGCCGCAAGTGAACGGATGTTATGCTGTAGTGTTTTTCGTTCCTGAGGCACAGTAATTGAATGTAAGTCAGCAATGAACACAAATAGCTCATATTCATTTTGTAGTTCAATAAAATTTTGAATTGCACCGATATAATTTCCTAATGTAATAGTTCCTGATGATTGGATACCAGAAATCATGCGTTTTTTCATGATGGAATCCTCCTTTTTTTATACTAAAAATAGACAAGTATATGAAATAACAACACTAATACAACCACTTAAAATGATTGGTTTTGTGTATGTATATTGTTTTGTTTCATAATCAAAAATAGTTGTTTCTTCATTATTTGTAACTTCATCACTTTCGCGAATCTTAGAAATAAAGGGTAAATGTTTGCGTAATTTTTTAAATCCAAAATTCAAAACACGGAAAAATCCTTGATCAAGAATATACAGCCATGCTCCAATAACGATAGTAATCATACCAATAATAAATAAACAGTCAATAAATGCGACAAGCTGCTGCTGCCACAAGCCAAAAAGTGCCGAAACAAAAAGGCTACTTAATACTAATATACAACTCATTTGTATCTTTTTTTTCATCTGTATCACCAAGTCAAAAGTATATCATGCTTTATACTAAATTGAAATAAAGTGCATTCATTTCCACTGTTTTTTGTTATGAATTTGATAATAAAAAAACAACAAAGTGATAAAAAATTATAATCATGAGATAAAAATTATCTACACCGTGAAAAGTTAGCGGTTTCTGGTGATAATTATTAATTATTTCCGTACATTTCCACATTTATTTTTAAAAAAGCTTGAATTTTAGACGGTTTTTGCATATCATTAAACCAATATTCAAAAATATTTATTCAAAGGAAAGAAGTGAGAGGAGGAACTCAAGTGTTAAAGTATATTGTCAAACGTATCTTAATTGCGATCTTAACACTATGGGTAATTGCAACGGTTCTTTTTGGACTGTTACAACTGATGCCTGGCGGAATTTGTGACCGCGCAAAATTACCAGCTGAAGTATGTGATAATGTTGAAGCACAGTATGGACTAATGGATCCACTGCCACAACAATATGCACGTTACATCGGGAATTTATTACAAGGGGATTTAGGAACATCATTAAAAGTGCAGCCAAGTGCACCGATTTCAGAAATTATTAGTAGTAAAATTGTCGTATCAATGAGTGTTGGATTACCAGCAATCATTTTAGGTGTGAGCGTCGGCTTGTTTGCTGGAATTGGTTCAGCGTTGAAGCGAGGTCAATGGCTAGATAATGGGATTACAGTCTTAACCGTACTCGGAATTGCCGTACCAAGTTATGTATTCGCAACGATTTTACAATATGTATTTGCATTTAAACTTGGGTTAGTACCAATCATTTATTCAGCGTCAAATATGTTGTCGATGGTTTTACCGGTATTTGCTTTATCGTTATATGCAATTTCAGCTGTTACACGTTACATGCGTACAGAATTAGTTGAAGTATTAGGAAGTGACTACATTTTATTAGCACAAGCAAAAGGATTAAAGCATAATACAGTTATTTGGAAGCATGCGATTCGTAATGCCTTGATTCCAGTAATTACAGTGGTAGGTCCATTATCGATGTCAATTTTAACAGGGTCACTTGTAATTGAACGTATCTTCGGTATTCCAGGTCTTGGAAATGTCCTTGTTAATGCAATCAATAGTAGCGATAATACGTTAACTTTATCGTTAGCATTATTCTATGCTGCATTAAACATTGCAATCATTTTAGTGATCGATGTTCTCTATGGAATTATTGATCCACGTATTCGTTTAGGAGGTGGCAAATAATGGAGGCAATGAAGCAACAATATGTGAGTCCGCAAGACATTACTGGTGTTGATGAGTCGTTATTAATTTTGACACCACTTCATGAAGAGGCAAGTGAAAAAATCGAGTCAAAAAACACATCATTTTGGTCTGAGGCATGGATAAACTTACGTAAAAATCCGTTAGCAATTACTGGATTAGTTTTAATATTAATTATTGTCGTACTATCAATTGTTGGTCCTTACTTAAATGGTGGTGGTGATTATGCTGCGCAGGATTTAATGAATGCGAGTCAATTGCCAAGCGCAGAACATTGGTTTGGAACTGATGATATTGGACGGAGTTTATGGGTACGTACATGGTATGGAGCACGAATTTCATTATTTATTGCTGTTGTTGTAGCGGCTATTGAATTAGTTATTGGAACGACATACGGTGGAGTATCAGGTTTCTATGGTGGAACGTTAGATATCATTATGCAACGTATTGCAGAAATTATTTCGAGTATCCCAAGTTTAGTGTTACTAACGTTATTACTCGTTGTGTTTAAACCAAGTATTCCAACAATTATTTTTGCTGTTTCATTCACGAGTTGGGTAGGTATGTCACGTGTTGTTCGTAGTCAAATTTTGAAATATAAAGAATATGAATTTATTTTGGCTGCACGGACATTAGGGGCTTCAAATGCTCGGTTAATCTTTAAGCATTTAGTACCAAATGTTGTTGGACAATTAATCGTTGTCGTGTCATTCTCGATTCCAAGTACAATTTTCTTCGAATCATTCTTAGCATTTTTAGGTTTGGGATTACCAGCGCCAACACCATCATTAGGGATTTTAATTAGTGATGGATTTAAGTCAATGTTATTATATCCACACTTGATTTTGATTCCAGCGTTAGTTTTAACAATTTTAATGATTAGCTTTAACTTATTAGGAAATGGTCTACGCGATGCGTTTGATCCGAAAATGAAATAGAAAGGGTGGCGAACATGGCTTTATTACAAGTAAAAGATTTACATATTTCTTTCAAAACAAATGCTGGTGAAGTACATGCAGTTCGTGGTGTAAATTTCGAATTGGATAAAGGTGAAACTTTAGCAATTGTTGGTGAGTCAGGATCTGGGAAATCAGTCGCTACTCGAGCAATTATGGGAATTTTAGCGAGCAATGGTTACATTAAGCACGGTGAAATTATCGTAGAAGGAAAAGATATTACAAAGATGACAAAAACTGAATTGGAAGATATGCGCGGTGGCGAAATTGCGATGATTTTCCAAGATCCGATGACATCTTTAAATCCGACTATGAAAATTGGAAAACAAATTATGGAAGGGATTATCAAACACCAAAAAGTGTCAAAGGAAGAAGCAAAAGTAAAAGCAATTGAACTTTTAACACTTGTAGGAATTACGAATCCTGAATTGCGTTTTGAACAATACCCACACCAATTTTCAGGGGGAATGCGTCAACGTATTGTTATTGCAATTGCATTAGGATGTAATCCTAAGGTATTAATTGCAGATGAACCAACAACGGCATTAGATGTGACAATACAAGCACAAATCCTCGAATTGATGAAAGATATTCAAAAGAAAACAGGGGTTGGGGTTATTTTTATCACGCATGATCTTGGTGTAGTGGCAAATGTTGCAGACCGTGTTGCAGTAATGTATGCTGGACGTTTAGTTGAAATTGGAAGTTCAAATGAAGTATTTTACAATTCACAGCATCCATATACATGGGGATTATTGGCATCAATGCCATCGTTAGATTCTGATGGTGAGTTATTCTCGATTCCGGGAACACCACCAAACCTTTTATATCCACCAAAAGGTGATGCATTTGCACCCCGAAATCAATGGGCATTAAAACTTGATTTTGAGAAGCAACCGCCAATGTTTAAAGTAAGTGATACTCACTATGCAGCAACATGGTTATTGCATCCAAATGCACCAAAAGTTGAACCACCTGCAATTGTGCAACGGTTACGTCAATCATTCGGTGAAAAAGGAGGCGTACTTGACTAATGAGTAAAGAAAAATTAGTAGAAGTGAAAAACTTAAAGCAATATTTCAAAGTTAGTGGTGGCCAAGTTGTAAAAGCTGTCGATGATGTGAGCTTTGACATTTACAAAGGTGAAGTATTTGGGCTTGTTGGTGAATCAGGTTCAGGAAAATCAACAACTGGTCGTTCGATTATTCGTTTGTATGACATCACTGACGGTGAAGTCAAATTTGATAATCAAGTAATTAGCGGGAAAATTTCAAAGGAATTGAAACGGTCTTTGACACGTGAAATTCAAATGATATTCCAAGATCCATATGCATGTTTAAACCCACGTATGAAAGTTATTGATATTATTGCTGAGGGACTTGACATTCATAAGCTAGCCAAAACAAAACAAGAGCGTCAAGAACGTGTATATAAAATTTTAGAAATTGTTGGATTAACACCTGATCATGCCAATCGATTTCCACATGAATTTTCTGGGGGACAACGCCAGCGGATTGGAATTGCCCGTGCTTTAATCACACAGCCAAAATTTATCATTGCTGATGAACCAATTTCTGCATTAGACGTATCAATTCAAGCACAAGTTGTCAATTTAATGCAAAAATTACAAAAAGAATTAGGATTAACATATCTATTTATTGCCCATGATTTATCGATGGTAAAATATATTAGTGATCGTGTTGGAGTAATGTATCATGGGAAATTGGTGGAGTTAGCAGACTCAGATGACTTATATGAAAATCCATTGCATCCATATACAAAATCGTTATTATCAGCAATTCCAGAACCAGATCCAATTTATGAACGAAATCGTCAACGTATTCCATATACTGTTGATGTTCATGATTATTCGCAGGAACAACCGGAATGGGTAGAAATCCGTCCAGGGCATTTTATCCGTGCAAACAAAAAAGAGTTAGCAGAGTACGAAAAACAGCTCGCTTCAAAAGCAAAATAAAGGAAAAACAGGCATTGGGGGATGCTTGTTTTTTTAATTTTTTTATGTCAAAACAGCCAAAAAATAATTGTGTGTCAGGAAACTTAATTAAACAAGCGTTGAGTTTATAGATAATATTCGGTAAAATAAAACTATTGAGTTACAATTTGTGACCAATTAATAGATGAAAAAGGAGGAGTACACATGATTACTATATATACAACTCCAAGCTGCTCATCATGCCGAAAAGCAAAAAAGTGGCTCGAAGAATATAATTTACCATACCGTGAGAAGAATCTATTTGTTACACCGCTAACAAAAGAAGAACTCTGTTATATATTAGAACGAACAGAAAATGGGACGGAAGATATCATTTCAAGGCGTTCAAAAGTAATTCAAGAAGGAAATATTGATATAGAAGGAATGAGTCTAAATACATTGATTGCTTTTGTTCAAGAAAATCCAAGTGTATTACGACGGCCAATTATTATCGATGATAAACGTTTACAAGTTGGTTATAATGATGAAGAAATTCGTACATTTGTCCCACGTGAATTACGAGATTTATGTGTAAGTTGTGAAAGTTGTGAAAAATATCCACAGTGCCAAGGTGTGCGTGGTGTAATTGCAAATTAAAAAGATTGTTTCGGCAGTCTTTTTTTAAAAGGGGGAACGTTCAATGGAACGAAAGAAACAGTGGCAGCAATTTAAAAGTCGTAATCAGTTTATTGGACTACTGTTACTTGTTGTTGTTGGGGGGCTCATTAGCACAACAATATTGATGCAGTATGGAGATACATTGTTTTTCTCGGTGACACAAATGATTGTTTCATTCAGTGTATTTGTCTTTATTTTTTTGAGTAGGCGTGATCCGTCGACAAAGTGGGCTTGGATCTTAATTGTTTTTGCTATTCCAATTGTTGGAGTTGCATTATTTTTTTTATTTGGCAGAAGTAAGCGGCATATTGTTGCATTTAAGCGGAAAATTGAGCAAAATGCTTTATTTGATGACCAGTATGAGGCGTTTATTCCAGTCCAATTTAAGGAGGCTAATCCGTATTTACAAAGACAATATCAGTTTTTGCAAACAATAGGTACAAGGCCAATGTATCAACATACGGATGTACAAGTAGAAATTGGTCAGCAGTTTTTTGATGATGTACGTACAGCTGTTTTAAGAGCAGTGCATCATGTGCATTTAGCATTCTATATTGTCCGTGAGGATGATGTGACACGACCATTATTTGAAGCGTTGGAGGCTAAGGCTCGGGAGGGTGTTGAAGTACGATTCCTTGTCGATGGTGGTGGGAGTTTTAACACATTGTCGGATGAATGTATTCGTCGTTTTATCGATGCTGGAATAAAATTTGCTTTTTTTGGTGAACCACAGTCGCTTATTTTAGATGCGACAATAAACTGGCGAAATCATCGGAAAATTGTTGTTATTGATGGAACAATTGGTTTTATTGGTGGATTTAATCTTGGTCGTGAATATGTATTTGGAAATGAGCGAACACAGAATTGGCGTGATACGAATCTTCGCTTGGAGGGTGAGGCAGTTCGGAGTTTACAGACTGTCTTTTTGGGTGACTGGTATTTTTCGACACATGAAAATTTTATGGAACAAAATATGTTAGACTATGCACCACAATACGCAATGCTATGCACGGAACAGTATGTGCAAATTATCACAGATGGTCCAGATACACAACGCAAACCATTGAAAAATAGTTTATATAAATTAATTGCAAGTGCAACGCAGCGTGTCTGGTTAACAACACCGTATTTGATTTTACCGGATGAAATTTTATACGCTTTGAAAGCAGCTGCACTATCAGGTGTTGATGTGAGAATTTCAATTCCAGGTAATCCAGATAAGAAGATGGTATATTTATGTACACAGAGTCATATTCAAGAGTTACTCGATGCAGGCGTTGAAATCTATATGTTAGATAATACATTTCAACATAGTAAGGTATGGGTCTTTGATGATCATTTTGCGGCATGTGGAACAGCAAATTTAGATTATCGTTCGTTAGTTATCAATTTTGAAGCTATGGCACTTGTATCTGGTCAGAAAATAGTGGGAGAACTAGCTGCGGTTGTTGAAGAAGATTTTAAAAATTCAAAAAAAATCGAGCGAAGATACTGGCGTGAACGATCAGTTGTTCAAAAATTGAGTGAGAGTTTCATTCGTTTATTTTCGCCTATATTTTAATCAACCACCTCTCTTACTTTGTGCGTATAACAAAGTAAGAGAGGTGGTTTTTTATGTTTATTGCGAAAACGAAAGAGCGACAGGTTATCGACAGTATTCATGCTGAAAGGGGTGTACAATATTTTTGTGTTGAATGTGGTGGACGTGTGAGTGTTCGTATAAGTCAGCGAAAAAGACCGTATTTTGCTCATATAACAAGTCATCAATGTGGTGGTGAAGGTGAATTACATAAACAAATTAAAGCTACCTTACGGAAATATTACGCAAATATTTGCTTTGAGAAAGATTTTGGTAACTTTCGAGCAGATGCTGTACTAGCAAATCAAGTAATTGAGATTCAACTTTCATCGATTACTGAGCGTACAGTTCATATGAGAAAAGCACGATATGGTTCACAGCTTCATTGGTTAGTTGGTGAACAGTTACGTGTGAGTCAATTAGGGATGTTTTCAGATAGTTACGGCAGGGTATATCAGTATAAGGATGGATATTGTCTTGTATTCGAAAATATTCATATATTGACGAAGCAGAATGTCTTATATGTGAAGAAACCAATCGCGTGGTCAGCATTCGTTCAGTATTTAACGTTGAAAAATAATTATTGTTTAACAGTTGCTCAGTTTCAATCAGGCCTTGATTTTTTTAATCGATGGAAGCATACATATTCAATCCGCTATTCTCGAGTGAATCATACAATTGCTCAAGCTTTGTATCGTTGGGGTATTCGATCTGAGCAATTGCCACTGCATGTTGGAATACCTATTCCACTCTTTGATGATCACTTAATAACAACTCCGGTGATTCAACAAGGAGAATGTTGTTACAAATTAAGTTGTGGTCAACGCATTTTATTGACAGAATGTACACAATATGAATATTTTTATTTGCTTATTTTATCGATATTAGGGATATGTCAAAAAAACGCTGATTGTTTTGAAACATATCAACGTTTGAATATCGATAAAAATGCGTTGTACCAAGCATACCTTAGCGTGTGCAACGAGTGGACATCGCACGTTGAATTTTATTTGGTGTTTGCCGAATCGGTATTTGAAAACGAGTAAGTAATTCTTGAAAAAAATATTGACCTTTTTCATAATTATCACACTCAAATTCGAGTTCAAAATCTTGCAAACCATTGTAAAAACTTTCATCAAATACGAGGATACCATTTTTATAAGAACACTCTGCACGTTTTGTTGTAAGCGATGTGAGACAGATAAGTTCTTTAGGAGAAATACCGTGTGTTTGGAGGAGTTTATGCATGTCAGTTGCTTGATTTAATGCTTGTTCCGGTGTTGCAAAAAGTTCATTGAAAGACTGAGTAAATTCATCAAGTCCATGTGTATGTTGATTTGGTAGTTTGAGTGTACACTCTGTTTTTCCTCGTTTTGTGCGAATTCGCAATGCTCCACCGAGTGATTTAATTGCAAAATTAGCGGTATCAAAGTATGTATTTGTTTGTTCATGAAATACTTCAATGATAAAGTGTTCTGTTAGTTGTAAAAATTCCGCTTCTGTTAGTAAATTTTTAAATTCAATTTCAAGTTCATGTTTCATATGTTCAACAGCCCCTTCAAGTCAAAGTAAGTTCATTATAACAAAATGATTTGTTGAATACTTATGTAAATAATGTTTTTCAGTGGAAAAGAGAGTTTTTTAGATGAAATATAGGATAAGTAGTGATTTTCAAAAGTGAATAGGATAAAATGAATATGTATAGATATTGAGTATAGTAGTACAAAATTTATTAAAGGGAGGATTAATTATGCGTTTTGCAACAGTTATTCGTCATGATGATGTTTCAGCTCAAACAAAACAACAAATCATGCAAGTATTGATACAGCATGGATGGTTATATGATGAAAAAACTCCTGATTTCGTTATTTCAATTGGTGGAGACGGTACAATGTTAGAAGCATTCCAGCAGTATCAAGCAATCTTAGCAACGGTGAAGTTTATCGCAATTCATACAGGAAGTTTAGGATTTTATACTGACTGGAAAATTGAAGAGTTAGATGAGTTACTTACGGCGATGGTTGCTGAAGAGTACACAACTGTTGGATTTCCAGTACTAGCAATCGAATTAGATGGGGAATGTGGACCTTGTTCGTATTTAGCATTAAATGAGTTGACGATTAGTGATCCGGCAAAGACGTTGAAAATTGAAGTTCAAATTGATGGGGAACATTTTGAAACATTTCGTGGTACGGGTTTATGCGTCTCAACACCATCTGGGAGTACGGGGTATAATAAGTCGTTAGGTGGAGCATTAATTCATCCAAGGGTAGAAGCATTTCAAATGACAGAAATTGCTTCAATTAATAATAAAGTGTATCGGACAATAGGTTCACCGATGATTTTCTATAAGAAGCAATATATTGATCTGCATGTTGAATATTCTAACAGTGTCACAGTAACATATGACCATTTAGTGCATGATTGTTTAGCAGTTACCACAATTCGTTGTCATTTACACGAATATAAAGCACAGTTTGCTAGATTTAAGAAACGACCGTTTTGGGAACGGGTGAATAATTCATTTATTTAGAAGAGATATGTATGATGGAGTATGTAATAACAGTTCAAAAAACAACATGTCGTACAATTGGAACTTATTTAAATAAAGAAGAACAATTTTCTAAACGATTACTTCAAAAAATTCGATATGGTGGGGAAATATGGCAAGCTGGTGAATATGCTCGCCTAAAATCACCAGTAATAGTTGGCGCACAATTGAGAATTGTTTTGCCAAGAGAGCACAAGAGTACTAGCCTCATACCAATTGATAAACCAATTGAAATTATCTATGAAGATGAATGGTTTCTCGTTGTGAATAAGCCTCAGGGATTATTGAGTATCCCTTCGGCAGTAGATAATACAGATTCCCTAGTGCAACGTATTTGCTACTATTATGAACAGAGTGGAAACACATCATCGACTGTGCATATCATTACACGATTAGACAAAGAAACATGTGGATTAGTATTAATTGCTAAAAATCATATGATAAAACAATTCATGCATGATCAAAAAATTGAGCGACATTATTATGCATGTGTTAGAGGATATCTAGCAAAGCACCGTGGAGTCATAACGTGGCCAATTAGCCGTGGTATGGATGGTATAAAACGGTATGCATCACTCGATGGGAAATATGCAAAAACAATGTATTATATTTGTTATACAAGTCAGAAAAAATCTATGAGCCTTCTCAGATTGAAATTGGGGACAGGACGTACTCACCAAATTAGAGTCCATATGAATAAGCTTGGGAACCCTTTGATTGGTGACTCTTTATATAATCAGTATGAAGATAAAAAACAAACTTTGTGTTTACAAAGTTATTATCTTTCATTTTTTCATCCGATAATTGAGAGACAGCTACACTTTAAATTACCGTTAGCAGTACATTTGCAAACTGCTTGTCGAAAATGATAAACAAAAAATCGCTTCAAAAGAAGCGATTTTTTGTTAGATATTCATCTGTAATAACCAAGTGAGCATCCAGTAGAATAGTGTTGTCGAAACAATTCCCCAAATTGTTCCAGCAGCAACTTCAATTGGTTCATGACCGAGTAATTCTTTTAAGCGTCGATCATATTTAGGGTTATTTAGCAAACCACCTTCCATGATAGCCTCTTGAACACCTTGTAAATCCTGAATCATTTGATTGATTACTTGTGCTTGACGTCCAGCGTGCCGTCGAATACCAAGTGCATCATGTAAGACAACAGAAGCGAAAATAAGTGCTAAAATGAATGTTGTTGTATTTACTCCATCAACAATACCAATCGCAACAACAGTAGCGACGACAAGTGATGAATGAGATGAAGGCATCCCGCCAGTCGTGAATAAATAAGCAATGTCCCATTTATGATAATCAACATAATGACGAACAAATTTATAAAATTGGGCGGTAAAGTTAGCAAGAATAGCTGCCATCAAGACAAATCCACCTGGCATTATTGTGGTAATAAGCGTATGTGCATCCATAATTTAGTGAAGCTCCTTTGTAAATAATATTCTTTCATAACTATAGCATAAAGCGTACAGTGATGCTATGTAGATAAAGAAAGTAGTTATTTTTTTATTAATTAATCCGAATGAAAACGATTACTACGCAAGTGTTTTTGTAAAAGATTACGAAAAAAATGTAAAATATTGACATTTTTACAGGCGAACAGCTAAAATAGTAAAGTAATATATATTATATATCTATTATATTCGTATAAAACTGGAAATATGGTCCAGAAGTTTCTACCGGCTAACCTTAAATCGGCCGACTACGGAGGTTAAGTACTACATGTGCTGTATATTTAGTATGCAGTCCAAATAGTCACTGTTCTTCGTGAGACTTCTATTTGAAGTCTCTTTTTTATTTTGATTTATCAATTTTTGGAGGAATAACGTGATGTTAGAGAAAATTTTTGGTTTAAAAGCCAGTAACACAACAGTGCGAACAGAAATGGTCGCAGGATTAACAACCTTTTTGGCAATGGCTTATATTTTAGCTGTTAATCCACTTATTTTAGGGAACGCAGGAATGGACACGGGTGCAGTATTTGTGGCAACGTGTTTATCAGCTGCAATTGGAACATATATTATGGCATTTGTGGCAAACTTACCAATTGCACAAGCACCTGGAATGGGAATGAATGCGTTCTTTGCATTTACAGTTGTGTTAGGGATGGGATATAGTTGGCAAGCAGCATTAGCAGGTATTTTCTGTTCGGGTATTTTATTTTTACTCTTATCATTTTCCGGAGTACGTGAAAAAATTATTACAGCGATTCCACACTCATTGAAAATTGCTGTTGGAGTTGGAATTGGATTTTTTATTGCTTTTATCGGATTAAAAAATGCAGGTCTTGTCGTCGGGAATCCAGATACGTTAGTGGCATTTGGTGATATTTCTGATCCACAAGTATTGTTAGCGATTTTTGGATTAGTTGTAACATTACTATTGATGATGATGAAGCAACGATTTGCAATTTTTATGGGAATGATTATTACAGCACTTGTAGGATTAGGTTTTGGTCTATCAGATATGCCAACAACAATTGTATCAATGCCACCTTCAATTATGCCAACATTTGGACAAGTTTTTGCAGGATTCTCAGAAATTTTAAAGCCAGATTTCTTACTTGTCATTTTTGCATTTTTATTTGTTGATTTCTTTGATACGGCAGGAACATTAATGGCAGTAGCAAGTCGTGCAGGTCTATTAAATGCTGATGGGAAAATTAAAAATGGAAGTAAAGCAATGTTATCTGATGCATTATCAACAACAATTGGTGCGGTGTTAGGAACGTCTTCAGTAACATCGTATGTTGAATCTATGACAGGAGTGGAACAAGGCGGTCGTACAGGTTTAACAGCTGCAACAACAGCAACACTATTTTTAATTGCACTATTCTTCTCACCAGTGTTAGGGATTTTCACAAGCGCAGTAACAGCACCAGCACTAATTATTGTGGGAGCATTAATGGCTGAATCAGTAAAAGAAATTGATTGGATTGATCAACCAACAGCGTTTGCAGCGTTCTTTACGATTTTAATGATGGTATTAACAGCTTCAATTGCCGAAGGAATTTCATTTGGATTTACTGCATATGTATTATTAATGATTTTTGCTCGCCGTGCAAAAGAAATTAATCCAATTATGATCGGATTATTCTTTGTATTCTTATTAAATTTCTTCCTATAAGAGACAAGGGTTGACATTTACAAACGAAAAAATTAAAATACCTAATAAGTATAAAAAGAAAGTAGAGGTGAGAAATATGGATGTAACGACAGGGACAGCAGTATTTTTTATCTCTATGTTTTTTATCTGATACATACGATTGCCTTTTGGTTGTCGTATTTTTTTTTGAATCATAAAGAAAAAGATAGGAGTTATGAATTATGCAAACGAAACCAAGTCATTTATATCTTGACGTTCATCAACAACCTGCCAATAAGTTTCAATGGTTATTATTGAGTTTTCAGCATGTTTTTGCAATGTTTGGAGCAACAGTTTTAGTACCAATTTTAGTTGGCTTACCGATTAGTGTCGCATTGTTGTGCAGTGGTATAGGGACACTTATTTATATGGTAGCAACAAAGGCAAAATCACCAGTTTATCTTGGCTCATCATTTGCATATATTGCCCCGTTACAAGCAGCTATTGCATTAGAAAATGGTGCAGGTTTAGCGAATGCCGGTCTTGGAGTTATGATGGTGGGGATTGTATACCTCACTCTTGCTGGTGTTATGCGACTTGCGGGAACACAGTGGTTAAACAAAATTTTACCACCGGTTGTGATTGGCCCAGTTATTATGGTGATAGGATTAGGTTTAGCAAGTACAGCAGTTAATAATGCTATGTATATTGATGGAGAGTATAGTTTGATCGCTATTTTAGTTTCAATGGTAACACTAGTGACAACAGTGCTTGTATCGGTGTATGCAAAGGGATATTGGAAATTAATTCCGATTTTAGTTGGTTTAATTATTGGGTATATCTTTTCTCTAATTGTTGGAATTGTCGATTTTACACCAGTTCTGGAAGCGGCATGGTTCGCGTTACCAGAAGTGAATATACCATTTATTCATTATCAACCAATATTTAGTATGGAGGTGTTTTGGCTAGTTATTCCCGTCACAATTGTGACAGTAGCAGAACACGTAGGAGATCATGTTGTTTTAGGAAGTATTGTGAATCGTGATTTATTGAAAGATCCAGGGCTACATCGTACATTGTTAGGTGATGGATTAGCAACGTTTGTCGCAGGATTTTTTGGTGGTCCAGTGAATACAACATATGCTGAAAATACAGGTGTTATTTCAATGACACGTGTAGCAAGTGTGTGGGTCATTGGCTTAGCAGCGATTTTCGCAATTTCATTAGCATTCATAGGTAAGGTATCAGCTTTAATTAGTACAATTCCAGCTCCAGTGATGGGAGGTATTTCAATCCTACTCTTCGGTCTTATTGGTCTCAATGGTGTACGAGTACTGGCAAATAACCGGATTAATTTACTTGCCCAGCGCAATATGGTTATCATTGCAATTGTTTTAGTCATTGGACTTGGTGGAGCTTTTTTACAACTTGGAACAATCAACCTAAGTGGGATGGCTTTAGCAGCAATTGTTGGAATTGTATTACATCAATTACTACCTGAAAAAGAGTTAGGACATGGAACGCCACAACCACATGATATCGATCCGATTCAACAAGTCATTTAAGTATAAGATCTTAGATAATAAAAAGTAAGGGTTCATTGTATGAAGCTTGCTGCTGCTTGCATTTTGTCAAATTAATCGGTATAATATGTGTGTAGTTAACAAACTATAAAGTAAATAATTTTAATACTTATCATAATTAGATGGTAAAAATTAAACTATCACATAATTATTTACTTTTGAAAGGGCAATCCACGACCGGATTGTCTTTTTTTTCGTATTAGTATGTGAATTTTTTGCGATGAAATACGTAAAAAAAGCTGAAAAGCAAACTTAGTCATACGAAGTAGTGAATTTTTTGGTATAATTAAAGGGAAAAATTTAAAAGGAGTTATGATTCATGCGTGAGTGGACTCAAACAGAGCAAAATATAAATAATAATGGAGGATTTCTTTATTTTTATACACCACTGTGTGGGACGTGTCAGCTTGCGAAGCAAATGATTGAAATTGTTGAACAAACGTATCAGTATCAGTTTATTGCAGTTAATGCGAATCATTATCCAAACTTTGCACAGCGTCTAAAAATTACTCAAGTACCTTGTATTTTGAGTATGCAGACACGAGCAAAATTATATACTTTTGCAAATGTGGTGAATGTGGCTCACTTTTGCCAGATAAATGCGGAAAAAAAATAAAGAAGAGAGTAGGTGGCAAGTTGTGAATTTACCGGAGATTGGTCAAAAAGTCGCAATTTTAAGTTTTAAGCATGACGGTTCTGTACATCGTGAATGGGAAGAATCAACAGTATTAGCAATTTCACACCAATACGTTGTAATTGCTAACCGTCGAACAATGGTAACAGAACATAATGGTCGTACATGGTTTACACGAGAACCAGCTATTTCCGTTTTTTTTGAACACCACTGGTTCAATGTAATTGGAATGTTACGACAAGATGGTGTCCATTTTTATTGTAATTTGAGTTCTCCATATGTATTTGATGACAATAAAATGAAGTATATTGATTATGATCTTGATGTGAAAGTATACCCTGATTATACGCAACGTGTACTTGATCGAGATGAATATGCACGTCATAAATTGAAAATGGGATATGGTGAGGATATCGATATTATTTTACATGATGAGTTAGATTTTCTTGTGAAAATGGTTCGTGAACGACGCGGTCCGTTTGCACGGGGATTCATGGAGGAATGGTATGCGATATTACAGCACCAACTTGAGTTAGAAGAAGGTGGGGAATAGGTATGTTACAGGATCCAAGAGTAATAAAAGTTGCCAAGCAGCTTGTACATCAGTCGTTAAAGGTACAACGAAATGAACATGTATTGGTCCGTTTTAGCTCAGAAAGTAAATCGCTCGTATGTGCGATAATTGCTGAATTGTACGCGTGTGGAGCATATGCTCATACACAACAATATGATGATGAGGTAAAACAAGCACTGTTGAGTGGTATGCGTGTAGAACAAGCTGAAGTTGATGTAAAATCACAAATGGCATTATATGAAGGAATGGATGCGACAATTTTAATTATTGCTGAACAAAATGATTGTGAATTTGCAGAAATACCAGCATCAATTTTTAGTGAATATTCACAAATTATGAGACCGGCTAGTGATTATGTTGTCAAGCAATTACGTTGGGTATTGTTAAATTGGCCGACACCAGCAGCAGCGCAAAAAGCGGGGATGAGTTTAGCTGCTTATGCTGATTATGTATTTGCTGTGAGTAGTGTTGATTATGCAAAAATGTCAGTAGCAATGAAGTCATTAAAGCAGTTAATGGAACAAACAGATCGTGTAAGGATTACAAGTCCTGGTACAGATTTACGTTTTTCAATTAAAGATATTCCAGCAATTCCATGTGCTGGTGAATGTAATATTCCAGATGGTGAGGTTTTTACAGCACCGGTTAAAGATAGTGTTGAGGGGACAATTCGATATAATACACCATGTCCATATCGTGGAAAAGTATTTCATGATGTCACTTTAACATTTGAAGCAGGAAAAATTGTTGAAGCAACAGCTGATGATACATTAGGACTCAATGAAATTCTTGATACAGATGAAGGTGCACGATACATTGGTGAATTTGCTATTGGTGTTAATCCGCTAATCACACGACCAATGGGTGATATTTTATTTGATGAAAAAATAACTGGAAGTCTACATGTGACTCCCGGGGCAGCCTATGAAGACGAGGCAGATAATGGAAATCGTTCAAGTGTACATTGGGATCTTGTTTTAATTCAGACACCAGAATACGGTGGAGGAGAAATTTATTTTGATGATGTTTTAATCCGTCGAGATGGTCGATTTGTCTTGCCAGAGTTGGAATCATTAAATCCAGAAAATCTTCAGACAACAGCTGAAAATTAAAAGCGCTTTAAAGGCGCTTTATTTTATGTTGTAACAACAAAAATATTGTTGATAAAATCGATGAATGTGCTATGATGGACATAGTGAGGTGAACGCTATGCATGAAGAATTATTATTTTATTTTGCCGCAAGAACACAAGACACATTGATTCGGCATCATATTCAAAAAAGTGGTTTTAATAAAATGGAGTATTTAGTTATGTACTTCATTAGTGTGCATCCTGGTTTAACGATGCAAAGTATTCAAAAACGTTCGACGTTTGATAAGGCGCAGATTTCGCGTACAATTAAAACGTTAGAGCAATCAGGAATGATTTATCGCGAACCAATCAATAAGAAAAGTTACGCACTTCAGTTTACAGAACAAGGAAAAGAAGCATTTGCATCACTTGATGCACAAATGTTGACACTCCATAATCAAATGTGGTCTGTATTTACACCTGAAGAAAAAGCAACCTTTTTGGAATTATTAGCAAAATTGTATGAAGTTTTTGATAATTATATGCTTGAAAATGAAATGACAGATATTCATACATACTTGCAAGATTGGAAGCAAGAAATGTTAGTAGCAAAAGTGGAAAAACAGCAAATAAAATAAGAGGGTTGAAAAACCCTTTTTATTTTTGGGATGATAATCAAAAAATATTTAGTATGAGTTGTTTGTGAAATATAAAGATGAAAGGTCAAAGAAAGCGTTATTACTACGATTAGTAGAATAAAACTAAAAAAAATCAAAAAAAAGCTTGCCAAATCTAGAAATAGTGGCTATAATAAATATTGTTCTCAAGTGAACGAAATACACGGGACTATAGCTCAGCTGGTTAGAGCACACGCCTGATAAGCGTGAGGTCGATGGTTCGAGTCCATTTAGTCCCACCATTTTTATGGGGCCTTAGCTCAGCTGGGAGAGCGCCTGCCTTGCACGCAGGAGGTCAGCGGTTCGATCCCGCTAGGCTCCACCATAAAAAATATTTGGCGGCGTGGCTTAGTTGGCTATAGCGTCCGGTTCATACCCGGAAGGTCGGGAGTTCAAGTCTCTCCGCCGCTACCATTTAATTTGCGGAGGAATACCCAAGTCCGGCTGAAGGGATCGGTCTTGAAAACCGACAGGGGAGTAACATCTCGCGGGGGTTCGAATCCCTCTTCCTCCGCCATATATGTCCTGTTAGCTCAGCTGGTAGAGCATTTGACTTTTAATCAAAGGGTCACAGGTTCGAATCCTGTACAGGACACCATTTCAATTAGATAATTTCATGTTAGAAAACATGCCTGGGTGGCGGAATTGGTAGACGCACGGGACTTAAAATCCCGCGGGTGGTGACACCCGTGCCGGTTCGACTCCGGCCCTAGGCACCATTTATACATATCGCGGAGTGGAGCAGTTGGCAGCTCGTCGGGCTCATAAC
>CAMFJD010000011.1 GCA_945956935.1 uncultured Bacillota bacterium | reverse complement strand
CTTCCTTGTGTGTTGCCTTTTTCCACTCTTTTTTCCCCTTTCTTTGCTTTTGACAGCTATTTTCTGATACGAAAATCTTTCTCAGCATATCCCCTCATTTATTTTCAAGTAAAAAATCGTACAGCCAAACTGTACGATTTTTTCACTCAATTTATTTTGTAGTTACTCACTCAATAAGGCCGTGTCGTATGCGCCACCTAATTCATGGATATATTTCAGTAATTTTTTTTGTGCACTCGCATTTTCTACTTGCATTTCAATTGTCGGTGCAATTTCAATAATATATTGCATCGCTTTCATCTCTTGATATAATTCATTAATCGTTGTGATTTCTCTAGAAAAACGATTCCAAACAACACCATATTGTGTTGCTTGATGTGTATCGCTTCCTCCGACACATGGTTTATTTAATCTTTTTGCTAATGCATACACATCTTTTTGTGTATCTCCACTATTTTTTGCCAAATCTTTACCATTGAGATCAAAGAAATCAAAATACATCAATTGTTGTTCCGATAGCTGTGGAATATTACTCCCAGGGCGATACGGGTGAGCAGCCCCAAAAATAACTGCTTCATCTTTTATCATCGTATACAATGTATCAATAGGTAAAAATCCCCCTTTTACCTGATATGGTACTAATTGTTTGTGTAATCGCAATACTGTTTCTTTATTCCCCAATATCAATGTATGTCCACCTTCTTGAATGTCAACTTCAAGCCCTAAGAAAATGCGTAAATTCTCAGGTGTTACGTAACTATCACCCTCACAGTGACAATACTTTGTCACATACTCATACAATACATCAAATTCGAGTGTATTAAAATGTTCTGTTAAACAAATCGCATCTAAGCCACTTTTTTTAGCTGCTTGTAATAACCACTGCGTATACACTTCGCTAAATGGTAATTTTTTTGCTAATTTACCATGTGTGTGAAAATCTATTTTCATTATTCTTCCTTCTTTCCCATTATACTAACTCGCAACTACGAAACATCCCCAAAGCCATGCAATTGAAATAAGTGCAAAATAAAAATCTAATTGACTCAATTGAAGCATTTTTATTTTCATTTTTTTGATAACTTTATTTTGATTCGCATAACGATAGCCACGCAATTCCAATGCTTCTACTGTTGTTCTTGAACGTTTGGCTATATTTAACATGAGTGGAAGAAAAGATAACATAATAATCCGTACTTGATAAATAACATACCGAATTTTTCCACGCCAACCTGAGTTATCTGGTGCTTGACCACGTAAACGATAAGAAAGTAGAATATTTTGAAATTCTTCCATCAAAATCGGCAAAATCCGATATGCAAATGCAATACTAAATGCAAATTGATCTGGACAACCAAACCACAGCAACCCACTAGCTAAACGATCCGGATTCAGACCAGAAAAAACAGTGATTGAAGCTAGTGACGTAATTGATACTTTCAATGTCATAATTAGTAGCGGTGCTAAAGTTTCTAAATTCCCACCAAAAAACCAACTGACAATCAGCAGGTATCCGCTTTGAGTAAAAACACCGAAACAAAAGAGAACTAATACTAGTGGAGCAACTTTTGCTAATCTTGTCGTTACAGCAACAAAAATAAATAATCCTAAGAGTAGTGTTGGATTATGCATGAACCAAGGGAATACTCCAAAGAAAATATACCAAATAAGTAATGTACGTGGATCAATTTTAGCAATGATTGTATCATCATTTCCGTAAGCATTTTTCAATACTTGATTACGTAGAAAATCAAGCGAAAACTTGTCCCACAATTGTTCTGTTACTGCCTTCATACACATTGCTCCTTTTGAAACGCTTGAACAAACTCATTGACCGTATATGCACATCCGCCAAGTTGTTCGGCCATTTGATAAATCGCTGGTGGTTCAATACCCGCTTGTTTTCTGACTGCTTGATTACTGAAAACAAACTCTCTTGAACCATCACAGATAACTTCACCTGATGATAGTACCAAAATACGAGTTGCAAATTCACAGACAAGTTGCATATCATGCGTTGCAATAATTACAGTTTCAATTTTATCTTTTAGAAGTTCTAACGTTCGGATAATTTCCTGACGAGTTGCAATATCTAAATTCGCTGTTGGTTCATCAAGCAATAAAATCGGCGGTTCTAATGCAATACCAATCGCTAATGAGGCGCGTCTCATTTGACCACCTGATAATAAACGTCCATCATTTTCAGCAATAGCTTCCAAATCAAACAGTGCAATCAGTTCTTGTGCTTGTTCTTGATAGTTTGCTACTTTTCGCTCTTTCATGGCAAATTCAATATCAGCACGTACACTTTCTTTTATCAACATTTGTTCTGGATTTTGATACACCAACGATATGTGTGATGCCAACTGCTCCGCACGATAACTTGTCACATCAACACCGTTCATCTTAATTTTGCCTCTTTTTGGTTTTAACAGCCCCACTAACAACTTCATTAACGTTGTCTTACCAGCCCCATTTGAACCAATCAATGCAATTTTATCACCTTTAAAAATATTCAAATTGAAATTATCGAATAATGTTTTTGGATCACCTTTTACACTACGATACTGTACTGTAATATCTGTTAATTCAACAGCAATCTCTTTTTCAACATCATTGTGTGTGTGTATCACATCTGCTTGAACTAAGCTATCCATCGCTTGAAAAAATACTTTTCCTTCACTAAACGTAGTTGGTAACACTGCCGATTTTACCCCTGTTTTCTGATCTTGTAGCAACTGTGCTGCCACAGTAATTTGTGGAGGATAAATATGACAATCAATTAATTGTTGGCACTCACGCAATGCTGCTCGAGCATCTTTTTTCCACAGTACACGACCTTCATGTAATAAAATTGCTGTTTGACAATAATCAGCAATATACTCACTATGATGTTCAATAACTATAATTGTTTTTCCATGTTTTTCATTTAAATCTTTCAATATATCATACATTTGTTTTGCATGTGCCGGATCAAGTTGAGCAATTGGCTCATCTAAAATAAGGACATCTGGCGCCAATGCAAGCGCTCCAGCTAAGGCAAGTAAATGAAGTTGCCCACCTGACAGTTGCCAAATATAGTCATCTTTTTTTGCTAATAAATCACAAAGATTTAATGCGTCGATTCCTTTTTCCATATAATCTTCAAATCCATAATTTAAACAACTAAATGCTGCATCTTCCAGAACAGTCGGGCATACAATTTGATTTTCAAAATCTTGATAGACGTAACCGATACGTTTAGCAATTTTGCCAATTGGCATATTCCAAAGATCTTCACCGTTGTATTCAACACGTCCACTTCCATCACCAACGATAAAATTAGGGATTAAACCATTTAATGTTTTACATAATGTTGATTTTCCACTCCCATTATTCCCAATAATTGCCACAAACTCACCTTGTTGAATTTCTAAATTCACTCCATTGAGTGTTGCTTGTTGTGCTCCTGGATAAGTAAAGTGTAAATCTTTAATTTTAATCATATGTAACCTCTAAATTTGTGCGACGTTTCATTTTAATCACGACTGCTCCAATGACAACAACTGCTAACAACATACTCATAACAATTGAAATACCGCTTTCTGCCCAACTTGCTTCCCAATCGATCAATGACATGCCTGTTTCAGATAAGAATTCTCCACCGATCGCAACAAGAAATGCAACAAGACAGATACCAATTACTTTGGGTGATAATTTTACACCACTTATTTTCGTTTCACGATCTCTTGGTCGCACTCCTAATAGCGGCTCAATTTTCCCATATAATCTTGGTACAAGATAAGCAGATGGAATCATCGAAAAGAGTACACCTGAAAAAACAATATCATTCAAACATGCAAATCCTTCCGTAAAAAATACTGACTCTGGTAATCCAGGAACCGCCTCAAATCCTTCAATTGCAAATTGTACTTTTAAAATATCTACTGTCGCACCCATTAACTGTTGAATTGCAACTGCTAGTAACGCTACCATTGCAACATTTTTCACATTTTTTGGATCACGTACTAAACGTCCAGCAATATAAATAGCAATTGTAATAGTGATAAATTTTTCTAGTTCCCCAAGTCCACCAAATTGACCTAACATAATTTCACTGAAAATAATCTCTCCTGTTGCCGCACCTAATGCTGCTGATAAAGGATCAAATAAAATTGCTAATGCAATTGGAATAAAGATAAAATACTCGACTGAGAACTCAACAATTCCTACTTGAAATGATGGGATTAACTCAGTAAATAATGTTGCTAATCCATATAAAGACATACTTAATACAAAGACCATTAATTTTTGAGATTGTGTCATCGATTTGTTCATTTTTTCTTCCTCCTTATGACACCATCATTGTATCTCAATATTATAAAAACATTATCAAACATCTGTAAAAAAAATGTTATTTTTCATTTAAAAACATTTTTTTTGTGTATATTCTGTCATTTTAATCTTAAAATGTTATTTGTGTTTATTTTTTGTTTTCATTGTGTAATTTAAAACTGTATTTTTCCTTTATTTTTAAAATTTCTGTTTGTAAAAAAGTAAGTTTTTTTGATAAAAGCAAAAAAGCGAGATCTCTCTGTATACCTCGCTTTATCCTTTGTTATCTTTTAAATGGCTTGAATTTTTTTAAACGTAGAGCATTCAGTAATACCGATACTGAACTTAAACTCATTGCTGCGCCTGCTAGCATTGGATTCAGCAATGGCCCGCCAAACACATACAATATTCCCATTGCAACAGGAATACCAATAATATTATATGCAAATGCCCAAAATAAATTTTGTTTAATATTTTTCATCGTTGCTCGACTTAATTCAATAGCAGTAGGTACATCCATTAAATCACTCCGCATTAAGACGATATCTGCCGATTCAATAGCGATATCCGTTCCTGAAGCAATAGCTATACCAATATTTGCCTGTGCTAACGCTGGTGCATCATTAATACCATCACCAACCATCGCTACATGAAGACCTTCTGCTTGCAATCGTTTCACTTCAGTTGCTTTATCTTCGGGTAATACCTCGCTAAGCACACGATCAATGCCCACTTGTTTTGCAATCGCTTGGGCTGTTCGCGTATTATCACCTGTAATCATTACTACTTGAATTCCCATTTGATGCAGCTTTTTAATTGCATCAATACTATTTGCTTTAATTATATCTGCCACAGCAATTATACCAACAAATATTCCATCTGCTGCAACATACATTGGTGTTTTTCCTTCACTTGCTAAACGATGTACCACTGCTTGAACGGCATGAATTTCAATTTGATTTTCAAGCATCAATTTTTCATTTCCCATTAACACTTCAATTTGACCAACAATGACAGAAATTCCATGTCCTGGAATAGCTTCAAATTGCGTTGTCGATTGCAGTATAACATTCTGAGTTGAAGCTTCTTCAACAATCGCTTCACCGAGTGGATGCTCTGATCCAGTTTCCGCAGAAGCCGCCATCGCTAATACTTGTGCTTTGGTATAACCATTATATGTTAGAATATCAGTGACTACAGGTTTTCCTTCAGTAATTGTCCCTGTTTTATCAAAAATAATTGTCTTAATTTTTTGTGTTTGTTCGAGTACATCACCACTTTTAATCAACACCCCATTTTCAGCACCCTTTCCTGTTCCGACCATAATTGCTGTTGGTGTCGCCAAACCAAGTGCACACGGACAAGCAATAACTAATACTGAAATTGTAATTGATACTGCGAAAACCCATGACTCTTGACCTAAAAAGTACCAAGCAACGCCCGAAAGTAACGCTAATCCAATAACAATTGGAACAAATACACCTGATACTTTATCTGCAAGTGCAGCAATTGGTGCCTTTGAACCTTGGGCATTCTCAACTAATTGGATAATTTGTGCTAATGTTGTATCTTCTCCAACCTTTGTTGCTTGAAAACGAAAAGTACCGGTTTTATTTATACTTGCACCAATAATTGTGTCCCCTTTTCGTTTTTCAACTGGTATACTTTCACCAGTAATCATCGCTTCATCAACTGCCGAACTCCCGTCAATAACAATACCATCAACTGGAATTTTTTCGCCTGGACGAACAATAATAATATCACCTATAACAACTGCTTCTATTAATACTTCGTCTTCTCTTCCATCTCGTAATATACGTGCTGTTTTAGGGGCTAATCCCATAAGTTTTTTAATTGCTTCAGATGTTTTACCTTTTGAAATAGCTTCTAAATATTTCCCAAGTGTAATAAGTACCAAAATAACAACAGCTGATTCAAAATATAATTCTGGATGTCCATGATGAATATCCACTATACCTACCATCAACAAATACGTCATCACAATCCCTTGTAAAACCGCGGCTGTTGTTCCAATGGCAATCAACGAGTCCATATTCGGATATCCTTTAAACAATGATTGAAATCCGACCCGATAAAATGAGCGACCCAAATACAAAACGGGTAGTGTCAATAGTAATTGGACTAGTGAAAATGAAAATGAATGATCGACGGGGTCTAAAAACTGTGGTAAAGGTAATCCGCCAAATGGTAGCATTGGACCCATAGCAATATATAACAATGGAAACGCAAAAATTGCTGACCAAATAAAACGACTCCATAACGATTCAATATATTTTTGACGTTTATCACTTATCTCACTGGTTTTTATATGGTTATTACTTTCAATATTTGCGTTATATCCGAGCTGTTTAACGGTCTGGATAATTGTTTCAATGTCTACTTCTAAGTGCTGATACTCAACATACATTTTCTCAGTCGCAAAATTCACGACTACTGTTACGATCCCAGGTAATTTGTTGATAGCATTTTCAATTTTTTGTGCACATGACGTACAAGTCATCCCTTCAATTTCAAATGTATCATTTCTTGTTTGAATAATAACACCATAACCTGCATCAACAACTGTTTGAATAATCATATTCTCTGACAAAATTGTCTCATCATATACAATTTTCATTTTTTCAGTTGCTATATTCACTGATACTTCTCGAACACCTATTAGCTTTATGATACTTTGTTCAATTTTTTGTACACATGACGCACAATGCATTCCTTCAATTGGATAAATCACCTGTTTCATTCCCTATCAACTCCTTTACTTTTTACATTCACATATTACACAATCACAAACTACACATGTACAAGTGATACGCTCAACAACTACTTGACGTTTCGAACAAATAATTTCTTCAAGTCGGTCTAAATCACTCATCGTGAAATCACTTTGTAAAATTAAATCACCAATCACACTCGGCAACTTCACTGCACACGTTTTTTCATTTACTTCACGAATTATTTGTCTTATGCTTTCTGACTCACTAAATACATACGAATAATAAAATTTATTACCAATTTTTGTTGTCATTACACATTTCTTTTCAACTAATCGACTCAATAGTGTTTTCACCGTCGACGGTGTCCATTCAAATTTAGTACCTATTGTGTCCATAATTTCACGACTCGTCACTTCACCTTTCGCCCATATCACTTTCATTACTTGCCATTCAGCATTTGAAATTTTCACTCTCATTCCTCCAATACATATTCCTTTCAAAACAGACTACAAATGTAGTCATCATTCAGGCGAAGTATATCAGCATTGTCTACATTTGTCAACTAAATACTCCTTGACTTTCAACCTTTATTTTATCTACAACTAATCACCAGTAATTCTATCATTGTTATATCAAAATTGAATTATACATAATTCTTACTATACTCAAAATCTGCAAATAGATTTTTCCTCCTATATCCGAAAATTTCGATTATTACAAAAATACAGTACTAGTCTTGCTATATAGACAAAAAAAGCACACCCGAAGGTATGCTTTGATAAACAATAACTGTATAATATTAACGTTTTGAGAACTGTGGAGCACGACGTGCACCTTTAAGTCCTGGTTTTTTACGTTCTTTCATACGTGCATCACGAGTTAAGAATCCTGCTGATTTTAACGCTGGACGTAAATCTGCATTTACTTCTAATAAAGCACGTGCGATTCCGTGACGGATTGCACCAGCTTGACCAGTGTATCCTCCACCATTTACGTTAACAATAACGTCGAATTTTCCTTCAGTTTCAGTAACAACTAAAGGTAACTTTACAATTACACGTAAAGTTTCTAATGGTAAGTATTCTTGCATGCTTTTTCCGTTAATTGTAACGTTTCCGCTTCCTTGAACTAAACGAACGCGAGCTGTTGAGCTCTTACGACGTCCTGTTCCCCAGTATTGAACTTGAGCCATCTGTATTTCCTCCTTCTGTTGTTAATTATCCGCGTAATTCGTACGCAGTTGGTTGTTGTGCAGTATGTTTGTGTTCTGGACCTGCATAAACAAATAGTTTTTTGAACATTTGACGTCCTAAACGAGTTTTTGGTAACATCCCTTTAATTGCGATTTCTAACATCTCAGTTGGATATTGATCTAACATTGTAGCAGCAGTACGAGTACGTAATCCCCCGATGTGTCCGCTGTTTGTATGGTAGTTTTTACCGTTTGGTTTTCCGTTTAATTTGTTTCCTGTTAAAACGATTTTATCTGCGTTGATGATAATTACGTTATCTCCGCAGTCTACGTGTGGTGTAAATGTTGGCTTGTGCTTACCGCGTAATAACGCTGCAGCTTCAGAAGCTAAACGACCTAATGTTTTTCCTTCTGCATCAATTACATACCATTGACGTTCTACTTCGTTTTTCTTCGCCATGAAAGTAGTGCGCATATTGATTCCTCCTAAGATAATTATTCTTCTTTTATCCGGGGCTAGCGAACGTGAAAAAGAACAAATCCAAGTGATATTTTACCTTTTTTAGCTACTAATGTCAACTGCGTTCATATTAAAAATTGACTTTACTCGTAACTTACTTCCCATAATGTTAATCCTTGTGCTGGTGCTGTCCAACGGCACTGTTTACGCTCGCGATTACGCAATAAGTTATGCACTTGCTCAAGTGTTAATCGGTCTCGCCCTACTTCTAATAATGTTCCTACAATTGACCGAACCATATAACGCAAAAAACCATTCCCTTTAAAAATAAACTCAATTCCATTTTCATCTTCTGTAATGGTAATTTCCGTTATTGTTCTTACACAATTGTGACCTATCGGATTCGCTGCAAACGTCCGAAAATCATGAGTTCCAATAAAAATATCCGCAGCTTGCCGCATATATTCAACATCAACACGATGGTAAATATATGTGACATACCTCCGTTCACACGGATCATATTCATAAGGTGGTAGCGTTTTTAATCGATAACGATATTCTTTTCCGACAGCACTGAAACGTGCATGAAACCCATAATCATCCATAGGTACAACCTCTACATGACGAATGTGGATATCAGGTGGCAATAATTTATTAATTGCTTTCACCCAGCGTTCTGCTGGGATGATTAAATGGCTATCAAAATGCATCACCTGCCCATGTGCGTGTACTCCAGCATCTGTCCTACCACTTGCATGTACAACAATAGGACATTTCAAAATTCGGCTAATAGCATGCTCAAGTTCACCTTGAACTGTCCTGTCATTTGGTTGTCTTTGATACCCTGCAAATTGCGATCCATCATAAGCAACAATACATTTCAGACGTTGTTTCATTTCCATTTATATATTCCATCCTATTACTAAAAAAATTAGAGCGATTGTCATTCCTACAATCATTCCTATCGTATCAGTTTTATACCAATATAATTGAATCAATCGTGTTCGTGATTGTGCATCAGTATATCCACGTGCTTCCATCGCCACTGCTAAATTTTCGGCACGTTTAAATGAAATTACAAACATTGGGATTAACATCGATACAAGATGCTTAACACGCTGTATTAATGGACCTGTTTCAATATTGGCACCTCTTGACGCTTGCGCTTTCATAATTTTATCTGTCTCATCAACAAGAGTTGGGATAAAACGAATAGCAATTGATACCATTAATGCAATATCGGCAACTGGAATGAAGCGTTTAAATGGTGATAACAGCTGTTCAAGTGCCAATGTTAAATCAAGGGGCTTCGTCGTTAATGTTAACATTGTTGCAAGCATCACTACACTCACTAAACGTACACTCAGTAATAATACTTGATACAACCCTTGATCATACACTTGTACAAAACCAAATTCAAATAAAATGTTCCCTTGTTTATAAAAAAACAAATTGAAAACAATCATAATAAGTACTAGCCACTTCAAACTCCATGCACTTGATACAATAAGCTTTATTGGTAAGCGTGTCACACGAATTAAACTAATAATACCAATGATAACCATTGCGTACATTGGTAGTTGTTTGATAGAGAACAACACAATCATCCAAATAAAGAAAATAACGAGTTTCACAATCGGATTTAAACGATGAATCAGTGATTGCGTTTCAATATAATTTCCAATTGCTATCTTCATTGATTCCCCTCCAATTCTTTGATATAGTTCACAAATTCTTCAAACGTAATAATTTCTTTTGGAATGGAAATTCCCTTCGTTCGCAACGCTTGTGCTAACTTAACTGTATGTGGTAATTCCATATAACACGATTCAACTTGCTCACGATTTTCAAAAAATTCAGATGGTTTGCCATCAAAAACTTTTTGTTTTTCCTTCATAACAACCATTCGATTCGTATAATTTGCAACAACATCCATATTATGTGTAACAATCACTAATGTCTTTTGGAGCTTTTGTTGTAAAGAAAGAAAGAACTCCATCATTTCAATTTGCCCCTTTGGATCTAAACCTACTGTCGGCTCATCTAACACTAAAATATCTGGATTCATTGCTAAAATACCTGCTACAGCTACACGACGCATTTGGCCACCACTTAATGCAAGGGGATATCGTTGTGCTATATCGTTCGGTAACCCAACAAGTTTCATCATTTCATGTGCAATATTTTCAGCTTCTTGTTGTGATGCTCCAAAATTCAATGGACCATACATGATATCCTCCAATACCGTTTCCGCAAATAACTGGTATTCAGGGTATTGGAATACCAACCCAACTTTTTGACGTAAATTTGATAAACCTAATTTGCGATTTTTTTTCGCATCAGCTGTAATCGTAAAATCAAATGCTTCAACAATTCCAGAGCTTGGTTGTAATAATGCGTTTAGGTGTTGGACAAGTGTTGACTTTCCACTACCTGTATGCCCAACAATTGCCAAACACTCACCTTGTTCAATTGTTAATTCTACTCCTTCTAATGCTGTTGTCTTATTGTATCCATCATCATACACATAGCCTACATCACTTAATTGAACTTGTCGCATATTAAACTCACTATCCCTTCTAACGTATCTGATGCTTCGTCAATATACCCTAATGATTGCAATGTACGGCTCATATGAATGTAATATGGTAATTGTAAACGATATGTATCCATATTAATCGTTGGATCATTAAAAATATCTTTTGGGTATCCATCCGCAACAATTTGTCCATCGTGCAGAATAATCATTCGATCAGCTAGCAAAGCTTCTTCTAAATCATGGGTGATTGTTAAAATTGTTTTTTTATCATTTTGATGTAATGTATGAATAACATCCATTACTTCATTTTTTGCATGTGGATCTAACATTGATGTTGATTCATCAAAAATCATAATTTCAGGCTCAAGTGCTAGCACACTTGCGATTGCAACACGCTGTTTTTGACCACCACTCAACACATGAGGTTCTCGATCTAAAAAATCTTCTACTTCTATTTTTTTAGCATATGTATCAATTCGATTTTCCATTATTTCACGTGATAATTGATGATTTTCTAAACCAAAAGCAATATCATCTCGTACTGTTACCCCAACAAATTGATCGTCTGGATTTTGGAATACCATACCAACTTTCCGACGTAATAACTCAAAGTTATGTTTTGTTACTTCTTCATCCATAATAACAAACTTCCCTGTTTCTATTTGAATTAATCCACTTAAAATTTTAGCTAATGTAGTTTTACCAGAACCATTTGCCCCAACAATTGCTACCCATTCTCCTTCAAAGATTTGAAGTGATAACTTTTCAAAGACAGTATGTGTTGGATACGCAAAGGAAATATGTTCTAATGAGAGCATCTTTTTTTTATTCATAATATTCTTCCTCTATTATCATACTAGTTCACCTTCCACCTGTACTAGTAATTAGATATCTTCAGTTTATCGTTCAATATTATACCACATTCTATCCTATTAATTTCAATTTTCCACTAACAATCAACAACAAAAAAACGGAAGGTATGCATCCTTCCGTTCCTCGTATAAAATAGTTTGATTTTGGTATTCTAGCCAGTATTCTTTCAATTTATTAAAAAGAAAAACCAACGATTATCCCTTATATTAAGAATAATCGTCAGTTTTTATAATTACAGCTTATACTAATTCAATAATTACTGACTCAGCACCGTCACCTTTACGAGCACCTAATTTAATGATACGAGTGTATCCTCCTTGGCGCTCAGCGTAACGTGGAGCAATATCATCAAATAACTTTTGAAGTGAGTCTTTACCACTTTTCACATCATCAGCTTTATACATTAAAGCAGCAGCTTGACGACGTGCGTGTAAATCACCACGTTTTCCAAGAGTAATTAATTTTTCCACGCGGCGACGTAATTCCTTCGCCTTCGCTTCTGTTGTTTCAATACGTTCATGAATAATTAAATCTGTAGCTTGACCACGTAATAAAGCTTTACGTTGTGTACTAGTACGACCTAACTTACGCATAGCGATTCCTCCTTCCTGATTGCAAGAATTCTAATTAATCAAGATCAGCATCACGAAGCTGTAACCCAAGTTCGTGAATTTTATCGATGATTTCTTTCAATGATTTCTTTCCAAGATTACGAATTTTCATCATATCCTCTTCAGAGAAATCAAGTAATTCTTGTAATGAGTTGATGCCTGCACGCTTGAGTGAGTTGTATGAACGAACGGATAAATCCAATTCTTCAATACTCATCTCCGTTGCTTTTGTTTTTGTTGAATCTTCTTTTTCAATCATGAAGTTCCATGCAGCAGCAGTATCATTAATTGCAACAACTGCTTCTAAATGGTCCATCATAATTTTTGCTGCTGTTGCAACAGCTTCTTGAGGATTCACACTTCCGTCCGTTTGCACTTCAATGTTCAAACGATCGTAAGTTTGAGTTTTACCAATACGAGTATCTACAGTGTATGATACTTTTTGTACCGGTGTATAAATCGAATCAATTGGAATAACTCCAACTGGTTGATTGTCGTGTTTATTAAATTCAGCACGAACATACCCACGACCACGACGAGCTGTCATAGTCATACGGAAATTCGCATCTTTAGCTAAAGTCGCGATATGTAAATCTTGGTTAATAACTTCAACTGATGGATCACATTGAATATCAGCAGCAGTTACTACTCCCTCTCCCTTTGCTTCAATAAGTAAAGTTTGAGTATCATCATTGTCCATATTGAGAACGAGCTTCTTAATATTCAAGATGATTGTTGTAACGTCCTCAAGAACGCCTTCAATAGTTGAAAATTCATGAACAACACCATCGATTTGAATATCAGTTACTGCGGCACCTGGAAGTGAAGACAGTAACACTCGACGAAGTGAATTACCTAAAGTAATTCCAAAACCACGCTCTAGTGGCTCGATTGTGAATTTACCAAAATATTCACTCTCAACAAGTTCTTTGATTTCAATTGTTGGTTTTTCGAATTCTAACATTTTTGCGCCTCCTCGTTTGGCTAGATTTTAGTTACGCAAAAATCAATTATCCACGAGGACGTTTTGGAGCACGACACCCGTTGTGTGGAACTGGAGTCGCATCTTTAATAGCTGAAACTTCAAGTCCAGCAGCTTGTAATGAACGAATTGCCGCTTCACGACCAGGTCCTGGTCCTTTAACTGCAACTTCTACTAACTGCATTCCGTTTTCCATAGCAGCTTTTGCTGCTGCTTCAGCTGCCATTTGAGCAGCGAATGGAGTTGATTTACGTGAACCTTTAAAACCTAATGCTCCTGCACTTGACCATGCGATTGCATTTCCGTTTTGGTCAGTAATAGTTACGATTGTGTTGTTAAACGTTGAGTGGATATGAGCCATACCAGTTGGGATGTTCTTTTTCACACGACGCTTACGTACTTGACGTGCCATTTTCATGACCTCCTTTGATTGAATAATACTATGTATTATTGGTTAGATTTTATTTTTTCTTACCAGATACTGTGCGACGTGGCCCTTTACGAGTACGCGCATTCGTTTTCGTACGTTGTCCACGTAATGGTAAACTACGACGGTGACGAATTCCACGGTAACTAGCGATTTCTTGTAAACGTTTAATGTTTAACGCGATTTCACGACGAAGATCTCCCTCAGTTTTGATTGAATCTACTTCGTTACGAATAGCGATTAATTGATCTTCTGTAAGATCTTTTACGCGAATATCTTCAGAAATGTTTGTTGCTGCTAAGATTTGTTTAGCAGTTGTTTGTCCAATTCCGAATACGTATTGTAATGAAATTACAACGCGTTTATCGCGAGGAATATCTACTCCTGCAATACGTGCCATACTTTTGCACCTCCAATTTTATTATCCTTGACGTTGTTTATGTTTAGGGTTTTCACAGATTACCATGACTTTCCCTTTACGACGAATAACTTTACATTTATCGCAAATTGGTTTTACTGATGGTCTTACTTTCATCTTATATATCCTCCTTTTTGGTTAAAATGGAGTACACAATTACTTATGACGGTAAATGATTCGGCCACGTGTTAAATCATATGGTGAAAGTTCAACTGTAACTTTGTCTCCAGGTAAAATGCGGATGAAGTTCTTACGAATTTTACCAGAAACGTGAGCCAAAATCGGGTGTCCATTTTCTAACTTAACGCGGAACATAGCATTAGGTAAAGTTTCAGTAACTTCCGCTTCTACCTCAATAACATCTTGTTTTGCCATGATCTCGTCCTCCTTATAATGTTGTCAGAATTTCATATCCATCGTCAGTTACCGCAACCGTATGTTCATAGTGAGCTGATGTACTTCCATCGATTGAGACGGCTGTCCACTGATCACTAAGAATTTTAACTGCTGGCTTTCCAACATTAATAATTGGTTCAATTGCAAGCACCATTCCAGTCTTTAAAACAGGACCGCGATTCGGTGCACCAAAATTTGGAATTGCTGGATCTTCGTGAAGATTCTGACCAATTCCATGTCCAGTAAATTCTCTGACAATACTGAACCCATTAGCTTCTGCATGTTGCTGAATTGCATGTGAAACATTTGAAAGTTTATTCCCTGGATATACTTGTTCAAGTCCTTTAAAAAGAGCTTCTTCTGTAACTTCCATGAGTTTTTTTCTTTCAGGATTTACTTCCCCTACTGCATATGTCCAAGCAGAGTCCCCGTGGTATCCTTTGAGCAGAGCACCAATATCGATTGCGACAATATCACCTTCTGCAAGTGTCTGTTTACCAGGGATTCCATGTACGACGACTTCATTCACTGAAATACATGCGCTCGCAGGGAAGCCACCATATCCTTTAAATGATGGAATTGCACCATTTTCACGAATAACTTTTTCAACGATGACATCTAATTCTTTTAGAGAAACACCAGGAACAACATGTTTTTTGACCTCATGATGAGCAAGCGCCACAATCCGACCAGCTTCTCGCATGAGTTCCACTTCACGTGGCGTTTTGCGTATAATCATGATTACTGACCTCCAAACACACTATTAATTTCAGCAAACACAGCATCAATTTCTTGTTGACCATTGATATTGAATAAATTTCCAACTTCAGTGTAATAAGCAATTAATGGTGCTGTTTGATTGAAATAGGCTTCTAAACGATTTCCAACTGTTTCAGCGTTATCGTCAGAACGTTGATATAACTCACCGCCACATTTATCGCAAACACCTTCTTGCGTTGGTGGATTGAAAACCATATGATACGTTGCACCACATGATTTACAAATACGACGGCCTGTTAAGCGTTCAAGTAAAATGGCTGGATCAACATCAATATTAATAACATAATCAATTTTCTTGTTTAAGCTATCCATGATTTTGTCCAAAGCTTCTGCTTGAGCTACAGTTCTTGGGAACCCATCAAGCAAGAAACCATCATTACAATCAGATTTTGCTAAACGTTCTTCAACAATTCCAATTGTAACTTCATCCGGAACAAGTTGCCCAGAATCCATATATTTTTTAGCTTCTAAACCAAGAGCTGTCTCGTCCTTAATGGCAGCGCGGAACATATCTCCAGTTGAGATATGTGGCAAATCATATTTTACTACGATTTTTTCTGCTTGTGTACCTTTTCCAGCTCCTGGAGGGCCCATGAAAATAATATTCATATTATAGCGCCTCCATTCTTATGAGAAATATCCTTTGTATTGGCGAGATGAACTCATTCGCTCAATCTGCTTTGTTGTCTCAATTGCAACCCCAGCAACGATAATCATTGATGTCCCACCAATTTGTACACTTGATGGTAAACCAGTTACGATTCCGATGATAAGTGGAATTGCAGCTAAGAATGCTAAATATACTGCTCCAGCAAATGTTAAACGTTTTAACACTGTTGAAAGATATGTTTCTGTTGCTTTTCCAGGGCGAACCGCAGGAATAAACGTATTTTGTTTAGCCAAATTTTTCGCCATTTTTTCAGGATCAACTTGAATAAACGCATAGAAGAAACAGAAAGCAAAAATCAATACAATATATAAAGTAAACCCGGCCCAACTTGTTAATTGCATATTCGTATTAATCCAAATTGCAACTGCATTTTCTGGGAAGAAAGACGCAACTGTAACTGGTAACGAAATCAATGCACTTGCAAAGATTACTGGAACAACTCCGGCAGAGTTAACTTTCAATGGTAAAAAGTTCGATTTAGCATTTGCACCAATTGCACGTGAAGAAACATTCGCGTGCTGAATTGGAATCTTACGCGTAGCTTCCTGCATGTAGATAACAAGGATCATCAAGGCAAACATTAACACATATACAATCACCATTGTGGCAATATTAAGCCAGTCAATCGGTGTCGTTGTGTATGTTGTCCAAATTGTTGAAATCTGACCAGGGATTTGAGAAATAATCCCAGCCATAATCAACATTGAAATACCGTTTCCAATACCTTTTTTCGTAATTTGATCACCTAACCAAATTAAGATTGCCGTACCTGCAGTGAGCACTGTCGCGATAAGAATAAATGGCCAAAAATCTCCGTTTGTGACAGTTAACAATTGACCATTTGTATATGCATTCAAACCAATCGCAATGGCAAGTCCTTGAACAAAAGCAAATGCGAGTGATAAGATTCGAGTTGTCATGTTTAATTTCTTTTTACCATTGACACCTTCTTTATTCCATTCTGACAAGAGTGGAATAACATCCATTGAAAGCAATTGAACAATAATCGATGCCGTAATATACGGCGATACTGACATCGCAAAGATCGAGAATTGTTTAAATGCTCCACCACCAAGGATGTTAATGAAATCAAAGATTCCATTTGCACTGTTTGAGAAACTCGCCAGTGCTGTTTGATTTACCATTGGGACAGGAATATATGTCCCAAGACGGAAAATCACGAGAATTGCCAACGTATAGAGAACTTTATTACGAACCTTTACATCTCCAAAGATTTTTTGGAAATAGTTCATAATTAGATAACCTCTGCCGTTCCACCTGCATTCTCAATAGCTGCTTTCGCTGAAGCTGTAAATTTGTTAGCTTTTACAGTTAAAGCGACTTCTAAAGTACCGTTACCTAAGATTTTAACACCTGATAATTCTTTGTTTACAAGACCAGCTTCTTTTAACGTTGCAAAAGTTACTTCAGTTCCTGCTGCAAATTTATTTAAATCAGCGATGTTAACAATAGCGTATTCTTTACGGAATGGATTCGTAAATCCGCGTTTTGGAATACGACGGAATAATGGAGTTTGTCCACCTTCGAAACCTAAGCGAACACCACCACCGCTACGAGAGTTTTGACCTTTGTGTCCACGTCCAGCAGTTTTACCGTTTCCGCTCGCTGGTCCGCGTCCTTTACGGAAGCGTTCTTCGCGTGAACCTTCAGTTGCCTTAAGCTCATGTAATTTCATGTTAGTGCACCTCCTTGTTATTATGCTTCAGTAACAGTCACTAAGTGTGCAACTTTAGCGATCATTCCGCGTGTAGCATCTGAATCAACTAAAGTAACTGTTTGTTGCATTTTTTTCAATCCAAGAGCTTGGATTGTTGCTTTTTGTTTTGGTTTAGCACCGATAGCGCTACGAGTAAGGGTGATATTTAATTGTTTCATCTTCCTTACCTCCTTAACCTAAAATTTCCTCGACAGTTTTTCCGCGCAATGCTGCTACAGATTCAACTGTACGAAGTTCTTTTAACCCTTCAATAGTGGCACGAACCATATTGATTGGTGTATTTGAACCTAATGATTTAGATAAGATATCACTGATACCTACTAATTCTAATACGGCACGAACTGGTCCACCAGCTACTACCCCAGTTCCGGCTGCTGCAGGACGTAATAATACTTTTCCTGAACCGAAACGTCCAGTTACCATATGAGGAATTGTAGTTCCTACAACTGGCACTGTGATTAAGTTTTTCTTTGCGTCTTGAACTGCTTTACGGATTGCGTCTGGTACCTCATTTGCTTTACCAGTTCCGAAACCAACATGTCCATTTTTGTCTCCGACTACTACTAATGCAGCAAAACGGAAACGACGACCACCTTTTACTACTTTCGTAACACGGTTAATTGTAACTACGCGCTCTTCAAGTTCTAATGTATTTGGATCGATAATCGTTTGCATGCCTTTTCCCTCCTTGCAACTAGAATTTTAATCCAGCTTCACGAGCTGCTTCGGCTAAAGCTTTAATACGTCCGTGGTAAATATATCCACCACGATCGAATACTACATTTGTAATCCCTTTTTCAAGAGCACGCTCAGCTACTAACTTACCGATAGTTGTTGCTGCTGCGATATTTGCAGATTTTAATTCTAAAGCTTTTTCCATTGTTGATGCACTTACTAAAGTTACACCAGCTACGTCATCAATAATTTGTGCGTAGATATTTGTATTAGATCGGAATACGTTTAAACGTGGGCAGTTTGCTGTTCCACTTACTTTACTACGTACACGAGCATGACGTTTTTTACGTAACAGATTACGAGATTGCTTCTTAATCATCTAACGTCACTCCTTTCTATAGCGTTGCGGCTTATTAAGCGGTTTTTTTATTATTTACCTGCTTTTTTACCTTCTTTACGGCGAACTTGTTCACCTTTATAACGAACACCTTTACCTTTATATGGTTCAGGTTGACGGAATTTACGAATATTTGCTGCTACTTCACCAACACGTTGCTTATCAATCCCTGAAACTTTGATTTCAGTTTGTGATGGCACCTCGATCTCGATACCTGGTTCGGCAACGATTTCGATTGGGTGTGAGTATCCTAATGAAAGAACGATTTTGTCTCCTTGCTTGTTAGCACGGTATCCAACACCGATAATTTCTAATTCACGAGTGAATCCTTTTGATACACCTTCAACCATGTTAGCAAGTAACGCACGAGTTGTTCCGTGTAACATTTTAATCGTTTTAGTATCGTTTGGACGAGTTACAGTCAAAACGTTCTCTTCGATTAAAATCGTTAATTCTGCATTGAATTGACGAGTTAATTCACCTTTTGGTCCTTTCACTGTAACAATGTTTCCTTCAGCTACAGTTACTTCTACACCAGCAGGTAAAGTAATATGTTTATTACCGATACGTGACATTCTCTTGCACCTCCTGCTTATCTAAATACTTCTTTATTACCAGATATATGCAATAACTTCTCCACCGATTTGTTGCTTACGAGCAACTTTATCAGCCATAAGACCTTGTGAAGTTGAAATGATTGCAATACCTAAACCGTTTAATACACGTGGCACTTCATCAGCTTTAGCATAAACACGTAATCCCGGTTTAGAGATACGTTTTAATCCACTGATTACACGTTCGTTGTTACGTCCGTATTTTAATTGAAGACGAATAACGCCTTGCTTTCCGTCCTCGATATATTCCACGTCACGTACAAAACCTTCAGCTTTTAAAATTTCAGCGATATCAGCTTTGATACGTGATTTTGGAACATCTACAGACTCATGACGCATTTGGTTTGCGTTACGGATACGCGTTAACATATCTGCAATTGGATCAGTCATGACCATGACATTTTCCTCCCTTCAGAAATAAGTCTCTTTTTTATCGATTACCAGCTTGCTTTTGTAACACCTGGAATTTGTCCTTTATATGCGTATTCGCGGAAGCAAATACGGCACATTTTGAATTTACGTAGTACTGAGTGTGGACGTCCACAAACTTCACAACGAGTATATTCACGAACTTTGAATTTTTGTTTCTTTTTCGCTTTCGCGATCATTGATTTCTTAGCCATGTTTGGTTATGCCTCCTTCTTTGACTATTTTTGGAAAGGCATTCCTAATAACTGTAAGAGTGCAAACCCTTCTTCGTCAGTATTAGCAGTCGTAACGATAACGATATCCATTCCGCGTACTTTGCTTACTTTATCGAAGTCGATTTCAGGGAAGATTAATTGTTCTTTTACCCCTAAAGTGTAGTTTCCACGTCCGTCAAATGCAGTCTTAGAAACACCACGGAAGTCACGTACTCGTGGTAATGAGATCGAAACTAATTTGTCTAAGAACTCATACATACGTTCTCCACGTAAAGTAACTTTTGCACCGATTGGCATTCCTTCACGAAGACGGAATCCAGCAATTGATTTTTTCGCTTTTGTAATTAATGGTTTTTGTCCAGTAATGATAGTTAAATCTTCTACAGCAGCATCTAATGCTTTTGAGTTTGATACAGCATCACCAACACCCATGTTTACAACAATTTTATCAAGTTTAGGTACTTGCATTGTCGACTCATATTGGAATTTTTCCATAAGATCTTTTGCAATTTCAGTTGTATATTTCGCTTTCAGGCGGTTCATACAGTAGACCTCCTTTCACTTTTTCTAATTTTATTTGTCTAAAACTTCGCCAGATACTTTAGCAATACGAACTTTTTTTCCGTCGATTACTTGGTACCCTACACGAGTTGGTTTTCCTGATTTTGGATCAAGTGGTAATACGTTAGAAGCATGAATTGGTGCTTCCATTTCGATAATTCCACCTTCAGGACTTACTTGCGTTGGCTTCTGATGTTTTTTAACAATGTTTAATCCTTCAACAACTACACGGTTTTTCTTAGGTAATACAGATGTTACAACACCTTGTTTTCCTTTTTCTTTACCGGCAATTACTTGAACTTTATCACCTTTTTTAACATGCATAGCGTGTGCACCTCCTTAGCTAGCTTACTTAATTATAGTACTTCTGGTGCTAATGAAACGATCTTCATGAAGTTTTTGTCACGTAATTCACGAGCGACTGGTCCGAAAATACGTGTTCCACGTGGACTCATGTCGTCTTTAATGATTACTGCTGCATTTTCATCGAACTTAATGTAAGAACCGTCATTGCGACGTGCTCCGCGTACCGTACGAACGATAACAGCTTTAACTACGTCACCTTTTTTCACAACTCCACCAGGAGCGGCTTGCTTTACAGAACAAACAACGATATCACCGATGTTTGCGAATTTGCGTTTTGATCCACCTAAGCAACGGATAACTAAAAGTTCTTTAGCTCCAGAGTTATCTGCTACTTTCAAGCGTGATTCTTGTTGAACCATACGTAGTTACCTCCCTTCGGCTGGTAATTTTTTTTGTTTATCTATCAACCGATTAAATTTGAACTGCTTTTTCAACAACTTCAACTAAACGGTAGCGTTTAGTTGCTGATAATGGGCGTGTCGACATAATGCGCACTTTATCTCCCATTTTAGCGACACCTGCTTCATCGTGTGCTTTATATTTTTTAGAATATTTTACACGTTTTCCATAAAGAGGATGTTTTTTGTACGTTTCGACAAGAACAGTTACTGTTTTATCCATCTTGTCAGAAACTACTTTCCCAACTAAAACTTTGCGGTTATTGCGTTCCATTTATGAAACCTCCTCTCACAATAATTTTGATTATTGGTTTAATTCACGTTCACGTAAAATTGTTAACATACGAGCAATAGTTTTGCGAACGTCTTTGATGCGTGAAGTGTTTTCCAATTGACCTGTAGCTAATTGGAAACGTAAGTTAAATAATTCAACCTTTAATTCTTGGACTTTTCCTTGAATCTCGGCAGTGCTTAAATTACGGATATCATTCGCTTTCATTACTCATCACCACCATTTTCGCGTTTTACAATTTTGCATTTGACCGGAAGCTTGTGACTTGCTAAGCGTAATGCTTCGCGAGCTACTTCTTCAGAAACTCCTGCAATTTCGAACATAATACGTCCCTTTTTAACTACTGCTACCCATCCTTCAGGTGCTCCTTTACCAGAACCCATGCGGACTTCTAACGGTTTTGCAGTTTTAGCCATTTGAGGGAAGATTTTGATCCAAACTTTTCCACCACGTTTCATGTGGCGAGTCATTGCGATACGAGCCGCTTCGATTTGACGGTTTGTTACCCAAGCACCTGTTTGTGCTTGCAATCCGAATTCACCGAATGCAATCTCAGTACCACCTTTTGCGTGTCCTTCATACTTTACACGATGAGGACGACGATATTTCGTACGTTTTGGCATTAACATATCCAAGTTCCTCCTTCCTTGAAGCGTGGATTACTTGTTATTTTTTGTTGGAAGTACTTCACCTTTGTAGATCCAAACTTTTACTCCAAGTTTTCCGTAAGTAGTATCTGCTTCTTCGTGTGCGTAATCAATATCAGCACGTAATGTTTGTAACGGTACGTTACCTTCTGCATATCCTTCAGTACGAGCCATATCAGCTCCACCTAAACGACCACTTACTGCTGTTTTGATTCCTTTTGCTCCAGCGCGCATTACACGTTGAATTGTACGTTTTTGTGCAATTCGGAATGAAACACGACTCTCTAATTGACGAGCGATTGATTCAGCTACTAATTTAGCATCTAAATCTGGGTTTTTAATTTCTGCAATGTTAATGAACACATCGCGACCAACTAATTTTGCTACCTTCGCACGTAAAGCTTCGATATCAGCTCCACCTTTTCCGATAACAACACCAGGCTTCGCAGTGTGAACTGTAATGTACATTGCTGCAGCATCTTTACGTTCAATTTCAACACGGCTTACTGATGCATTTTTCAATGTATCTTGTAAGAATTCACGTGCTTTAATGTCTTCTAATAATAAATCTGCGTAATCTTTGTCTGCATACCAGCGTGAATCCCAATCACGGATTACACCAACACGCATTCCAATTGGACTTACTTTTTGACCCACTATGATTCCCTCCTTGTCCTAAAAATTATTTTTCAGCTACTACCACAGTGATGTGGCTAGTACGTTTTAAAATTTGAAATGCACGACCTTGTGCACGAGGACGGAAACGTTTTAAAGTTGGTCCTTCGTTAACATAAGCTTCTTTTACATATAATGTTTCAGCGTTCATTTCGTAGTTGTGCTCTGCGTTTGCAACTGCTGAACGTAAAACTTTTTGTACTGGTTGCACAGCATCTTTGTTTGTGTTCATTAAAATTGCGAAAGCTTCTCCAACTTGTTTTCCGCGGATTAAATCCACAACTAAACGAGCCTTACGAGGAGCAATACGAACTGTACGTGCGTGAGCTACTGCTTGTTGCATTTTAGGTCCTCCCTTCAACTAGCTATAGTTTCTTATTTTTTCTTTGTCTTTTTGTCTACATCATGCCCACGGTATGTACGTGTTGGTGAGAATTCTCCCAATTTGTGACCTACCATGTCCTCAGTAACGTAAACTGGGATATGTTCACGACCGTTGTGAACGGCGATTGTATGACCTACGAACTGTGGGAAGATTGTTGAACGACGTGACCAAGTTTGAATTACTTCTTTACGATCTGTTTCGTTTAACTTCTCCACTTTCTTCATTAAGTGTCCATCTACGAATGGTCCTTTTTTCAAGCTACGAGCCATCTGATTGACCTCCCTTCGTTTGTTACGACGTTAATTATTTTTGTTTGCGACCACGAACGATTAATTTCGTCGATTTTTTCTTTTTGTCGCGAGTTTTTAAACCAAGAGCTGGTTTACCCCATGGAGTAACTGGTGATTTGCGTCCGATTGGAGACTTTCCTTCACCACCACCGTGTGGGTGATCATTCGGGTTCATTACTGATCCACGAACTGTTGGACGAATACCTAACCAGCGGCTACGTCCTGCTTTTCCTGAGTTCACTAATTCATAGAATTCGTTACCAACTTGACCGATTGTTGCACGGCAAGTTCCTAAGATGTAACGTACTTCACCTGATTTTAAACGAACTAAGACATATTTTCCTTCACGCCCTAAGATTTGTGCAGATGCACCAGCTGAACGAACTAATTGTCCACCTTTTCCTGGGTGTAATTCAATATTGTGTACTAACGTACCCATTGGGATGTTAGCTAATGGTAACGCATTACCTACTTTAATATCAGATTCTGGACCTGATACTACAGTCATACCAACTTTTAATCCTTTCGGAGCGATGATATAACGTTTCTCACCATCTGCATAGTGTAATAAAGCGATGTTTGCAGAGCGGTTTGGATCGTATTCGATCGTTGCTACTTTTGCAGGTACTACATCTTTATTACGTTTGAAGTCGATGATACGGTATTGACGTTTGTGTCCTCCACCTTGGTGACGAACGGTAATTTTACCTTGGTTGTTACGTCCACCATTTTTCTTTAAAGGCACTAATAACGATTTCTCAGGCGTAGATGTTGTAATCTCGGCTTTATAGTCAAGTACAGACATGTTACGACGACCGTTAGTAGTCGATTTGTAGATTTTAATCGCCATTGGGGTGTTCCTCCTTCAACGTATTTTATTTTTTCTAGTTGACTAGAATAATTCGATTTCTTTGCTATCTGCTGTTAAAGTAATGATTGCTTTACGAACAGCAGCAGTTTTTCCTAAGTGACGACCAACACGACGTGCTTTTGGTTTAGAGTTAATAGTGTTAACATTCGCAACTTTAACTCCGTCAAATAACAGTTCAACCGCTTGTTTGATAGCTGTTTTGTTTGCGTCTGCAGCAACTTCGAATACGAACTTACGTTCAGCAGACATCATCGCAGTTTTTTCTGTGATGATTGGGCGCTTAATAATATCAGCATAGTGTTTCATTATGCAAGCACCTCCTCTAATTGTTTAACAGCATCTAAAGTGATGATTACAGTATCGGCATTAGCGATCTCTAATACACTTACAGAATTAGCTGTTAATGTTAATGCTCCAGGGATGTTACGTGCTGATAAAGCAACGTTTACATTCAAGTCTGAAGTGATTAATAATGGTTTACGATCAACATTTAATGCTGATAACACGTTTACCATCGCTTTTGTTTGTGGTTTTTCGAAAGTTAACGCATCAACTACGATGAATTTCCCTTCATTTACTTTTGTCGCAAGAACAGATTTTAACGCTAAGCGGTAAACCTTTTTGTTCATATCAACAGAGTAGCTACGTGGAGTTGGTCCGAAAACTACACCACCGCCACGCCATTGTGCGGCACGAATAGAACCTTGACGAGCACGTCCAGTTCCTTTTTGTTTCCAAGGTTTACGTCCACCACCTGCAACCGCTGAACGGTTTTTAACAGCATGCGTCCCTTGGCGTAAAGATGCGCGTTGCATCACGATTGCATCAAACATTGCTTGTTGGTGTGGTTCCACTCCAAACACAGCAGCATTCAATTGAATATCTTCTAATTTTTCACCTTGTTGGTTAAATAACGCTACAGTAGGCATCTTTGTTCCTCCTTTCGCAAATTACGAATTAGTTATTGCTAGCATAATCTACTAAGTTTTTTGCTTCTTTAACTTTAGTAGTTTTTGCTGCTGCTTTGATTGTTACTAATGAACGTTTTGATCCTGGTACGTTACCTTTGATTAAGATAACATTGTTTTCAGTATCAATTTTAACAACTTCTAAGTTTTGTACAGTTACTTGTACATTACCAGTTTGTCCAGGTAATTTTTTACCTTTGAATACACGGTTCGCTGCTACCGCACCCATTGAACCAGGACGACGGTGGTAACGAGAACCATGAGCCATAGGTCCGCGTGATTGTCCATGACGTTTGATAACCCCTTGGAAACCTTTACCTTTTGAAGTTCCAGTTACGTCTACAATTTCACCTGCCGCAAAAACATCAGCTGCAGTAACTTCTTGTCCAACTTCGACCGCGATTTCAAAATCACGAATCTCACGGATGAAGCGCTTAGGAGCAGTTTCAGCTTTAGCAGCAATCCCCATTTCTGGTTTGTTTGCTAAACGTTCTGGTTTGTCCATGAATCCGAATTGAACAGCTGTGTATCCATCAGATTCAACAGTCTTTGTTTGTAAAACAACATTAGGAGTAACTTCGATTACAGTTACTGGTACTAATTCACCTTCAACTGTAAATACTTGAGTCATTCCGATTTTACGACCTAAGATTCCTTTTGCCATGAGTTGCACCTCCAAATTATAATTTAATGTCGATTTCGACACCAGCTGGTAAGTTTAAGTTTTCTAACGCACTTACAGTCTCTTGAGACCACCCAGTAATGTCGATTAAACGCTTGTGTGTGCGCATTTCGAATTGTTCGCGTGAATCTTTGTATTTGTGTACCGCACGAATGATTGTGTACACACTACGTTCTACTGGTAATGGGATTGGACCTGCAACCTCAGCACCTGTTTTCTTCGCAGCTTCAACAATTTTCACTGCTGATTGATCGATCAATTTGTGATCATAAGCTTTTAAACGAATACGAATTTTATTTGCCATTTTTTTGTCCTCCTTTCAAATTTGTGGACCTGCTCCGCATAAATTAACCCGAACCCCGGCTGGCCGAGAAGTTAAAACAACTCTTCCGGGTGTGTCAGCAACCTTACACATCAAAGCAGTAATACCTTATTATTTTACCAAAACTTTCATGAATTTGCAAGCGTAAATTTATACTTTTTACTTTCTGTTCATTCATTTCTGTTTCAGCAACTGTTCTATATTATACAGATTGTCTATTAAAATAGCAAGAGTTTTTTTGCTTTTTAAAAAAGTTTTTTTATTATCGTTCCATCTGCATCTTTAGTACCTCTATTATTCTACACACTCACTGATGAAGAAACAACTATACATATATTAACACTTTATAAAAACAACACTTCCTCGTGTGTCTGCACTATTAATAACGAAAAAAAAGAAGACCTAAGTCTTCTTTTCAAATCATTAAATCAAATTACTTAATGATTTCAGTTACTGAACCAGCACCTACTGTACGTCCACCTTCACGAATAGAGAATTTAGTTCCTTCTTCGATTGCGATTGGTGAAATTAATTCTACAGTCATTTCTACGTGGTCACCTGGCATAACCATTTCAGTTCCTTCTGGTAACTGGATTACACCTGTAACGTCCGTTGTACGGAAGTAGAATTGTGGGCGGTAGTTTGAGAAGAATGGAGTGTGACGTCCACCCTCTTCTTTTGATAATACGTAAACTTGTGCTTTTACATTAGTGTGTGGAGTTACTGAACCTGGTTTAGCTAATACTTGACCACGTTCGATATCTTCACGAGTTACACCACGTAATAATGCTCCAATGTTTTCTCCAGCATCTGCATAGTCTAATAATTTACGGAACATTTCAACAGCAGTTACTACTGTTTCACGAGTTTCGTTAATACCAACTAATTCAACTTTATCATTGACATTTAAACGTCCACGTTCGATACGTCCAGTTGCTACAGTACCACGTCCAGTGATTGAGAATACGTCCTCTACTGGCATTAAGAATGGTTTATCGATATCGCGTTCTGGAGTTGGGATATACTCATCTACAGCAGCCATTAATTCTAAGATTTTTGCTTCATAATCAGCTTCACCTTGTAATGCTTTTAAAGCAGAACCTTTGATTACTGGAGTGTCATCTCCTGGGAAATCGTATTCTGATAATAAGTCACGAACTTCCATTTCAACTAACTCTAATAATTCTTCATCATCTACCATGTCAACTTTGTTTAAGAAAACAACGATGTAAGGTACACCTACTTGACGAGATAATAAGATGTGCTCACGAGTTTGAGCCATTGGTCCGTCAGTAGCAGCGATAACTAAGATAGCTCCGTCCATTTGAGCAGCACCAGTGATCATGTTTTTAACGTAGTCAGCATGTCCTGGGCAGTCAACGTGTGCGTAGTGACGAGTAGCTGTTTCATACTCAACGTGTGCAGTGTTGATTGTGATTCCACGCTCACGCTCTTCAGGAGCACCGTCGATTTGATCGTAAGCCATAGCTTCTGCTCCACCAGCTTTTGCTAATACAGAAGTGATAGCAGCTGTTAAAGTTGTTTTACCGTGGTCAACGTGACCGATTGTACCAATGTTAACGTGCGGTTTCGAACGTTCGAATTTTTGCTTTGCCATTGTAAAATTCCTCCTTGAATTTTGTAAAAATTAAACTATCATATAGATTTTATATCATAAACTAGGAAAATACAATATGTATTTTCCTAATTTTGATTGATTAGGTAAGAAGTTATCAACTTCTACTCAAGAAATTATTTTCCTTGTGCAGTTTTGATTACATCTTCAGCGATGCTCTTTGGTACTTCTTGGTAGTGATCGAATACCATCGTATATGTTCCACGACCTTGAGTCATAGAACGTAATGATGTTGCGTATCCAAACATTTCTGATAAAGGTACCATTGCATTAATGATTTGAGCACCATTACGGTTCTCCATTCCTTCTAAGTTACCACGACGTGAAGTAATGTCTCCCATTACATCTCCCATGTACTCTTCTGGAATTTCTACTTCTACTTTCATTGTAGGCTCTAAAATAACAGCCTTACATTTAGCAGCAGCAGCTTTTAATGCCATTGAAGCAGCAACTTCGAATGCCATTTGCGATGAATCGACATCATGGTATGAACCATCAAATAATGTTGCTTTGATATCTACTAATGGGAATCCAGCAAGAACTCCGTTTTCCATAGCATTTTCAATACCTTTTTGTACTGATGGAATGTATTCACGAGGTACAACCCCACCAACAACACCATCAACGAATGTGAATCCTTCACCTTCTCCAGCTGGTTCAAATTTAACCCAAACGTGCCCGAATTGTCCACGTCCACCAGATTGACGAACAAATTTCCCTTCAACTTCTGCAGTTTGACGGAATGTTTCACGATAAGAAACTTGTGGTGCACCAACATTAGCTTCTACCTTGAACTCACGACGCATACGGTCAACGATGATATCTAAGTGTAATTCACCCATACCAGCGATGATTGTTTGTCCTGTTTCTTGATCAGTCCATGCTTTGAATGATGGATCCTCTTCAGCTAATTTTGAAAGTGCTAATCCCATTTTATCTTGGTCAGCTTTTGATTTTGGTTCAATCGCTACAGAGATAACTGGCTCTGGGAAGTTAATTGTTTCAAGGATAATTGGGTGCTTTTCAGCACATAATGTATCACCTGTTGTTGTATCTTTTAATCCAACAGCTGCTGCAATATCTCCAGCGTACACTTTTGAAATTTCTTCACGGCTATTAGCGTGCATTTGTAAGATACGCCCAATACGCTCGCGCTTATCTTTCGTAGCATTTAATACATATGAACCTGAATCTAATGTTCCTGCATATACACGGAAGAATGTTAATTTTCCTACATATGGGTCAGTCATGATTTTGAATGCTAATGCTGAGAACGGTTCTTCATCTGAAGATTGACGTTCAACTTCACTTCCATCTTCTAACACACCTTTAATTGCAGGTACGTCAACTGGAGCTGGCAAGTAATCAATAACAGCATCTAACATTAACTGAACACCTTTATTTTTATATGCTGAACCACATAAAACTGGATAGAACTCAGCTGTTAAAGTTGCTAAACGAATTGCTTCTTTTAACTCAGGAATTGAAATTTCTTCACCCTCTAAGTATTTCATCATTAGGTCTTCATTGAAGTTCGCAACTGTTTCTACTAACTCTTCTCGTAAAGCTTGTGCTTCATCTAAGTAATCAGCCGGGATTTCAGTTACTTCAATATCAGTCCCTAAATCATTTTTGTACATGTGGGCTTTCATTTCGATTAAGTCAATGATTCCATTGAATTGATCTTCAGCACCAATATTTAATTGGATTAAAGCAGCTTGTGCGCGTAAACGGTCTTTTAATGTTGCAGCAGCTTTAACAAAATCAGCTCCTGTAGAGTCCATTTTGTTTACGAATACGATACGTGGTACTCCATAACGAGTTGCTTGACGCCAAACTGTTTCAGTTTGTGGCTGCACACCATTTTTTGCATCAAGTACAGTTACAGCACCATCTAATACACGTAAAGAACGCTCAACTTCAATTGTGAAGTCTACGTGACCTGGTGTATCGATGATGTTTACACGGTATCCATCCCATTCAGCAGTTGTTGCAGCTGAAGTGATTGTGATTCCACGTTCTTGCTCTTGAGCCATCCAGTCCATTGTAGCTCCACCATCGTGAACTTCTCCGATTTTGTGGTTAACACCTGTATAGTAAAGGATACGCTCTGTTGTTGTCGTTTTCCCGGCATCGATGTGAGCCATGATTCCGATGTTACGTGTTTTTTCTAATGGAAACTTACGTGCCATTTGTAATAACCCCTCTCGGTTTTTAATTTTTTTCAACATATAGTGAAACGAGCACGTGCTCTGTTTCATTTTTAAAAAATGAAAGTTCGCTAGAATTAAATTCTCCGTGCTCTGTTTCTTCTATGTTGTAGCGAATATATTGAATTCAACTAACAAATTTATATAATCTTTCAACAGCATGAAGTTGTGAAAAATCTTACCAGCGGAAGTGAGCAAATGCTTTGTTCGCTTCTGCCATTTTGTGAGTGTCCTCACGCTTCTTAACTGAAGCTCCTGTTCCGTTAGATGCATCGATGATTTCGTTAGCTAGACGTAAACGCATTGATTTATCGTTACGCTTACGGCTGTTAGCTACTAACCAACGTAATGCTAAAGTAACACGGCGCTCTGGGCTTACTTCAACTGGTACTTGATAGTTAGCTCCACCAACACGGCGTGACTTTACTTCTAAAACTGGCATAATGTTTTCTAACGCTTGTTCGAAAACTGCTAATGGCTCTTGACCAGTTTTTTCTTGAACTAATTCAAACGCTCCATAAAGAATATTTTGCGCTGTTCCGCGTTTTCCGTCTAACATTAAACGGTTAATTAAACGCGTAACTAATTTCGAGTTGTAAATTGGATCTGCTAACACATCACGTTTAGCAACTGAACCTTTACGTGGCATAGAAATTTCCTCCTTCCATTTCTTTTTTATGATTTATGCAATTGCACAATCTAAATGGTTGTAAATAAAATTAGTTTTTCGGGCGTTTTGCTCCATAACGTGAACGTGATTGACGACGGTTGTTAACACCGGCAGTATCAAGCGCACCACGAATAATACGGTAACGAACCCCAGGTAAGTCTTTTACACGTCCTCCGCGGATTAATACGACACTGTGCTCTTGTAAGTTGTGTCCTTCACCTGGGATATACGCTGTAACCTCGATACCATTTGTTAAACGAACACGTGCATACTTACGTAAGGCCGAGTTCGGTTTCTTTGGAGTCATTGTTCCAACACGTGTACATACACCACGTTTTTGTGGTGATTTTGTATCCGTTTGTTTTTTCTTTAAGCTGTTTAATCCAACGTTTAATGCTGGAGATTTAGACTTAGTTACTTTTGATTGGCGTCCTTTGCGAACTAACTGGTTAATAGTAGGCATTTTTTTTCCTCCTCTCGTAAACAATACTGACATCTATACCTTAGACCCACACCTCCAGGTGTTTCAATAAGGGGTAAAACAAATGGGACAGCGTCTTTTGGACGCTGTACCCAAATCAATCTTCTAAGATATGCCTTAGATATAATATCATAGCTAGTCAGTCGTGTCAACGAAGTTATATTAAATTTTGTTTAATACATTTCATCTTCATCAACTTCATGGAATGCTTCGCTTCCTTCAAATTGATAAATTTCTGTATTCTCAAAATCGGTTACTCCTGCTGTTTCAAAACTTTCCATTTCTGGTAGTTCATTTCCATCAGTCACTTCGATTCCTTGATATTTGCTGAATCCAGTACCTGCTGGGATTAAGTTACCGATGATAACATTTTCTTTTAACCCAAGTAAGTGGTCTGTTTTTCCTTTGACAGCTGCATCTGTTAATACGCGCGTAGTCTCCTGGAATGATGCAGCTGATAAGAATGAGTTTGTTTCAATCGAAGCTTTTGTAATACCTAGTAATACTGGGCGCGCAACAGCAGGACGACGTCCACTCATAATAACATCATTATTTAATACAGAATAATCTTGGTGATCTAGTAATACACCTGGTAATGTTGTTGTATCTCCTGCATCAACAATACGGATTTTACGTAACATTTGACGTACAATAACTTCAATATGCTTATCTTCAATTTCTACCCCTTGTAGACGGTATACTTTTTGAACTTCCATAATGATATATGATTGTACTGCTTCTACTCCACCGAGTAATAAAAGCTCTTTTGGATCGATTGCTCCTTCAGTTAAACGTTGTCCAGCTTGAACATGTTCCCCAACAACAACTTTAACGCGTGCGTTGTACGGTGCTTGATATTCTATTGTCTCATAGTCGTTCTTGACCGTGATTTCTGGACGTTCTTTCGCAGCATCGATTGCGACAACTGTTCCATCGATTTGCGATAAGAGCGCTTTTCCTTTTGGATTACGAGCTTCAAATAACTCTTGGATACGTGGTAAACCTTGTGTGATATCGCCTCCGGCTACCCCACCTGTATGGAAAGTACGCATCGTTAACTGTGTTCCTGGTTCACCGATTGACTGTGCGGCCATAACCCCGACAGCTTCTCCGATTTCAACAGAATTTCCTGTTGCAAGACTACGTCCATAACATTTTTGGCAGATCCCATGGCGTGTATTACACGTTAAGGCAGAGCGAATTTCAACGACTTCAATATCAGCAGCAATCACTTGTTGTGCTAACTCATCAGTAATTAATTCCCCACGATTCACAATTACAGCTTGTGTTTCCGGATGTAAAACTGTTTTTTGAGCATAACGACCAATGATACGATCATATAACCCTTCAATCTTTTCACGTCCTTCAGCTAATGCGCGAACTGCTAAACCTTTATCTGTCCCACAATCGTGTTCACGGATAATAACATCTTGAGAAACGTCAACTAAACGACGAGTTAAATACCCTGAATCGGCTGTTTTTAAGGCTGTATCGGCAAGACCTTTACGCGCACCGTGAGTAGAGATAAAGTACTCTAATACTGTTAAACCTTCACGGAATGATGATTTAATCGGTAACTCAATTGTTTCCCCTTTCGGGTTGGCCATTAATCCACGCATTCCGGCTAACTGCGTAAAGTTTGATTTATTCCCACGGGCACCTGAATCTTGCATCATAAAGATTGGATTACGCTGATGTTTTGTTTCAAGCTCTTCCATTAACGAATCAGCTAGTCCACCTTTACCATCTTTTACATCTGCCCATACTTTAATAACTTGCTGGTGGCGTTCATCATCAGTCATTAAACCACGTGAAAATAATTTTTCAATTTTATCAACTTTTTTCTGTGCTTCTGCAACTAGTTCATTTTTCTTATCATCTAATGTAACTACGTCTGCTGCCGCAACTGTCATACCAGCGATTGTTGAATATTTAAATCCAAGGTCTTTCATCGCATCTAACATTTTTGCTGTTTCAGTTGTACGATATACTTTAAATACACGAGCGATTAATGCTCCAAGTGCACCTTTTTTAAAAGGTAAAATTTCTGGACGTTGTTGAATATCAATAACAATATTTGTACCCATATCAACAAAATGATAATCAGGAGTTTGATCCTCATCTGTCTCCTTTGGACTATTTACATATGGGAAACTTGCCGGTAAAATTTCGTTGAATACTAATTTTCCGACTGTTGTAATTAAATATTGGTTTTGTTGTTTTGGCGTAAATGTTTTATTTTCTAGTGCATCTGCCTTAATTGCAATACGACTATGTAATGAAACCTCGCCTGTTTGGTATGCAATCATTGCTTCATTGAAGCTTGAAAAAACCGAACCTTCTCCATTCGCACCAACATTCTCCATTGTTAAATAGTAATTCCCTAATACCATATCCTGAGATGGTGTAACAACTGGTTTTCCATCTTTCGGGTTTAAGATATTGTTTGCTGCTAGCATAAGGACACGTGCTTCCGCTTGAGCTTCTTGGCTTAATGGAACGTGAACTGCCATTTGATCTCCATCAAAATCGGCATTGAATGCTGTTGTTACAAGTGGGTGTAAGCGAATTGCTTTCCCCTCAACTAGACGTGGTTCGAATGCTTGAATTCCTAAACGGTGCAACGTTGGTGCACGGTTTAATAACACCGGATGCCCTTGAACAACTTCTTCTAACACTGGATAAACCGCTGGATTATGTTGTTCAATCATTTTTTTAGCCATCTTAATATTTTGTGCCATTTCACGCTCAACAAGTTCGTGAATTACAAATGGTTTAAATAATTCTAATGCCATTTCTTTTGGTAATCCACATTGATAAATTTTCAATGTTGGACCTACTACGATTACTGAACGACCTGAATAGTCAACACGCTTTCCAAGTAAGTTTTGGCGGAAACGCCCTTGCTTACCTTTCAACATGTGTGACAATGATTTTAACGGGCGATTTCCTGGTCCCGTTACCGGACGACCACGACGACCATTATCAATCAAAGCATCAACAGCCTCTTGAAGCATACGTTTCTCATTTTGAACGATTATTCCAGGTGCACGTAATTCTAATAATTTTTTCAAGCGATTATTACGGTTAATTACACGGCGATATAAATCATTCAAGTCAGATGTCGCAAAACGACCACCATCTAATTCAACCATCGGACGAATGTTTGGTGGGATGACTGGTAACACGTCCATAATCATCCATTCAGGATTATTTCCCGATTGACGGAAGGCTTCAACAACCTCTAGACGTTTAATGACTCGCGCACGCTTCTGCCCTTGTGCAGTTTTTAAGTCTTCGCGTAACAACTCTGCTTCTGAATCTAAATCGATATTTGCCAATAACGCTTTAATCGCCTCTGCTCCCATAGCAGCGCGGAACGTGCTACCAAAATTCATTGCATTTGTGCGATATTCATTTTCATTCATAACTTGTTTTAATTGAATATGACGCGCTGCATCTGTATCAGGAGTAACTTCTGTTACAACATACTTCACAAAATAAATAACTTCTTCCAACTCTTTTGGTGTCATGTCTAAAAGTAATCCCATACGGTTAGGAATACCTTTAAAATACCAAATATGCGATACTGGTGCTGATAATTCAATATGTCCCATACGTTCACGACGTACGTTTGATTTCGTAACTTCAACTCCACAGCGCTCGCAGACAATTCCCTTATGGCGGATACGTTTGTATTTACCACAGTGACATTCCCAGTCACGTGAAGGACCAAATATGCGCTCACAAAATAGTCCATCACGTTCTGGTTTTAATGTACGGTAATTTATTGTTTCGGGTTTTTTAACTTCTCCAAATGACCAATCACGAATCATCTCTGGAGAGGCTAAGCCAATTTTCATATAAGCAAACTCTTTCAAGGCTCGGACCCCCAATTCTCAATTATTCTTCTTCTGATTCTGAAATATCGATAACTTCATCGTCGTTATCATAAATACGGACATTAATTCCTAATGACTGTAATTCTTTGATTAACACTCGGAATGATTCTGGAACACCAGGTTTTGGAATTGGTTTTCCTTTAACGATCGCTTCATATGTCTTCCCACGACCCATAACATCATCCGATTTAATTGTTAGGATTTCACGTAACGTATTAGCCGCACCATATGCTTCTAGTGCCCAAACTTCCATCTCACCGAAACGTTGACCACCAAATTGAGCTTTTCCTCCTAATGGTTGTTGTGTTACTAATGAGTATGGACCATTTGAACGAGCATGTAATTTATCATCAACCATGTGTGCTAACTTAATCATGTACATAACTCCGACCGATACGCGGTTATCAAACAATTCACCAGTACGTCCATCATATAGTTCTGTTTTTCCATCAGCATCCATTCCGGCCTCAGCCATCATTGCTTCAAGATCCTCTTGCTTACATCCATCAAATACCGAAGTTGCAACATGTCCTTGTTTTCCTTCAAGAACAAGGCGACGAGCAGCCATTCCTAAATGGATTTCCAAAATTTGACCAATATTCATACGTGATGGTACCCCTAATGGATTTAACATGATATCAACAGGTGTTCCATCTGGTAAATATGGCATATCTTCAATCGGTAAGATCCGTGAAATAACCCCTTTGTTTCCATGACGTCCAGCCATTTTATCTCCTTCAGAAATCTTACGTTTCTGAACGATATAAACACGAACTACTTCATTGACACCTGGGCTTAATTCATCACCATTTTCGCGTGTGAATCGTTTTACATCTAAGATGATTCCATCTCCACCATGTGGTACATGTAATGACGTATCACGGACTTCACGTGCTTTTTCACCAAAAATTGCGTGTAATAACCGTTCTTCAGGTGAAAGCTCTGTAACTCCTTTTGGTGTTACCTTACCAACTAAAATATCACCTGCTTTTACTTCTGCTCCAACACGAATAATTCCACGATCATCTAAATCTTTACGGGCAACTTCTCCAACATTTGGAATGTCACGTGTAATTTCTTCAGGACCTAATTTCGTATCACGACATTCAATCTCATATTCTTCAATATGTACCGAAGTATATACATCATCTTTTACAAGGCGTTCACTCATGATAATAGCATCTTCATAGTTGTAACCATTCCATGTCATGAAGGCAACGACAACATTACGCCCTAAAGCCATTTCACCTTCATCCATAGATGAACCATCAGCAATAATTTGACGTGCTTGTACTTCATCACCTAAATGAACAATTGGACGGTGGTTATAACAAGCACCTTGGTTTGAACGTTCAAATTTTGATAATGGATACACATCTAAGTGTCCAGCGTTATTACGAATTTTAATTTGGCGTGCATCAACATACTCAACTTTTCCAGCAGTATGTGCTAATACAGCAACTCCACTATCACGAGCTGCTACGTGTTCCATACCTGTTCCAACATATGCTGCTTCAGGTACTAATAATGGAACCGCTTGACGTTGCATGTTGGCACCCATTAAAGCACGGTTCGCATCATCGTGTTCAAGGAACGGAATACATGCTGTGGCAACAGAAACGATTTGCTTTGGCGATACATCAATTAAATCAAAATCTTTAATTAAATAATTATCATTTTTCCCACGATGACGTCCAGCCCATTCCTTAATTGTTGGTTCAATAAGTCCCGTAGCATCTGCTTTAGGAATATTGGCTTGGGCAACAATATAGTGATCTTCTTCATCTGCCGTCACATAAATAACTTCATCACTTACATACGACTGTTGAGTTCCATCAGACAATGTAACATGGTTCATTTTACGATATGGAGTTTGGATAAATCCATACTCATTTAAACGAGCAAATGTCGATAAAGTATTAATTAATCCAATGTTTGGTCCCTCAGGCGTTTCAATAGGACACATACGTCCGTAATGAGAGTAGTGAACATCTCGAACTTCCATACCAGCACGTTCACGTGTTAATCCCCCAGGCCCTAACGCAGATAGACGTCGTTTATGAGTTAATTCTGCTAATGGATTTGTTTGATCCATGAACTGTGACAACTGCGAACTTCCGAAAAATTCTTTAATGACAGCAACAACTGGGCGTACATTAATTAAACTTTGTGGTGTTAACCCTTCAGTTTCTTGAATTGACATACGTTCACGTACAACACGTTCCATACGAGTTAATCCAATACGGAATTGATTTTGTAATAATTCACCGACTGAACGAATACGACGGTTTCCTAAATGGTCGATATCATCTAATGTTCCGACACCATCCAATAAATTAAAGAAATAACTTACTGATGCTAAGATATCACTAATTGTTATTGAATGTGCGCTCACATTATAATTACCAATTACATTAACAACACGCTCTTGTTTATCATCAGCATAGATTTTAACAACCTGTACTTCAGTCATTAAACCATCAATGTCATTCGTCATAATCGTTTGCACGTTTGCACCAGCTTCAAAATCAGGACGTAATTTTTCAATTAATCGACGATCTAAACGCGTCCCTGCTTCAGCTAACACTTCACCATCTACACTAATAATTGCTTCGGCTAACACGCGATTATCTAAACGTTCTAGCACATTTAATTTTTTATTGAATTTATAACGACCAACACGCGCTAAATCATAACGTTTGTCATCAAAGAAACGTGAAACAAATAAGCTTGTTGCTCCTTCAATTGTTGCAGGCTCTCCTGGGCGTAAACGCTCATAAATTTGTAATAAAGCATTCTCAGTTCCTGAAGTTCCTTCTTGTGTTTCATTTTGATCTTTTTCAAGGGTATTTAATAAGAAGGCATTGTCACCAAAAAGGTCTAAAATTTGAATATCAGAACTCAATCCTAATGCACGTAATAACACCGTTAATGGTAATTTACGCGTACGGTCAATACGCACATGTGCAACGTCTTTAATATCTGTTTCATACTCTAACCAAGCACCACGATTCGGAATAACTGTCGCACCTAATCCGCGTTTCCCACTTTTATCTAGTGTTTCTGCTAAATATACACCAGGTGAACGAACAAGTTGTGATACAACAACACGCTCGGCACCGTTGATAATAAATGTTCCAGCATCAGTCATTAATGGAATATCACCCATAAATACTTCTTGCTCTTTCACTTCACCTGTTTCATTATTATACAGGCGTAATACTGCACGCAATGGACGTGAATAGTTCACATCATGCTCTTTTGCAGCATTTAATTCATACTTAGGTTGCCCCCAACTATGATTTACATATTCTAAACGTAAATTTGCTTCTAATCGTTGGTTTCCTTGGTACCCTTCGATTGGAAAAATATCATCAAATAACTCTTTTACTCCATCTGTCACAAACCAATCAAACGAATCCTTCTGGATTTCAATCAAATTCGGTAATTCAAGTGACGACTGAATACGCGAAAAGTCGCGACGTTCTCTTTGTCCAAATTTTAAAACACGACCAACCAAGAGACTCACTCTCCTTTTTAAATAGTCTTTTTTAAGTCTTTTTTTATTTTTTCGAACACCAAAAAGGGGTCAAAAAATCAGCACATAGGCATTATACTATACTATCAAAAATAACCATAAAAGTCAATTGTTATTTTTCTGCCTTAATAATAAAATAGCCTTTTTCTTTTATTACAATATCAACTGCCGCAAATAGCGTTTCTAATTTCTTGATTGTAGAATTTGCGCCTTGTTTTTTTTGAATAACAATCCACAACACTCCACCATCAACCAAATGCTCATAGCTTTGTTCGTAAATTCGAAAGATCGTTTGCTTTCCAGCTCGAATCGGCGGATTTGTAATGATCGCACCATACATTTGCGATACTTCATCCAAACAATTACTCACCTTCCCTTGAACGAGATGATCAACACCGTTTCCTTTCGCATTCAACATCGCTAACCCTAACGACCGCTCATTTACATCAACCATATCCACAGTATAACCATAAGTTTTAGCTACATAGATAGCAATCGGCCCGTATCCGCAACCAACATCTAATACCTTTTGGCCTTCCAACTGTAATTCAAGAGCTTCTAATAACGTCTTCGTTCCAAAATCAAGACCATTTTTCGAAAAAACACCAATATCCGTTTGAAAAGAAAAATGCTGTCCATTGACCGTTACGGAAATTTGTTTCGGTTTTGAATCAGCATCGATATTATTTGTATAATAATGCATTGTCATTATCTTCGCACCTTTCATTTTGTAAATCACTTCACTTTTTCAAAGTCGAAAATCATTTACACTATAATGATACTCACTAATCATATAAAAAAACCACTTGTTGGACAAGTGGTTTTATCTTAAAGCAGTTTAAAAAGTTAATTACTTAACTTCTACAGAAGCTCCAGCTTCTTCTAACTTAGCTTTTACTTCTTCAGCTTCTTCTGGAGAAACGTTTTCTTTGATTGGAGCAGGTGTTCCATCAACTAAAGCTTTTGCTTCTTTTAATCCTAATCCAGTAATTTCACGAACTACTTTGATTACTCCGATTTTTGAAGCTCCAGCACCTGTTAAGATAACAGATACTTCAGTTGGTCCAGCTGCTTCTACAGCTCCACCAGCTACTGCTACAGGAGCAGCTGCAGTTACACCGAACTCTTCTTCGATAGCTTTAACTAAGTCGTTTAATTCTAAAACAGTCATGTTTTTTAATTCTTCAATGAAATTTTCTTTATTGAATGCCATGTCAATATCCTCCTAATGGAAATTTTTATTTTTATGCTACTGATTATTCAGCAGCAGCTTCATCAGTTGCTTCAGTAGTTACTTCTACACCTGATTCTTTTTGTTCTGCTACAGCTTTAGCAACTAATGCCATATTGCGAACTGGCGCTTGTAAAACAGAAAGTAACATCGATAACATACCATCGCGGTTTGGTAACGCTGCTAATTCTTGGATTGTTGCTAATTCAGCCACATTCCCTTCAATAATTCCCGCTTTAATTTCTAACGCTTGGTGTTCTTTAGCAAAGTTAGCTAAAATTTTCGCTGGCGCAACTACGTCTTCATTACTGAAAGCAATTGCGTTTGGTCCAGTTAAAGATTCCAGTAAACCTTCGTGACCTAATTCAGTCGCCGCACGACGTACTAAGTTGTTTTTATAAACTTTAAACTCAACACCTGCTGCGCGTAATTCGCGACGTAATTCAGTTACTTCAGTTACTGTTAATCCACGGTAATCAACAACGATTGTTGATTGGCTAGCTTGCATTTTCGCAGTAACCTCATCTACTAATAGTTGTTTTTGTTCGATAATCGAATTGTTTGCCATGATTGCACCTCCTCAGTATAATATTTGTTCTATGTCATACCAAGTCAGTCGACTCATATAAAAAACCCTTGCACCCGAAGGCGCAAGGGAGTAACTTCTCAATAAAAAAGAAAGTCATTCTTACACCTAGGCAGGATTTATGCATATGCACCTGCTGTCTACGGTATGAACATAATATACTTTATGGATTATATCAGGTTATACACCTTTTGTCAAGAAATTATTTCTCGACAGCTACACGTACACCAGGACCCATTGTTGTCGAAACAGCTACGTTTTTCATGTAAGTTCCTTTAGCAGCCGCTGGTTTAGCACGAAGTAAAGTTGAGTAAATAGTGTTAAAGTTTTCTACTAATTTCTCAGTATCGAAAGAAGCACGTCCAATTGGAACATGTACGTTTCCTACTTTATCAACACGGTATTCTACTTTACCTGCTTTGATTTCGTTAATAGCTTTTGTTACATCCATTGTAACAGTTCCTGTTTTCGGGTTTGGCATTAATCCACGTGGCCCTAAAACACGACCTAATTTTCCAACTTCAGCCATCATATCTGGTGTTGCAACAGCAACATCAAAGTCTAACCAACCTTGTTGTACTTTTTGCACTAAATCAAGATCTCCTACGAAATCTGCTCCAGCTGCTTCAGCTTCTTTAGCGCGCTCACCGCGTGCGAACACAGCGATGCGTGCAGTTTTACCAGTTCCGTTTGGTAAAACAACTGCTCCACGAATTTGTTGATCTGCTTGACGAGGATCAACACCTAAACGGAAAGCAACATCTACAGAAGCGTCAAATTTAGCAGTGTTTGTTTTCTTTGCTAATTCGATAGCTTCAGTTACATTATAAGCAATAGTTGTATCTACTAATTTAGCAGCTTCAACATATTTTTTACTTTTCTTAGCCATTTTATTATCCTCCTTTGTGGTAGTCGCGGAAGTAAATCCTCCCACAAATTAAAGTTTGAGTTTCCTCTGCACTTCAATTTAGTTAAAAGTTCATTGATAAGTAACAAGCGGCAATTAAAAATTACCGCTTTCACTTCTCAATCGCATGAAAATCATTATTACTCAGCAATAAGGATTCCCATGTTTTTCGCTGTTCCAGCTACGATATTCATCGCTGCTTCAACATCATTTGCATTTAAGTCAGGCATTTTGACTTCAGCGATTTCACGTAATTGCTCACGCGTAATAGTCGCTACTTTTGTCGTTTTTGCATTTGATGAACCAGATGCAATACCAGCTGCTTTTAATAATAAACGCGATGCTGGTGGTGTCTTAGTTACAAATGTAAATGAACGATCATCATAAACAGTAATTTCTGCTGGTACTACCATTCCCATGTTTTCACGTGTTTTTTCGTTGTACTGTGAACAGAATTCTTGAATATTGATTCCAACTGGTCCTAAAGCCGTACCAACCGGTGGTGCCGGTGTCGCTTTACCAGCTTGGAGTTGTAATTTAATAACTCGTTGTACCTTTTTAGCCACGAAACACACCTCCTCTTATTTCGTCGTGGTTGTAGTGGGTGTTTAGGTGCCACCCTCCCACAGTTGCTGTCACCTGTCAAACAGGTTTCGCTCATAACTATTCCTGAAATAGCCGATACTTATTGTACCAAACCTTTATCTATTTAGCAATATTATTTTCTATTAGAAACTTGTAAAAAAAGATTAGATTTCCTTTTGGACATCTGTTAATTCTAATTCAATTGCTGTCTCACGTCCGAATAACGCTACTTCAACTGTTACTTTTTCACTTGTAACATCGATTGCTTTTACTCGACCTACTTGTTCTGCAAATGGTCCAACCATAATTTGTACAAGATCATCCACTTCATAATCTAGTTCAACGCTTGTCACTTCCACCGGTTTATCTAACAATGCTTCTACTTCTTCAGGCAACATTGGAATTGGTTTAGCACCTTGTCCGTGCGAACCGATAAATCCAGTGACATTTGGTGTGTTACGAACGACATACCAAGCTTCATCTGTCATAATCATTTCAACAAGTACATACCCTGGAAATGTTTTCTTTTCACGTTCTTTTCGTTTTCCGTCTTTTACTTCAACTTCAATTTCAGTCGGTACGATAACACGTAGAATCTGGTCTTCCATATTCATTGTCTCAATACGTTTCTCAAGGTTTTCTTTTACTTTATTTTCATATCCAGAATATGTATTAACTACATACCAATTAGCTTGATTGTATAAATCTTCCATACCTTTGAATTCACTCATCGCCAGTCCCTCTACTTTCTATTAATTAATAAAAAAATTAATCCCCATTGAAATCAATGAGTCAACCAGTAAGAAAAAGACCATTAGAAAAACAACAAATCCTAGAACTGTCCCAGTATTGTGTAACATTTCTTTCCCTGTCGGCCATTTCACTTTTTTCAACTCTTTATTGACACCTGTTAAAAACCGTTCTTTTTTTGCTTTAGTCATTATTTTCTCCTCTTTTTATTACTATTTTGTTTCTTTATGTAGTGTGTGCTTCCCACAACGGCGACAGAATTTTTTCATTTCCAATCGTTGTGTATTTGTTTGTTTATTCTTTGGTGTTGAATAATTGCGACTCAAACATTCTGGACATACCAGTGTTACTTTATTGTTAGCCATATTTTTCACCTACTTTATATTTTTACGCTAAATAAAAGAGCCCGGTGTTCATTTAGAAATCTCGGACTACTTCTACTAATTTACCACATTTACAACCCTTTTTCAATCAGTCCATATCTTTTTGCGTTTGTTTTTAATTTTTCATGTATTTGACGAACAACACCAATACTACATGATAGCTGCTCTGCTATCTCTTTATACGTATATCCTGCAATTCTCATATTCAATACATCACGTTGCTTATCCGTCAATTGTTCAATAAACTCTTGCTGTTCTATCGTCTCAAACATAAATGGCGAAACCATTTCTTGTAAATAACTTGATTCCTGGAATTGATTGACACATTCTTGATCAGCCAATACTGGTTGAATTCGTACCATTTGCCCACGTTTATAACTGAATAAACGATTCCGGACGCACTGATGTGTAAATGTATGAAAACTAGCTATCTGTTGATTAGAAAATGATTGAATTGCTTGATAAACAGCAAAATAAAATTCTGAACGAAAATCTTCTATCATCATATCATATCCATATTTTTTATAATAATAGTGTTCGTAATTCTTTGTGTAAAGTGAAACTAATAAATTATATGCTGCTTCATTTTGATTCATTGCTAAATACCAGAGTTCTTCATAGTTCATTATTCTATTCCCCTTTGAGTTCGTGATTTATCTAACAACCGGACATACAATTATTTTTTATTAATTGGGTTTCTTTGATTATACACTTCATACATCAATAATGCCGCTGCTACTGATGCATTTAATGAATTTACGTGACCTACCATTGGCATCTTCACAAGTAAATCACTTTCTTCTAAAACAAGTCGTGAAATCCCTGCACCCTCGCTACCAATTACCAAACATGTTGGCATGTCGTAGCGTTCTTCGCGATAATCACTTTTCGCATGCGCATCTGTTGCTACAAACCATAACCCTTCTTTTTTTAACTGACGCATCGTTTTCACAAGATTTGTTACTTGAACTACTTTCACATGTTCTGCTGCACCTGTCGCCGTCTTGATTGCAGCCGTGTTGACATGCACACTTCTATGCTTAGGAATGATAATTCCGTGAGCTCCAATTGCATCAACTGTACGCATGATTGCTCCCAAATTACGTGAGTCCTCTAATCCATCTAATAAAATAAAAAATGGTTGCTCATTTCGTTTCGTGGCTTCTGCAAATAAATCTTCTAGATTTGCATAACGATATGCTTCAACTTCTGCAATAACACCTTGATGTGTTCCATCAGCCATACGATCTAATTCTTGCTTTTTCACAAGGCGTACCGAAACACCTTTACGACGTGCAAGTTCACTAAATTCACCCGAATCATGTACTTTCATAGTTTCATTCAAGTATAGCGTATATACTTTCCGCTCACTTTGAAGCACTTCATTTACTGAGTTTCGCCCATAAATATATTCACGTTTATTCATCATTTTCACCTATTTCAATAATTTCAACTGCTCTTTGACAAATTTGCTCTATTCGTTCATGCTGTTCTGTCAAAAATAAATATCCGAGCACAGCCTCAAACCCAGTACTACGACGATATGTTTGAATATCGCAATTTTTAGGTTTTGTATGACTTTGTGCATTTCGTCCACGTCGATAGTAGTTTTCCTCTTCTTCTGTAAAAAACACTTCAGATAACAATGTCTGAACAATTGTATTTTGTGCTTTCGCACTTACAAAACGAATTGCTCCCCTTTGTAGTTCATGTGGTTTCGTAATCCCTTGGCGCAATAAATATGCACGCACGAATTGATCTAAACATGCATCTCCCATATAAGCAAGCGCAATTCCATTTAATAACTTGGCTTCCATCTTAGACCTCTATTCCCTCTGCTTGCAATTTTGCACGAATTTCATCAGCACGTGCAAAATCTTTCGTCAATCGTGCTTGCTCACGCTCTTTCAATAAAATTTTTGCTCCCTCACTCAACGGTTTATATGAAGCAAATTGTAATCCTAATACCGTATCAACTTCTACAAATAGTTCACACATTGTTTGTAGTTCAGCATACATACCGTTTTGTCTTGTCAATTGATTTAATCCTTTAATAATTTCAAAAACAACTGTCATTGCATTTGATGTATTAAAATCATCATCCATTGCACACTTAAATTGATTTCGCAACTGTAAGGCTATATCATATTCCGTTGACAACTGAACAAAATCATCCGCTAAATCTAGCTTCCGCATTGCTCCTTGATAGGCCGATGTCGCTTTTTCGAAAACTTTTTTAGCATTATCTAGCGCCTCGACTGAAAAGTTAATCGGCTGACGATAATGCGTACCCAACATCCATGTACGAATTGTAGTCCCATCATATTGTTCAAGGATATCTCGAACCGTTTTAAAATTTCCAAGTGACTTCGACATTTTTTCATCGTCGATTTGTACAAAACCATTGTGCATCCAGTAATTCGCTAGCTGATGCCCAAAGCATGCATGTGACTGAGCAATTTCATTTTCGTGATGTGGAAATTTTAAATCCATTCCACCACCATGAATATCAATTTGTTTGTGAAAATGATCATCAATCATAACAACACATTCCGTATGCCATCCAGGTCGTCCTTTTGACCATGGCGATTCCCAACTAACACCAGTTGTTGTTGCTTTCCACAAAGTGAAATCTAGTGGATTTTCTTTACTTGTGTTTGTTTCAATACGCGCTCCAATCATCAAATCTTCAACTCTTTGATTCGATAATTGTCCATATTCAGACAATTGAGCAATTCGAAAATACACATCTCCAGCATATTCGTAAGCATATCCCTTTGTTATGAGCTCCTCAATAAAAGTGATAATTTGTGGCATAGTTTCTGTTACTTTCGGCATTGTCGGTGCTAAATTAGAGCCTAATGCACGGACATCCGCCTGATAAGCTTCAGTAAATAATTGTGTCAAAGCAAATTCAGCAATTCCTTGTTCGTTTGCTGCAGCAATAATTTTATCATCAACATCAGTAATATTGCTTACATAATCAACATCGTATCCAATATACGTTAAATAATTACGGACAACATCGAAAATAATGATTGGTCGTGCATTCCCAATATGAATATAGTTATACACTGTCGGCCCACATACATACATTGAAACTTTTCCTGCTTCTAACGGTTGAAATGGTTCGAGTGAATTTGTCATTGAATTATAAATTTTTAACATGTGCATACTCCTTCCTTTGTGTTTCTATTTTACCATAGAAACGTTAATTATTTACTTTATTTTTTACTGAAATCATAAAAGTAAGTCGTATTACTCCGCACTATATTCCTCAGTTACTTCGGCAACAAAATCAAGTAATGTCATGCTCCCTAAATATGCATTCACAATTTTCTTATGACTATTTGCCATCGGATACATCAACAATTCGACTGGTGTCACATATGTATAGCAATCTTGAAACACTGGTTGATTCACATGTACAATCCATACACGCATCTGCCAAATTTGATGGCTAAAAACATGTCTGTATTGACCAAAAAGGCTGATATCTTCAACTGCTTGCGGTATTTGCTCCTCTAATGTCTGACAGTAAGATTCTTCACTCTTACGCTCATCTACATCGTATTGTGGTAATGACCACATATACTGTAAAACACCTTTCGCTTCATTTTTCATGATTGCAATAGCATCATTATATACATATAAAATCGTTTCAAAAGTCAATTCTTTTGCAGGTTTTTTCTTCATTTTTACTGGAAATTGCTCTTGTATTCCTTGACGATTTGCACAACAGCTCATTTGTAATGGACACTCACTACATTTAGGTTGTGTCGGTGTACAAATAAGCGCACCTAATTCAATAAGTCCTTGATTAAAAAAAGATGGATTCTGTTCAGTAATAATTTGACTAATATAATTTTCCCAAATTCGCTTGGTTTTTTGTTTCATAATGTCAGCATCACTCGCTTCATAGCGTGAAAGTACTCGCAAAACATTTCCATCAACTGCTGGATAAGCAAGCCCATATGCACATGCACAAATTGCACCAGCTGTATATGAACCAATTCCTGGCAGATTAACAATTTGTTCGTACGTTCGTGGGAATTCTCCATTATAATTATTTTCTATATACTGTGCTGCTTTCTGCATGTTTCTTACACGACTATAATAACCCAATCCCTCCCAAGCTTTTAAAATGTCCGTTTCAGATGCTTGTGCTAAACTCGTTATTGTTGGAAACGTTCGTAAAAAGCGTTGATAATAGTCAATCACTCGAATAACTTGTGTTTGTTGTAGCATAATTTCACTCACCCATATTGCATATGGATCCGTTGTCTTTCTCCAAGGCAACTCACGCTTATGCTGATCAAACCAATTAATAATAGTTGTTTCAAATTGTTTTTTACTCATTTTCCCACTCCTTTATTTGATTTCAAAAAACAATTGAAAAAAGACATTCGTATGAATGCCCTTTTATAATTGTTTAGTTATTTTAATTTTATTAATTCGACGATTTTTTGCATCAATTATTTCAATAACAAATGCTTCATATGTAAATATCAGACCATTTTCGGGCACCGTTTGACTATTTTCATACACCCAGCCAGAAACAGTATTATATTCACTCGAAGGTACATTTTTGTATTGCAGATGTTTTTCAAATAAATCTTCTAATTCAAGCTCACCATCAACAAGCCATGTGTGATCATTCACTTGTTCAAATAGTTGGACTACTTCATCATATTCATCATATATTTCACCAACTAATTCTTCTAAAACATCTTCGATAGTTACTACACCAGATGTTCCACCAAACTCATCGATAACAACTGCTAAATGCGCTTTTTGCTTTTGCATTGTTTGCAATGCATCTGCGATTGGCATATGTTCTGCAACAAAAACGACTTCACGCATCATTTCACGTAAATTTGGTTCTTCTCGCTTCACGAGTGATGTCATTAAATCACGTTCAATAAGTACACCAATAATATTATCAATTGTTTCTTCGTACACTGGAATTCGTGCATATTTATTTTCAAGGAGTAAATGAACAATTTTTTCAAGTGGATCGTTAATATCGATCGCAAATAAATCAACTCGTGGCGTTTGCACATCTCGTACAAGCGCATCATCAAACTCGATTGCACTATGAATGAGTTCACGTTCTTCGGCATCCATGTATCCTTCTTCTTGTATTGTATCGACAATAGTCAACAATTCTTCTTGTGTAACTGTTGGCTGTTCTTGATCATTACGATAACGATTTAACACTTTCTGGAATAAATTAAATAAATACGAGAATGGTGTCAATAACCAGATAAACCAGTTCATAATTCGAACTGCTTTAATCGCTACAAATTCAGCATAATCTTTCCCAATTGCTTTTGGTAGGATTTCACCGAAGATCAAAATAAATATCGTCATTGTCATCGTTGCATAGGCAAGACCCGCAGCTCCAAATAAATCAGAAAAAACTGCTGTTACAATCGATGTCAATAAAATATTCACGATATTATTCCCAATTAAAATCGTCGTAATCGTTGTATGAAAATTTTCAGCAATAGCTAGCGCCTGTGCTGCGCGAGTATTTCCCTCTTCTGCGTATTTACGCAGTCGAATTTTATTCACACTCGAATACGCTGTCTCTGTTCCTGAGAAGAACGCCGATAAAATAAATAAACAGATAATGAAAGCTATCAGCCAGGGGCTGGACGCATCAATCATGTAATGCACACTCCTTTTAGTTGTCAATTTTTTGCTTACTTGTAAGCTAGATTCATTATACTACAAGCTTTGAAGCGAAAACAAGCATTTCTATTTTACTTGTGCTTCATACATTTGTGCGTATTTTCCCCCTTTAGCGAGCAATTGTTCATGTGTTCCACACTCAATAATTGCACCTGATTCTAACACAATAATCTGATCTGCTGTCTTAATCGTCGATAATCGATGAGCAATAATAAAGGTTGTTCTATTTTGCTTTACTACGTCTAACGCACGCTGGATCAGTTGCTCCGTTTCAGTATCTATATTTGCTGTTGCCTCATCTAAAATTAAAATTGCTGGATTGAAAATAATTGCACGAACAAATGCCAGCAACTGACGCTCACCAAGCGAAAAATGAGCACCCATATCAATAACTGGTTCATCTAGCCCTTGCGGTAATTTTTCAATCAAAAATTGTGCTCCCACACGCTCAAATGCTGCTTGCACTTCAGCTTTTGAAATATGATATTGATCAAGAATAATATTTTCATATATAGTTCCAGCAAATAAAATTGGATCTTGTAATACCATTCCAATATGATGTCGATATGACTGCTTGTTTAATTGTCTCAATTCATAGTCATCAACGTAAATTGATCCCGATTGGTAATCATAAAATCGCAATAATACATTCATCATCGAGCTTTTCCCACTCCCAGTATGACCAACTAATGCCACTGTTTGTCCTGGTTGTGCTTCAAAACTAATATCCTTTAACACAGGCTTTCCTTCAATGTATGAAAACTCAACGTTTTCAAAGCGAATTGCCCCACTCAATTCCTCTATGTGTACATGTTCTTGCGTTTCTTCAGTCGATGCTAAAAAATCAAATGCACGAATTGCGCCTGATCGTGAATCTTCATAAATTGCCAAAATACTAAACAAACTCCACAGTGGTTCTGCTAAACGGTTAATGTAGTCCACAACTGCATACACTGTTCCAATTGTTACACCTAATTGAAAATTCAAAGCCTGTGTTCCAAAGTATACGAGTGCGAGTGTTAATAATGTCCTACGTACAACGTGAACCATACTCCCAGAAATACCCGCCCCTAACAAAGATAACTTTCGTCTTTCTTGGAAATAACCATTACATAATCCGTGAAAGTCATCTGTTGCATGCACTTCATAGTTAAATGCACGGATAACTTCAACACCTTTCAGTTGCTCATTTAAACTCGCATTAATATCCGAATTAATTGCACGAGCTTTTAAGTTATATCGTGATGCAAACCGACGATATACCCAAACCCATCCCACAATAAATGGTAATAACAATAATGTCACACAACCAAAAAATGGACTGACATAGAAAATACCTATGAAAGCTCCTGTAAATACAACAATTCCTTGCAGTACACCTGCAATGACATTCTCATAAATTGAACGAATTGCTTCCGTATCATTCGTAATATATGCAACAACTTTTCCATCTGCTACTTGACTAAAATAATCAATAGGTAATCGTTGAAGTTTTTCAAAAGCTGCTCTCCTAATGTCGAAAACAACCGCATTTGACAATTGACGAAATGAAAAGCTAGCAAAAAATGATGCAATTGCACCAAATGACGCAACTATCAAAAATGATCCCACTGCTAATGCTAATGGTTGTATGAAAGGTTGATAAAATTGCCAAATTTGCTCCTTTGTTAACGGATTAATGTTGACGGCGTTACCGTTGACAAGTATTGTACCATTTTCCACTTGCACTGCTGATTTCGGTGCCTCTACTAGATAATACTTATTTTGCATATCAATAATTGTCACTTCTTCATATACAGATATATCCGCATTTTCTTGTTTAAATCGTTCTGGTAAATAATTTTCCCCATTAAATATAACACTATTATTTGTCTGCGATTCTATTTTATACCACGGAAGTGTTATTCCTCCCACTTGATTATCTAAAATTTCACGTACAACAAGCGGCGTTAAAATAAGTGCTAGCATTGAAAAAACAAGTGCGATTACTCCAACAACAACTCGCTGATAATGATTTTTAGTGTACGCCCAAAGTTGTTTAAATAGCATATATGTCCCTCCTTTTATTCATTAAAATTCTGATTGTTAAATTGTTCTGTGTACCATCCATTCAAGTCCATTAATTGTTCATGTGTTCCATGTTCAATAATTTTCCCATCTTCCATAACAAAGATTTGATCAGCGTGCTTCACAGCAGACAAACGATGCGCAATAATAATTGTTGTTTTATTTTTGCGCGCCTCAATGAGATGTTCAATAATTGTTGCTTCAGTTTTCCCATCTACTGCAGATAACGAATCATCAAGTACCAGAATTTCACGCTTAGCTACAAAAGCACGAGCGATTGCTAAACGTTGCTTTTGTCCACCGGATAGCATAACACCGTCTTCACCTACAAGTGTCTCTAATCCATCACTTAAATGACGGATATCTTTGCTGAAATCTGCATCAATTAACGCTTGATCTACTTGCTCATCTGTCGCCATAGGATTTCCTAATCTAACATTTTCCCGAATATTTTTCGTAAATAAAACATGTTCTTGTGGTACGTAGCTCACTAAATGCCTAATGTCATCCGTTTTATAGAATGATAATGGCTCTCCATTTAAGTAAATTTGTCCTGATCCTAACGGATACTCACGCAAAAGCTGACGAATAATTGTTGTACGACCACCGCCAGTTTTCCCAACGAATCCTACAGTCTGTCCTTTTTTGATTGTAAAGTTAATATCTTTTAGTACTGGCTCTAACGTAGGTTCATAAGCAAATGTATATTGTTCAAAGCTAAGCTCTTCAAATGTCTGCACTGCTTTAGCAGCATCTGAATCGAGAACAACAGCTGGTGTATTCAGCACTTCCATAAAGCGATCATATGATGCATTTCCGCGCTGTAATAAATTAATCATTCCACCAATTGCGTAAAGTGGCCATCCAAGCATTCCTATATATAAATTAAATGCGACTAACTCCCCAATTGTTATCTGTTGTGCAAATACAAGCAGTGCACCATAGCCAATTGCAATAGCGTACGACAAGCCAAAAAGTCCATTAATAACTGGTTCAAAACATGCATCAATTTTGGCAACTTCTACATTGAAATCACGAACTGTTGCTGCTTGCTCACTTAAACGTTCGATATCTTTATTTTCTTGTACGTATGCACGAACAACTCTTACTCCTTTGACAGATTCTAATAATACTGTATTTAATTGGCTCATTTCTGCTTGAGCTTTTGTGTAAACAGTATGGATTTTTTTCCCTAAAAATGTCGAACTAACTGATATAAATAATAGCGGTACAATTGCCGCAAGTGTTAAACGCCAGTCAACGCTAATGACCATAAATAAAATAATCATTCCTAGATATACCGTTGATTCTAAAAACATAAAAACACCATCACTTGTTGCTACTGAAACTGAGCGTAAATCAACTGTGGCTCGAAGCATTAAATCACCTACGTTAAATCGTTGAAAAAATGGTCCTTCCATTCGAATAATGTGTGAAAAATATCGTTTCTTTAAATCACGTTCTAAACGATGACCATTTAAAGAAAATAGATATGACCAAATAAATGCCACAATATATCCAATAACAATGATCGCAATAAGTAATCCCACCAAGCCCCACAACCGTTCACTTGTCAATGTTCCGGCACTCAAATAATCAAGCCCACGCCCAATAATTTGTGGTGGTAATATTGCACAAATATTTGCTAATGTTAAGCAAATTGCGGCACTCGTATATGAAATCCAGTGTTGCTTTAAATACCAACCAAATTTTGTAAATAAACCTAACATGCTTTTTTCCCCCTTAATATGTATACATCTTTCAAAAATTTATCATAATTATGTACAAAATCAAAGTTTTTCGCCTTTTTTTATCATATTTTTCTTGTTTTTAGCAAAAAAATGTTATTTTAAATAAAAAAACCTGCAGTGCACCCCATTATTTGGACACAAATGATGGGGTGTTTTTGTATGGCAAAATTAACAAGAGAACAACGAATTGAAATGTATGCGCAATATAAGGCAGGAAAATCAATTAGCCAAATAGCAAGGGAATATCAAGTAAATAACAATAATGTTAAATATCTAATAAGATTACTAAACTATCACGGAATAGCAGTGTTGGACAAAAAATATAAAAGATATTATGATCCAAAAATGAAACAACAAATTATTGATGAAGTATTGGTTCATGGAAAATCGATTGGTTGCACAGCTGTTGAATATAGTTTACTCAGTCGAGGAATGTTGGGTAATTGGATAAAGCAGTATAAAACGTTTTGATATGTTATAGTGGAGAAAACAAAAGGAAGACTATCCACACTATGAAAAAAACAACGAAATATGACAAATGCAGAAAAAATTAAATATTTAGAGAACAAAAATTTGTACTTA
>CAMFJD010000010.1 GCA_945956935.1 uncultured Bacillota bacterium | reverse complement strand
TTAAATTATACCATACTGTCTTTTACCTTTGGTCCAATTTATATTCTACATCCAACGTTTTTTTAGTGAAAAATATGTTTTGTAGTATATAAAATTAAAGTGAGGGATGAAGTATGAAGAAAAACAGAAAGCACTGGAAGAAAAATTTAGGAATAATAGTAACACTAATTATTATTTTGACTGGTTGTGGAGCAGTGGGAAACAGTAGTGTTGAGGCTCCTACTGATGGAAAAACTGAGACACCAATACTAACGGATAAGAGCACTACATCAGAATATACAGACGGGATATACGAAGGAGTAGGACAGGCAAATTTTGGAACAATTCGGTTATCGGTAGTTATTGAAAGTGGAAAAATATCGTCAATTAATGTAGTTGAGAGCAGTGAGAATAGTCAGTATGTTACTACACTTATCCAACAAGTTATTGATGCCCAAAATCTGTCTATTGATGGAATCAGCGGAGCAACAAGAACGACAGATGGTGTAAAAAATGCAATTGATGAAGCACTTTCCAAGGCAAAAGCATAAAGATAATGCAATATTTTTTGCTATTATCAGAAAGAAAACACTTAATTCAGAGCGATTAGGTGTTTTTTGTTTGTCAAAAATAACAATCGAAACAAAGATAAGGCTAGCAAAAATGTGATATACTAAAAAACAGGTGCATCATTCAAAAAAGATAACAGTGCATGAATGATTTGCGAAAGGTGGTTTTTAACGATTATGGAATATACAAAATTATGCATAGACAACAAAACAGTTCATGTGATTCAAACAAAAAAATTCAAAACAGTAGCAGTGCAGGTGCGTTTCAAAAATATACTTGATCAAGCAACAGTAGCGAAACGAGGACTATTACCATTTGTATTGCGAGCGGGAACACAAAAATATCCAACATCAGCAGCGATACAAGAACAGTTAGAATATTTATATGGTGCAAGTTTTCATGTTGGTGTTGAGAAGAAGGGAAATGTACATACACAATATTTTAATTTGTCGTGTGTGAATGATAAATTTTTACCGAACAATCAAACAGTATTATCGGATTTATTTGCTTTCTTAGGAGAAGTATTATATGCACCAAAACTCCATAATAGCATGTTTGAATTTACGATAGTTGAACAAGAGAAACGTGTTTTAATGGATAAAATTCGTGGTATCTATGATGATAAATTACAATACTCACTTATGCGTCTAATTGAAGAGATGGGAGCAGGGGAGCCATTTGCTATACGTGCATATGGAACATTGGAAGATGTTGCTGCCATCACACCAGAGCAATTGATTGAATCATATAATTCAATGGTAAATGAAGATGAAGTCGAAATTTATCTTGTCGGTGATATAGATAGTACACAAGCAGAAAAATTGATTTATCAAACATTTAAAAAAACAAAAGGAATCCATGTTGAACAACGTGTAAAGAGCAGTAAAATTATTGAAAAAGAAACACAAATTATTGAAAAACAGTCAGTAACACAAGCAAAACTCATTATGGGATACCGTACACAGACATTCTTTGGTGATGAAGATTTCTTTTCATTGAGAGTTATGAATGGTATTTTAGGTGGTTATGCACATTCGAAATTGTTTTTAAATGTACGTGAAAAAGAAAGTTTATGTTATTTCGCATCTAGTCGTATTGATGGAAATGCTGGAATCATGTATATTTACTCGGGGTTAGATACAGAGAAAGTAGAAGATGCCAAGCATTTAATTATCGAGCAGCTGACAGCAATGCAAAATGGAGAATTTACGGATACTGATATTGCGATGACGAAACTTGCTATGAAAAATGATGTATTAGAAATTTTAGATTCAGCAACAGGGATGATGAGTTTTTATACGAGCATTAACGATATGGGTGTTGACTGGAATGTTTCTGAATGGTTGATGGCGATCGATACAGTAACAAAAGAACAAATCATAGCAGTAGCGAATAAATTACAAGCTGATACGACCTTTATTTTAACAAGTCAGGAGAATAACTAATGGAAAAACGTTATTACGAAACATTACAAGAAACACTCTATTATGAAAAATTGGCAAATGGATTACAAGTGTATTTATTGCCAAAAGATGAGTACAATAAAACATTTGCGACTTTTTCAACTCATTATGGTTCAGTCGATAATCATTTTGTTCCACTTGAGAGTAATCAAGCGATTCGAGTTCCAGATGGAGTTGCTCATTTCTTAGAACATAAGATGTTTGAATCACCAACAGGAGATGTATTTCAAGATTTCGCAAAACATGGTGCGAGTGCGAATGCATTTACTTCACATGATGTAACAAGTTATTTATTTTCTTGTACGAGTGAACTAGAAACAAACTTAGGTTTATTGCTTGATTTTGTTCAAGATCCGTATTTTACATCCGAGAATGTGGAAAAAGAAAAAGGAATTATTGGGCAAGAAATCAATATGTATGAAGATAATCCAGATTGGCGTTTGTACCAAAAAACATTAGAGCAATTATATCCACAGCACCCAGTAGGGATAGATATCGCTGGCACAATTGATACAATTAGCGAGATTACAGCCGAAACATTGTATACATGCTATCATACATTCTATCATCCCAATAATATGCTATTGTTTGTTATTGGAAATTTTGATGTTGAACAGCTGATAGAACTTATTCGTGAAAATCAAACATCGAAGACATTTGCTGAACCAACAGCAATAAATCGTACAGTTGTAAAAGATATGACAAAGCCTAATGGGAAGGCAATGACGTTAACGATGGATGTAAGTATGCCAAAGGTAATGGTTGGAATCAAAAATCATAATGTGTATGATTTGAATCCGCGTGTACAATTGAAAAATGAAGTGGCATATGATTTTATGTTAGATTGCCTATTTGGAGCAAGTTCGATTAACTATGATATGTTGATGGAAAAAGGATTGATTAACGATAGTTTTGGTTATTCACAAACAAATGATCCTGGAATAGGATATACGTTGATGAGCAGTGATACGATGAATCCAGAAGCATTGGTAGAAGCGTTACAAACAATTGTTGCCGACTTTAGACCCGATCAGATTACAACTGAACTTGTTGAACGCTTTAAACGAAAAAATATGGGGCAATTTATTCGCTCATTGAATTCAGTTGAATTTATAGCGAATCAATTCACGAGATATGCATTTAATGGTATGAATATTTTTGATGTGATTGAATTAATGAATGAAGTTACGACTGACGATGTTGTACATGCTTTTGAAAATTTTGCACAATTACAAAATTGGGCAATTACATATGTAAAACCAACCCAAAAGTAAATTTTTCAAAAAATGAATAAAAAAGCGAAAACTATGCACAAACAAAACTCCTATGAAAGAGGGACTGTTATTGATGGTTTTCGCTTTTTGTTGTTTGATAGTAAATATAACTGATATAGACAGTTCATTGCATTTTACATAGTAACTCCTGAAATTTATTGGTGTTTTTAATTTAAAATATATAAAAATGGTATTCTTACATCTGAATGGAAAACCACGTGATGTGCAAATATAGAAGTAAGGCGGATGAATATATGGAGTACAGGTTAATTATAGGATCATTACTGGTAATTATTGCTATTGTATTTAGCAACATATTTTTTAAAGTAGGCATTCCAAGCATATTGATTTTTTAGGTGGAAGATTGTTGATTGGGAGTGATGGAATTAATATCATTGATTTTAATAATGTCGCGGTTGTTGAAGATATTAGCACTATTGCATTAGCATTCATCATGTTTTATGGTGGTTTTGGAATTAATATGAAAATGATTAAATCGAGTCTTAGAATCACTTGTTCTTTCATCATTTGGAACGAGTGGACTTAGTGAAGTGAGTTATGTGCAACAACTTGCTTGGCCTGTTTTTGGATTTAAATCAACATACGATGGGATGAACTCACTGCTTGTCGTTGGTTCGGAAATTAGCGTAGGGGTTGCAGATAATGGAAATGCATGGACATTAGATGGTGGGAAAGTTGATGCGCCATATCGAGCAAATAGTAGCAAAGCACTGTGGCAAGATACTGAAGTGCAATTTATCAATTTATTACATTTAGAGGAAGAAATGATTGCACTTAATCAAAAATTATCAACGTATGATAATAGAGGGGCAGTAGCTAATTTTGAAGATCAAAACAATCAATGGATACAAGTTGATAGAGACCAAGCGGTGACTGTGTATAATTTAGATCCTGATAAATTACAGATGAATAGTTACGTTTTAGTAAAGGGAATGGACAAAACAAAAATATCTACATTAGTGGTAAATGTAGATTTAAAAGGAAAGCAAACATTCACTATACCAGGAACAATGATTCAGTATACAGATGATTCATTTGCACCAACTGATGAGGTAACTGAATGGCAAAATGGTAATGTTATTTGGAATATATACGACTCGACGAGTGATAATTTACAGTATGATGGTTCGATTAATAATAATCGTGTAACAACAGCACATATAGTTGCACCCAGAGCAACTGTTGATCTTCAACAAACATTTAATGGAACAGTGATTGCGAGAGATATTATTGTTACAGCAGAGTCACATCGTACAGATTTTACAGGAAATACACTTGATTTAGAAGAAAAGCAAACACTAAATATACCTGTGAAGAAGGTGTGGGTCGGTGGAGAAGAGGAGCAAGTAGAAATCCATTTATACGCAGATGATGTGATTGTCGATACAGTGACAATTACTGCAAAACAAAATTGGGAGCATGTGTTTGAAAATTTACCATTAGAGCGAGATGGTAAATCAATTGTGTACCGAGTAGATGAGGTTCCAATAGAAGGGTATGAAACAAGGATTGAAGTAAGTGATAATGAGTTTATAATTATCAATAAAAAAATAGAAATAAGTCAAAAAGATATTACTGTACGTAAGGTGTGGAATGGACAATCTGAGACATCAGTTGAAGTCACACTATATGCGGATGAATTACCTGTAGATACTATAACTATTACAGCAGATCAAAATTGGGAGTATACTTTTGAAAACTTACCAAGTACTCGCGAAGATGGTAGTGAAATAATATATCAAGTAGATGAAAAAGAAATTGATAATTATGAGAGTAATATCATATATGCTCAAGATGAAATTGTCATTGTGAATACGTATCATGGAGACGATCGTGAAGGTTTTTCTATTGATATACCGGTACAAAAAGTATGGATCGGTGGAGAAGAAGAGCAAATAGAAATCCATTTATACGCAGATAGTGTCCTTATCGATACAGTAATAGTGAGTGAAGCGACGGAATGGCAGCATGTGTTTGAGAATTTACCGATTGAAAAAGATGGAGTTGATATTAAGTATACAGTATCAGAAACACCAATTGATGGTTATGAGGTAGATGTTCAAGCTAGTGACAATAGTATTATTATAGTTAATGAAGCAGTAGTACAGACAAAGGTTGATATACCGGTGCAAAAAGTATGGATTGGTGGAGAAGAAGAGCAGATAGAAATTCATTTATATGCAGATGATATCCTTGTCGATACAGCAATAATGAGTAAAGCGACGGGATGGCAGCATGTATTTGAGAATTTACAAAGTCAGGAAAATGGAGTTGATATCGAATATACGGTTTCTGAAATACCGATAGCAGGTTATGAGAGCGTCATAGAGATATTTCATGATGAAATAGTGATAATTAACAAGGCAATTGAAAAAGAAACAATTGATATACCGGTGCAAAAAGTGTGGATTGGTGGAGAAGAAGAGCAAATAGAAATTCATTTATATGCAGATGATATCCTTATCGATACAGTAATAATGAGTAAAGCGACGGGATGGCAGCATGTATTTGAGAATTTACCAATTGAAAAAAATGGAGTTGATATTAAGTATACTCTTACTGAGACACCGGTAAGTGGTTATAAGACAAGTGTAACAGAATTATCGGATGGATTTGTTGTTGTAAATACGAAACAAAGAGGAACGTTTATTGATATACCAATTGAAAAAGTATGGATTGGTCAGGAACTTAGTGAGATTGAAGTAACGCTCTATGCTAATGGGAAAGCAGTTAATACAGTAGTGATAACGAGTGATATGGGGTGGAAACATACCTTTAAGCAATTACCTACTTCAAATGATGAGGGCAGTATCATATATACCATTAGTGAGAAATATTGCTTAGGTTATGAAACTGAAATTATAAAGAACAATCAGGGATTTAGAATTATTAACACAAAAAAAACAATTGTAACAACAGGAAATCCAATAGGGGGATTAAATGAAGTAGACAAAAAAACAATTATAACAACAGGTAATCCATCAATTTTGGTGAAAACGGGTAATAATAGTAATGAATTATTTATAATGGGACTTTTATGTATAGTAGTTAGTTTTACGATAAAACGTCGAAAATAACTAAAAAACGAGTGAGAAATCACTCGTTTTTTATGGTGTTTAAAAATTCTTGTATTTTTTTCTCATATTCGTTAGGCGCAGTTTCAAGTGCATCATCATGATTTGCATGTTCAACAAACCAAATGTCACGGAATCCATCTGTTTTAGCATTATAGAGTTGTTGTGACATTTCAGGTAAGATATAGTCGTCACTCAATCCGTGAATGAAGAATATTGGCACAGAAACCGTATGAATAGTAGCAAGTGGGTTTGCTTCATCATAATTAAATTGATGGGTGAGCTGTGTTAAGACACGAGTTGTTTGGACAAATGGGAACCAACTTAAGCTTGGATATTCAACTTCAAGTCTGTATTGGAATTCATCGACCGCCGATGAGTATGCACAGTCACTGATAATGAAATTGGCAGTTGAGTTAGGTAAAGCGGCATACTGTAATGCGGTTGCAGCACCCATTGAAACACCATGAATACCGAGCGTATGAATTTCACCAAATTGCTGTTCAATGGATTCAACCACAGCGTGTAAATCGAACTTTTCTTGTACACCATATGTAGTAAATGTAGGAGTGTTATTACCATGGTTGCGTTGACTATAAATAATTACATTATAGTCAAGGTCATGATAAATTGGATAAAATTTAAGCGATGCAAACATGTTTTTAGTGATGCCATGAACAAGGACGACGTAATCATTACTTGGTTTATCAGCTGGTAAATATGCAGCTTCAAGCATATATCCATCAATCGCCTTTACGTTAAATAACTTATAATCATGTGTTTTTTCATTTAATGTAGTTGATACACGTTCGCTAAAAGCAAGAGGGATCTCAGGGATAGGAGCAGCTTTTGGATATAAGACTTGATTTTGTAAAATAAAGCTTACAACTAAGATAATGATGAAGAATAAAATAAGTAATATTGAAAAAATAGAACGCAATGTATGCACTTTTTTTTTGTTTCATAGAGAGACTCCTTCTAAAGATGAAAGTATTTTACATTTCAAACTAAACAGATAAAATTGTAGCATAGTTTATAGAGTAAAGCTACAAATATGATGAAGATATGTGCTTATTTTCATTGATAGGAGAGCTCGCATACAAACATAATCTGAAAAAAACACAAAATAAAAACGCTTACACTTTCTTTTTAAATAGGGATTATTTATAATAAAAATAAGAATGGGTATATAGGGAGAATAATGTATGAATGAGGAATTAGAAGTTGAATTTGTTTGGGATTTTGAAACGTACGATGACAATAAACGTAACAAGTTTGCGATATGGTTTGGTGCAATAGTTGTTACATCTGCGCTATTTGTTAATGTATGTGGGCCAACATTCCAAACGCTAGCAAGTGAACGAATTGTTGAAACTCAGCAAAATACACATGAATATATTCAGAAATTTAGTCCACTAAAAGAACACGTATTGCCTGGGAATAGTATAGGAATTATTTTACAAGTAGCACTCCCTACATCAGTAGATATAGCCTATGCTATCGTTAATGATACAATATATACTTTTCAATCAGGATATGACTCATATCACATTCAAATGCAGGCACCAAATGAAGTAGGTGATTTTCTGATTACGTTACAGGCACTTGGGATAATTAGTGGGGATTTACAAACAGAAGTTGCTGTTAATCACACTTTACATATTGGTGTGGAGGAGCATATTCCTCATTTTGATGAGGTTCATCCTGAAAAACCGAAAGTAGAAACGAGTCATGACGATGCACAGCTGAGCGATGATACACATGATGATCCTATAGCGAAAAATAAATCAGCAAATAAATTGAAATTTCATCAGTTAAATAAAAGTAATAGTCATCATATTGATAAATATGCATTGTTAGATGATCGTCAATTATTGAAAAAACAAATGAAGCTTTCGAAAATTAAAATACCTCACTTATCGGATCATGGAAGTATTGTAGGAGTGTTTATTTTTGATACATTGTATCCAGCAAAGGTAGATAGAGATGGTAGTGTGCACGTGCTTGGGCTACCATCATCAATTCGTACCCCGCAAATTCAATATTTTGTGTATGAAGATGGCTATATTACACCAATTGGATGAATTTTCTGATGTCATGTACTGAATCATCTTCACTAGTGAACGTTAAAATGTTATAATGATAGTATTTATTGAACTATGGAGGAATTCGTATGGAGCGTTCAACATGGTTGACCATTCTGATTATTGTACTTATTGTGAGCGTATTACTCGTTATGGTACGACTATTATTTGGGGTGTTCGCTTTTGTTTTTGAATATGCGGGTGTCATTGCATTGTTATGCGTACTGGCATTAATTATTCTATGGAATTGGCGAAAGTAGTGTATCGTGAAAAATGCATTCTTGCATTTCAAGTGTAAGGAAGCGTTTTTTTTATGCAAGTGTTATAATAGCTATTAAATACTATAGTATACTATGGCATTAGTTAAATAGAATATCTGATACAAAAAATGAGGAGGAAGTTAGTACAATGAAACAATATTTAGCTTTATGTGAGCATGTATTACAGACAGGAGAACAAAAAGGTGACCGCACAGGAACGGGTACAATTAGTACGTTTGGTACACAGTCGCGATACAATTTACAGCACGGGTTTCCAATCGTAACAACAAAAAAAGTGCATTGGAAATCTGTTGTACATGAGTTGTTATGGTTTATTAAAGGAGATACAAATATTGCTTATTTACAAGAGAATGGCGTTCGTATCTGGAATGAATGGGCAGATGAGCAAGGAGAGCTTGGACCAGTTTATGGTGCACAGTGGAGACGTTGGCAAGGTGAAGATGGTAAGACATATGATCAGCTTGCACAATTGATTTGCGATTTAAAAAACAATCCAAATTCAAGACGATTAATTTTGAGTGCTTGGAATGTTGGTGCAATTGATCAAATGGCACTTCCACCATGTCATGCATTCGTGCAATTTTATGTAAGTGCAGACAAAAAGTTGTCTTGTCAACTTTATCAGCGCTCAGCAGATATTTTTTTAGGTGTTCCATTTAATATTGCATCATATGCTTTGCTGACACATTTGTTAGCACAGGTGTGCGATTTAGAAGTAGGTGAGTTTATTCACACTTTAGGTGATGCACATATTTACAATAATCATATTGAACAAGTACAGTTACAACTAACTCGTGAAGTTAAGAAGTTACCAATGTTGAAGTTAAATCAATTAATTACTAATATTGAAGATTTTACATTTGAAGATATTGAGTTACTTCACTATGAATCACACCCACATATCGCTGGAAAGGTGAGTGTTTAATATGCCAGTTGCCATTATTGTTGCATATGATGAGGCACGTGGAATTGGTTTGAAGCAATCCTTACCGTGGCACTTCAGGGAAGATTTACAATATTTTAAAGCGAAAACAGTAGGTAAAACACTATTGATGGGATATGATACATATGAAACATTACCAATAAAGCCACTACCGAATCGTACAACAATTGTTGCAACGAGAAACAGAGCTGTTCACGAAGTAGGAGTGAATGTCACAGCTGATGTCAAGGCCACATTACAATCATATTCACAAAGTGAAGAGTGGTTATTTGTTGCGGGAGGAAGTTGTATTTATACATATGCATTACCATATGCAAATCGTTTATATATCACGAAAATCCCCGGTGTGCATAAAGTAGACACATGGTTTCCAGTTTTTGATGAAGAAATATTTGAACGGATTAGCATTGAAGTTGGTAGCGAAGTTAGCTTTGAAGTGTATGAAAGAAAGGAATTAATATAATGGAATTTATTGGATTATTTATTTTCGCATGCTTAGTAGGTTTTATCATGCTTATTGGAGGCTTATGGATTACAGCATATGTACTACGTGGAAACATGTTCTCACAACAACAAAGAAATATGACTGCACGTTTTTGGTTAATGGTAATTAACCGTTTATTACGTGCGAAAATTCATGTGACAGGTCGTGAAAATTTGCCACATGATAGCTTTGTTGTCATAGCAAATCATGCAAGTATGATGGATATTTTAGCATTGTGTGAAGCTATTCCGACTGGAATTGCTTTTGTTGCCAAAGATGAGGTAGTAAAATTACCATTTATTGGTGCGTGGATGACAACAATGAAATGTATTTTTATCAATCGTGAGGACGTTCGTGGTTCAATTAAATTGATAAATGAAACCGGTGTTGAACAGGTTAAATCGGGACTTCCAATGGTTATTTTTCCGGAGGGAACAAGAAGTTTGAGTCATGATGTTGCACCTTTTAAAGGTGGAAGTTTTTCATTGGCAACGAATGCTAAAGCACCAGTTGTCCCAATTACTATTGAGAATAGCTACAAAGTGACAAAGAATTTTCCTAAGAAAACACAAATATATGTAACAATTCACCCAGTAATTACACCTGAAGTTTATGAACAAGAAACAAGAAATCAGCTTGCGGCTAAAACATATGAACAAGTGGTGAGTGGTTTCACACATGTTAACTAATCGACGATTACTTGTAAAATTGCTTTTTGGGGTGAGTATCTGTTTAATAGCGAGCAGTTTGTTTTTACTAATATCTATAAAAATAAAGTATGAAAAAACAGAAGTACAAGAACAAATCAACGTGGCACCTACTAATTTTGATGAAAATAGTGAAGTCAATCAAAATGGTGATTTGTCGGAAGTAGACTTAGAAATTAATGAGCAACTGGAATCGATTGAAACAGAAGTGCTCGATATCGAACCAGTCATAGGTATGACTGTTGGGCAACTTGAAAAAATTTTAGGTAGTCCAAATAAGAAAAATGATGTTGTCAATGCATATACCTATGAGTACACGGATTTGACATATGTTATTGATAGTCAAACTGAAACAATTATTGGTTACTGGGTTTATCCAGGTCAAATAATACCAATTAAAGTGGGAATTGATTTTGAAAACGGATTTAATCAAGTGAGTGAACAAATTTCGTGGGATGGTCCGTATGTGAATGAAGGACGTGGAAGCAACTTTGTCCTACATGGGTACGTGAAAATCGAGAATCAAGCTTATGCTATTGAGTTAGGTGCAGACGATGAAAATGGGTTGTTAAACCAAGTTCTTGCGATTTATGAACGATGAAAAAATAACGAAAATAGTGTTTGATCTCATAACTGGATTAATATTTATTTTCAAACAAACAAAGAAGGATTGATTCCTGTTCAATACAGTGAATCAATCCTTCTTTGCTGTGTTTTTATAATGCCCGAGCTTTTGCGCGTACCATAGCTTCCATCTTAGGATTGATGTGATCGTAAAATAGAACACCATCTAAGTGGTCAATTTCATGTTGTAAAACAATTGCCATGAAATCACGGAATCGTAAAACAAGTTTTTCGCCTGCCAAGTTGAATGCTTCGACAGTAATTCGTGCATAGCGTGGAGTAATACCATCGACGTCATAATTAACAGATAGGCATCCTTCACCATCTGCTAAATATGTTTTTTCTTCTGAATGACTAACAATTTTGGGATTTACTAGTACGAAACTGTGTTCTTTTTCTTGTTCGTCAATCGTATGGATAGCAATCATACGCCATAAGCGATCGATCTGTGGTGCGGCTAATCCAACACCAGGACGAAGTCCATATTTTTCGGCCAATGTATCATCTTGGCTATTTTTTAAATATGTTAACATTTCCTCGGCAATATTTTTTTGCTCGTCTGTGAGCGGAAATGTCAATTCTGCACTCTTTTCGCGTAAGTGAGGGTTACGATCATCAATAATATCAATCATTGTTAACATAAAAACTTCCTTTCAATCTATAAAAACTTTATAAATCCTTTATCAAGTATACGTTTTTTTTGCTTGTTTGAAAAGAAAAAAGCATCTAAAAAAGATGATAATTTATGAAGAAGGAAACAACCATTGGTTATGTAATAAAAAACAAATAGAATCAAATAAGGAGTAGGCTTGTTTGTTCAAAACTTGAAAAAAATATGATATAATTACCTTTGACAAACTGTAAAAAAATCATGTGTTAAGCGACACATATAAGTAGGGTACTTGGGTATAAAGGAGGATAATGATGAAGTTAAAAAAAGAGAAAACACACATAAGTATCAATCGTTTTAATTACTTTCATAATATGAATGGTATATTATTTGGTGTGATGATTGCAATTGTTCTATTTGGGATTATGGCTATTTATAGTTCAAGTATTTATACAGCATATTATAATGGTGAAAGTCAGACAAGGTATATAGTGATGCAAATGATTGGATTGCTAGTTGGCTTAGGAGCCCATGTGTTTTTGATATGTGTACCATACAAGAAGTACCTTTCTAAACCGATGATTATATTAGCACTAATGTTTTCAATTGTAACATTAGTGATTGTTCTATTTACTGAAGCACGTTTAGGTGCAAGTCGTTGGATTAATTTAGGTCCAGTTGATTTTCAGCCATCAGAGCTTGGGAAGATTATTTATGTTCTATTTCTAGCTTACTGGTTTGTGAAATATGAAAAAAGTTGTTACTATGATGGTAAGTTGTTGTTTTCAGCGAGTATTCACCCGAAAGCAAGGCGACGTATCCAAAAGGATAGAGGTTTTTGGCGTAGAATTTTGATGAGTTGGGGTGTTCCATTAGGAGTTAGTTTATTGATGATTATTCTCTTATATTTAGAACCTGATAATGGATCAATTATTATTATGTTATTAGTATTCTTAGTACTATCTGTAGCAATGTTTGTCCGTAGTAAAAAAGTCCGAACGCTTATAGCAGTAGCTTTGATTCTAGGTTGTGCAGTTTTATTTATGAAAGATGTTATTGCTGAACCAGTGATAAAATTTGTAGGAGAAGATAGTCATATTGCTGTACGATTCAGGGCATGGCTTGATCCTTTTGCTGATTATGAAGGTGATGGATATCAATTAGCAAACTCATATATCGCAATAGCTAAAGGTGGTGTTACAGGAGCAGGCCTTGGAAAAGGGTCGCAAAAACAAGGGTTTTTGCCAGAAGGACATACCGATTTTATTTTAGCTAATATTGCGGAAGAGTTTGGTTTGTTTGGAATAGGACTTGTACTAATTGGATTTTATATTATTATTAGTCAATCGTTTAAAATTGCTATGCGTTCTGAAGATAAGCAAGCGAAATTGACTATTCTTGGTTTAATGACATTATTTTTAGTGCAAATTTTCTGGAATGCCGCAGGTATTAGTGGTTTACTACCTATGAAAGGTTTAACGGCACCACTGTTAAGTTATGGTGGAACATCTATTTTATTTATGGTTATTTTATTAGGAATTGTGCAAGGTATTGCCGTTAGAACGAATAAACAAGAGAAAGCAAAGATAGGGGAGGTCAGTCGTTAATGATTGGATTTGAGCAAGAACTCAACCAAAAAATGATGGTTTTTTTAGCGGTATTGCAACAAAATGAGAATTATCAACTTTTACAACAAACACAAAATTTGATGGAAAATGATGAGAAAATACAGAAATTGATTCTTGACTTTGAACAGGCGAAAAGTAATTTTGAAGAGGCCCAACGTTTTGGGAAATATCACCCAGATTATGCAACGTATCGGCGTGAATTAGCACAAGCGAAAAAATCACTTGATCAAGAGCCTTTAGTACAGAAATATAAACAGAGTCATAAGTCAGTACAAGCGTTGTTAAATCAATTGAGCATTCGCTTAGGGACAGCGATTTCAAAGCATATTATTGTCCCGTCTGATTATTTTGGTGCGACTGTTACGACTAAAAAATCATGTGGATCTGGTTGTAAATGCAGTTCATAAGAAATAAAAGTGAGATATCAGAAAGAAAGAAGGCAAAAGAATGCGAATTATTGCAGGAGATCGTCGTGGATTGCGATTTGAAGCGGTGAAGGGTATGAATACACGCCCAAGTACTGATAAAGTTCGAGAGGCTTTATTTAATGCATTAGGACAATATTTTGATGGAGGAAACTCGCTTGATTTGTTTGCGGGTAGTGGCGCATTATCATTTGAGGGTCTTAGCCGTGGCATTGATCATGCCATTTTTTGTGATCGTGATTTTAAAGCGATACAAACAATTAAAGAAAATGCGAAACAATTACGATTAGAGACATATAGTGAAATTCACAAAATAGATTATCAACAAGCGTTGAAACATGTCAGTCGGAAAGGATTGCAATTTCGGTTGATTTATCTTGATCCACCGTATAAAAATGATTATTTAGAAAAAATTGTTGAAGAAATTCTTACATTAAATTTACTAGCGGAGGATGGTCAAATTGTTGTTGAACATGGCCCGGAAGTAGATATGAAACAACAGTATGGAAAGCTAGTCTGTCGATACAATCGTACCTATAGTATTAGTACCATTAAGATTTATGAATTTGAGGATTGATAGAGAAAATGAAGCATGTGGGGAATCAAATAGCAGTATATTCGGGGAGTTTTGATCCAATTACAAATGGTCATTTAGATATAATTGAACGCACAGCTAAAATATTTGGAGAAGTGCATATTGTTATTTTGCATAATCCAAAAAAAACCTATTTATTTAGTCGTGAAGAACGAGAAGCACTGATTAGTAAAGCAGTTACTCACTTATCAAATGTAACGGTGAGTAACTACGATGGACTTGTTGTTCATGCAGCAAGAATGAAGCAAGCAAGTGTAATTATACGCGGATTACGAGCAATTACGGATTTTGAATATGAGATGCAGATGGCATCTGCCAATAAAATGCTTGATTCAGAGATAGAAACATTTTTTTTAATGACAAGTAATGAGTATTCTTTTTTAAGTTCAACTGTAGTGAAAGAAATTGCGACATTTAAAGGGGATATTAGTAAAATTGTACCAAAACATGTGAAGGAAGCAGTAGAAGCAAAGTATGAATAATCAATGGCAATTAACGAGTTTTAGTTTAAAAGTTATTGCATTACTAACAATGACAATTGATCACATAGGTTATTTTCTTGAAGGGCCACTTTGGATGAGAGCAATCGGCAGAATAGCATTTGTTTTATTCGCCTTTACAGTTGCAGAAGGATACGTGAAGACGAGTAACCGTAAGAAATATTTACAACGACTCGCAGTGTTTGGCTTTGGTATGACTGGAGTCATCTGGATTATTGCAATATGTACTAACCAATGGGGATATCTCACAAATGGCAATATATTTTTAACCTTCTTCTTTGCCTTGTTATTAGTGTCGGGAATGAGACGGACAGATGTGAATGGATTTATTTTCATAACTAGTGCATTGATTGGTACAGTTATCTTTTCGGTCGATTACAGTTTTTACGGAATATTGACAGTTGTGAGTTTTGTATATTTCCAAGGCAATAAAATAAGACAATTTTTAGCGTTTTTGTGCATAAACATTCTTTTTTATGGTCCGGCAGTAATGATGTATGGAATATGGAGCCCGTATTCATTACAAATATATTCACTCATTGCCTTTGTTTTTATTGCTTTTTATCATGGCCAACGCGGAAAGTATTCATCATTTATAAAGTGGTTATTTTACTGGTACTACCCAATACACATAGGTATATTAATGATGGTGAGTCAATATATATCATTTTAATTGGACTATTTTGAATGAAAGTAGGAGAGAATATGAATGCACGATTACAAGCCGTAGAGGCGTTGCAAAAAATTATTTTTGAAGGTGCGTATTCAAATTTGACAATTCATAGTATTTTGTCAACACATGAATCAACGACACAAGAAGCTGGTTTTATGACTGAACTAGTTTATGGAAGTTTACAGAGAAAATTAACAATAGAATATTATTTTGAACCGTTACTGATTGGTAAAAAAATGAAACCATGGGTAGAGATGGTATTGCTTATTAGCGGGTATCAATTGATTTATTTATCTAACATTCCACATCATGCGATATTAGATGAGGCAGCAAAAATTGCTCATAAAAAAGGTAACCGTCAAGTAGCAAACTTTGTTACAGCCATTTTACGTAATTTTTTGCGCCAAGAAAGACGATCAGTAGATGAAATCACTGATAAATATAAACGACTCAGTATTGAGACGTCGCATCCATTGTGGATTGTTAAATTATTAGCAAAACAGTATGATTTTGAAACAGCACAAGCAATCTGTGTGAAAAATAATGAAGCACCACAAAAGACGGGACGATTAAATTCGTTAAAAACGACTCAAATACCTAATGGATTTGAAGTTGGTCATGTACCTGGAAGTGTGATACTCACGCAAGGGAACATCGGTAGTAGACCAGAATATAAACAAGGATTGGTTTCGATTCAAGACGAAGCATCAATGCAAGTTGCACCGATGTTAGACCCAAAACCGGGAGAACGTATTCTTGATATGTGTGCCGCACCAGGTGGTAAAAGTTGTCATATTGCGGAATATATGCAAAATAAAGGTGTTTTAATTGCGAATGATGTTCACGAACACAAATTGACATTAATTGAAAATCAAGCACAGCGCCTTGGTATTACGATAATTCAAACAGTTTGTCATGATGCTATAACGCTTGGAAATACATATGCACAGGGGAGCTTTGATCGCATTTTGGTTGATGCACCATGTTCAGGTTTGGGTGTTATACGAAGAAAGCCAGAAATTCGCTACAATATTCAGCCAAGTGATTTAGATGCACTTATTCAAATTCAGCAAACAATTTTACAAGTTGCTTTACAGTTAGTAAAACCTGATGGTATAGTCGTTTACAGTACATGTACTATCAACAAGAAAGAGAATGAAAAACAAATAGCACACCTATCTGGAGTTCGTATACTTGAACAAAAGCAATTGAGCGGATCAGATGGAATGACAGATGGATTTTATATTGCAAAACTCCAACGATTATAAATAATGAAACCATGAAATATAATTGATTCATGGTTTTTCTTGTTTTTTTCCACATTATATTCATTTTGATGTAAAAAAATTGCATTATGCAAATAAATGCGTTAATATGAAAAAAATAGAGTTTTTAAATAAAGGAGGAATAGAAAAGTGAGCGATGTTATTTACGAGTCTGCTCGAGCAGCATTCATGCATGTCGGTATTTTATTAACGACTGTGTTGCTCGTTGTCAGTATGTTAAATTATTTAACAAAAGGAAGCTGGGTTTATCGGATTGAACGTACAAAAAAAATTCAACCATTATTTTCAGCTGTAATGGGAGGGAGTCCTGGAGATGGAACGACGATGATGTTAATTCCACTTTATGCACGGGGTCATTTAAGCTTTGGGTCAATGATTGCAACTTTTTTGAATACAACAGGAGATTCATCATTTGTTGTTATGGCTGCAAGTTTCCCCCTGTTTGTTTTTTTATTTCTTATCAAATTTATTATTGGTACTATTTCTGGATATGTACTTGATTTTTTTGAAATTGGTAAGAAAATTTGGCAAAAAGATTATGATGCAGTGATGAAAAAAACACCAACGCATGATGAAATTGATGATGCAGATCATGAAACAGAGTTAACACGTTCAGAGCGTTTTTTCGGTTATGATGCTAATAGTGCACCAGAACATATCGGACATTTTGAAGGTGATGAATTTGATGTGTTGTTACATCATCAAGATCAACAACAGTCAAAAGAACAGTTTGCACTCTTACATAGCGTACTCTATATGGTTTTCTGGATATTGATTGGGGTATCACTGTTATTAAATATACCAGTGATAGAAGTATCGCCACTGAGTTTTATTGGGATTGATGTTGAGTCAATTGCACCAATTTTTAGTTGTATTGCTATTGTTTATTGCATGATGTATACCATAATTGCACAAAAAATTTGGTCCGATAATAATCATGAAGAAGAAGAGAGTCGTATGCTTAATTTACGAGAACTTTTTATTCATAATGCGGAAAAGGCCGCTTCTTTAATTAGTAAAATATTTTTAGCGTATCTTTTTTTTAATGTATTAATTGCGATCATAGGTGAATCGACAATTACACAATTTTTTTCTGAAGCAGGTGTAGCAAGTATTTTTGTGGCTGTTTTAATTGCGATGATTCCAGGGTGTGGGCCGCAAGTAGCCTTTGCAACATTAACATTTGGAAGTGGCGGACTTATTCCAATATCAGCGTTGATTGCGAATCAACTTGCGCAGTTAGGTGATTCGGCATTTGTAGGTTTATCGCTTGTGAAACGTTCAACTGTATTTGCTATTATTTTAAACGCGAGTATTGGAATTGGAATTGGCTTAGTTTTTTATACTTTAGGTTATTAATTTTACGTTTTTAAATAATTGACTCAAATTATTTAACAGGTATCAGTCTCTTCTCTTTCTTCATGATTAAGTCTAGACAATTCAAAAAAAAATGTTATAATTGGTGGTAGTTAAATAGTAAAGACTATGAACAAGAGTAGTAACAGGCAATGTTTTTATCAGAGACTTACTGGTTGGTGCAAAGTAGGAAAAGCAACTGTGAACTCACTTGGGAGTCGATACGGGGTCAAAAACTGTATCCGTGAATCTGCGTCAAGGAAACAAGAGTGCGTAGCTGTATTGCTATGAACTAAGGTGGTACCGCGAGTAAACTCGTCCTTAGAAATAAGGACGAGTCTTTTTTTATGAAAAAAGAGCGGTACAGTAATTTTTTATCGAATGGAAAAGGAGAATGAGTTATGAGCTTTGATCATCAAGCAATTGAAAAAAAGTGGCAAGATTACTGGGAAAAACAACATACATTTCAAACAGGAACACAATCAGGAAAACCAAACTATTATGCGTTAGATATGTTCCCATATCCAAGTGGTGCAGGGCTTCATGTTGGACATCCTGAAGGATATACAGCGACAGATATTTTATGTCGTACAAAACGTATGCAAGGTTTTAATGTATTACATCCGATGGGATGGGATGCATTTGGCTTACCAGCAGAACAATATGCACTTGATACAGGAAACGATCCAGCGGAATTTACAAAACAAAATATTGATAACTTTCGTCGCCAAATTCAAGCACTAGGATTTTCGTATGATTGGGATCGTGAAATTAGTACAACTGATCCTGAATACTACAAATGGACACAGTGGATCTTTACACAATTGATGACACATAAATATGATCATCAATTAAAAAAAGCTGTACCGACAACAAATCCAGAAGAAGCACTAGCACAAGTGAAAGAAGTACCTGTCAACTGGTGTGAAGCACTGGGAACAGTATTAGCAAATGAAGAAGTAATCGATGGGCTATCAGAACGTGGTGGGCATCCAGTTGTACGTAAACCGATGCGCCAGTGGGTATTGAAAATTACTGAGTATGCAGAACGCTTACTTGAAGGGCTAGATGATATTGACTGGCCCGAATCAACAAAAGAAATGCAACGTAATTGGATTGGACGCTCTGAAGGTGCACACGTTGATTTCACCGTGGCAGGAATAAATGAATCATTTACAGTATTTACAACTCGTCCGGACACACTATATGGTGTGACATATGCTGTTTTAGCACCAGAGCATGAATTAGTTGGGAAAATCACAACACAAGAGCAAGCAGAGGCGGTAGAACAATATAAAAAACAAGTTGAAACAAAATCTGATTTAGAGCGTACAGAATTAGCGAAAGATAAAACGGGTGTATTTACAGGATCATATGCTGTCCACCCACTTACAGGTGAGCAAGTTCAGATTTGGATTGCTGATTACGTCTTAGCGACATATGGTACAGGAGCAGTCATGGCTGTACCTGCACATGATGAGCGTGATTATGAGTTTGCAAAGAAATTTTCATTGCCAATTAAGCAAGTTATTGAAGGTGATATAAGTGATACAGCGATGACTGGTGACGCAGCACACATCAATTCTGATATTTTAAATGGTTTAATGAATAATGAAGCGAAGCAAACGATGATTGATTGGTTAGAAAAGAATAAAAAAGGCAAACGTCAAATCAACTATAAACTACGCGATTGGTTATTTAGCCGTCAACGCTATTGGGGAGAACCAATTCCAGTTATCCATTGGGAAGATGGAACGATGAGTGTGTTACCAAAAGAGGAGTTACCACTTGTCCTACCAGTGATGGATAATATTAAACCATCAGGAACAGGTGAATCACCATTAGCGAATGCAACAGATTGGTTATTTGTTGATGGTGAACAGTATGGTCGTCCAGGAGAAGTAGGACGTCGCGAAACAAATACAATGCCTCAATGGGCCGGAAGTTGCTGGTATTACTTACGTTATGCTGATCCAAAAAATACAGAACATTTAATTGATCCTGAAATTGCTAAAGCATGGTTACCAGTTGATTTATATATTGGTGGCGCAGAACATTCTGTTCTTCACTTATTGTATGCACGTTTTTGGCATAAATTCTTGTTTGATTTAGGAGTTGTTCCAACGGATGAGCCATTCCAAAAATTATTTCACCAAGGTATGATTTTAGGTGAGAATAACGAAAAAATGTCAAAATCAAAAGGGAATGTTGTTAATCCAGACGATATTTTAGTGAGTCATGGAGCAGATACGTTACGTTTATATGAAATGTTTATGGGACCACTAGAAGCAGGAATTCCATGGTCAGCAGAAGGGTTAGATGGTGCACGTCGTTTCTTAGATCGTGTGTGGCGTTTATTTACTGAAATGGATCGTATTACTGATACAAATGATGGAAAGCTTGACAAAGTTTACCATGCAACTGTGAAGAAAGTAACTGAGGATTATGATAAACTCGGATTTAATACAGCAATTTCACAAATGATGATTTTCATTAATGAAGCATATAAAGCGGCTACATTACCAAAAGAATATGCTGTAGGATTTTTACAATTATTAAATCCAATCGCACCACATGTTACACAAGAGCTGTGGGAAACATTGGGTCAAACCGCAGATTTAAGTTATGTTGCTTGGCCAAAATATGATGAAAGTAAACTTGTTGAGAGTGAAATTCAAGTTGTCGTGCAAGTAAATGGAAAAGTACGTGCAAAATTGCAAGTGCCAGTAGATATTAACAAAGAGGATATGGAAGCTATTGCATTAGCAGATAGTAAAGTTCAAGAGTACATTGCAGGAAAAGAGTTACGTAAAGTAATTGTTGTACCTAAAAAACTTGTTAACATCGTCGTGTAAAAAGAATATAAAGATAAAAACAAAAGCCAATAAATAAGTAGATAAACCCACCATAAGCTCAACAAAGCAAGAGAGTTATGGTGGGTTTTGGCTTATTTAAAGCTTTCATAGGTAAAATGGCGTGGAAAAAGAGAATGATGAATGATGGAGATTAGAAAAAAGATAGAAAATATAGGTAGATTGTTTCGTTCAAAAAGATGAGTGTTTTAGGCGACTGAATCAATAGAATATGCTACGATATTATCGAATTTAAGCTAATAGGAGGAAAATAATATGAAAATAGCTTATATATCTCAAACAGGTAATGTAGCAAGTTTTGTTGAAAAGCTTGGATTAGATGCGATGGAAGTATATACGGGAACAGAAACAATGGATGAACCGTTTGTGCTTATTACATATACAGATGGATTAGGTGATGTACCGGATATCGGGAGTGATTTCCTAGAAGAAAATCACGCATTGTTACGTGGTGTTGTCGCAAGTGGAAATATGGGATGGAGTGATACGTACTGTTTGGCAGCAGATGCAGTTCATGAGCAGTATGGTGTCCCAATTTTAGGGAAAATTGAAGATGATGGAACAGACGAAGATGTTGCAGTGATTCGTGCAACTATTGTGTCACTTAATAAATAGGAAAATAACTATAAGAAGTATTTAGCGTACTTCTTATAGTTATTTTTTTCATATTTGTAAGTTTAAATTTAGTGATAATTACTTGATTTTCAAAAAAAGTTTTGTTATGATACGTATTAAAATTACTCAAAAGGAGATCGTAATATGGACGTAGATCCTGAATCGACAACATTAATTTTTCAATTTATTTTGATTATTGTACTCACTATTGTAAATGCTTTTTTTGCTTCAGCAGAGATGGCAATTGTGTCAGTAAATAGGAATAAAATTCGCACTTTATCTGAAAAAGGTGTGAAGCAAGCACGTATTTTAGAAGAGCTACTTGCAGAACCAACCCGATTTTTATCCACAATTCAAGTAGGAATCACATTTGCAGGTTTTTTCTCAAGTGCTTCAGCAGCTACCAGCGTATCTGGTGTATTTGGTGAATACCTTGTTCAGTTTGGGATTCCTTATGGAGAAAGTATTGCGCTCATAATAGTAACAGTAGCTCTTTCGTATGTTACACTCGTATTTGGAGAACTATTACCAAAGCGAATTGCTTTACAAAAAGCCGAACAAGTTGCACTATTTTGTGCACAACCAATTGTTATTATGCTTAAAATTATGGCACCTTTCGTCAAATTACTCACATTATCAACGAATATCTTTGTTCGTATTTTAGGTTTTAATACAGAGAATCTAGATGAAAAGGTGTCACGTGAAGAAATTAAATCACTGATAGAAGTAGGTCAAAGTCATGGTGTAATTAATGATGTAGAGAAGGAAATGATGCATAATATCTTTGATTTTGATGAAATAGGTGCCTATGAAATTATGACTCCACGTCCGAATATTTTCGCTGTTGATATTGATGAACCAATAGTGATATATTTGGATGAATTAATTACGAATCAATATTCACGAGTGCCAGTTTACGAAGAAAATATTGATCACATCATTGGTATTTTATATTTGAAAGATATTTTAATTGCTGCTCGACAAGTAGGGTTTGAACATATTGATATACGAAATCTAATTCATGAGCCGTTATTTGTTCCGGAACGAAAAAAAATTGATGAGTTGTTTAAAGAACTTCAAGTGAAAAAAACACACATGGCGATTTTAGTTGATGAGTACGGAAGTGTTTCTGGAATTGTGACACTTGAGGATTTAATTGAAGAAGTTATGGGTGAAATAGAAGATGAGTATGATGAAAATACGGTGATAATTCAGCGGATGAATGATACAACATACTTAGTAGATGGACTCATATCAATCCATGATTTAAATGAACATATAGAGGTAGAGCTTCCAACTGATTCAGCAGAATATGATACACTTAGTGGGTTTATCGTTCATTTGCTTGGCTATATTCCTGATGGGTTAAACGAGGAGTCGGTTGTTTATGAATCATACACATTTACTGTTAAAAAAGTAACAAATAAAAGAATCTCTTTAGTAGAAATAAAAACTTCTTAAATAAATAAAAATCCTATGTTCAAACATTGAAATAGGATTTTTTAATTGCTAAAAAATACACTGTATTCATGGAAAATGAATAAAAATAATCAATAATTTAAAAAATAAACAAAATTTTTACAAAATAAACAAAAAATAATATTTACTTTAATGAATTAACAAAAAATTATAGGAAAATCAACAAAGTAGTGATAAAATTTCAATTTATATTTGTTAGACTGAATTTGTAAGTTAAGTAGGTTACAATGGAGGAATACAAATGAAAAAGCAAAAAGTATTAGTCGTAGTGAGTTCGGCAATGTTAGCATCAACATTGTTAATGCCAGTAGCACAAGTGAGTAATGTGCAAAAAATGGGGCTTTTATCAGTTCAAGCAGCTGAAACAACAAAAGGTTTAGACACATTGAAAATCGGAATTATTTCAGATTTACATGTTTTTCCTGAGGAGTATATAGGGAATAAGGGACCGAATTATCAAGCGTATGTGAATGGTGACCGCAAGATGTTAGAAGAAAGTGAACGTATTTTAGATGCGTATATCTCAGAATTAATTGCTTCTGATGTTGAAGTTGTGCTCGTTCCTGGTGACTTAACAAAAGATTCAGAACCAGAAGCACATGCAATTGTAGCACGTCAGTTACAACGTTTAGAAGATGCAGGAAAAGAAGTATTTGTTACAAACGGAAATCATGATATTAATGCGCCAGATGCAGAAAAGTTTGTTGCAGTTGAAGGAACAGATCAAGATGAAGTTGTTAAATTACAAGGTGTCACACGCAATGAATTTGAAACGATTCATAATAATTTAGGATTTAATGAAGCAGAAACAATTGCACAAGATCCAAATTCAACGTCATATGTTGCACAAATTAAAGAAGGCTATCGATTGATTGTGATGGATACGGGTATTTATGGTGATGATCCAAGTGAACAAAGTACATCTGGGACGTTATATCGTGGAGATCGATTGAATTGGGTATTACAACAAGTAGAAGCTGCTAAAGCTGCAGGAGATGTCGTAATTGGAATGTCGCATCATGGAATTGTTGAACATTTTGATGGTCAAGGAATTATTTTTTCTCCTTATTTAGTCGAAGACTATGAAAATGTATCGACACAATTGGCAGATGCAGGAATGCAATTTGTTTTCACTGGTCATTTTCATGCACAAGATATTGCTGTAAAAACAACAGAATCTGGCAATACGATTATGGATGTGATGACTGGAGCAACAGTAAGCTATCCATCACCAATTCGCTATGTTGAAATTGATGGTGAACTTGGAAAAATCCATGTTGAAAGTAAAGCATTACAAGCAATTGATGGTATTGATAATTTTGAGGCATATGGAAAAGATATGATGGCAGGTGGAGTACCGGGAATGGTTTCATCATTATTGTCGGGTATTTTAACAGACATGATTACAGGAACAACTTCAACACAATCGATTGTTTCATTAGATTTCCCTGCTGTCCAAGCATTACAATCATTTATTAATGAGTATATTACAGCGAAACTTGAAGCGAACACTATACGTTTACAGGAATTAACAGAGCAAAATGGAATTGAAGGTGTGACGGAAAATGATTGGATTATCCCAGGAATTTTATCAAAACAACAATTAGTGAATTTTATTAATGCTATCTGTATCGGTCTTGAAACAGTAGAAGTAGAGACAGAAGGGTATCCGACATATAAATTAATGGATGTTGTCACTCATGTATTGCTAGAATGCTATAAAGGTGACGAAACATATTCATCAGAAATGATGACTGTTAAACAGCAACTTGAAACAACACCAGCAGTGTCAGATGCACTAACAAAATTAATTTTAGAGCACAAAGGAAAATTAGGTGTTACAGGATTATTAATCAATAAAAATCTAGTAGATGGAATTTTTAGTGCAGAAGTATCAGAAGGTGTAAGCGTTTCGCAAATGGTTGGTGGTGCACTTGCTTGGTTATTAGATAGTATCTTAAGCGATGTAACACCAGATAATGATGTAGCGTACATTGGGGAACGCGTTGTTGATTATACGTTAAGTGCAACGTTAAATACAGCGAAACATCAGTTACATATGCGTGCGGAAAATGATCGATTAGTGAATGCGATTGATTATGCTTCAATTGTTATTTCAAATGCTGATGCAACACAAGAAGAAATTACTGCTGCTATTGATGGATTAGTTGAGGCGATGGAAAATCCGACAACACCAGAACCAACACCAAATCCAGAACCAACACCAGATCCAGAACCAACACCGGATCCGGAACCAACACCAGATCCGGAACCAACACCAGATCCAGAACCAACACCAGATAAAAAACCAAATACAGGCCAATTACCATCAACGGGGCAATTTGGACAAGAGTTAGCTATCATGGGAGCACTGTCAACATTAGTAGGAAGTGTTTGTGTATGGAAACGTAAGAAATCAATGAAATAAACAAAAAAGGTGTCACGCATATGCGCGACACCTTTTTTCTGCATTAAATAGTAATCGAGAATATCATCATTGTTCATAGAGTTCAAGCGGTAAGCCGTCTGGATCTTGAAAGAATGTGAATTTTCGTTGCGTATATTCATCAATTCGGACCGGTTCACAAATAATACCATGTGTCTGTAAATAGTCAATTGTTGCTTCAATATCATCTACACTGAAAGCTAAATGACGTAACCCCCTAGCTTCAGGTGTAGTTGGACGTTTTGGTGGACATGGAAAAGAAAAAAGTTCAAGTTGACTTGTACCGAGTTGAAGATCTAATTTAAATGACTGACGTTCTTCACGATAGACTTCATGCAGAATGGGTAATTGTAAAATAACAGTATAAAAATGTTTTGATTTTTGGTAGTCACTGGCAATGATTGCGACATGGTGAATTGCTTGTAAATACATAAGAATGACACTCCATTAAATTGATTTTTTTTGAGCTACACCTGCAAAGGTATACAAAGGAAGTCGTTGATTTTTAAAACGAAAGTAAACAGTACCAAGACCAATACGCTTTTGTGTACGTGATTGTTGGATGAAGCTATGACAATAGTATTTAGTAATATAGCGTGTTGTAGGTCTTAGACGTGCATAATAAACACAGAAATAGGCGTGGGATTGTACAAGTGTATTGTTTTTCCAAGCGATGAAACTTTTGTAAAGCAGTATAAGCGAACAGATAATTCCAATCATTAGAATGAATGGAGTGTTATATGCAGGTAAAAAGAATACGCAAGTACCCGTAATAATTATCGTTAGTAATAATGGGTAGGAAAAAAAATAATCTTTCCAAGCACGTTGTTCGGGTTTGAATATCGGTGTTGTTTGTAGAAACATTGGAAACGTTTGTGTCCACCAATTCACTAAATCATTGGTTGGAATTAATATATTAAATGGTTTTACGGTTGAAAATTTGTTATGGTCGAGGTGGATGATAACTCTTGTATATGGAATAAATAATTGGAAAAGGGTCTGTTGTTGTTCAATCATAACAATGTCTTCAACTGTAAAAGCAATTTGTATAGGGATGCTGCCTCCCATTTGGAGCGTGAATTTTTCTTCATGTCGCTTAATTGCTGCATGTTGTAGTTGACCAAATAAGAGATATCCATTTAATAACCAACAAGCGATTGTTAAGATAATAAATGGAACGACAAAACGAGGGAGGTAGATAGTTTGTAAGAAATTGACATCAATTATTAATGTAGTAAGAATATATAGAAAGGTTAGATTTAGGGACCAATGCCAAAATTTTGTATCTAGTAGTAATAAAGCCATAAATTGGTTGAATGATCGATTCGGCACCGGAATGATAAGCAATTGTTTTTTTTGAAATTGTTCACATAAGGTTTGCGCCTGATATGAACGGAGTTGAAGTGAGATATGTTGGTCTTTATTAATTGTCAGTGTTACAGTGACAATACCAAATAGACGCAGCCATCCTTTAGATTGAGTAATAGAGCATGAGACACTGTTAAGCGGAATATCAGTCTTTACTTTTTTGCTTTTACCGATACCAAAATTGAGTGTGAGCAGCTCGTCTTGAATGATGAGAGTTTCGCTGAACCAAGTGAAAATGTGAAATCCAACAAAGATAACTGCAATAATACCAAATAAGGTGATGAAAGGAAATAAATTCCAATCAGTTAATAGATGAATAAACCATAGCGGAAAAAAGAAATTAATCGTTGCAAGACAAATAGTAAATATTAATGTTAATTTTGAATGTCGAATAACCATAGGTAATCTCCCTTGTATCATATTTAAATATGTCGTCCAGCGACATAGCCAGTACACTGAGCAACTGTCAAATTATATCCACCTGTGTATGCATGAATATCCATAATTTCACCTGCAAAAGCGAGGCGATGATCAAATTTTGATTGCATTGTTTTTGGATCAATTTCTTTCAAGCGGATACCGCCACCAGTTACAAATGATTTTTCGAGACTTTGTGTTCCATTGACTGTAAATACAAAGCCTTTTAGAAGTTGTGCCATCAATTCAATGTGTTTTGGCGCTAATTGCTTTAAAGGTGTTGATTCAGTTAGTTTTGCTTCTTCAATCAAAAATAATAAATAGCGTTCACTGACGATTCCCTTCCAAGCATTTTTCAATGATTTATTAGCATCTTGCTTTTTTAGCCATGCTTGTACGTCATTTAGATGCATATCGGGTAAAACGTCGAGCATGACTTGGACAGGCTGCTGCTTTTTTAATTGTTTGACAACAAATTGGCTCGAACGTAAAGCAGCAGGACCTGAGACACCAAAGTGTGTAAATAAAATGTCATATCGATGTGTTACAAGTGGTTTTCCTTTTTGGTTTAAAACTGAAAAATTGATGTCATATAAAGAAAGTCCTTGTAATGCTTTTTTGCGGATAAAGAATTCATCAGAAGTGAGCGGAACTTCTGTGGGGAACAATTCAGTGATACTGTGACCAAATTTTTGTGCTAATTGATAGCCACTACCGTTTGAACCAGTTTGTGGAACAGATTTTCCACCTGTTGTTAAAATGAGTTTGTCACATGTGAAAAAAATGGAGTTTGTTTTTATTTGCATAGGGATATCAGTTGTAATATTATGTACATCACATTGAAAAAATATGTCAACACCAGCGTTCTTTAAAACAGACGCAAGTGTATCAACTACTGATTGTGCTTTATCAGTAATAGGAAACATTCTCCCCTTATTTTCTTCTTTTAAGCGAAGTCCGTTTTGTTCATAAAAACGGATTAAATCGTTGTTGTTAAATTGAGAGAAAACACTGTGTAAAAATCGACCATTACCAATAATACCAGCGATCAAGGCATCATCTTGATGAATATTTGTTATATTACAGCGTCCACCACCCGTAATTAGCATTTTTTTGCCCAGAATAGCATTTTTTTCGAGTAGCGCGACACGTTTATATCGAAGGCCTGCTTGCCAAGCAGCAAATATTCCAGCAGGTCCACCGCCAACAATCAGCACATCATAATGTTTCATAAAATAGTACCTCCACATTTTAAATGTATATAAAGGTAATTATACCAAAAAAGTGTTGCTGATGACACTTTTTTGGGAGTGAGTAGAAGGAAGGATTAGTTCATTTGTCATAAAAAAATTATATAGAACGAATAATGTTCTGACTCAGAGAGCTGAATACTGGTGTGAGAGTAGCGATAATATGTATGAGTTAGGTACTTATTAGCTTAGAAATAGGATGAAAAAGTGTACATTTTTTAGGTTTATTGCTTTATATTAGTAATGAAATAAGTGTTTTTATTTAAATGTTTTTATTATGTTTTTAAATTGACATATGAAAAACAATTTGTTAACATTATAAAAATATTATAATTGAGAGGGGGCGATTTCGAATGAATCAATCAAAACAAGAATTTGAAAAAAGCCTACATTTTTTTGCTAAGGGAGCTCAGTGGTACGTATTGCCATTTACAGTATGTCTAACAGCTATTCTTGGTTATATGGCATTTTCAATGGGGGCAATATTTAATAGCACACAAATCACTTTAATTGTGTTATTTGTAGTTATGTGTTTTATTGATGCACTTGTTATTTGGAATGTGAATCAAAAATAGAAGTGAAAAAGTACTGTTTGTTAAATACAATTTGAAAATGGTGAAGCTATGTTTTCCGACAAAAGCTTGCCATTTTTAACATGCATTTGAGAGTATTAGACTTTGCAAGTATGGACAGTATAAAAAATTCTTTCACGTGATATGCTAAAATAGCAGAAGTATATCAACTTTTCATTGTGGTAAAATAATCAAAGATTTAAGGTTTTTTTGAGAATAGGAGATTGTCTATCCCTATACAGTTCATGGATTCTATAAGAAATTATTGATGAAAAATAACGTAATGACGATCATTAGGAGAGCATCTATAATTCCTCCAAGTAATACTTGTAAACTGATAGATAATTTACTAAAAAATCCGGAACGGTCTTTTGATTCGAGTATAATTTCTATTAATGTTGATATGCATGAAAAAATTAAGCTAACTATCAATCCAATGTATGCGAGTTTTTTCACTATGAAAAATCTACTCCTTTCTAAGTATTGTTTGTAAATAATAAAGTACGAATTAATATTTACTACCAAAATTTGTTAATGACAAATAAAGCAACTGTAGTAGTTAGTATTGTCTGGATTATCTGGCTCGTGATAATTTGTAAACTGATAGATAATTTACTAAAAAATCCGAAATGTTCTCTAGTTTCAATGATAATTCTCACTATTGTTATTATGCATGATAAAATTAAACCAATTATCAATCCAATGTATGCGAGTTTTTTCACTATGAAAAATCCCCCTTCTTAAATAAATTTATTACATATTAATATTAATTGTACAATAAATGAAATAATAATTGTGAACTATTTTAAATTAAATAAAAATTCTTTTCGCTTTTAAAATTATAATTCTTTTTAAGCAGTCAAGCAAACTATTATGTATGTGCTAAGACAAAAAAGAAACAGTAACAAAAATAGATAGCCGACAGTATTAAATTAAGTGAACTGAACAAATAAGCATAACTAGAGGTGCACTCCTATTTTTGATGTGGAAACGCTTGAAAAAAATAAGGGAGGATATTATATATGCTTACTGAAGGTGCGGGCGTCGTTCCAGATCATCTGTAAGTGGGTGGATTTCAATAGGTAGAATACACGCTTCTTTTTACACAGTAGAGTGGTAGAAATATGATATAATAAAAACTTGAAAGTGAGCTGAAATTATGAGTCAAGCAGTATATATTCATATACCATTTTGTAATGAAATTTGTCACTACTGTGATTTTGCGAAAGTTTATTATCGAAATCAAAAACGTGATGCCTATTTACAGGCACTTGAGCGAGAGATTGCACTAACTTTATCAGAATGCCCAATATTAGGTGAAATAAAGACAATATATTTTGGCGGTGGAACGCCAACAGCGCTTAGCATAGAAGAACTGAAACAGTTATTTTGCATTGTAAATCAATATTTCCGTCCTTTTTTTGCACCAGATATTGAAATAACAGTAGAAGCAAATCCTGATTCTCTGACAATAGAAAAACTAACTTTTTTATATGAGCAAGGGGTTAATCGACTCAGTATTGGTGTCCAAACATTTTCAGATATTCATTTGGCTAAAATGGGACGTACGCATACAAAATCACAAGTTGAATATGTGATTGAACAATCAAAAAATATTGGTTTTAGAAACATTAATGTTGATTTCATTTATGGTGTGCCAAATCAAACACACCAAGAAGTAATGGATGATATTGAACAATTTTTACAGTTAGATGTACAACATATTTCGACATACGCACTTATTATAGAACCACATACGAAATTTTTTATTCAACAAAACAAAGGACAGTTGATTGAAACAGCAGATGATATTGAAGCTGATATGTATATGGCAATTAATGAAGCGTTACTCGCAGCAGGATATGAGCAATATGAATTAAGTAATTTTGCTAAACCTGGGTGTGCAAGTAAACATAATTTAACTTACTGGCAAAATTTGCCATATTATGGCTTTGGGTTAGGTGCGCATGGCTATTTAAATAATGTTCGCTATGCAAATACAAAAGCGATTACTAATTACGTTAAAACATTGAGTGGAAACGAACGTCCACTTGTTGAAAATCACAAATTAACGCGTGAAGAACAAATCGAAGAGACAATTTTTTTAGGTTTACGCACACGAATAGGTGTGAATAAACAACAATTTACCCAACGATTTGGTGTATCATTATTGGATATATATGGTGAAACCATTGCTAAACATGTCCAAAAGGGGTGGATTATTGAAACGGATGAATCAATTGTTTTAGCGAAAGATACGTTGTTTATTGCAAATCAAATTATGAGTGATTACTTATTATAAATAGTATGTGATAAGAAAGATTGATGGTGTGATGTGTCAATCTTTTTTATTAACCAAATAATACTGAAAAAATACCGAATACATGAAAATGCTCGTGTAAATGATTCGCATACGGTACACTACAAGGGCAAAGGAGTGGATGCCATGAAAGTGACAGTAGATATTGATATGAGATATGAACAAACGGAAATTGATATTCGAAGCGAACGTATGACAGAACAACTCGAACACATTATGCAAATTGCAAAAAGTCCACCATATATTATAGGATTCAAAAATGAACGGCAATATTTGATACGTTTGATAGATATTGTATATGTGGCGACCGAAAATAATTATCTAGTCATTGAAACAAAAATAGAAAGTTATCAATCAAAACAAAAATTATATCAACTTGAGCAAATATTACAGCAGTATCAGTTTGTAAAGTTATCACAGTCAGCAATTGCTAATCCAGTGTGGATTGATTATGTGCATGTGACATTCAATGGTGTGTTAGCCATTCATTTCAAAAATGGGAGTGTTCAGTATTCATCAAGACGATATGTTAAAAAGATAAAAGAACAGTTATTACGGCGAAATGAGGGGTCAATATGAAACAAAGAATGAAACGAAGTGTACATGGTTTTGTTATCGGCGTGTTTTTAATTATGACGATAGGAATTATTTTAAATGTATTTTCATTACAAGAATCAATGACCATGGCAACCATAAGTCGAAATTATTTAGCTGGAGGAATTATGGGAGCGATATTTCATAATTTAAATAGTTTATATGAGAAGGAACAACTATCCTTCTTGAGTACAACAGCTATTCATTTTGTGATAATGGTGGTGACTTTTTTATTTGTTGGTACATGGAGCGAGTGGCTTGCAAACGATTGGTATCAAAGTATGATTGCATGTATTAGTTTTTTAATTACCTATTTTATTGTTTGGGTTATGTGTTATTTGTTGTGGAAGCGTGATGAACGAGTAATCAACCAACTTTTAAACAAGAATATTAAAACTCCTACGACTTAAGTCAGGGATGTCTGACTAACGAAAGAATCAAAGCTGCTTACTAATATTGATTAGAAGCAGTTTTTTTAATATTTATATAATACAAAAAGTTTCGCAATAGTTGATTATGTTTCGTGATGTGTCGTTGAAATCGATTGTTTTTTATTGTTGAATTATTTACAATCAAAGAGACAGGAGGAAGACGATATGATTCAATTACATGACAACTTGGCTCGATTACGAAAAAATCGTGGCGTGACACAAGAAGCAGTCGCTCAATTTATCGGCGTAACAAAAGCATCGGTATCGAAGTGGGAAACTGGTCAAAGTTTTCCAGATATTCTTATTTTGCCACAATTAGCAACTTATTTTGCGGTGAGTGTCGATGATTTGTTAGGGTATGAACCAAATCTTAATAAAAAACAAATTCAACAACTCTATCACGAATTAGCGAGTGAATTTGCTGACAATGACTATAGTCGAGTTATAGAAAAAACGGAACAATTAGTGAAAAAGTATTATGCTTGTTATCCGTTTTTGCTACAAATATGTTTACTTTGGATGAACCATATCAATTTAGCACCAACTGAAGAAGCTGTTTGTACACTTCTACTACGTATTGAACAATTGTGTGAACATATTCTTGCACATGAAACAGCACTCGATGTTCGTAATGATACAGTAATTGTTCAAGCAATGATAAGGTTACAAATTGGAAAAGCACAAGCAGTCATAGAAGTTTTAGAGCCACTGTTAAATCCATATCATTTTAAAAATAACAGTGATGGATTACTTACTCAAGCATACCAGGCAATTGGTCACTATGATCAAGCGTATACATTTTCAGAAATGATGATGTATAGTCATTTAATGATGCTTATCACTAATGCTATGTCATATATAAAATTACCAAATAGTACACGACTAAAGCAATTGCAGACAATTGAACGAATCGATGTACTTATTCAAACGTATAATATTCATCGGCTTCATCCGAATATCGTCGCTATGTATAACTATCAAATAGCACTGAACGCCCTTGATTACAAGGAGTATGATCAAGCGTTACAACGAATAGATAAATATGTACAAGCAGTTGTGCAACTCCTTGACGATAACGTACAAATACATGGTGATGATTATTTTGAAACAATTGATCAATGGTTTGAAGAGGCACAGTTAGGTACACAGGCTGTTCGAGATAAGCGACTTGTTTTTCTAAGTAGTGTCCAGGCGCTAGAGGTAGCACAGTTCGTACCATTAGCAAAACATCAACAATTCCAATTATTGAAACAAAAATTAGTGAAAAGAGGACAAAGATTATGACATTTTTAACGACAATTCCAGCAGAAATTATGGAGTTCTTACCTTTTTTAATTCCTTTAATTATTATTCAACTTATATTATTAGGGTATACACTTTGGCATATTCTGACACATAAAACGTATAAACGTTGGAATACAATGACATGGATTATTATTGTTATTATTGGTATGCAATTTTGGGGACCACTGCTTTATTTTTTATTTGGGAAGGATGATCAGTAAGTATGGCAGTTTTGAAGATTCAAAGACTTTCAAAGCGATTTGGGGATAGAGTCGTTATTGATGCATTAAACCTTGAAGTAGAAGCTGGGAGTATTTATGGATTTATTGGTCAAAATGGTGCAGGAAAAACGACGACTATGAGAATGATTGTTGGATTACTAGCTGCGGATAATGGAACAATCTATGTGAATGGTGAAAAAGTAACATATGGTGCAAATCAGACGAATCAATATATTGGTTATCTACCAGATGTTCCAGAATTTTATCATTATATGACAGCTACAGAATATTTACAATTATGTGCAAGTATAACTGGAATGACTCAAAAAAGTGCAACTAAAAGGATTATTTCACTGTTAACACTTGTCGGATTAGAGCAAAACAAACAACGCATTAGAGGATATTCGCGAGGTATGAAGCAACGACTTGGAATTGCGCAAGCATTGCTGAACAAACCAAAGTTGCTGATTTGTGATGAGCCAACATCGGCATTAGACCCAGTTGGACGAAAAGAAATATTAGACATTCTCCAGGCGGTTAAAAAAGAAACTACTATTTTGTTTTCGACACATATTTTAGCAGATGTGGAGCGCATTTGTGATAAGGTTGGTATGATCCATAATGGAAAACTTGTCCTAGAGGGTACGATTGAGGAGATAAAAGCTCAGAATCCAGCATGTGATTTTGAAATTGAATTTAGTGATGAACAAACATGCCAATCATTTATTGATTTATTCGGCAAAGGAAACAGAATCGGGCATGAAAACCTGCAACTTCGTTACAAAAATCAAACGTCTGAAAGCTACGAACAAGCATTACGAATTTGTGTTGAACATCACTTACTACCACAACGATTCCAGTGGATGGAACCCACATTAGAAAAATTATTTATCGAGGTGATACAAAAAAATGAAACAATTCATCGCATTTAGTCAGAAAGAATGGCTTGGTCAAGTACGGAGTGGACAGTTAGTAATTATACTACTGATTTTTTTATTATTTGGTGTGATGAATCCAGCAATGACAAAGTTGACACCGTGGCTGATGGAACAATTTTCGCAGTCATTAGCTGATTCAGGTATTATCATTGGAGATATGCGTGTCGATGCCGTAATGTCTTGGCAGCAATTTTATAAAAATGTCCCAATGGCCCTGATTATTTTTACACTCTTCAGTGGCAATATGTTTAGCAGTGAGTACGAGAAAGGAACATTTGTAAATCTCGTCACCAAGGGGATGAAACGTTGGAAAATCGTACTTGCCAAATTTGTACACATACTCATACTATGTACTGTTTGTTATTGGTTAATGTTTTTCACCACATTTGCATATAATAGCTATTTCTGGGGAGTAATAGAAACTGTCAATGTGTACCATCCTGGAGTACTTAGCTATGTATTTGGTGTGTTTGTACTTGCATTGTTACTTTGTTTTTCAGTTATATCAAAAACGAGTACAACATCACTTACGTTTTTAGGTGGTAGCATTATTATATGTTATGTACTAGGATTAATTCCACCAGTTGTCGAATATCTACCAACTCAGTTACTGAGTGGAGAACAGATTATTGGAGGAACAATGGATATTTCAGCGTATTTGAAGTCACTTTGTGTCGCATTAGTAGTGATTAGCGGAAGTGTGATAGGAACAATTTTTATTTTTAATCGTAAACAGCTATAGTTAGAAAACAACCAAGCGGTTGTTTTTCTTTTTATCAAGTATGTAAAATGAAAAAACAAAAAAATAAAGATAAAATAACGAAATTTATTCATTTTTTTCGAATTTTTAACAAAAAAAACACGTTTCTACATGGTGTAAAAATATTTTTTTCAAATAATCAAAAAGAGTAGCTTTTTTTATTTAATGAGTTTAAAATTAAAATGTACACATGAAATAGGGTGTAGGATAAAAAAGGAGGGTCAAACGATGATGAAAAAAGAAATGATTGGAATGATTTTGGCCGGTGGTCAAGGAAGTCGTTTAGGTGCAATGACGAAAGCGATTGCAAAACCAGCGGTTCCATTTGGTGGAAGATACCGAATTATTGATTTTGCATTGAGTAACTGCACAAATTCTGGTATTGATACTGTAGGGGTATTAACACAGTATCGTCCATTCCAACTGAATGCGCATATTGGGGTAGGAGCGGCATGGGATTTAAATCATGCAAAAGGTGGAGTATCAATGTTACCACCATATGCCACTGAAAATGATGCTGCTTGGTATCGTGGGACGGCACATGCTATTTATCAAAACATTGATTTTATTGACCGTTATCAACCAGAGCATGTGTTGATTTTATCAGGCGATCATATTTATAAAATGAATTATGATAAAATGTTGAACTTTCACAAAGAAACGGATGCTGATTGTACAATTGCAACAATTGAAGTTCCATGGGAAGAAGCAAGTCGCTTCGGGATTCTAAATACAGATGCTGAATTTAACATTGAAGAATTTGATGAAAAACCAAAAAATCCACGTAGCAATCTAGCTTCAATGGGAATTTATATTTTTAAGTGGAGTGTGTTACGCAAGTACCTTGTGTCAATGGAACAAGCAGATATACCATCAGATGACTTTGGGCATGATGTATTGCCAAAAATGTTAGCAGATGGCAATAAAATGGTTGCATATCCATTTAAAGGCTATTGGAAAGATGTGGGGACATTAGAGAGTTACTGGGAAGCTAATTTAGATATGATTTCACCGAAACATGAACTGAAATTAAACGATCGTAGTTGGATTGTGTATAGCCAAAGTTTTGATTATCCACCACAGAAAATTTTACCGACAGGTAGTGTAAAACATTCATTAGTTGTTGATGGATGTGTCGTTGGTGGTACAGTTAAAAATTCAGTGTTATTCCCAGGGGTAGTAGTGGAAGAAGGCGCAATTGTTGAAGATTCAGTGTTAATGGCAAATGTTCATGTACCAAAAGGGTGCGTTATTCGTAAGGCAATTGTGTTAGAGGAAGCGAAAGTACCAGCATATAGTCAAATCATAGGTAATAAAGATATTGCACTCTATATGGATGAATCAGAGGGGGAATAGATGATGCAAAAAGTATTAGGAATTATTAATTTACAGGCAACAACAAATAATTTTCAAGGATTAACAACGTATCGTCCAATTGCTTCATTAGCATATGGAAGTCGTTATCGAGTAATTGATTTTGCTTTATCAGCATTTTCTGGTAACGGTATCAAAACAGTTGGTATGTTTGCACCGAAGCCGTATCGTTCTTTGATTGAACATATTGATAATGGTCGTTATTGGGGATTAGATCGAAAAATTGGTGGATTAAACCGTTTTTATCAATCAGATGATGAACAAGGATTTGTTGGTTCGGAAGTATCCCATTTTTATGCTAATTTAGATTATATTATGTCAACAAAAACAGATGATGTATTAATAACATGTGGTGATATTGTTTGGAATCCAGATTACCAAACAATGTATGATGAGTGGCAGGCTAGTAATGCAGATGTAATGGTTGTTTATAAACATATGATTAATAATGATTCAAATTACAATAAGGGGACGATTCTATCAGTTGATGAAAGTCAAAATGTTATAACTTTTGGTATCAATGGTGGTTTACAAGATGAAATTGATTATTCACTAAGTACGTTCTTTATGAAAAAGTCATTATTTGAGAAATTAGTTCGCGAGGCTGTAGAGACGACTCGTTGTCGGACTTTTCAGCAAATTATTGAAAATAAAGTGGATGAACTTAATATTAAAGGTTATGAATATGAAGAAAATGTATACCATATTCGCACATTAGAAGGATATTTTAAAGCCAACATGGGATTGTTAGAGCCAACAGTTTGGGAAGATATATTTAATGCGGAAAAACATTCGATTGGAACGAAAAGTAAAGATGAAGTACCAACCTATTATGGTGAAGAATCAGTGATAGGAAATAGTTTAATCGGAACAGGTTCAGTTATTGAGGGTGAAGTACATAATAGTGTATTGTCTCGTCGCGTTATTATTGAAGAAGGAGCGGTTGTCGAAAATAGTATTATTCTGAAAGGCTGTATTATTCGAAAAGGTGTGAAACTTACTAACGCAATTATTGATAAAAATAGCGATATTGGAAATAATATTCAATTACATGGGAACGAAAACTATCCGTTTGTTGTGCCAAAGCGTACAATTATGCGGTAGTTAAAGAATGATAAAAAACAAAAGGCACATGAGCTGAAAACACATGATGCCTTTTATTTTTTTATTGAAAAAATCTATGTATTTCTAATTATTCTATATTAAATAGTAAGAAATTAAAGTGAAAAGAGAAATATATTCACTCGAAATAGTTTGAAAATTAAATGAAAAAGCCTTTTTCATACGGAAAAAGAGCATGATTTAGATGTTTTCATTAATTAAATTAAATATTTTACAAAAAATTAACAGAAGAAAACAAAAAATTAACAAAAATGCTGTATAATTGAAATCGTTATAAAATATTTATGAGAGGATAATTATTCTGTGGAAAATAAAGAAGAATTTTTAAATATTCTAGAAAAGGAATTGATTTATCCGGTATATCAACCAATTGTTTGTTTAAAGACAGGAACTATTTCTGCATATGAGGCATTGAGTAGAATTGAGACGCCGATAACACATAGCGATTGGACAATATCAGAATTGTTTTTACAAGCAAAACAATTTCAAAAATTGACAGAATTAGAAGCTTTATGTCGAAAAAAAATTTTTGAAAATATGAATAAAAAACCTCAAAATACGAAAATATTTTTAAATATTAGTGCTCCAATTATGGAAAATGTTGACATTATTGCTGAGTTTTCAAAATATAATTTAAATCCGAATGAATTTATTTTAGAAGTTTCTGAACAGACACCAATTACAAATCCACAACTATTCCAAGACATTACGCAAAAGTATAGGCAGGCAAATTTTAAAATAGCTATTGATGATTTTGGAACTGGATTTGCGAACTTAGATCGTATTTGTCACATTCCAGCAGACTACATAAAATTAGATATATCACTCATTAAAAACATTGAACGTCACACAGTAAAACAAGCAATAGTTGAGAGTATTGTTCATTTTTGTCGTAAAATGAATGTTGATTTAGTTGCTGAAGGAATTGAAACAAAAGATGAATTAGCGAAGTTGATTGAGCTAGGTGTTGACTACGGACAAGGGTTTTTACTCAATAAAGCATATCCCGAGTTCAGTACAATAAAAAATGAACTAACGATGTTTATTTATGATGAAAATAAAAAAAAGCAACAGCAGACGTGCTTAGGGTTAATTCATGAACTAATAGAACAACAACCACCCCTATTAGAAAATGAGTGTGCGGAAACTGTTTATCGACTATTTCGTGAAGATCCTGAAATTCAAGAACGATGTGTTGTGAATGAAAGACGAGAAGTTGTTGGGGTAATAACAAGAAGAAAACTAGTAGAGTCTCTTTCGGGACAATATGGATATACGTTGCACGCGAAAAAAACAATAACTGAAATTATGTCGCGAAATGTTTTGAATGTGCCAATGAAAACGTCAATTGAATCAGTAGCAGCGGATGCAATGGCACGTAGTAGTGAACAAAAATATGAAGCTGTAGTTGTCACTGATAACAATTGCTACATAGGAATTGTTACCATTCAAAAATTATTAATTAGCACATTAGAATGGCAAGTTCAACAAGCAGTAGAAGTTAACCCATTAACGAAAATGCCAGGTAATCAGGAAATTCAAAAGCATATTTGGAAAAAATTAAATCAAAATCAACATTTTTCTGTTTTATATTTTGATCTTGATCATTTTAAAACTTACAACGATAGTTATGGATTTCAGTATGGTGATCAAATGATCCAAGCATTAGCAACTAGTATTTTAAAAGGTAAGCAGCAAGGATGGTTTGCAGGTCATGTTGGTGGAGATGATTTTATCGTTATTATGCCACCGAATGAACTTCAAAGCTTTTGTAAGCGAGTTTTTCACTATTTTGATACGTATACGCAAAGACTCTATCATCCAACGGATTATGAACGAGGGTATATTATTGGCGAGGATCGCACGGGAAAAGAACACGCGAGCCCGTTAGTGAGTATTTCAGTAGGAACGATTACGAATAATCAAACATCTTTCTTGACGGCAGAAGGAATTTCAGTACAATTATCACATGCTAAAAAACGTAGTAAACAAATAGAAGGACACTCGATTTTTAGTTTATAATAGAGTAGAAGGAATTACATGGGAGGGTGAATACGATGAAGCAAAGACCGAATTTTATACCGATAGAGGCACATCATTACATCAATCGAGAGTTAAGTTGGCTACAGTTTAATGAGCGTGTGTTAGATGAGGCAAAAAATCCTCGAACACCCATTTTAGAACGTTTAAAATTTTTGGCAATTTTTCAGTCGAATTTAGATGAGTTTAATATGGTTCGAGTAGCAAGTTTAAAAACGCAAGTCCGCTTAGGTGTAAAAGGGATAGACTCACGAACACAACTGACATCAGAACAACAGCTAGAACTCATCTATAAAAAAACGGCACGTCTATTTCGAGATGCTGCTAAGATGTATCGCTTGTTATTTGAACATCCAGATTTACGTCAATATAACAGTGGCATTTTTGATTTTGAAGCATTACGTTCTCAAGAACAAATCGAAGCCACACAATATTTTCAAGCAATGATTTTACCACAATTGAAAATATACTTTATTGATCGTAATACAAAACTACCACGATTAAAAAATAAAGGGTTGTATATTGGTGCAATGTTGGCAGACGAAGCATTTGTTATCATCAAAATTCCAGAACATTTACCACGACTTATTGCATTGAATGATGAGCAATCTCGATTTATTTTGATTGAGAATTTAATTCAAGCACACATGTCTGAAGTGATTGAAGCAGATTTGTTAACGTATTCAGCTTTTCGTATATTACGTAATTATGATTTAGATTTGATTTATGATGAAGCGGATGACATTATTGAAACGATCCAAGAGCAGCTTGAAAAACGGAAAAAAGGGTTTGTTGTTGGACTACAGATTGAATATGATGAAGAAAATAGAAATCATTATATTATTCAACGGTTAAAACAAAAACTAGGTATCCAAGATGCAGATATTTATGAATTTGTTGACACTCCAATTGATTTATCGTTTTTATTTGGTTTTTATAGTCATGTAAAACGAGTACATCCTGAATTTGCTTATAAAGAACTGACACCTCAACAGCCACAGATGATTGCTCAGGATGAATCGATACTGAATCAAATCATCGTTCAAGATCGCTTTGTATATCATCCGTTTGAATCGTTTGAGGCTAGCGTAGTAAGATTTTTAGATGAAGCAGCAAATGATCCATATGTAACAGAAATTCATCAGACTATTTATCGTTTAAGTTCCGATTCACAAATTGCGAAAATTTTACAGACTGCTCGACAAAAAGGGAAAAAAGTAAGTGTGCTTGTAGAATTAAAAGCACGATTCGATGAGGAACATAATATTGAAATTGCGCAAGAATTTGAAGAGCTAGGAATTGAAGTTATCTACAGTGAAGCTCGGTTTAAGGCGCATAGTAAAGTTATTTTAGTGGTACGTGAAATAAATGGTGAAAAACAATATTTCACACACCTAGGAACAGGAAATTATAATGAATCGACAGCTACGCTTTATACAGACTGTGGTGTATTCAGTGCTAATCCAAAAGTTGGACGTGATGCAGAAGTCTTTTTCTATGCGTTGAAACACCATGTGCGAAATATTCCTCTCGATACATTATTAGCATCTCCACACAATATAGCTGATCAATTATTAGATCGAATTGACCAGGAAATCTTATACCATCAAATGTACGGAGATGGATATATCATTTTTAAAGTGAATTCATTAACGTATAAGCCGATTATTGAGAGACTGTATGCAGCATCACAAGCAGGTGTTAAAATAGATTTAATTGTTCGTGGTATTTGTTGCCTTGTCCCGCAAGCTCCGTTAGTTAGTGAAAACATTCGGGTTATTAGTATTGTTGGACGCTTTTTAGAACACTCTCGTATTTATTATTTCCATCATCATCAAGATGAGCAAGTCTTTATTTCATCGGCAGATTTAATGGGGAGAAATTTAGAACAGCGGTATGAATTGGCTGTACCCGTTGAAGATAAAGAAGTAAAAAGAAGAATACAAGCATCATTACAAATCATGTTAACAGATAATGTAAAGGCTCGTGAGCTAGATGCAAATGGGAACTATCATTTACGCTCGTTAAAACCAGGAGAACCGTTAATTGATAGTCAATTAATATTGTTCGAACAAGCAATGGTTACACAACCGCCTACGCGTGAAATCATACACGAAACAAATGAACAACAAGAAATTATTGAAACAATTCCTTTACCGATGAGTATAGGTGATAAACGTAATAAGAAAGAATCAATTTGGAAGTTTTGGAAAAAGTAATGACTGACAAATGATAGGAACTGTCTAGGAAAGTTAATGAAACTTACTAGGCAGTTTTTTTCATGATGAAAATGAAAATATGTCAAATTTAAGCGATAAGACATTCAATATGGTAGTATATAAAAGCAAAGGTAATTAAATAAAGCAAAAAATGCAGTAATATTCTAAAAAAATTATGTTATAATCGAAATAAGTTCTGTATGAAAAAGCAGAAAGAAAAGGTGGTTTAAATTTATGAAAGCACAAAATAATAATGCGTACTTACTTACAGCTGAACACCAAAAACAATCCGGATATCAATGGTGGTGGCATCGATTTACTGCTCATCATCGTGATACAAAAGAAGCAAAAAATTTCTTTGTTCAGTATTTAATTTTGAATCCAGATTTAGGGAGTAGTCTACCTCAGTTTATTCAAGATAATGAGCAACCGGCGTACGCTGCAATAACTGTTGGTATGTATGGTGAACATTCACATTATATGACGCAGTATTATGGAACAGAAGAATTTCAAGGGAATAATGCTCGTATGCAAGTTATTATCGGAGATAATTATGCTGATGATACAGCTCTGTTTGGTGAGGTTGATGTTAGGCAACAACTGAATCCTCAATTTGTGAGTGGCGAAGGTCAAGCGATATGGAATTTGCGTGTAAATAAGCGTTTGTCGTATAATCCAAAATATCAACAAATGCCATTATTGAAAAAAGCCCAACATATTGAAATGGATTGGCATGTTGAGGGAATGTATACCGAATATGCAGGAACAATCAGCTATCAAGGTGAAATTTACGATGTTGTACCTAGTACAAGTTACGGTTACCAAGATACGAATTGGGGAAGTGATTTCTCCAATCCGTGGATTTCAATTAGTTGTAACAATTTTAAAAATCCGGTGACAGGTATTCGTGCAAATTTAACGAGTCTTGCAGTTGGAGGCGGACGCTTGGGAACGTTAAATCGTACACTAGAACGTAAAGTTTTAATTGCATTTTCTCATCATGGTAAGCTATATGAATATAATTTTTCGAAGTTGTTAGATAAAGTCAAACAAAATGTTTCGTGTGTTGAAACTGAAGAAACAATTGAATGGCAGATTGTAGCAACAAATCGTAGTAGCAAAATTGAAGTTCAATTTAGCTGTCCGAAATCAGAAATGATTCATTTACAGTATGAAAATCCACAGGGGAAAGTAGTATATGAACCATTATGGAGTGGAGCAACGGCAGTAGGAACAGTGAAGTTATATGAATTAAAAGAAAAAGAATATAAATTAATTGCTCACTTTGAAGGTAGTGATGCTGAATGTGAATACGGACGCCACGAATAAAATAGTTAGGGAATATAAAAGGAGAATTTAAATGAGTTTAAATAAATTAATCGATCATACAATCTTAAAACCAGAAACAGTACAGTCTCAGGTAGAAGTAATTTGCGAAGAAGCACGTGCATATGATTTTGCATCAGTATGTATTAATCCTACATGGGTAGCTTTAACGAGTCAGTTATTAGCAGGTAGTGACGTAAAAGTGTGCACGGTTATTGGCTTTCCATTAGGTGCGAATACGCCTGAAGTAAAAGCATTTGAAACTAAGAATGCTATTGATAACGGTGCACAAGAAATCGATATGGTGATTAACATTGGAGCAGCAAAAGCCGGTGATTTTGAATTGGTTGAGCGAGATATTCGTGCTGTGGTAGAAGCGGCAAATGGGACACTTGTAAAAGTCATTATCGAAACATGTTTATTAACTGATGAAGAGAAAGTAAAAGCATGTTTAGCATCAGTAGCTGCTGGAGCGGATTATGTTAAAACATCAACAGGCTTCTCAACAGGTGGAGCAACAGTTGAAGATGTAAAATTAATGCGTGAAACAGTCGGACCAGATATCGGTGTGAAAGCGAGTGGCGGAGTTCGTTCGTATGCAGATATGGAAGCAATGGTGGAAGCAGGAGCAACACGTATTGGAACATCGAGTGGAGTATTATTGATGCAACATAAGACAGCGAATACAGACTATTAAAAAAGAGTATGTATAGAGAATATACTAGTTTAGTATAGATGAATCTAGGCAGAGAAAACAAAATAATAACATTGTTTAATAAATCGAAGTCGAGCTGATAAAATATCAAAAAATAGTTGTCAAAATTGAAAAAATAAGCTATAATATCAAAGTAACTGTTTGTATATAGCATACCAAACAGCAATGTATGTAGCTGTATACTACTTTGCGAATGCTATCACAGAAGGGAGGCAAACAATTATGTCTTCAAAAACTGTAGTACGCCAAAATGAGACAATCGAGGACGCTTTACGTCGCTTCAAACGTAGCGTTGCGAAGTCAGGAACTTTAGCAGAAGCTCGTAAACGCGAGTATTATTTAAAACCTGGAGTACGCGCTCGTAAAAAACAAGAAGAAGCTCGTAAAAAGAACCGCTACTAATAAATGGCGTTCAAGGCTAGTCATTGACTAGCCTTTTTTGCGTATAAAATAAATATATTTATGGATAAAGTGACGAAGTCGTAGTTATATAGATGAATCGGTTTTGTAAGTACAAGAAAATGCTACTGCTTAGGCAGTAGCATTTTCTGTATAAAAAAAGCGGCCTACGCCGCACCCGAATGGGTAGTGTATCTAACGATTTATTTTGACTCGTTATGTTATTGTCGAGCGTTCTCAAGCTCTAATAAAATTATAATCAATTTCATTTCTAAAAGCAAGTTCTTTTTGAAAATATTTTATAAACGAAAAAATAGTAGATAAATCACAAAAAAGATGTATTTTAAGTTTAATCATGCTAAAATTTAATTAACAAGGAGGGTTATTTATGAAACAAATTAATTATAATATTGGATTAGATATTGGGACGAACTCAGTTGGATGGGCAGTCACAGATATGGATAATAATTTGCTGAAACATAAAAAACAAAATATGTGGGGAGCTAGGTTATTTAATACGGCTGAAACAGCAGTAGAACGTCGAGTCTATCGTAGTACACGTCGGAGGATGAATCGTAGGAAGCAACGATTAGCATTGTTACGTGAGTTGATGGAACCAATAATTACACCTATTGATCCATCATTCTACGCACGAATTGCTGCAACACAACTTCATCGTGAAGATAATCAATATAAGCACGGTGATAATTTTAATTTATTTATCGATAAAAACTTCAATGATAAACACTATTTTGCACAGTATCCAACGATGTATCATTTACGCAACGAACTTATCAACGGGAAAGGAAAAACAGAAAAAATAGATCCACGTTTGATTTATCTTGCACTCAGTCATTTATTGAAATATCGCGGGAATTTTTTGTATGAAGACCAAGACTTAACTAATATAACAAATGCTTTTGATAGTGAGTTTTTTGAGTTATCTGGATTATTAAATGAAAGTGAATGGATTTTAACAGAAGTCACGCAAGAAATATCGAAGCAAATTATGTGTGTATTTCAAGATGTGACATTGTATCGTAGTGAGCAGGTCAAAAAAGCAATTGATTGTTTAGGAAAGTTAGGAACAACTGAGAAGAAAAAATGGCAAGAAATTTTTAAAGCTATCACGGGTATGAAAATGAATGCAAAAACAGCCTTTAATGATAGTTTTGTGAATGAAGCTGGGAAACCAATTAGTTTTAGTTTAAATGATACATCATTTGAGGAAACAAAAGATGTCCTTACAACATTGTTACAAGATGATATTGAAATTATTGATCGACTTGAACGGATGTATAGTTGGTATGTGTTACAAAATGTATTAAAAGGTGAAGAGAGTTTGACTCAGGCAATGATTAAAAAGTATGAGAAACACGCCAGTGATTTAAAGCTTTTGAAATCAGTCGTGAGAGAACATTGTACGCAAGAAATGTATGTACGCTTTTTCAGAAGCGATGATGATAAACTAATAAATTACGTGAATTATACGAAAAAAACATTTGTGAAGAATAAAAAGCAAAAAGCGAAAAAAACATGTACACAAATAGATTTGTACACTGAAATCAAAAAGCTGTTAAAGAACTATGAAGCTGACCAGCGAGTACAACAAATTTTTGTTGATATTGATCAAGAGATATTTTTACCAAAGCAAAATAGCACAGATAATGGAGCAATTCCATATCAATTACAGCTTGAAGAATTGAAACAAATTTTAACGAATCAAAGCCAATTTTATCCAGAACTTGCAGCAGTACAGGATAAAATTCAGCAAATTTTGACATTCAGAATTCCCTATTATGTTGGACCATTGACTGAAACCGAGAAAAGTATATTTTCTTGGGCTGAATTTAAGCAAACAGGTCGTATTTATCCATGGAATTTTGAAGAGTTAGTGGATCGTGATCAGTCAGCGGAGAAATTTATCCGTAAAATGACAAGTACATGTACATATATTATTGGAGAACCAGTGTTCCCAAGGTATTCATTACTTTACAATGAATTTACAGTGTTAAATGAATTGAATAAAGTTCGTATTAATGGGAAACTTTTGGAGCCAAATCAGAAAAAAGAAATTTTTCAACACTGTTTCCAGCAATCATTCAAGAAAACAGTCACTAAAAAAGATATAATTACATTTTGTCAACAAAACTGGCAACCGTACAATGGATCATATGAAATAACAGGAACACAAGATGAAAAAGGGTTTGCGGCAAATTTGAATTCTTATATTGATTTTGTAAAGATTTTTGGTAATGAATTTGTCCATGAAAATAATGGAATGATTGAGCAATTGATAGAATGGTTGACAGTTTTTGAAGATAAGAAAATAATCGAGCGTAAAATCAGCCAAAATTATCCAGAATTAAGTGATGATATCATAAAAAAAATTACTCGTTTACGTTATAGTGGTTGGTCAAAGTTATCAAAAAAATTGTTAATTGGTCTTACGACATTCATTGATGAAAAATCATATACGATTATGGATATCTTATGGAATAAAAATTTGAACTTCATGCAAATAATTAACAGTGAACGATATGAATTTAAAGCATATTTAGATGATCAGTTAAATAAGGGTGAGAATAAAAAAGTGACATACGAAGAAATAAAACAACTAGCAGGATCACCAGCGTTGAAGCGTGGCATTTGGCAAACAATTCAAATTGTTGATGAGATTGAAAAAGTTGTAGGATGCCCAGCAACAAACATCTTCATCGAGTTTGCACGTGAAGACCAAGCATCAAAACGTACAAATTCACGTTTACATCAACTAGAAAAATTATATGAAAATATAGACAGTGATAGTGAACTTCAGGATTTGCGCAAAGAATTGAAACATATGGATAATAAAGATATTAATGAAAAATTGTTTTTATATTTTATTCAAAATGGAAGAAGTGCGTACTCTGGCACTGCCTTAAATTTAGAAAATTTGAATGAGTATCAAGTAGATCATATTATTCCAAGATCACTCGTTAAAAATGATAGTATTGACAATAAAGTGCTTGTTTTGGCGACAGAAAATCAGCAGAAATCAGATGATAAGACGGCATTTTCTATTGCGACTTCTCAAGCAAAAAAATTATGGGAAGCATTGAAAAAAACAGGCTTAATGACACAACGAAAATACAACTATCTGATGATGCCGATATTCAAAGAGGAATATGTCAAAGGGTTTATCAATCGACAACTTGTAGAAACACGACAAATTTCAAAACATGTTGCCCAATTATTACAACGCTCAAACAAGGCGAACGTGTATAGCTTAAAATCAAGTATAGCCAGTGATTTCAGAAGTAAAAATAAATTATTTAAAACAAGGACAGTTAATGATTATCATCACGCACATGATGCCTATTTAACAACATTAGTAGGTAATTTTATTCAAAAGTGTTACTCAGGAATGAATGAGGAATTTTTATATGAAAGTTATCTAGTCTATCAAAGTAAAAAAATGAAAGAGATTCGTAAAAGTAGATATAATTTTCTTTCTTCAAATATGGGCGAAAAACAGTTTGATAAAGAAACAGGTCTCTTAATTTGGGATGGTGAGGCAGAAGTCGCAAAAGTACGTAAATATTTAAGCTATCGCGATTGCTTTATCACAAAAAAATTGGAAGAAAATACAGGGGAATTATGGAATTTGAACCCTGTTAAGAAAAAAGAAGGTATTCACTCACGTAAATCGGGCATGGATTCCGCGAAATATGGTGGATATGAAGGGGTTAACTCTGCATACAGTGTTATTTTTACATGTGAAGTGATAACTGGTGCAAAAGCGAAGCGGACATTAAAAAAAGAATTGTTAGGGATTCCTGTTGAATATGCGAAAATAGCACAGACAAAACCTGAAGTGCTATCAGCATATATTCAAAGGAAGATTATTGAAAAATATGAACAAAAAGGTGGAAAGGTTGAGAATATTCAAATAGTCAGAAATAAGGTGTTAAAAAATCAATTATTTGAACTTGATGGTGGTTTGTATACACTCGCGTCACCAACAGAATGGAATAATGCAAAGCAGCTTGTTTTACCTAAGAAATATGGAGATATTATCTCTATGTTTGAAAAAAAAGGAAAATTAGACGAAGAAATCAACTGGATAGAGTTGTATGATTATCTAGTTGATAAGTTAGATGTATATCCTGTATACAAAAAGCAGCAACAAGATTTGAAAAATAAACGAGAATTATTCATGCAAAAGAGCTGTAACGATAAAAAAACATCTATATTGGAAATTTTAAAAATAACAACTGCAAGAGCGGAAAATGCAAACTTAACAGTGCTTTCATTATCTAGTCGTGTAGGGAGATTGGGAGGTAAAACTGTAGATGTAACTGGAAGAACATTTATCGATCAATCCGTAACAGGTATGTATAGTAAAAAATGGCAAGTGTAAAGGGGGCATAACATGAGCTGGCGAACTGTTATTGTTACGAAAAAAGGGAAACTTAGTTATCACCACAACACACTCGTTTTACGTGATGAAGAAGTAACAAGTGTCCATTTATCAGAAGTGCAGACGCTTATTATTGAAAATAATCAAGTGACAATTACAATGCAACTTTTGAATGAACTCATTAAATCTAAAATCAATGTGGTGTTCTGTGATGAACGCCACCTGCCATTTGCACAATTACAAGCACTCTATGGTGCACATGATACAAGTCGTAAATTTGAGCAACAAATTGCTTGGAATCAACAAAGAAAAGAGCAAGTATGGCAAAAAGTGGTAATTCATAAAATTATGAATCAAGCAGAAATATTACATCAACACTTAAAAAAAGAAGAGCAAGTACTCATTGATTATTTGGAAAAAGTAGAACAAGCAGACCAGACAAATCGTGAGGCTCAAGCAGCAAAAGTATACTGGCACAGTCTGTTTGGGAAAGCATTTCATCGCGAACAGTCATCGTGTATCAATGATGCACTTGATTATGGATATACAATTTTACTTTCTTGTTTTGCACGTGAAATAGTTGCTCAAGGTTATACAACACAGTTAGGTATTAATCACCACAATAAATTCAATGAGTTTAATCTTGCAAGTGATTTAATGGAGCCATTTCGCATATTGGTTGATCAAGTGGTTTTTGAAAATAAAAAAAGCGAACTAAATAGTGAATACAAACATAAACTTGTAAATGTATTGAACAAAAAAATAAAGATTAACGGGAAAGAATATTACGTGAATAGTGGGGGGATTTCATTGTATTTAAAAAGTATTTTTGACTATTTAAATGATGAAAATAAAACAGATATTCTTGAGTTTGAATTGGTTGAATGAGTTATCGATTTATGAGAACACTGATTTTATTTGACTTACCTATGGAAACGTTGAGCGATCAGCGAGCATATAGGAAATTTAGACGCTTTTTAATTGATGAAGGCTTCATCATGTTACAAAAATCCGTATATAGTAAAATAGTAGTGAACACACCAGCTTCTAAGTTGCTAAGACAACGAATCTATGATCAAAGTCCTAAAAATGGGCTCATACAGTACATGTTAATTACTGAAAAACAGTTTGCAGAAATGGAATATATTATAGGAAATGGTCAAGATGAACGCATTGATAGCGATGATCGGTTGGTGATATTATGATAGTGCGTATTGCTGCTATGGAGGAAGAATTACATGTAGATAAAGAACAAATTGGTGTGATTGAGTTTGAAGAAACAGTATTTTTTCGGAAAATAGTTCATCAACTTTGCCAAATAGTGCAGGGGGAACGAATTGAAAATCAACAAATCATTGTTATTGATGATGATTATTCAAGAGGAACATTGCTTCTATTTGACGTGTTTACTTTTCCAGAAGCAGTAAAAAAACATTTATTGAAAGCATTAAGTGATGCGGTAGAGAACGATATACTTACTAATCCTAGATTATATGAATCATGGTTAGTATTACAACGGAGTATGTTTGCGCGTGTAATTGATTTTGTTGTAGACTACCCACTCGAATATGATTTTACTGAAAAAATAAAAGTGATTGATTTTTTTCGTTGTTTAAATTTAGAGCTCATTTTTGAAAAAATATGGAATCCATTGGAGTTAATAGAAGCACTTTGCGAATTAAACGAACGATTTAATCTATATGATAGAATTTTAATAGTTGATTGCAAGAAATATTTATCTGAACCCGAAATAAAGAGATTATATGAACGAATTATTTTTTTGAACCAACAGGTGCTTTTAGTTGAATCGAGCCATGATCATGTGGAGTATTCATTTGAAAGAAAACTGAAGATATTTAGTGATTTCACGTGTGAAATAGCAGAAAATATGGTATAATACATATAACAAATAATCGTTATTTATATATTTGAGAACTGTCGATGTAACCCTGTTTTCGTTATGTCAGTTGCCGATACAACCAATAGAGGTTTTGGCGTTATGTTATTGTCGATAGTTCTCAAGCTTCGTGGGGAGAATATCATTCTGGTGCTTCGTTTTGGCGTTATGTTATTGTCGATAGTTCTCAAGCAATAACATCTAAATACTGTGAACATTTCGCGTTTTGGCGTTATGTTATTGTCGATAGTTCTCAAGCTATCGGGAATGGGACGTTGACGATCAAAGGGTTTTGGCGTTATGTTATTGTCGATAGTTCTCAAGCTAGCGTTGAGATTTGTTATTCTAAGTCGGGGTTTTGGCGTTATGTTATTGTCGATAGTTCTCAAGCGTTGTGTGTAGACACCCAAATTGAACCCATGTTTTGGCGTTATGTTATTGTCGATAGTTCTCAAGCACCTTGAAGCAAAGGCAAAAAGTCTTTATAGTTTTGGCGTTATGTTATTGTCGATAGTTCTCAAGCTACGAAAGTTGCTGGGCTTGTTAAAAGTGTGTTTTGGCGTTATGTTATTGTCGATAGTTCTCAAGCTCACAATCATCAATCAATTTGTTATCAACTGTTTTGGCGTTATGTTATTGTCGATAGTTCTCAAGCTAACATTGTTCTTTTTAACTTGTTCTTTATGTTTTGGCGTTATGTTATTGTCGATAGTTCTCAAGCTTCTAGCAAATCATTTCCATCTGTCGTATGTTTTGGCGTTATGTTATTGTCGATAGTTCTCAAGCAAGGAAACTGCCTATTTTTGCTAATGCAACGTTTTGGCGTTATGTTATTGTCGATAGTTCTCAAGCGTCAAAGAAGTCACCCAATTCCATCTGATAGTTTTGGCGTTATGTTATTGTCGATAGTTCTCAAGCGTGGGAAGAGATTGACGATTAATGAAATATGTTTTGGCGTTATGTTATTGTCGATAGTTCTCAAGCGTTTGATGAGAAGCACGCAAGCAGTCGCATGTTTTGGCGTTATGTTATTGTCGATAGTTCTCAAGCTTGAACACGTTGATAATGTGGGGGCTTATAGTTTTGGCGTTATGTTATTGTCGATAGTTCTCAAGCCACGATTTTACCACCGACTTTTCTATTGCTGTTTTGGCGTTATGTTATTGTCGATAGTTCTCAAGCTACCAGTAACGGAAGACATGGGAAGCGCTAGTTTTGGCGTTATGTTATTGTCGATAGTTCTCAAGCCAAAAGGGAGTCAAACATCGGCTTGGGGGAGTTTTGGCGTTATGTTATTGTCGATAGTTCTCAAGCTTTCATGAGTGTTGAGCGTCATTACTCCAGGTTTTGGCGTTATGTTATTGTCGATAGTTCTCAAGCAAGCTTCTTTGTTGGTGTGTTATATAAGTTGTTTTGGCGTTATGTTATTGTCGATAGTTCTCAAGCCTTAAATTTGATGGAAAATTTATTATTCCCGTTTTGGCGTTATGTTATTGTCGATAGTTCTCAAGCTCACTGTTCTAGACGGTTCAATCTCTCCAGGTTTTGGCGTTATGTTATTGTCGATAGTTCTCAAGCGGTAAAAATGGTGTTATATCTCCGATATCTGTTTTGGCGTTATGTTATTGTCGATAGTTCTCAAGCGCAGTCGAATCGGTTTAGGAAATGATAGAAGTTTTGGCGTTATGTTATTGTCGATAGTTCTCAAGCCTTGATAACTTCAAACTCGCCTTTTTTCTTGTTTTGGCGTTATGTTATTGTCGATAGTTCTCAAGCTGTTCTTCTGTTATATGTTCTTTGTCATCTGTTTTGGCGTTATGTTATTGTCGATAGTTCTCAAGCTATTGTTGGCACTTGAATATCTTGAGCGAGGTTTTGGCGTTATGTTATTGTCGATAGTTCTCAAGCTGGCGGCAATTGGGACAATGGGACGAATGCGTTTTGGCGTTATGTTATTGTCGATAGTTCTCAAGCACACACAAGAACATTCTATATTACGACACAGTTTTGGCGTTATGTTATTGTCGATAGTTCTCAAGCCAAATGCTTTGAGTGCTATGCATTCGACATGTTTTGGCGTTATGTTATTGTCGATAGTTCTCAAGCGATGCAACATCGACAATCAAATCTCCGATTGTTTTGGCGTTATGTTATTGTCGATAGTTCTCAAGCACTAGGACCGCAGATATCAAAAAAATGGCAGTTTTGGCGTTATGTTATTGTCGATAGTTCTCAAGCTTCATCAAACATTGTTCCATCAAGATATATGTTTTGGCGTTATGTTATTGTCGATAGTTCTCAAGCTTTATTTGAGGTAGAGGGGCGGTGATAGCGGTTTTGGCGTTATGTTATTGTCGATAGTTCTCAAGCTTATTTCTTTGAACGATTGAATTTAAATAAGTTTTGGCGTTATGTTATTGTCGATAGTTCTCAAGCCATATGTCATGAATACATACTGTTTAATGCGTTTTGGCGTTATGTTATTGTCGATAGTTCTCAAGCCGCAGCGTTCTTCTCAGCTTGGTCGAATTTGTTTTGGCGTTATGTTATTGTCGATAGTTCTCAAGCTCTTAACTTGCGGATTGTTCGCGCTAGTTCGTTTTGGCGTTATGTTATTGTCGATAGTTCTCAAGCCAAAATAATAAAGTCTATAAAGGCAAATATGTTTTGGCGTTATGTTATTGTCGATAGTTCTCAAGCCACAAAAACGAATCACGCGCATGTTTCGTAGTTTTGGCGTTATGTTATTGTCGATAGTTCTCAAGCCCGAAACTGCCAGTATTCATGCTGTTCATCGTTTTGGCGTTATGTTATTGTCGATAGTTCTCAAGCACCTCAAATTTACAGGAGCATCGAATGCGAGTTTTGGCGTTATGTTATTGTCGATAGTTCTCAAGCTTCATCACGAACTGTTACTAAATATAGTGTGTTTTGGCGTTATGTTATTGTCGATAGTTCTCAAGCTCAATTAGAAAAAATTTATGTTGAGAATGTGTTTTGGCGTTATGTTATTGTCGATAGTTCTCAAGCCAAGGAAGAGATAGCGCTTCGAAATAGTTGGTTTGACGTGCTAAACTAAGTTGTACCAGGAGTAGAGAGTTAGTATAATAAGGTAACA
>CAMFJD010000009.1 GCA_945956935.1 uncultured Bacillota bacterium | reverse complement strand
TGTTGTGGGCTTTTTTTATTTCCACTAGTGCAATTTCATTATACAATTAAGCTAAAATAATAAAAAATAACAGTTGTTGAAAGAATGCATGAAATAATTGCAAGCGCATACCTATATCGTATCCAATTGTCCATGAAAGAAAATCAATTAAACAAAAAATAGTAATACCAATTGACGTAATCAGTTCACTTTTATGAATATGAATTTTCGTTTTGATATGATAACATAACAACTGCCAGACAAATAATCCAGCCAATATGACTATATCTGTAATCAAACAGATCCAAACAAACAGATCGATTGCCATTAAATCAATACTCCATTGTGATAGAAAGTATTGCCAAGCGAGCATTCCAAATAAAACAATAATAATAACTGCATCAAGTAATAGCTGTCGAATTACAATATCGATTCGCTTACTATTAATACGCATAATAATGAAAAAAATTAAAAAGCTCTGGCACAATAGGATTGAGCTTTTTTGCATAAATACTATAATTTCGTTTGGGAAACTCCAGCTTAATATTGGAACTAAGAACAGCTCAACCATTGTTAAGGCATCAGTCATAAATATACTTATTAAAACAATGAATAAATATGAAATTAATCGCCTTCTTATGCGAACTGTTTTTGGTACTAAATATGCAGTAATACTACATAACATGGCACTTCCGAGTGTAAGAAAACTCGTCTGAATAATGAGTGGTATGTGACTACTTACGGATAATACAAAGTAGATGATCACTAAAAAAAAGAAAGCCAAACCAATAAAGATAGGTCTTGAATTTCTATCCATGTATTCTTGTTGAGTTTTTTGAGGCGAAAACATATACATTCCTACTCCTATTCTTTATGAAAATAAATGCGGATCGTTATTTTCACCATCTTTTGCATCAGCTAATTCATCGAGTTGTTTTGCTGAATCAAGCGCTAATTCAAAAACTGCACGGATGTGTGGAGCTTGTTCAAACATACTTACAAGTGAGTAAATAACTTGCTGGATATCAGTATGTGTATGGATATCTACATCAGTTTTACAGCCATCCTCGTATACTCGCAAATTAAATAAAAGCTTCTCTTCTGATTGTGACATATAATTCACCGTCCTTTATTTCGTAGTACGGTTGTCTAAAACAACTGTACTCTTATCATTAACTATATACGAAAACAGCCAAAAAGACTTTACCATACAATTACGGTTACCTTTAAAAATACTTAAAAGAGCTACTAACTTCAGTTAGTAGCTCTTTTTTATTCTCCTAATTCACTTTCATGAAATTTATGAACGAAAGGCGCTAGTAGTTTATTTAAGGGTTTTTTGAGTGCTAATCCAATAAGTAACGTCATACCAATGTAACTACTCAAGATAAGAATATGATACCAAAATACTGGCCAAACAACTCCTCCTAGTGCCTCCCTTGTGGCACCGATTGCATGAGTAAATGGTAAGAATGGATAGATAGATTGAAAAAATTCAGGTGTTAATTGAATAGGAAATGTTCCTCCGGAACCCGCAATTTGTAATACAAGCAGTAAAATTCCAATTACTTTTCCAACTGCTCCAAAAACAGAGACACATGTGTAAACAAAGAAAGAGAAAACAAAACTACTAAATACTCCGACACCAATAAATAAAGGTATTGATGCTGGTTGGACATTGAGAATCCAAATATCCCCTGCCATCACGATAAACGCTTGAATCATAGCCAACATACCAAAAATAGCATATTTCCCAAAAAAGACTTGATATGGTTTATAGTCATGTTCTCCATGTTTATCCACACTTAGAATTGATACCATGAGTAAACATCCAACCCAAAGTGATAAAATGCTATAAAATGGTGTCATAGCTGTTCCATAATTTGCTACCGGATATAGTGTTTCATTATCAATTACAACAGGCTGTTCTAAAAATTCAATTTGTGAGCCTATGTTTAATGATAAAATTTGATCTAACAAATCGATAGCAGATCCATTTAATACCTTTGATAGTCCAGTCTGTACATTTGTTAACATTTCTTGAACATCTGGAATGATTTTTTGTACATCATCCATCGTAATTTCTGCTTGCTCAAGTGTAAGTATGCTTGCTTGAATTGCTTGGTCTACTTGAGGTAATACCTCATGCACACCATTTAATGCAACAATAACCTGATCAACAGTAGTTTGCAAATCTGCCGTAATACTAGTGAGTCCTGTGAAAACCTCATTAGGTAATACATCAGCTAACGTTTTTGCTGTTGTAGCAATTTGTCGACTCATTTCCACTAATTCACCTAACAATGTCTGGGCAGTGGGACTATCTGTAATAATTGCTTCCCTTACTGCCGATAATTTGGTGCTTACTGCCGATAATTGTTGGTTTAAGTCTGCTAACTGTTGAATACGTTCAGTTAATTGTAAATTTGGATGTTGTGTTTGGAGCGTTGTTAATGCATTTTGTAATGTTGTAACAAATGATTGAGCTGTTTGTATTTTCACAATCATTCCATCGATACTTTCAACAATAATCGCTTTGTTATCAGGATTTGTGATATCGGTTTGAATTTTCTCTAATAAATCAGCAACATCATTTGTCCACGTTGAAACAAGCTGTAAGCTAGTCGTAATTTCTGGTAACACAGTATCATATACACTATTTAATTGTTTTAAAAATTGACTAATTGAATTTGCAGTTGACTGTGCCTGTTCAACTAAATTAGTAATATTTGGTAACTGTTGTTGAACATCTACTAGGACTGGATGAATATATTCAGCTGCCTGTTGTGCACTTGTTAGTGTTGAAGTAGCTTGAGTTATAGTTGTTTGAATTTCTTGAATTGTTGTTTGTGCTTGTTCTAATTTTGGAATAGCACCTTGTAGTTCTTCACCCGTAAACTGAGCAGCTTCAAGTAATACTTGACTAATTGTACCGATAATCGTTTCGTTGATTTGTGATTGTAATGAGGTTGCACCTTTTTCAGTAATTTTTGGTGCAATTGCATTTAACTTGTCATTTGAGGTATAGGTAATCCTCGCTTGTTGAACAGCATCTGTCGTAACACTCAGTACATCTTTTGAAAAATTGGTAGGCAATGTTATCATTGCATAATATTCACCAGTGTTTAGACCACTATCAGCATCTGATTTATCTACAAATTGCCAATCAAGTTGATCATTTGTTTTCAATTTTGCAATTACTTCCTCACCAATGTTATACGGTTTATCTTGAAAAGTTGTCCCACTATCTTCATTTACAACGGCCACTTTAATTTGTCCCGTATTTCCATAAGGATCCCATGAAGCAATAATGTTAAACCAAGCATACATTGATGGTAACAATGCCAACGCAAAAATGATAATAATCGCTGCATAGTTTCCACGTAACTTCTTAAAATCTGTTCGTAAAATTTCTAAAATACCCTTCATTGATGTCGCTTCTTTCTCCTATATTTTTTCGTTCAAAATTATAGCACTTTAGAAGACAAAAGCAAGTTTTAAAATCTTTGCTAATCACTACTTAAAGAAAAAATTTATATAATCATAATATTTTGTTTATACTTTTTTGCGAAAGGAACCCCTTTCTTATTAATAACTCATGAATTCATTGCGAATAAATTAGTTAGCATGCGAACTAATTTGCGTGAAAAAGCAATAAAACCGCTAAAAGTATGTCTGCACTATTGTCTTAAAATTAAAATTAGCTTTTATGTTTTGCAAGTATGCTAAAGTGTCGGTATAGTACATATAAGAGCGTAATAGTTAGTATCGCAATTGATCCAACTACTGTCCAAATAATGATTGGATACTGCCAGTCAAAACCACTTGGTGACGTATGTTTAAGGTAAATACCAAAGTATGCCCAGATAAACACTATACCATACGCAATATCGTGATTTTTCATTGTTGTTATTACACCAACGAAAAGTCCAATAATAACAACGGCAATCATCCATATATCGTCACTAATACCAAAACCACTAAAGTCAATGCTAACGAGAAAAGTTGTCATGTTTGCAATTGTAGCAATACTAATCCACCCAAAATAAACACTGATTGGTGTTTGAATAGCAAAGCGCTGGATGCTTGTCCATTGCTGTTGCTGAAGTGATCGTTGAATAATGAGTGTTATCCATGCCAACATGCTAAAAATGACAATCATAAGAATCAGTGATAGCCAAATAATATTAAAGTGCCAAGCAAAAATCCACATTAAATTAGCAACTGATGAGATAGTAAAAGGAACAGCCATAGTATCCAGTGCTTCATTTGGTAATGTTTCTGGATTTTTTTGGAACACACCAAGTTGATAAATACTATATATTCCTAATAAAAGGTATATAATGCTCCAAATAGCAAAAGTAATTCCAGCTGGTGCAAATAAATTACTATAACTATCAGAAACGGCTGCTGATGTAACGCCATTGATTGGCAATAGATTCGCTAAGGCATTCACAACTACCATCGCAATAAAACTGACAATCACTAAAATTCGAACTATTTGTTGTTTCATAATAGGACCTTCTTTCATAGTTTTTCTTCACGAATTGTACTCAAAAATGGTGGTAAATGATGTAATTGATAAACACGATGAATATTAATTACACTATCGATTAAACCAATTCCTAATAAAATACTGATAAGAACGATACGCAATGATTGCCAGTCATAGACTATTGGTGTCATTGCATGTAATTGATCGACAATCACATCAATAAATGATGGATTCCAAATCATTGGTTGATATAACAAAACAATAAATATGAATATACTGATAAAAGTTCCACTAGTTGTCACAAATAAAACTGGATAATTCCATTGTCCACTCATAATTTTGGCAATTTCGCGTGCACTACTGCTCGCGAAAATAATAAGAAAAAATGGCAAATAACTTTGTAATGTCACCGTATTAAATAATGGAATTACGCTCCACTGATTATTATTTTGGTAGTAAATACCGATTATGTCGTGAGTAAAGTAGCAAAGAACAAAAAAGATTGTCGTACAGGCTAAACCTAAAAATGGTTCTAGTAACGGAATATTCCCACCCAACTTACTGACAGGAGGTAACATGTTAGGATGCCAGTTATCTTGAATTTTAATCATAATACCACGGCGTTCAAAAACAATAAATACAAGTGTAATCCATAAAAATGATTGAGCTAACGCACTCGTTATGGCTGTTAAATAATTAATTATCAACGTAAAAATAGTAGTATATCCTGTTAATGCAACAGAAATTGCCATCGAAATTGTCAAACTAATACTCACTACCCAAAATACTAATCTCAGAATACGCCAATAAGCATCATATACTCCAGGACCAATAATATAATGTGGTTGTCTCAAAAATTGGTGGACTATTTTATTTGGTGGACCTAAATCTAATAAAATTCGTGTTATTTTTATTTCATCAGAGTCGTCTGTTGAGTCGAGTGTATACTTTGTATCAACTAAATAGCGAACTTCTTTAACAATTCTTACTCGTTCAGCAATTGGTGATTGTTTTGCAACAACGCACATGTAACGTTCTAATAATTCCATAAATAGATCCCCTCTTCTTTCATCAAGATAGGTGTATTATACAAGATTTATCTCGTACTGCAATCAAATCCTTTTTAAATTCTTGATTTATTGGTCATTTTTTTAGATGTATTTTATATTTTATTTAAAAAACAGCGATATTATCGAGTAAGTGGTTTGGATAGTATAAACATTTAGATTAATTTCTGGATTGAATAGGACCAGTTTTTTAATTTTTATCGAAATACGTTGGATATTATGCTGTTCTGATTGCTAGTTTTACATCTTCAAGTGTTTCAAAGGCATCTTCATGATTATGATGACACCTAACTTTTTCAAATAATCATTTTCCAAATGAATTTTTCCGTTTTATATTGTACATACATTTCAATTTATTGTTCTTTCATTAATTTTGCCATACAAAAAACACCCCATTATTTGTGTCAAATAATGGGGATTTCTAATAAATGTAATTACGTGTGTGTTTCATTTGCATCATTGGATTTATTTAGCCAACGCATAATATATGTCTCACTTAAGTATGTGAACACAGTAAATAAAATAATTGATTCTGATGGAAGGATAATTTCAGGTATGCTCATCGTTAGTCCAATTAAAATGATGAAATCAATGACTAAAATCAAAATCGTTCGCATTAACTGTCGATGCCAAGCATTACGATAAGTAAGTACGCTATTTTCAATCATAACTGAAATCGTAAGAGAAATACCTATATATAAAATTAAGAAAAGAATAAGGTCAGGCAGCTTTTCATAGCTGACACCGAGTAATTCTAGCGCAAAAAAATGAACTAATAAACAAATAATGCCCAATAAAATCATCAATATATGTGTGATAACCATTTGCATTTTTTCTTCAGTCATTTAGATTCACCTTCCTTTATCATACAATTCTGTTCTCTTATATTAATCTTAACGCTTTATCCATTTAAAGTCAAATTCTTTTCTTTTAAATTAGAATTTTTAAAAGCACACCAATTTTTATACACGATTTATTCATTTTATTGTGTCATATTTTGTATTTCACCAAAAAAACATACATGTTTTTAATTTTATTTATGTATACAAATTTTAAGAAAACGTGTTTTCTCTCCGTTTATTTTTAAAGTATGATACACTAAATACAAGTTAAATGTTAGTCGGTGAAAGGAATATAATTATGAAACAAATCAAAAAAAATCATCCAGAATATATAGATGCTTGCCTTGCTTGGAATCGCGCCGTGACAAAATATCCAAATATCATTACTTTTTGTCAGACAGAAGCCGATGTACGACAAGCCATTCTATCCATTCAAACACATAACCTTCCATTTGCTATTCGTAGTGGGCGGCACCATTACGAAGGTGCTTCAAGTTGTGATAATGGATATGTTATTGATGTTTCTTCGTTACAAACAATTAGTATTGATGAATTGAAGCAAACGGTAACTATTGGTGGTGGTGTGAGAAATCGTGAATTGTATGAATCACTCGCTGAAAAAGGATACCCTTTTCCAGGTGGTGGCTGTCCTAGCGTTGGTGTCGCTGGTTTTACGATAGGTGGTGGCTGGGGGTATTCTAGTCGATTATTTGGACTCGGATGTGATTCCTTACAGTCCATTACACTCATAACATTTGATGGAAAAACTATATGTATTGATAAAGATCATTATAGCGATCTATTTTGGGCAATTCGTGGAGGTGGAAATTGTGAAATTGGAATAATTACATCATTAACATACGCTTTGCCTGAAAAACAAGCATGTGCTACACACATTTTCCTTGATATTGCTGATGTTACACATATGCAGGCAATACATTTTATGATCTGGTATCAGCAATGGTTTAAAACATTACCAAGAGAAATTAATTTAAAAACTGTTGTTTACACAAAAAACGGAAAAAATATTGGTATAAAAATAACAGGTCTATCCTATGCAGATAAACAAAAGACACAAACAATACTAGATGTACTCGTAAATCAGCTTTCATTCGAAACAATTTATTTTATGGATGGACCAGTTATTAAGGCGAACCGAGCAATTCAAGATAGTCATCCCGATTGGGAGTCGTATACATCAGCAGGACGATTCAGTAATGGACAGATGACTGAATCTGATTGGCAAGAGTGCTTAGAACTGTTATTGAAAGTACCTATTGAATCAAGTTATGCTGCTTTTACCCTTTATGGACTTGGTGGTGCTATACAAGATGTACCAAATGAAGCAACAGCCTTTGCTTTTCGTCATCAACAATTTATCCTTGGGATGCAAATCGTTTGGGAAGATGATGCAAAGCCAACACACTGTTATCAATGGTTCAAATCATCGTGGTTTATTATTTATAAGATGACAAGTGGCTCATTTATTAATTTTCCTACTAGTTTACAAAATGAAGCGGAGTATTATGGTCAAAACTGGACGAAATTCCAATCAATTCGTACAAAGTACCAAAATGTTTAGAACTATTTATTCATAAGAAAGGCTGATAAGTATGGTTTTTACAACGATTTCTTTTGTACTTGCATGTATTTTCTTTTGTTTAGCACTCATTTTTTTCTTCATGAAAGAAAAAGGTGCAATGCTTATTAGTGGCTTTAACACGTTACCCCCAAAAGAACAGGATACATATGATCAATTACGTTTAAGCGAACATATGAGAAACATACTTTTTTTATGGTGTGCTGTGCTTTTAGTTGGTACTTTAAGTGGGTATTTTATCCACTATGTATTCGCAATTATTGCATGTGTTATCTGGCTAGTTCTTTTTGTAAAAGATGTACATTGGGATGCGAAAAAAGCTTTTGCACCATATAAAAAATGAATGACTATCGATGCAATTGCGCACAGTATGAACTACAAAAAGTAAAAAGACACATCATCGGATGTGTCTTTTTTAAGTAAAAATAAATTATTTCTTTTCACGGTGTAACGTTGAACGTTTGCATTTTGGGCAATATTTGTTCATTTCGATACGTTGTGGGTTGTTTTTTTTGTTTTTCTTAGTAATGTAGTTTTCCATTGCACATTCAGTACATTTTAACGTTAAGTTTACGCGCATAATTGCCGCCTCCTAGAAATTGGTAATCTTTTATCCTTTGTTATTATATAAGAAAAATTTCAGAATGTCTAGTTATTTCCTATATTTTTTGAAATTTTTTCAAAGCATTACAAATAATTGCGAAAAAAGTGTGAAAAAACTTTCATATGAAAGAAAATAGTAAGTTTATGTACTTTTTATATGAAATTTTTTCAAGTAGCTAGAATTATTCTCAAATCATATTTTTACTGAAACACAGCCTTCTTTTGTTATATTCAGTGATATAAAAAAATTATGCAGCATGAATGTTGACATAGAATACTATTATCAATATCACTATTCACAGTTAAAACGATTTCGTACCTTTACAGTGATTTTAACCAAAATAAAAACGTCATGCACCTAGTTACAAAGGGCTACATGACGTTTCTTTATTTTATTGTGATTTTTTACTCTCGAAATAAGCATCCATAACTTCACGAGCAATTTGTGCTTGCATGTGGCTACTTGCAATTGATAAATCATCAGCTGGTTGTACACTTGGTACAACAACCACGAGCGCAATTTCCGGATTATCAAATGGAGCAAATCCGATAAATGTAATATTAAATACTTTTCGATCATATTGACCATCTCCATCTGGATCAATATATGCTTCTGCAGTTCCCGTTTTCCCACCAGCTGTATAAGCAGCACCACTTCCAACAAATTCACTATATGCTGTTCCATCAGAAAGTGATGTAACTTGTCGCATACCTTCTTTAATTTGATCAAAATGCGCTTGATCTAATGGTACACAATTTAAAATATTTCGTGTGTTTTCAAGTAATACCGTTTCTGAACTTCCATCACTACTTTGAGCGACTACACTATCAACAAGGTATGGTTCCACTCGACACCCATTATTTGCAATTGTCGAAACATATTGTGCCATTTGTAATGGTGTATACTGATCGTATTGACCAATTCCAAAGTCAAGAACAAGTCCTGGATCGGGATTGTCTTTTCCAATGAATCCTGTTGATTCGTTAGGTAAATCGATACCTGTTTCAACACCTAAACCATACTGTTGAAATGTATGACGAAGCTTTGGTAATGTTCCATCAGCAATATATAGTTCGCCATTAGGTACATAACTACCACCACCAAGTTGGATAATCATTTTCCACATATATGCATTGGATGACATTCTTAAAGCATCGACATCACTAATATTCCCCATAATCTTCCAAGATTTCTTTAGCGGTGTCCCTTTAAACTGTAGTGCCTCATCAAGTAAATATTGTCCTGGTGTTATTGCACCTAATTGGTATCCAGATAAAACAGTTGCTGGCTTCACGCTTGAACCCATCTGAAAGTTACCTGTTGCATTTAAAATTGAGACATCTGAAAATTCATTTGTTTCTGGATTATATTCTTGTCCTGCCATTGCCAGAACTTCTCCTGTTTGAGGGTTGATTGCTGTTACAAATGTTTGTGTTAAATTCGAGGCAGCTGCACTTTGACGTTCTTCTAATAATTGACGTTGAATAATTTCTTCAACTTGTTTTTGAAAATCAATATCGATTGTCAAATTTAACTGATATCCTGCATGTCCTTGTTCGAGTAAAGTTTTATCATATGTCCCATCTTCACGTTTTTCATAGGCATACGTATCTGCCTGACCACGAAGATATTCTTCATAAAATTGTTCTAAACCACTATTTCCAACGCGTTCATTTAAATTATAACCTAAAGCTAAATAATAGTCAGCGATTTCAGCTGGAAGCCCTTGCTTTGAAGTTGTGACACTTCCAATAACTGTCTGCATTGTTTCGCCTTGTAAATATTCGCGGTCCCAGTTTAAACTCGCTTCAACCCCAGGCATCATTCCTGCGTGTTCAGCGACACGTGCAAATTCCTCTTCGGTTACATTTTCTGCTTTAATTGTAACGCTCTTACTAATAGATGATTGGTTCATCAAGGTACGGATATACTCTATTTCAATCACACCTGCATCCATTTGAGAAATAACATCAGCTGGAATTGCCGCCATGATTGCTTTTGTATACTCATCATAATCTATTTCACCTGCTGCATATGCCAGTTTTGTTTCCTCATCCGCATATTGTTCAACTGTTTTTTCATTGAGCTGATAGTAAAATAATCGACGATCTTCATCGCTCACTACACTTAAATCAACTTCAATTAATGAAGCCAATGTTTCTGCAATTGTATTGAATTCTTCATCAGTTGTCCCTTTTTTATACGTATAGATAATATTTTTCACTGGTTTATTACTTACTACAACATTTCCATCCGCGTCGACAATAACTCCTCGAGGTTGATTTGAAGAATAAGCAATTCGACTTTGTTCATTAAATTCTTTCGCATAAACATCATGTTCGATTACTTGGATATAAAATAATCGCATGCCATACACTAGCATAATGATTCCCATAATCACAATAATGATACTTGTTCGCCATTTAGCTGTATCTGTTATTTGATTTTCACGTTCTACATTCATTTATGTATGCTCACTCCATTTTCTTTCATCATTTAATATCTTAACGTTCAACAATAGCATCATGCTTTAGATACGAATAGCTATTTTATCTACATTCCCTTTAAATATTAGCATATCACCCATAAAAAGTCATGTAGTAAATACCTGTAAACATCATAAAACAATAGAAAAGCAGATATAGCGAAAGCTATATCTGCTTAGAAGGAACATGCTTATTTCACTGTTGCATAACGTTGTTCAACAACATCCCAGTTTACGACATTCCAGAATGCCGAAATGTAGTCTGGACGACGGTTTTGGAATTTCAAATAATATGAATGTTCCCAAACATCTAATGCTAATAATGGTGTCAATCCATCAGTTAATGGGCAATCTTGATTCGCAGTTGAAACAATAGAAATGTTCCCATCTGCATCACTTACTAACCAAGCCCAACCTGATCCAAAGCGTGTCTTTGCTGCTGTTTCAAACTGTTCTTTGAAAGCATCAAAGCTGCCAAATGTTGATTCGATTGCTTCAGCAATTGTACCAGTTGGTAAACCTCCACCATTTGGTGATAAATTTAACCAGAAATAGTTATGATTTAATACTCCACCACCATTGTTTCGTACTCCAGTTTGAATACTTTCAGGTAATGTATGTAAATTTGCGATTAAGTCTTCCAAAGACTCAACACTTACATCTGGATTACTTTCTAAAATACCATTTAAGTTAGCTACATATGTTGCATGATGCTTTCCGTGGTGAATTTCCATTGTCATTGTATCAAAATGTGGTTCTAGGGCATTGTGTGCATACGGTAATTCAATTAATGTAAACATATTGAGTTCCTCTTTTCTTTCTTTTTATTATGCTTTCATTATAACCAGTTTAGTATCAGTTGTCTCTGAATATGCTTTTAAATTTTTACGTATATATTCAAAATAAATGACGACTTACCTTAATATTTAAAAAAATAGCGTGTTTATTCCGAGACTACAAGTCAAAATTCGTTTTTTTGCCTTTTAACTGTGTTTCTTGTCAAAATTTGTTATACTAGTAATATTCTGAATAAAGGAAGTGAACAAAACATGTATCATCGTACACAGACCCGCCCTGTTTTTGTTGGTGGCATTCAAATAGGTGGAAATAACGAAGTTGTGATTCAAAGTATGACAACAACAAAAACTCGCGATGTTGATGCGACAGTTGAACAAATTTTACGCCTTGAAAAAGCCGGCTGCCAAATTGTTCGTTGTACGTGCCCAACATTTGAAGATGCATATGCAATCGCCGAAATTAAAAAGCGTGTGAATATCCCAATCGTTGCAGATATTCATTTTAACTATAGAATGGCACTAGCGGCAATTGAAGCTGGTGTGGATAAAATCCGTATTAATCCTGGTAATATCGGCAGTGATGAAAAAGTAAAACTTGTAGTTGAAGCTGCTAAAGCAAAAAATATTCCAATTCGAATTGGTGTAAATGCTGGATCACTTGAAAAGCATATTTTGGAAAAATACGGCTACCCTACTGCACAAGGAATGCTTGAAAGTGCTCAGTATCATGTCGATATTTTAGAGCGTCTTGGTTTTGAAGATATTATTATCTCAATGAAAGCAAGTGATGTAAATCTAGCTATTGAGGCTTATCAGCTTGCAGCTGATACATTCCGATATCCCCTACATCTTGGTATTACTGAAGCTGGAACAATTTTTAGTGGAACAATCAAAAGTGCTGCTGGGCTTGGGGTACTCTTGCATCAAGGTATTGGTGGAACAATTCGTGTCTCGCTTACAGCTGATCCAGTGGAAGAAATTAAAGTATGCAAAGAACTATTAAAAAACTTTGGACTTGCTTCAAACGTTGCAACACTGATTTCATGTCCAACTTGTGGTCGTATTGAAATCGATCTTATTAGTATTGCAGCTGAAATTGAAGCTTTTTTAGAGACAGTTCCTGTTAATATTCATGTGGCTGTTTTAGGGTGTGCTGTCAATGGCCCAGGTGAGGCTAAAGAAGCTGATATTGGCATTGCTGGTGCACGTGGTGAAGGACTCTTATTTAAAAAAGGAAAAGTCGTTCGCAAAGTCCCTGAAGCTGATATGGTAGAGGAGCTAAAGAAAGAAATCCTTATAATTGCTGAAGAAAAGTTAGCTGAAAAAGCGAAAACTGAATAAAATTAATAGCATATATCTTTTATTAAAGCTAGTCTGACTCAAAATGAGTGACTAGCTTTTTTGTTGTTCGATTATTATTTTTATTTGTAATATTTTTTAATTGAATATATTGTACAATGATACTGAAAAAAATATTATTTATGGCTGTCGTCATCTATGCATGTAGTATATATAGGCTAATCTATTAATAAGGAAAGGTGATAATTATGAAAAAATTCCATTCAATTCACTGGAGAATTATTACTATTACGAGTGTTGCTGTTGTATGTTTAATTGCTATTCTCACAATTAGTTTTATTTTACAAAGACAAGTTATTTATCCACCTCATGCACAAACCGAACCACTTCCGACAGAACTTCTAGATCGTGTATCATTGAATTTCGATGAAAAAACACCGAATTTTGAACAATTTTTTATTACTGCAGATGATGGTTACAAAATGGAGGCTGCTTTTATTCCAGCTAGCACCCCGTCAAATAAGTATGTGATTCTAGTCCACGGTATTACTCGCAATATAACTGCCTCAATGAAAATGTACCCTTTATTTCATGATCTCGGATATAATGTTATTTTGTTTAGTCTTCGTAACCATGGAAATAATGTTGATTCATTTACAACGTATGGTGCATTAGAAAAATATGATTTACGTGATGTTGTTGAGTATACATATAATCGTTTTGGTGAAAATATTCATGTAGGCTTACACGGGATTTCTATGGGTGCTTCAATTGCCTTACAGTATGCAGGTCTAGATGATGCAAATGTTGACTTTGTAATTAGTGACTGTGCCTATAAATCAGCAAATGCAGAGCTAAAATATCAATTATCAGAAATGTACCCAAGTCTCGCTTGGTTTCCTTTCGTTGAAACAACAACCATTTTGACAAAAGTAACCCATGGTTCGAAAGCTGATTTAAATGAAGCTTCTCCAATTGATGCTATGCCAAATATTGATGTACCTGTCTTTTTGATTCACGGACTTGCCGATGACTATATCCCAACAACAATGGCTGTTGAATTATATCAAGCAAAAACAAGTGGTTTCCGTGAATTATGGCTCGTACCGAATGCGGGACATGATGACTCACTAGAGACTGATGTTGCTGCCTACGAATCACATCTTGCTCAATTTTTAGATGAAATTGGTTATTAAAGTACTCCTCTTTTCTAGCGAATTATACCATTGTGAAACTTTTTTGAGTCTAATAATGGTATATAAAATGCCAATTTAGCCTGTTATTATTTCGTTCATAACATTTTCTTGTATAACTGCTAGCCTCTTGATTGAAAAGATCTAAAACATGAGTTTATCTACGATACCGATATAGTATCTTCATGGTTGTCAAAAATTGATCCTATCACATATGATAGGATCAATTTAGTTCATACCGTGGAGGTACTTTTTTATGAAATTACCATTTTTTTCTTCACTTACATGTCAAGTTGTCACTGGTATTTAAAGGAACACTATCGCTATCAAATTACTAAGGGTGAATGTTTCATCTATCAATATTATCATATAACCAGAATTCAAAAATAAATACGGTATGAATCCGATTTCACTCAGATTTCATACCGTACGCTTTTTATTTTCTGGCTACAACAGCACTACCTAACCTTAAAATATTTATGAGGTAAAATCAGTAGATACTGCGCAGTCATCATTTAATCAATAAACCAATGAGTTACACCAGTGCTTAAAATGATGTCCATCCACCATCAGTTTGCATAGTAGCACCTGTCATATGTGTTGCATCATCAGATGCTAAAAATAAAATTGATGCCGCTTGCTCCTCAGGTGTCGCATTACGTTTTTGAATTGTTTGTGTTTTTTGTCCAGCCATTGATTGAACTTGTGATAAATCAACACCTGCAGCAATTGCAGCAGCTTGACGTTCTTTTACTAAGGCAAATGCTTTTTCAACCATAGGTGTATCTGTACCTGCTGGATTCACGGAATTTACACGAACGTTAAAACGTGCGTAATCTAATGCTAAATTTTTTGTTAATCCATTCACCGCGTGTTTTGAAGCAACATATGCGGGATTTCCTGGTAACCCTGTCATACCGGCAATTGAAGCATTGTTAACAATCACGCCACCATTTCCTTGTTCAATAAACTGACGTAATTCATGTTTACAGCAATAAAATACACTGTAGAAATTGTTTTGCATCGTGAAATCCATATCTTCTTGTGATAAATTATGCAATGGATTTGGATTCCCCATAACCCCAGCATTATTTATTGCAATATCAATTTTTCCGTATGTTGCTACTGCTACTTTGACAATTTCTTCACAATTTGTCTCTATTGAAAGATCTAAATTCAAATAAATTGCGTCCCCTCCAGCAGCCTTAATTTCAGCTAAGACAGCTTCTCCTTCAGCTTCTAAAACATCAATCAAAATGAGTTTTGCTCCTTCTAATGCTGCACGACGTGCTGTTGCAGCGCCAATACCTGCTGCTGCACCTGTAATAATCATGACTTTTCCTTCAAAACGATTTGCAAAAAATGTTTGGCTCATATTCGCCCCTCCATATAAATAAAACTTACATATAATATGCATACTTTCATTATACGCTTTTTTGAGCATCTGTATATGAAGAACAACATTTTTTGGAAAAAAATATTGTTTATTCAACTTTTTCTTTAATTAATTTAATTATATCCGCTTCTATTTTCATAGGCGAAACGGTTGGTGCGTAGCGTTTTACTACATTTCCATCACGATCAACGAGGAATTTCGTAAAGTTCCACTTGATTTCTTTGCCTAATACACCACCGGTTGATTCTTTTAAATAGACAAATAATGGATCCGTGTCTGTACCATTGACATCAATTTTTGCCATAATTGGAAAAGTCACACCGAAATTTAATTGGCATGCTTGCTGTATTTCGTTATTATCGGATACTTCTTGATTGGCAAATTGACTACATGGAAAACCAATGACACGTAATCCTTGCTCACTATAACGAATATGAAGTGTTTCTAAATCTTTAAATTGTGGTGCGAGTCCACATTTTGTTGCTGTATTTACAATTAATACAACATCTCCTTTGTAATCTGCAAGTGATAATCCTTCACCATTTGCTTTGCGTACTGTGTAGTCATAGATACTCATTGTTTATTCCACCTTTCTAAATTTAACGATTATCAATGATTATTCTTAATAATCCATCAATGTCTTTTTTTAATTGTTGTAAATCAATACTATTGACTTGTAAAAGACAGGCAAGATGTGTTGTTCCAGCTGCTAACTTTTCTTTAAGTTCTCTACCTTTTTCTGTTGTTGTTACGAGTAAAATTCGCTCATCTTTATAATCACGCTGGCGATTAACATATCCTTGCAACTCAAGTTTTTTGAGTACTGGAGTTAACGTACCAGAATCAAGATGAAGCTGTTTACCTAACTCTTTTACTGAGACAGTATCATTTCCCCATATAGCTAGTAAAGTAATGTATTGGGTATACGTCAGCCCATGTGGATCTAAGATTGGTTTGTACAGTCGAATAACTTCCTTAGATACAGCATAGAGTGAAAAACACAGTTGATTTTCCAATAATAGGATATCTTTCTCACTCACCACAATCACCTTTTCTCAAATAAATTTTTCACAATTAAATTGTACACAATCTTTTTGGGTGAGTCAATTAAAAATAAAATGAATGTTTAGTTTTTTATTAAGACAAATCGACTATCAGGTGCCAAAGATATGGCGCCGATAGTCGATTTGTCTGTGATTAAACTATTGCATTATATGAGGTTAGTTTCGAATTAACCAATCAAATGCTCCCAGCGCTGCTGTTGCCCCTGACCCCATTGAAATGATAATTTGTTTATAAGCTGAATCTGTACAGTCACCCGCAGCAAAAACACCAGGGATATTCGTTGCACCGTGTTTATCAACAATAATTTCTCCCATACGTGTTTTTTCGACGCTATCACCTAAAAACTCTGTATTTGGTACAAGACCAATCAAGATGAAAACACCTTCCACTGCAATATCATGTGCTTCATTTGTTTGAACATCGACATATGATAAACCTGATACTTTGTCATCACCTGTAATCGCTGTTGTTTTTGCATTTGTTACAACAGTGACATTTGGTAATGAGTGAAGACGTTCTTGTAACACTTGGTCTGCTTTTAATGTTGATTGGAATTCGATAACGGTTACATGATTTACTATTCCAGCTAAATCAATTGCTGCTTCAATCCCTGAATTTCCACCACCGATAACAGCAACATTTTTCCCTTTAAATAAAGGTCCATCACAGTGTGGACAATAAGCAACACCTTTATTTTTGAACTCTTGTTCCCCCGGAGCATGAATGCTACGCCAGCGTGCACCTGTTGCTAATACAATCGTTTTGCTTTGTAAAACGGCACCATTTTCTAATGTTACTTCAACAACGTCTTTTTTATCAATACTTTTTACGTTTTGGCCTTTCATTAAATCAACTGGATATTCTTTCACATGTGCTTCGACTTGGGCCATTAATTTTGGACCTTCTGTATATGGTGTTCCGATAACATTTTCAATTCCCAACGTTTCAAGCACTTGACCTCCAAATTTTTGAGCTACAAGACCTGTGCGAATCCCTTTACGAGCGGCATAAATAGCTGCACTTGCTCCTGCAGGACCACCACCAACAACTAAAACATCATATAATTCTTTATTTGTAAATTCACTCGCATCAGCAGGACCGCTTACTTTATCAAGAATTTCTTCAATAATCATACGCCCATTCCCAAATGCTTCACCATTGGCAAACATTGTTGGAACAGCCATAATTGAACGTGCATTCACCTCATCTTGAAACATTGCCCCATCAATCATTGTATGTGAAATAAGTGGATTTAAAACACTCATTAAGTTAAAAGCTTGAACAACATCAGGACAGTTGTGGCAACTTAAGCTAATAAATGTTTCAAAATGATAAGGTGTTTGAATTGCTTTGATACGCTCAATAATCTCAGCATCCACCTTTGGTGCACGACCACTCACTTGTAATAAAGCCAAAATAAATGATGTAAATTCATGTCCACCAGGAATCCCTGCAAAAGTGATTCCACTCACACCATCCCCAGCTTTATTAATCATAAAACTTGGTGTATACGGTAATGATACACGCTCAATTGTAATACGTGGTGTCATCGCAGCAACTTCTTCAACGAATGTTGCTAAATCTTGTGAATTTTCATCCGTTCCAACACTTAATTCGATAACAATATCTGATTCTAGTAACTGTAAGTATTGTTCTAATTGACTTTTTATTTCTGTATCTAAATGCATAGAATACCCTCCGTTTTTTGATTTATTTGTTATAAAAAAGAACTACAAGCTTCAAATAAGCTATCTGAAACGTGTAGTTCATATCTGTTCAGTTTACTAAACCTTAAATTTTCCCAACAAGGTCAATACTTGGTTTTAATGTTGCTGATCCTTCTTTCCATTTTGCTGGACATACTTCACCTGGATTGTTGCGTACGTATTGAGCAGCTTTCATTTTATCAATTAAAATGCTTGCGTCACGTCCAATTCCACCAGCAGTAATTTCTACTGATTGCACAACACCATCAGGATCAATGATAAATGTTCCACGATCTGCTAAACCAGCTTCTTCATCTAATACATCAAATAAACGTGAAATTTTTTGTGATGGATCACCAATCATGATATATTCAATTTTATTGATTGCTTCTGAATGATCATGCCATGCTTTGTGAGTGAAGTGTGTGTCTGTTGATACTGAGTATACTTCAACACCCATTGATTTTAATGTTGCATACTGATCTTGAAGATCACCTAATTCTGTTGGACATACAAACGTAAAGTCTGCTGGGTAGAAGCAAACAACGCTCCATTGTCCTTTGAAGTCTTCTGAAGATACAGATAAAAATTTTCCATTTTGGTATGCTTCTGCTTTGAATTCACCAATAGTTTTTCCGATTAATGACATGTAAAATGTCCTCCTTCAATAATAGTGTTATCTGAGGTAATCAAGATTCCTTGATTCCGTTAAATTCATTTTTGCATACTTTTTTAGTTTTTACAATTGTTATGCTTTATTTTTATTCTTTTCGTTTTTTTTCTACAATTTCCCATTTTTTTTTGCGCATTCATACAATTGACATGTAGATTTATTTAGCAAATTGTTATAAATCTTAGATTTTCCCAATAAGCTCAATACTTGGTTTTAACGTTGTTGAGCCTTCTTTCCATTTCGCTGGACATACTTCACCAGGGTTATTACGGACATATTGAGCAGCTTTTACTTTATCAATTAAAATACTTGCATCACGTCCAATACCATCCGATGCAATTTCAACTGCTTGGATAATACCATCAGGATCAATGATGAATGTCCCACGACCTGCTAAACCAGTTTCTTCGTCTAACACTTCAAATAAGCGAGAAATTTTTTGTGATGGATCACCAATCATTGTGTATGTCAATGATTTGATTTCTGCTGAATGATCATGCCATGCTTTATGTGTAAAGTGTGTGTCTGTTGACACAGAGTATACTTCAACACCAAGTGCTTGTAATTGAGCATATTGGTCTTGTAAATCAGCTAACTCTGTCGGGCATACAAATGAGAAATCGGCTGGATAAAAGCAGAAAATACTCCACTGACCTTTTAATTCATCCATACTCACCGTACAAAACTCCCCGTTTTGATACGCATCTGCGTAAAATTGACCTATTTCTTTGCCGATTAATGACATATAGGACCTCCTTTTATATCGTTTGAATAAGTACGAAGCAGTAAAACGTAATGGTTACTGTTTACTGTTCGATATCATTGTACCGACTAGATTCTCCTTTGACAAATGATATGCTTTTGAGTTTTGAAATATATGGCTGGTTCGTTTTAAAATGAAATAAATTATTATTGGTAGAAACGTTTAAATTTATATTTAATCATTAAGCGCATTTAAACTCTTTACACGACTGTTCAAAAATATTTTTTCATAATATATTTCGTTTGCATTAGAATTTAATTCTGATAGAATTGGAAGTGTATTATGTTTTAGGGGGTTTTTTTATGGAAGAGAATGATTTTCATACTCTTATTGAACAAATTGGTATTTTTGTTTTTTGGTATCCAATTATTATGTCGTTTACTTGGATTTCTGGTTCGTTAATTTTTTCTTTTTTTCGTGAAACAAAAAAAGATATGTGTATAGTACCAGAATTAGACTGGCCTAAAATTAGCATTTTAGTTCCATGTTACAATGAATCATAAACAATTCATGAAACGATTGAAAATTTACATGGATTGTCATATCCTTCTTTTGAAATTATTGCAGTAAATGATGGGAGTCAAGATGAAACAGGTGCAATATTAGTTGCGCTCAGTCAAGAGTACGAACGATTACGTGTTATTGACTGTAAAGAAAATAAAGGAAAGGCTAATGCACTTCATATTGCTGCACACGCATCAACAAGTGAATTTTTATTATGTATTGATTCCGATGCACTGCTGGATGATGCAGCACCTTATTTTCTTATTCAACATTTTCTTATTAAAGGAGAACGTGTCGGTGCTGTAACTGGAAATCCAAGAATTCGAAACCGAGACACTTTACTCGGTAAAATGCAACTTGTTGAATATGCATCTATTATTGGTTCAATTAAACGTGCTCAAAAAGTATTTGGTAAAATTATGACTGTTTCTGGCGTCATCGTAGCATTTCGTAAGAAAGCGTTAGTAAGTGTTGGACTTTGGGATTGCGATATGATTATTGAAGACATTGCTATTTCTTGGAAATTACAAAAAAAATTTTGGGATATTCGTTATGAACCTCGTGCATTGTGTTGGATGCTTGTGCCTGAAACACTGAAAGGTATTTTTAAGCAACGAGTTCGGTGGTCTCAAGGTGGCCAAGAAGTACTTATTCGTCACTGGGATATTTTCACTGATTGGCGCCAAAGAAGATTATGGTTGATTTATATAGAACAACTACTCAGTGTGATTTGGGCTTTCCTCTGGGCTCTTGTAACAATTGAACTTTTTTTCAGTGCTACCTCACTGAGCGAAATTATTATTTGGTTTTCATTTCATTCATTTGCCCTTGTTTTTTTAAGCCATATTCAGCTTTTATTGTCTTTAAAAAACGAATCAAGATATGACAATATTTCTAAATACTACCTATGGGCTTCTTGGTATCCTGCTATTTATTGGATGATTAATACCTTTGTCGTTATTACAGCAACACCAAAAGCAATTTATGCACAACTGAAAGGAGGCTATGCTATATGGGACTCTCCAGATCGAGGAAATATTCACCATACATCGTCATCTCAAATACAACCTTTATCCAAAAATTAGTTTCTTATACAACTACATTATTCATGTGGTTGTATTCGCTTGTTATTTTTTATTTGTTTTTTTCGGCAGTATTTGATCATAATGATGCACTCATCAGTATTGTCCGAATTGCATTAAATGTTACTAACGCAGATATTCAGCAATTTTTATTTGAATGTGTTCTTATTTTCTTAGGGATGTTTATTTTACTGCTTGTATGGAGAACGTACAATAAGCATCGATTTGGCTCACTTAATCGGCGCCACTATCCTGAAAATACAACCGATGCTGAACTACTAAATTTAGGATTAATTAGTCCAATCGATTTCGAACAACTTCAAACTCAGAAAATATCGACTTTCTCTACTAACCCCATTATCCAACCAAAGAAAGATTAATTAATTGATTGAAAGGAAGCAAATTATGCTAAAAAAAATAGGAAAACTCCTCATTTTTTCTGTAATTACAAGTATTTTTTTACTACAATTTTCAACATTTCTAACACCAACTGCAACAGATTTCACTCCAATTTCAGGTGATAATATGTGTATTGGACTCAATTATCACCGTGTACGCAAACCTACATTTTGGAATAAATTGTTTACTCAAACAAGTTCAAATGATTCACTGTCTACATACTCTGTGTATACTGATGAGTTTGAACAGCAACTTGACGCACTCATAGCTGCAAATGCATATTTTGCTACACCAACTGAAATTGAATCCTTTCAACAGTCAGGAATATTTCCTGATATGTGTGTATGGATTTCTTTTGATGACGTTGATCAAAGTGTATATCAAAATGCATTCCCTTTACTGAAAGAGCGTAATATACCTTTTACATTATTTGTTATAACTGGTCAAGTCGGCAATCCAGATTTCAACAATTTACAGATGAGTTCTTGGGATGAATTACGTGAAATGCAAGCAAGTGGACTAGCATCTTTTGGCTCTCATACTCATAATCTCCACTATTTACTCGATGGAAAGGCTGTTTTTTTACATCCAGAATATTGGAACCGTCTAAAAACTGATTTAGAAGAAAGTCTTGCAGTTTTTCAACAAGAACTCGGAATTAATGTCACAACGTTGGCATATCCTTTTGGTGAAACAACCGAACAAGTAACCGAACTTGTTCGTTCACTTGGATTTACTACAGCCGCGATTCTCAGTCCTAATCCAATTACCGCAGTAGCAGATAGCCACTATCAAAATCGTTATATTGCTTCATCTGAAAGTTTTAAGCATGTCATATTTCCTTGGTTAAACCAAAACAAATAATGAATCAATATGCTTCATTCACTAAAAACCACCCTTTACCGCAAATTTATTGAGGTAAAGGGTGGTTTTTATCTTATCATATACTATTCGTACATTTTCAGCATTGGAGTACAACTGCTTGATATGGTAATAATGTAATAGTCGTTTGTGTTGATTCAAGTGATGCATAATTATTAATACTAATATCATATGCATGTATGTCAATCAATCGTTTTTCTATCTCTACTGATTGAGCAAAAAAGTTACATAAAACTACCAATTTTTCATTATTAAATATTCGTTTATAGCCATAAACATGTGAGTCATCGACTAGTAACGGCTGATATATACCTTCACTAATTGCTTGATTATTTTTGCGTAATTGAATGAGTTGTTGATAAAATGTAAAAATTGATTGTTCTTGTGTTAGTAAGTACTCAACATTCACTGTTTTATAGTTCTTATTCACTGATATCCAAGGTACTCCCTTCGTAAAACCAGCATTTTCATCTGTGTTCCATTGCATCGGTGTACGAGCATTATCGCGTGATTTCTCCTGTAAAATAACTAATGCTTCATTAATAGTTAAGCCACGAGCAAGCAGTGTAGCATACGCATTCAGCGACTCAACATCACGATACTCATCAATTGACGTGAAATATGCATTTGTCATACCTATTTCTTCACCTTGGTAAATATACGGTGTTCCTTGCATACAATGTATTGCTGTAGCCAACATTGTAGCTGATTCATATGGATACTCTTTAGCATTCCCAAAACGTGAAATAGCACGTGGCTGATCATGGTTACACCAAAATAATGCATTCCATCCCTGCTCTTTTTGCATACCTAGTTGCCACTGGATAAATAATTGTTTTAATCGTTGAAAATCAAAAGGTGCTATCGCCCATTTCGCTCCATTTGGATAGTCAACTTTTAAATGATGAAAGTTGAAAGTCATTAATAATTCATTATTTTCAGGATTCGTATACCGTTGACACTGTTCAATTGTTGTTGACGACATCTCACCTACACTAAAAGTATTTGGATAATGAGAAAATACAGCTGCATTCATTGCTTGTAAGTATTCATGAATTTTAGGACCATCAGTATAAAATTTTCGGCCGTCATCCATTGGTGTCACTAACGTATCATTTGGAAATTGTTGGTTTTTTGATAACAAATTTACAACATCGAGTCGAAATCCAGCAATTCCTTTATCCATCCAAAAACGCATCATTTCATAAATAGCCTCACGCATTGGTCCGTATTCCCAATTTAAATCAGCCTGTGTTACGTCAAATAAATGTAAATAATATTGATCAAGTGCTGGTACATATTCCCAAGCTGAGCCACCAAATTTTGACTGCCAATTTGTCGGTGGTTGACCATCTATACCATCACGCCAAATATAAAATTGATAATACGGACTCGATTTCCCGCGAATTAAAACATCTTGAAACCAGGCATGATCCGTTGATGTATGATTGACAACCATATCCATAATGAGTTGCATACCTCTTTTGTTTATTTCATTAACAAGTGCTTCAAAATCACTCATACTTCCAAATGCAGGGTCTATTTCATAATAATTGGCAATATCATAGCCATTATCTCGTTGAGGAGATAGATAAATAGGAGTTAACCAAATAATATCAATACCTAGATGTTGTAAGTATGGCAGTTTTTGTTGAATACCGCCTAAATCACCTAGTCCGGTCCCTGTTGTATCTAAAAAGCTTTTCGGGTAAATTTGATATACTGTTTTTTGTTTGAAAGTTGCTTCCATCTCATTTCATTCCTCTTGTATCTTCTATTATTTATTTTTATTCGCATCTATTATTCGTGATAGAATTTATCCTCACTCAAGTATAGTTTGAAATACTACAGCCTTTCTAGTAAATATATTTCATACGTTATTGTGATTTCATTTTTAGTGTACGTATACGTGAAAACAATTTACTTGTTAAAACATCGTTACTGAAAATACATGTTAAAACAAATGGTACGATAATTGCTATGATCATCGCAAGAATATATGAAGTCCAATACTGTGGCTGAATTGCTAAAAATGCCGGTAATCCACCTATACCTATTGAATTTGCTAAAACGCCACTACCTATTGATACCATTGCTGCTAATGCCGAACCGACTAATGCTGAATAAAATGCATATTTAAACTTTAAATTCACTCCAAACATCGCAGGTTCTGTTACCCCAAGCCATGCTGCTATATTTGAAGACACTGCCATCGAGCTCAATTTTGCGTCTTGACGATACAAAAAGAAAATAGCGAGAACTGAAGAGCCTTGAGCAATGTTGCTTAAAGCAATAAGTGGCCATAACATTGTTCCGCCCTCAGCAATTAATTGTAAATCAACTGCTAAAAATGTATGATGTAAACCTGTAATAACAAGTGGTGCGTAAAACAAACCAAAGATTGCTGCACCGATTAATTTAAATGGACCTGTGAGTAATGCTGTAAACCCGAATGCGAGTGTATTCCCAATTTCACGTGCAATCGGTCCAATAATAACATACGATAGTAAAACAGTTAGAGTAATAGCAACAAATGGAATGATAATCATTTTCAGTACATCTGGAATAAATTTATTCAGTGTTGTTTCAATTTTTGCCAATGTGATACCAGCTAAAATAGCAGGAATTACTTGTGCTTGATACCCAACTTTTTCAATCATCATGAAGCCAAAATCCCACGTTGGAACAGTAGCTGTAGCAACTGCTTCAGCATATCCATACGCATTTAAAAGCTGTGGTGAAACGAGTGTAATTCCCAAAACAATACCAAGAACTTGTGACCCACCAAATTTTTTCACTGTAGACCATGTAATCATTACTGGTAAGAAATGAAAAATTGCTTCCCCAATAACCCAAAGAAAACTATGAATTTCTGCCATCATTGGATAAAGCTGGGTAAGTGTTTGACCATCAAATATGGCAAGATCACCAATAATATTACGGAATCCTAAGATAAGCCCACCTGTAATAATAGCAGGTAAAATCGGAATGAAAATTTCAGCTAACCCCCCAATTATTCGCTGAATCCAGTTCATATTTTTTTGTGCTGCTTTCTTCACTTCATCTTTTGTTGCTTCTTCTATCCCAGAAATAGCAAGCAATTGTTGATACACGTCCGCAACTTGATTTCCAATTACAACTTGAAATTGGCCAGCAGAAGTGAATGTCCCTTTTACAACTGCCAATTGTTCTAGTTGCTCAATATTTGCTTTCGTTTCATCTTTTAATACAAAGCGTAATCGTGTTACACAGTGCGATGCACTCACAATATTTTCCTTTCCACCAACATATAACAAAATTTCTTTTACTTCTTGTGCATACTTACTCATAAAGTATCCCCCTTTTTTTGTAAACGATTTCTTATTTCAAATAATAACTTGTTCAAACAAGTTTGTCAACACTTGTTTGAACAAGTACTAAAGTATCACTATTCTTTCCAATACTCTTTTAGATGAGAATATGCTAAAATTAATAAGAACTATTATTATGTTTAAAGGATGATTTTTGTGACTAAAAATAAATATTTTGAAATTTATCAATCTATTAAAACAGCAATTACAAATGGGGTGTATGCACCTGAAAGTAAACTGCCATCAGAACACACGCTTTGCCAACTCTACGATGTCAGTCGAAACACAATTCGTCGGGCACTTGAAGTACTTGCTCAAGAAGGATTTGTCACGAGTGTACACGGAAAAGGTGTCTTTGTTATGGCAAAGCCTCCACTCCACTTACTCGTTGGAGGGCTACAAAGTTTTTCAGAAGTCAGTGCACAAACAGGTATTCATGTTGAAACAACAATCCCTGTTTTCGAAACGATGGTGGTCGATTCACAATTAGCTCAAAAGACAGGGTTCCATATTGGATCGCATGTTTTTCATGTTGTCCGTATTCGAACTATTGATCATGTAAAAGCTATTTTAGATGAAAACTTTTTTGATTGCACACTTGTGCCCACTCTTACTCGCTCAATTTGTGAGCAATCAATTTATGATTTTATCGAACACACATTGCAACTTAAAATTAATGGTGCTCAAAAGGCTATTTGTATGGAACAAGCCTCACCTCTTGATCAAACGTACTTAGAAATTCCATCACATCAATTTGTTGCAGTTATCAAAAACACAGTCTACCTTGAAACAGGTCAGCAATTCGAATATACTGAATCGCATCATTTACCAGAGAAATTTACATTTCATACATTTGCTAGGCGTGCATAATATTTTTTCTTAGGAGGAAACTATGAAACAGGACAATAAAAACCTAATCAAACTAATAATCATCATGGCAATTATTTGTTTTCTAACAGCTAGTGGCGTTATGTTATTAGTTAATCATTCAGATCAGGATAAACACACAGAAACAACACCGGTTCAATCTGAACATCCTACGACTGACAGCGTAACGACACTACCAGACCAACACAGCACTCGTTTTGCCCATGTAACCGATGCAGAAAAAATTACACGTTTACCTATCTTGATGTACCATGATGTTCAAGATATTACTACATCTAATGATGGCAACGTACTGCCTAAAGAACAATTTGAAGCACAGCTCCAATATTTAAAAAACAATGGATTTACAACGATTACTGTACAGGAATTTGTTGATGCATATAATGGAAAAATTAATTTACCACCAAAAACACTTTTAATGACATTTGATGATGGGTTCCAGTCAATTAAGACAATCGTTGCTCCCTTATTACAAGCATATGATATGTATGCTACTTCTTTCATTATTGGAGACTACATTCATCGTCCAGATTGGCATTTAACAGCTGATGATATTCAACAATTACAGACAAATAATAAGCATATCAACTTTGAAAGTCATACATACAATTTACATCAAGATGGTGTAAGTAAAGGCTTAATTAATGAAGTAACGACAGCTGAGATTATTGCAGATAATGAAAAAATGGCAGCGTTACTTGGTCATCCAATCCAAATTGTTTGCTACCCTTTTGGTGCTTACAGTGATCATGCAATTGAGGGGTTATCACAAGCAGGTGTTCCATTTGCTTTTGCTATTCACTCAGGCACATCAAGTTGGACATATTTAAATGACACTCACACAAATAGTGCTGGTGAACAGCAAGATCCGCGTGCACTTCCACGTGTTCGAATCAATGCAAATATGTCTATTGAAACATTTGCAGAATTAATAACAGATAATTAAAACCGATATGTACTCCAAAAAATATGGAGTATATATCGGTTTTTTATTCATCGCCAAAATTTTGTATGCCCATGTTTCTCACGCATATTTGTTTGAATAATAGTAGCTAGCAATTCATAATCAATGTGTTGATGCCACTTGATTTGCAACAAATTCTTTCCATATGTATAACCAGCACGGTCAAAACAAGATTGAAACTGCTCGATTGTTTGCGATTCTGGTGCAACTGCAAGATGTCCTTTTGCGACACTAAAACCAATAATAAATGTCCCACTCATAACAAACATCGGTTGATTCCAAGCAATTCGCATTTCTAAGCTTGGAAATGTTTCATGGACCCAAGCCAATACTTCTCGAACTCGTTGTTGGTGTGTCTGATTTTCAATCGTTGATAAATAATCCTCAAAAATAGTAGGAATCATCACTCTCACCACTTTCTCACTAATTTAATGCTTGTAGTAGCATCACATACAATAAAATTAACACACTCCCGATTAAAACTTTCACAAAAACTCGATAATCTCGTACTTCTGCTAATCCGCCTAATAAAATGTCAATCACCAATATCGAAACATCATCCAACATAACCTCACAACTCTCTTTCATTTATCCTATACAATTTAATTGTTGAAAGCAAGCTTTTTAGGTGTTAATAAAATGTTTTGTAAACATGACTTCATTCACTTCTCAAACAGATCCCCTTCATATAAAACAAACCGTTGTGTTTGCTTTGTCACGTTGTCTGGCTTATTTTGATCAATAGTTTCGATAAACATCGCATATGGTCGGACGTGCATCCCATATGGTGGATATAATGATTGATATGATACAAATACTTCCTCTGTTTCAGTGTGTTGTACAATATGGTGAACATAATAAAGTTTCCCTTTGTAATGTATATATGGTCTTTGTACTTCAACTTTCATAAAAAATTTCCTCCTTTAATTATATCTAATTGTATTATCTCAAAAAACAATCCGATTTTTCCAGTGAAACGATTATCATTTTTTAGGCAATATACACAAAGACGCAAGTTGAATTTAAGTTGTTTATTTTCTTCATCCGTGTGAAAATAAAAGTGAAACGAATGAAGGGGGAACTTTTTATGAATAAAACATGTTGTTCAAAAAGAAAGACAAACAAAGGGCATAACTGCAAATGTTCGTACGATGAATCCAGAAATATTGCACCTGTTTGGTTAGTAGCAGGAATCATCACAGTTATTGTCACGGGAGGATTAGCTCTCGTCGCTTATTTCTTAGTGAAAAATTTAGAAATTGTTGATGGTGACGAAGAATAATTGTGTAAAAAAGCGAGGGGCTGATTTTTTTCAGTCGCCTCGCTTTTTTACATATCGTTTGTTATTTCTGCTAAAAATAATGATTGAATTTCTGCTGGTGATAACTGATTGATAAATGTTTCACCACTGTGAACAAGCGCTTGGGAAAGTGCTTGTTTTTGGTGTTGCATACGCGAAATTTTTTCTTCAATCGTATTTTTGGCAATCAATTGATACACCTGAACTGTATTTTTTTGACCCATTCGATATGCACGATCAGTCGCCTGATTTTGTGCACTCATATTCCACCAAGGATCATAATGAATGACGATATCAGCACCTGTCAAATTCAATCCTGTCCCTCCCGCTTTCAATGAAATCAAAAAGATTGGTACCTCACCAGCATTAAAACGATCCACTAATGCAAGCCGTTCTTTTGCTGATGTTTTACCCGTTAACATAAAATGAGGTTTTCCATCTTTTGTCAATTGAGTAGAGAGTACATCAAGCATCGCCGTAAATTGTGAAAAAATCAATACTTGATGATTTCCAGACAAACTTTCTTCCACTAATTCAAGACATAATTGGAACTTTGCACTTTCTGCCTCATAATTTTCCAAATATAGTGTTGGGTGACAACAGAGCTGACGTAAACGTAATAATAATGTCCACATAAAAGTTCTTGCTTGTTGCTCACCATGTAATGCAAGTTCAGCTTGAAATTCACGATTTGCTTGAATAAGTGTTTGCTCATACAATTTCTGTTGCTCTTTCTCAAACTCACAGTACATGATAGTTTCAATCTTTTCGGGTAATTCTGTCAAAACTTCTTGCTTTAGGCGGCGTAATAAAAATGGGGCTGTTAATCTATGGAGTCGCTTTTGCAATCGCTCATCACCTTTTCTCATAATAGGTAGCTCATATTCTTTACGAAAATTTTGATATGTGCCTAAATAACTTGGCAAAATAAAATCAAATAATGACCATAAATCGGACAGTGCATTTTCAATTGGTGTTCCCGTCAAAGCAAAACGACACTGAGCATGTAGTTTTTTCACACTTTTTGCACCTTGCGTCAATGCATTTTTGATTGCATGAGCCTCATCTAAAATGGCATATTGAAAAGAATATGATTCATAATTGTGACAGTCGCGACGAAAAGAGTCGTACGATGTTAAAACAACATCATATGCTGCTACACATTGTAATTTCTTCAATCGTTCCTTTGGAGTTCCTGAAACAACGAGTACTCGAATAGTTGGTGCAAATTTTTTGAACTCTGCTTTCCAGTTATAAATAAGTGATTTTGGTGCGATAATGATATGCTGTTTGTCCTTGATGTGTGATTGTTGATAGGCTAAGATAAGCGCAATAATTTGCAATGTTTTTCCCAATCCCATATCATCTGCTAAAATGCCTCCCATTCCATATTGAGCAAGGGTTTGTAACCACACAACACCTTTTTCTTGATATGGACGTAAGTCAATCATCAAACCAGTCGGAGCAACGTACGCTCGTTCGCCAATCATTTCAAAATCGTGAATGAGGGTAGTAAAAGCACTATTCAATACTGTTTTCATTTCTGAGTGCTGCAAGACATCATGAACAAATAATGCCTCATATTTTGAGCGAATAACTTCTGGTTGTAACATTTCTTGCGTATCAACTGCTAAACGTTCCAAAATATTCATTGTTTCACGCATTGAAGGCGTTTGTAATGACAAAAATCTCCCATCTTTGAAACGATAATATTTTTTCTTTAGGCGATAGCGTCGCTGTACTTCAGCATAATCATCTGCACTAAATTGCAATTCCGTCAGATCAAATTTCAGTAAATCATTATCGAGACGAACACCAATTGTTGGTTGCAACAGATGTGGCTTTTTAAAATCACCAAAATCTTCGCTCACTTCAACATGATACTGATCATTGAGTGCGCTTAAGTGTTCATAGATAAATTCATATATCGCATCAGGATCGCTCAAAGTAAATCCAATCGATGAGCGATAAAATCCATATTCGAGTAATTGATTTTCAAGTCCATATTCACTCATTAATTCCGAAAGTATGACGGACTCAATACTATCACGTTTACTTTGAAAACAATGAGCTCCATACGTATATGTAATCATGGCCTCAATGTGTTGAATCCCATTCAAATTAATTGATAATTTTCCTACCAAATTATGAGGTTGTTGTAACTCGGCTAAAATCGCTGTATGATCGTCTATTTTAGCAGCAAAAAATGGATACAGTGTTGTCAAAAAGTTATGTAGTCGGTCGCTTTCAAAATACACTACACCTTTATTTTGCGTTAATGCACGTAAAAGGCTAAATTCCTGCTGATTATCTTGTGTGAAATAATAAATGTCCGTATCAGTTAATAAAATAGCATGCTGTAATGATCCATACACCGCATAACTTACATATTCTGGTGCATATGTAATACACAGTTTATTTACGACTGTATCCATAATGAGTCGATATGGCGGCATTTCTTCTACTGGTGTATAGATAGTTGGTCTTTCATTTTGCTGTTGAATCGCTACTCCTCCATCAAAACTCACCATGAGCGAGAGCATTTCTTGGGGTGTTAGACGCATTCGTCGTTCGCTAGGCACACCTTGATAGCAAAAATCATTTGATTTTTTCCGCTTTACTATTTGGCTCAGTTTTGTCAATAGTGCTTGTGCATCAGTATTGAACATTGTCTCATGATGAATAAATCGCAATTCTTTCCCATAACTTAACTCATGTGCGGATTGAACATCTTGTAATAATCTTGGAATACTTTTGATGATATATTTACGTTTACGGCCAATTTTCAATTCAACATAACATTCATTTTGATCAAAAACGAATAAAGGATATAGCCCTACTTTCCCTGATTGCTCATCGTGATTCAAAAATGAATCATTTGGATTATACAATTCCCAAGAAAAGGTCCCTCGTTTTTTTTGTTCATGTTCAGCTGCCAACAATACTCCTAAGCAATGTTTACACAATCCGCTGTAGCTTTGAAAGGCTGGGCATGTGCATGCGGCAGTACGATAATTTCCATTCTTACTAAACCCGACTTGTGTTACATATGGTCTTGTTCCTTGAACAAGGGCAATAATCATATATGGATTTTTATTTTCGGCATCATAGACATACCGTATGTTTGTCACTTGCTTATTCGCCACGATTGTTCTTGCACGTTGTGCAACAAGACGTTTGTTTGTCGCATATTGTTGAATCGCCTCATGTAATCTTAATTCCAATTGTTCTCACACCATTCTTTTTACATCTATATTCACTAAAAACAGCCACCTTCTACATGTAGTACGAAAGGTGACTGTTTTTACATATTGATATTATGTCTATCGTGTTCTCATTGTACCATTTTCATATCGTTTATGAAAGAGTGAGAAATGACTGAAGTGACATATACGACTCTCAATGGTAAATCTATCACTTATTTATTTTCAATACTACCTAATATTAATGCGATGAAATCAGCTTCTTCAGGTTGAATTCGCCATTCATTTTCAATTTTATCTAAGAAAATTACTCCTTCACGTGTTTGAATATCACCATTGTTTACTTTTTCAATAATTTTAGTATTTAGATATTCATCCGTTAATTTTGATCCATTTAATGCATCTCCTAGACTTTCAAAAAATATTTCGATAATTATTTCTGATAAATTCAGTCCTGAAACTTCAACAGCTACACGTGCAGTCGTATCAGTCACTGTTTCTGATAGGATAGTGGCTTCTAATTTCGATAAGTATATTAGTAACGCTGCTGATAATTCTTTGTCAGCAGTTGGTTCTTGTTCTCCTACTTGTGTTTCAATTGCATCAACTAAATACGATATTGCTTGTGTTTGTTCACCTTTTTGCATTGCATCAAAATAACTTTTTACAACCTGGCTTGGACTTTTTGCACCACAGCCAACTAAAACGACAAGTGTCATCGTAATAATACATATTAAACTCAATCTTTTCATAGCCGTGCTCCTTATTTTTTAGTATGATCTATAGCAAAATCCATTATCATTTGCCGTTGTTCAGGTGTCATGACGCGCTTAGGAATTACTGTAAAAAACCATTTTCGTTTATGAGTAATAGCAATAATATCCTCGAAATCAAAACAACGTAACTCGTGTCCTTCAATTTCATATCTTGCTACTGGTGTATCGAGTATAAGTGTTTGATCAACTATTTGCACTGTTCTCGGCTCTAAAAATGTTTGGTTTTTTGATTGTTTTTTCACGAATTTTTGTTTCAATGTAGTATCTTTCTTCCCATTTTTATTATCAAAATATTTCCATGTTAGCCATATAAGCACAATGAAAACGAAACACATCACACCTATGGAAAACTCAGTATCCGTAGCCGGATATGCCAGCAATAACACAGTCAAATGCCAAATATAACTTAAGAACATTGTCCATAGAAAAAAAACAATTGCCAATTGAAAGCCATCATTTAAAAACCAAACTAAAAATCGTTCGTTACGCAAACATTGAAACATTTTATATGCGTCATCATATGTGAGTGAATACTCGATTTTCATAGATACCTACCTCCTATTTATACAAAAGAAATATCTTCAATGTTCGTTGTCATAGTCGAAACAACACCACGTTTGATTGCCATTGATACGTCTAACAATCAAATGTATGTTCTTATCTGTTTCACACTCCCTGTATTAGTTAACACTATTTGGCCATTCTTCCAATAACTCTTGTTGGTTCGTTTGCTCCAAGGTAGTTGCTGTTATCATCGGTACCCAAACCATTCCTGGCTTTAAGGGTGCATCTATTTGTTGTGTTTCAAAATCATATGTCCCATATACATAACCTGTAATACGAATATAATCACCATATGAAATATTCATATCACCGCTGTATGAAACAATCGTATCTCCATTGTAAGAAAATATATTCGTATCAATCAAAAAAATTTGCGCATTATTATCAGTAACTGGTGTATTCGTAACTACTCCAACAAGCGTCACAAATTTCCCCTTATTTTTCTGAGGATGAGCGTATAATTGTTCATACATTTCTTGTTGATTAGTAGCAATGTATCTTGGTTCACCGTTACGATCATACTGTGGTCTCGTGATGCTTGGTAACAAAAAATTCATCAAAGTTATTGCTATTATTACACTGACGATTGCAGTACTAATTTTCCATTTTATCACTTTTTTCATCAAAACGTCCTTTTTATATTTTTTTTATTCAATTACCAAATAATATAATATATTTCTTATAGTATAGCAAAAAAATAATATATAGCATACCATTGAATTGGAACTTGCTTTTGAGTTCATCTCATCACTGTGAGGCGTATGCATTCATTGTAGTAAAAAGTACTCGTATTCTATAGCAATATATGATTATAATACAGTATACATATCTATAACTTGTAACAAAGGGGGATTTCTATTATGTACACATATGTCTATGTCTCAGTACAGGCTGGTACTATTTTTGTTCGCGGGAAACATCGTGAAATCATCGATGAATATAGCAAGAAAGGATGGCGATTTGTTGCTGCTATTCCAAATGCTTGTGGGAGCAATGGGCAAATCACTTCCCATGATTTAGTATTTGAAAAATATGATCCGATACAGGTAGAATCATAAAATGAAGCCTTAAGTGATACTTATTTACTTGCTTAAACGTTATATATTCAGAAAAAAGGCTAGCCCCTTTTATAGAGGGCTAGCCTTTTACTATCGCTTTACCGTTCAACCATAATACTACTTCCACCACTTTTTTGTTTTTTAATTATAATTTTTTTATCGATTTTCTCTTTGAGTTCCGCCACATGAGAAATAATACCAATAAGGCGATGTTCTTGCGATAAACTAGCTAACGCTTTCATCGCATGTTCAAGTGAACCTTCATCAAGTGAGCCAAATCCTTCATCAACAAACATTGTATCGAGTTTGATACCACCTGCCGAAGCTTGAATTTCATCTGATAACCCAAGTGCCAAAGAAAGTGATGCTTTGAATGATTCTCCACCAGATAACGTTTTAATTCCGCGAACCGATCCATTATAATGGTCAATAACATCTAATTCTAGTCCTGATTGACTTGATTTATTCGTCGCTTCTTCGCGACGTTTAAACTCATATTGTCCATCTGACATTTGCATAAACTTGACATTTGCTCGTTGAATAATTCGATCAAAATATGTCATTTGAATATACGTTTCAAGCATAATTTTATCTTTACCGCTTACTTTTCCATTTGCCGTATTTGCTAAACTACTCACCATTGTATAACGGGTACTCACTTGTTGTAGTTCTTCTTCTTTTTGTTCAAGATGTGTCAATAAACGAGTATTCGCCATACAACGACTACTCATTTGTAATCGTTGTTCATCGATAAGTTGGCGCTGCTGTTCCAAACGTTGTTTCCTTTCAAACAAGTTCGCCAAATCAATTGATTTAACATGTTCGACTTGTTTTGCTAATGTCTCAATTTGTCCTTGCATCGTGTCAATTGTCCGTTGTTGCTGTGTTTTTATTTGCTCAGCTTGGCTTACTTCATGTGTATAGTCATTCAATTTCGCTGTAAGATTTTCAATCACTTGTTTCACGACACGCTCATCTTGGTACGTTAATGTTTGTTGTATCTGTTCGATCACTTGTTGTGTCCCAACTCGTTCTAATTGTAACTTTTGTAACACAGTACACGTTTCATCATACGTTTGAGTATCTCCTTGAATTTGTTGCTCTAATTGGGGGATTTCTCCTTCTAATCGCTCTAATACAGCTACTTGTTGTTTCGCATCATGGAGTTTCAAATTCTCTTTTTTCGCCTGAAGCTCTTGTTGTAAAGCTCGTAACTGTATCACAACGGTTTCGAAAGTATTTTCACCAATAAATGGGAGTACATCCTGTAATAATTGTCCTTTTTGACCTGTATTGGCAACATCAAATGTTGCTTTGAGTGAAGAATGTTCTTGTTTCACAGTTTGAAGTGTCTCACGTACTTTTTCAAACGCTATTTTCATATCTTTCAACTCATTTTCAAACGTTTGTTTTTGCTTACTTTGCTCCGCATATGTATCGAGTGCTTGGCGTATCTTTTTCCCATCGATTAGAATACGTTCATTTGCGATTTGTAGTTGAGTCGTTATTGTGCTAAATTCACATTCCCCAATCAATTGTGTCACTCGTTCAACAAGTAACGAACATTCGCTCTCCATCTGACTTTTAAGTCCAGCAAGTTGCTCAGCTTGACGTTGTGTCAATTGATTTGAACGTTCACGTTGCTGATTTGCCTCATCAAGTTGTAATTTTGTCGGGGCTTCAACAGGTAAAGTAGCTAATAATGGATGCTCAATCGATCCACAAACAGGGCATGGTTGACCAGCCACAAGCTCACTTGCAAATAAACCTGCTTGTCCATCTAAATATGCTTGTCTCAGTGCCTCCACTTGTGTGCTAATTTGGTCATCTGCCGTTTTTGCTTCAATATACACCTGCTGTTGCTGTGTATAGTTTACTTGCAACATGGAAACTTTATCATAATGTTTTTGAGCCAATTGAATCGCTTCATGTTGTGCTAATAAAGTTTTTCGTTGCATCTCTGCTTCTTGTTGCAATTGCTCCAGATTCGCGAGTCTATCTACTGCTGCTTGCTTTATTTGTTGCGCATCAGCTAATTGTGTTTGTTGTGTTTCAAGTTGATGAATTGTTGTTTCTGCACGTTGAATAGCTTCGCTTCCTGTTGCCAATGTTTGTGCTAATTCAAGTGCTTGCTGTTCAAATTTTATTACTTGTGCTATCTCTTGCTCAAACATCTGTGCCTTTGTCTGTAGCTCACTTAAATAAAGCTTGCTATCTTTTACATTCTTATGCTGTGCAAGTGCATCCGTATGCTTTTGTCGTACTGTATCAATCTGTTGTGCTAATGCTTGTGACTGTTTTTGAGTCTTTTGCACCATCACTTGTAACTGTGCTTGTTCTGTTTGTTTTGTCGCAAGCGTTTCATAGCTCGGTAATTCATTTGTTAGTACTGTTATTTGTTGGTTTATTTGATCATACTCTTTTTTTTGTGCATACAATTGTGCAAGTGCTTGTTGTGCTTGTTCATATGCTGCTTGTAACGCTATAATTTCTGTACGTTTCCGAGTCAATTCTTCTTGTTTTTCACGAAACACTTGCTCTGCTCTTACTTGTTCGTTCACATTTGCTAACTCAACGTCTTGTTGTTGAATCATTTGTCCTAAATTGTGTAACTTTTGATTATCTTGTTCAATAAGTGTACGCAGCAGTGGAAAAATTTCAGACATTGGTAATTCATTTCGCTTAGCTTTTGTAACATCAGTTGCAAGTATATCAGCATCATCAACACTCACATCCGCAATATATTGTTTCACACTTTGATTCAATGCTTCATATTGTCGTTTCAATGCATTTGCTTCGTCATTCAATTTTATTTGAAGTTTTTGATATACGCTAGTTCCAAAAATTTCACGAAAAATCTTTTGACGATCTTCAGTTTTAGCATGAATCAATTTTAAAAACTCACCTTGAGCAATCATCGCAATTTGTGTAAACTGTGCACAATCAATACCCATTATCGCTTGAATTTCTGCATTCACTTCAGGTCGTTTATCTAACACCCGTCCATCTGGCAAATACAATTGTGCACCCGCTGCCTGAGTGGTCATCCGATCACCACGAAGTGCTTTACGCTCATAGTCTGGATTACGCCTAATTGTATAGACTTTCTCACCGTACACAAATGTTAATTCAACAAAGGTTGCTGTATCAATATTTGCATATTTACTGCGAAAAGCACCCGTATCACGTGTAGCACCACTCGCACTTCCATATAATGCAAATGTAATCGCATCAAAAAGAGTCGTTTTTCCTGCACCAGTATCACCAGTGATTAAATAAATACCATTTGTCCCAAGTGAATCTAGATCCAATGTTGTTTCACCTGCATATGGTCCAAACGCTGAAAGAGTTAATTTTAATGGTCTCATCGTTGTTCCTCCCATGTTTTTTCAATAAATGGCACTAAAAACTCAATTTGTTCTTGCGATAGCGATTGATTGTTTTGCTTTTCATATAAATCATTAAATAATTGAAGTGGTGACTTTGATTCAACTTCGCTATTCGCATGAATCACTGCTTGCGTTGCTGTCCGTTTATTATCATAATCGAGTTTCATAATATTTTTGTAAATGGTGCGCAATGAACTCAGTGCATCAAAAATATCTTCTTCATCAGTTAGTGTTATATGGTAATAGTCATCTAAATTTAGCCTGTCATAGTAATTTTTTGCAGTGACTTCCATATACGTACCTTTGATTTCACGCATATCTCGTTTTGGTGTTAAATCAACTGTACGTATATTAATATTCCCTTTTTCATGCAATTCCACAACCGTTACTGATTTTTGGTGATTTGCTTCCGAAAAAGAATACTTCAGTGGTGTACCACAATAACGAATTGTTTCACGCCCAACACTTTGTGGCTTATGGATATGACCAAGTGCAACATAGTCAAATGGATCAAACACATAAGCTGCAACATTATCAGAACCACCGACAGAGATTTCTTCTGATTCCGAACGTTCTGAACCAGTGACAAATTGATGTGCCAACAAAATATTACGCTTCGTTTGATCGACATCCATATCCTCAATCGCTACTTTCATTGCATCAGTATATGTTTCAATTGTTTCATCAGGAAACTGTGCTCGTACATGTGTTGGCTTGATAAATGGTAATAAATAAATTGCAATTGTGCCATGTTCATCTTCCATTTCAATCGGTTTAATACCTTTACTGTATACTGGTGACATATGGACACCACTTTCACCCATTAAACGTCTCCCGAATGCAATTCGTTCAGCCGAATCATGATTACCACTAATTACATATGTTTGCACATTACATTTCGACAAGCGAAACAGAAAGTCATCACATAAACTAACAGCTTCTGCTGAAGGTACTGTTTTGTCATAGATATCCCCACTAATTAAAACAGCATCAGGTTTTTCTAAATCAATAATATGCAGTATTTGATTAAAAATATATACTTGATCTTCAACCATTGAAAACTCGTTCACACGCTTCCCAATATGAAGATCAGATAAATGAATACACTTCATATAAGCTCTCCTTTATTTCTCGCTCAGACTCACCTTAAAGCTAATCTATACGATTCAAATTTACAAATATAGTTCCACTTTATTATGACATACAAAAAATTCAATGTACATATACGATATTAACTAATCACCAATATTATACTCATCTCCTCCCTATGTGATGACCATAGTATATCCAAATAAATTTCCAAACATGAAAAACCTTGCTAATTTTATAAAACTTCCAATTATTGTGAATCTATTATCAAGCATTCAACTAATAAAATTTCATTTATTATCTTTGCTAAAGTTTCTATGCTCGCTTTTTATTTACATACACTTCCTGTTACTCACAGGCTAGATTTGTTTACATTCATGACTTGCAGACAGCAGTATCTTTATTTATACTAGAATTATATGAAAAATCAAAAAAGGAGGGCTTTTTATGCCTGTATACAATAAACTTGTTCGTGATTTAATTCCATCAATTATAACTGCTGATGGCAAATCATGCGACACACATATACTAGACGATTCAACTTATCGACTAGAATTACAAAAAAATTACATGAAGAGCTGGCAGAATATCTTGAAACTACGAATGACAGTGATGCAATGGAAGAACTCGCAGACTTACTAGAACTGATTCACTCACTTACTTATATTCATAGCAGTAATCCTATAGAGCTAGAAGAAATCCGATTAAAAAAAGCTGAAAAACGTGGTGGATTTAATGATCGCATTTTCTTAGTTGAAGTACATGACAATGACTCAAATCAATAGCATTACAGGGTGCATAATCATCTCTTACCTTTTTTAGCACAAGAAATTGAGCAATCTGAAGATCAAATTGATATCATTGTGTCCTTTTTAAAAGTAAGTGGCATCTCACTTTTAATTGATCAACTGGTCGCTGCTGCTAAACGTGGAGTAAAAATACGCATACTTACAGGAATCTACCTTAATATCACCGAACCAAGTGCATTATATTTATTAAAACAGGCGTTTCTTGGAATATCTGAAACTCAATTTGACTTACGAATTTATAATGGAACTAATTCTTTCCATCCAAAATCATATTTATTTACAAATAATGGAAACGGGACAATTTATATTGGATCGTCCAACCTATCAAAATCCGCGCTTACTTCAGCAGTGGAATGGAATTATCGCTTTTATAGTGAAGAACATCAAGCAGATTTCAATGTTTTTCAAACTGAATTCGAAACCCTGTTTAATTTAGCATTACCCGTAACAGATGCACTTTTACGTCAATATGCACGTCAACATCGGTTACCTAAAATATCACCAACCATTCAGCTAATTGATGGCCAAGCTAAAATTATTCCACTTTCACCATCAAATGAACAGGCAAGTGAAACACAAATTTCCTACCCACCACCCAAACCTCATGGTGCTCAAATTGAGGCACTATACGAATTACAAAAAACACGACTTGAAGGGTTTAACAAAGGTCTTGTGATTGCTGCCACTGGTATTGGGAAAACATATTTAGCAGCATTTGATAGCCAATCATTTCATAAAGTATTGTTTTTAGCGCACACTGAAGATATTTTAAAACAAGCATCTAAAACTTTCCAGACTGTTCAGCCAGATAAAACACAAGGATTTTATTACGGTTTACAAAAAGACGAATTTGTTGATCATTTATTTGCAACTGTACAAACTATGAGTAACCACCTTGAAGTATTTGACCAAAATACATTTGATTATCTTGTTGTCGATGAATTTCATCACGCTTCTGCACAGTCTTACCAAAAAATTATTGAATATTTCAAACCACAATTTTTACTTGGTTTGACTGCAACGCCTGAGCGACTTGATAATCGTGATGTATTTGCTTTATGTGATTACAATGTCGTGTATGAAGTCAGACTTACCGAAGCTATTGAACGTGATTGGCTCGCTCCATTCGATTATTACGGTATTTATGATCCAACTGATTATAATCTTATTTCTAGGAATGCTCAAAAGTACGATATAGTTTCATTAGAAAAAGCTTTTCGTCAATCGAAGCGAGCGGAATTAATTTACCAGCATTACAAGCAATATCATGGTCGAACAACATTAGGGTTTTGTGTAAGCAAAGTACATGCATTAGAAATGGCTAAGTTTTTTAGTAAACAGGGCATTCAAGCTTTCGCAACCTATAGCGGTACAGCAGATAGCCCATACTTTCTTCCGCGTGATCAGGCAATTGCACGTTTAAATAGTCAATCAGTTGATGTTGTTTTTAGTGTTAATATGTTTAATGAAGGAATTGATGTTCCCCATATTGAGCTATTATTCTTTTTACGTCCTACTGAATCTGTAACAATTTTCTTACAACAGCTCGGTCGTGGGTTACGAAAAAGTCCGAACAAGCAAAAAGTGATTGTTTTAGATTTTATTGGAAACTATCGTGATGTTGAATTTTTACCACAAGTCCTAGGAGGTAATTTCCAACCTAGTATACTTAATATTGAAACAAGCATTCGTGAACCTAAAATTCCTGAAGGTTGTCATGTACACTTTGATTTACAAGTTGTCGATTTAATAACAAACATGGCAACGGCTAAACAAACACGTGAACAACAATACAAATTAGCCTTAGAAACTATTTATTCACAATGGCAATCAATCATGAGTAATTCAGACTTTCAACATCCAAGTCGTGTTGATTCCTATAGATATCTTGCAGATAATATGATAGTAGAATTTTTGAAAATGAAAACTGGTCCATTACGTAATCACTTACGTTATTTTGCAGATAGACAAGAGTTATCTACCGCTGAACTTATGATTTTAGACACACCAGCAGAAGCATTTTTAGCACTGATGGAAAGCACAGCAATGAATCAATTATATAAATTACCACTTTTACAAGCATTTATAAATGGTGATACGATGAAAACAACGATTAACCGCAGGGATATCATTGAATCATTCCATGAGTTCTATTCTATTCCCAGTCACTTAATAGATTTAACAAGGAATAAAAAATCAAAACCATTTCACGAGTGGAAAGAAGCTGATTATATTCGTACTGCTAAAAATCCAATTAATGCTTTTTTAAATTCCGCTTCTGGTTTCTTTTGTGGGGATATTGATGAATTCAAATTATTAATTGCTCCTGAATATTTAACACCAATATTTGTTCTACATCTGAAAGACATCATTGCTTTTCGCCGTGAATATTTTTTAAAATCACGACTCGAAAAATATCGTGACCAATTATAAAAGAATAAAACAGCGTAGCTTTGATGAGCTACGCTGTTTTTCTACTCCATATTTTCATCTTAACACAACTATCGCAATCATTTTATATTCCACAATTTTTTCGAATAAAACTATTTATTAAATAATTATAGTCTGTTAATACAATTTATCAAATTTAGCATTCTTACTCTTAGCTGTATATCGACATTTTGGGAAATTACTACATCCTAGAAACTCACCATGCTTTCCTGTACGCTTCACTAATTCAGTTTTACATTTTGGGCAAATATTTTGCTTTATTAATAATTCAGAATTTTTAATATTTTGTTGAATTTGCTCTATATGTTTTTGTTTATTTTTATATGATTGAATATTTATTTTTCGAAGTTGAATAATGAGTTCTTGACACTCACCGTCTGTAAGTTTTGTTTCTTTATATGATTGAATTACTTTAACAACTTGGGAGTTACGAATAATTTGCAAATCATTATCTAACTTTAGTTTCACTCGTTCATTAAAAACAACCAGTGTCTCAAAATCACTTTCTTCACGTTCTAATACAGATGCCAATTGTTTCATATGACCGTAATTTTGATGTAAAGGATTTTGAAACTGGCGCTTATGATGTTTACTTTGATATTGCACCCAATTCTTTTGACGGATTTTCCCATATACGATTCCTGTTAAATTTTTCGTTTCAATTATAAATATTCCCGTTGTTGCAATAACAATATGATCAATCTGACTCATCTTTCCGTCTACTGAAATCATTAAATCATGTAGCGATTCATATCCTTCTGGTAATTTATCAAGTTCTTTTTTGACTCTCCATTCACCAATATAACCACGAATAATTGGTATTTTTTTTGTTAGATATAGTACTAAGACATAAATACAGGTAACAATAATAATAATTATCCATGAAAGGTTGTTAAGTAATTCCATTTTTTTCCTCTTTTCTATTATAAAAATTTCAATGATTAGACTAAATAAACATATTACTTAGCTCTTAATTACTCACTCCTACACATAATGACTCAAAACTTGTAATATTAATTCTTTTAATTCACTCTTTTTCAACATTGGCACTAATATAACTGACCTTGATTGAGTTCTGCTAACACACGGCGACCATAACGTTCGTCTCCTCCAAGTCTGGACGGTGTTTGGTTGTTGCTTTCATAATATCGATAATTTGCAACTCAAGATATACTACAGCTACTCCATATATTTTTCAACTTAAATTGTTCCTTTGTTGCTTTTATACAGTTGAATGAGTTCACCACATTTTTTGCAGTGTACCTTGCCATCAGTATTCTCAATTTCAAGCTCGTTGAACAAATGCTCAATTCCACATCTTGGACAAAGTGCTTCGTATGCTTTTGTACTAATCCCCTTAATACCACCGCTTAAAATATATGTTTGCTTATGAAAACACGACATAATATAGTAAGCAATCTTACTACGAAAACGAGCACGGCTACAATAAATAATGATTGGCTTTGTTTGTTCTTGTATTGCGATAACTCGTAATTTCTGAATATATTGCCAAAAGTGGGGAATATGAGGAAGCGATTCAATAAGTACAAAAACAATCCCTTTTCGATGATATGTATCATATAATTGATAATGCAGCTGTTCGTGTACCAATGGTACATGGTGTGCACCTTTTAGGTGCCCATCGTAATATTGCTTTGCTGTACGAACATCAATTAAACAATACATATCGAATTGTTCTAATTCACATATTTTAATTTGTTGCACCAACTATTACCTGCTTTCATCAATTTATCTTTCTAATTTAGGAGAGTATTATTCTCCTAAATTAGAATAAGGATAATTGTTAATTATATTCGCTCTTTTTTGTAAAAACAAGTATTAACAAAAAATTTCAATTTGTTATTAAAGTTTTCATTATCATACTTTCGATTCAACTATTGCTCATAACCATATAATAACAAATGGAGCACATGCTGTGAAAAGATAGCATAGACTCACCCATGGTTGATGATCAATAAAAAGTTCTTTCCATGACATTTGCCAAGGATGTGGAATTAAAATCCACGTAATCATATCAGTCGTCACACTAGTTATTAACCATGTACAACTCACAATCGCTAACGTTTCGACTGGCTCTCCTAAAAAAAAGAGCTCTGCTATTGGTATAAAAACAATCAAATTATAGACAGGTTGCCATCGTTTTGTTTGCACATACGCCTCAACTTTCGCCCCATTTTCCAATAAATCTTCTAATGATATGTATCCCTTATATCCAAGCACTTTCCAATTCCAAATAACATGTATCATTGTTAAAATCATCATAATACTATATGCAATTAAACAGGTCAATATACTCATTCGTATCATATATTTTTCTACTCTCTTTTCTAATTATACACATCGATCCAAACTATATTTTGTGATTTTAGTCTCTCAAGCTCATTGTATATATCCATCATAGCAAAACAGCTCATGCTATTCTCTTAAATTTTATTCATTTTATCCACCATCTATACTAATAAAAAAGATGTACAAAACGTACATCATTCATATAATCTTATTGCTCAATCAACATTGTTTCCATCTCGGCTTTGCTCACCCCATACTGTTTTCCATACTTTATCCAATAGTTTGTCGAAGCACGGATGAAAATTTTCTTTGTTAATGGCATTGATACTGCGTATTGTTTTGGTCTCTGCTTCATAAGTGCTCGTGCAAAACGATAGAGTGCTAGCTTTACAAATACTTTAAATGGTGTACCTAATATAGCTTCTCCACTACCAATTGATAACGTTGAACCAATTGGTAGTTTATTTTTTTGACAAAATATTTTCATCATTTCCAAGCACACATTATTTTGCATTGATTCAATGAATCCACAATTTACAATGACATGTACTCTTGGTGTATGCTTTGTTTCATACTTTTCATAATATTTCAAAAATTGTAACAATGTTGCTGGAATACTGTCAGCATATAATGGAAAGACAAAAACGACATCATCACACTCTTGCATCTCATCACAAATTTTCTGATGATTTCGGTGTGTAATTGCCATTGTTTTTGATGGCTGTGATAAATAACCTACTAATAATTGTGCATATTGCTTTGAATTTGATTTAACTGCTCTTGGACTTCCATTGATGATTAAAACATTTCCCATTTTGCTAACTCCTTACTCACTGCTACCTCAATATGCTCTTCTTCTACAAAGATAACTTCAACTGAGGCAAAATGCATATTATGTGCATTTCGTTCAACTAATTGTTGAAAAATCACTTTTTCTGCCTGTGAAAGTTCTCCATAAGCAATAATTGTTGTTCGTTTTTGTTTTACATCACGTTGGACATGATGTGCTTCTCCTTTGACTAGATGGATAAACGCTTGTTGAATTGGTAATGCTCGTTCAAGCATCGTTTTCATCGGTACATCATAACATCCGTATACGACACGAGTTACGTACAATAATCGTTCACTCTTAGCAATAAGTGGATAGATCTTTGTTGCATCATCACGAATGACACACTTCCCCGGTGTTTTAGTCCAACACCCATAACAACCGACACAATTATGAATTTTGAAATCCAATAAATTAATATATTTATATACTTTATTATCAACTCTCGGTAGAGTTAACTGAATATCACTCATAATCAGTTGCATTTTACCTCTCCTATCACTCCACGACCAACTATATCAAGCATTGTAATAATTGTCGTTTCATCAAATTTGACTGTTTTTGTTGCAATCATTGTCGCAATTCCGTGGCAATAAATCCACATGATTTGATAAAGCTCTTGTGCCTGTTGTTCATTGAGTTGTTCACTTTCACAAATCACTTTCATATAATACTTGTTATATAACATATATAATAAACATGACTTATTCTTAGTATTTGTTTTTTGTTATTTTGATAAAATATATCCTTTATCACCATCATAATATAGAAAAACTATCGGTCTTTCTTCTGACTATTATTCTTTTATGACTTTCTACGTTAACAAAAAATAATCACTATACTTGAATATATTGGACAAAATTCTAATCATAAAAAATGGGTGATAAACGTTCTAAATCACTCCCACTAAAAAATCAAAAAACAAATAAAATATCCATTATGAATACATCTCACCTATGGTAAGCCCTATGATTCCAGAAAATTTATATATATAGTTTAAAACATTTTATTAAGATAGAACACAAAAATATATGTTCAATCATATAAATTAGAGTTAACTTTAAACCATCATAATGTTTTATTTTTTTAAAATTAATTTTCATTTTTTGAATGTTTTATATGCTAAACTTAAGTTATAAAAAAGAAAGGGGAATTATATTATGAAGTTGAAACATTTTTTTGCTATGTTATGTTTATTAATCACGTTTGTATTTGGTGGATTTTATGTTGATGCAAAGAGCGCTGATAAACCCATTGAAGTCATGGTAGTACATGGGGTACTTAATCCAGATGAAATAATTTTCGATGACGGTACAAAACTTTCAGAATATGAGTATACTGTGACTACAATGACAACTCCGCGCTTTTATCCACTGGGAGATTATTTCGATTACGTAGGTTGGACAAATAGAGAGGATGGTATTTCTCTACAATTGAAACCTAATAACACTACAAGACGAAATAACGCAGCCAAAAATAATGCTTGGAGAACGTTATCTAGTCGTACACATGGGTTAGGTGGACATTCTTATTGGAGAAACACTCAAGTTATGGAATGGCAATTTGAATGCCACTATCAATTTGCTAAGGATAAACAATTCTGGAATTTAGAGCCACGTCGAACTGCCCCAAATTATGCTTTCGTGGTTGCAGCTGCCTGCAACCCTGGTAAGTAGTTATGAAGTTCTTAAAAGTACTTGTCTTCTTACTTTGTCTATCAGCTTTGGTTATCTCTATGAATCAATTTTACAATTTAGCTATTTTTGTAGATGAGTTTGGAACGACTCCATCAGTTGTTCTAGGAGGACCATTTTGGTTAATCATGACTTGGGCTGAATTTTTAATTTTATTTATCTCCACTATCTTATCAGGATTCTTTATTATTTCAAAAAAATAACAAGAAAATCTATATCAAATTACCGACTAGAACATTAGACATAAAAAATCTAATGTTCTAGTCGGTTTTTAGTTATATAAAAGAATCCGCAACATTCTGCACTTTTAGATTATACTATACAATTTCTACCATATTGTTTATGTTCGCTTTATTAATGAACATGCTTTATTCTTATTATTTTGGGGCTTTCTACGTTAACAAAACATAATCACTACACTTGAATATATTTCAAAAAGAATTGTCTAATTGAAAGCGTAAAAATTTGAGAAAATATATGTTCAATCATATAAATTAAATTTAACTTTACACCATCGTAATATTTTTGAAAATTTAAATTATATAACTATTCTAAACAGTAGTGATTTGAAAGTAATTGATTGATCAATAGATTCCGATTACGAAAGTTTATTGATTTCCCACTTTTTTTATTTAAAGCTCACGTTACAAATGAATTAATTATTGTTATTAATGATAGTATTTATCTTATACATATATTTATGCTACTACCAATAATGGAGAATCTATTACAATATTGGAAACAACACACTTAGTAAAATCACCAATTAACGAAGAAAATAGTATAACATCTAATTCTATAGATTCCAGAACTTCATTCGGAAAAAATTACGATTCTTACTACAAAACCAACAAAGTACTTGTCGATATTCTCAGTTCTGTTAGTGTTATTGGAGGTTTGTTATATATTAAGCATCCCGTATTAGGTCGTATATATATTATCGTGACATAATTCTCTATATATAGAAAGGGTTCGTTCTATTTTATTTTTTTAACCAGTGAAAAGTAAAGACACTAAAGTTCGTCTCATCACTTGCATACATGATTTCAACTGTCTCTATCTTTTTGTCACCTAATACAGTTGCATCAATTTGAATATTTCCATCTACATATACGTCAGCAAGCGGTAAAATAATCATCTCATTTCGTGCTGAAAGAACAACTTCTATTGGTACTAGCTTTTGACCGTTACGATCAAAGACATCTGTTGGTTGAATTGTAAATATATTTCCATCAAATGTTGCATCACCTTTATCTAAAAAGTTCTCTTCTGCTTGTAAATCAGTTAACTTTGGTAAATATTTGATTGGACGTAAATCAGTAACTTCACTGTAATTCAACTGTAAATTCGTAAGTCCAACAGCATATTCAAGACCTGATAGATCTCGAACATAGCTTCCATCTAGATTCAGTGTCGTTAACTTGGCAAGATCGCTGGCGCGTAATGGAGTTTGTGTCAAATTCAATGTGTCCATAATTACTTTTTGCAACTCGCTATCTTTCACTTCAACGATTGGATTAGCTTCAACATCTTTAGGTAACTCCAGCCAGTGAAATGTATAGACACTAAATGCGGTTGTATTACTTGCATACTTGACTTCAACACTACTAATTGATTGGCCACCTAATAATCTTGCATCAATTTCAACAACTCCGTCCACATAAACAGTATCAATTGGTAATGAGAGTAGTTCTGTTCCGTTTGATAAAATAACTTCTGTTGGTTCAAGTTGCTTCCCATCAAGATCAAAGACTGCTATCGGTTCAATGATAAACTTTCCTTCATCATAAGCTGCTGTACCAAGGTTTAAGAAGTTTTCATTCACTTGAAGGTCCACTAATTTTGTCAATTCCTTTAATGGACGCAAATCAGTGACCTCATTAAAGTTTAAATTCAGCGAAACAAGATTCGTTGCATATTGTAAACCTTCTAAATCACTCACATAATCAGCTTCAAGATGTAATATTTCTAACTGTGCTAAATCATCACTCATAATTGGTTCACTTGCTAAACCAAGCGTATCCATAATCCCACGTCTTAATACTACATCAGGAATAGTTACTTCAATATTTTTCACTTCCAATTGTTCACGTGCTTGAACAAGGGTTTCGTACATAGCATCTGCTTCTACTTGTACTACATCATCACGTGTAATCAGTGCTTTTGCAGCTTCTAGTTGTATTTGTAAACTTGCTACACTTTCTTCTGTAAATAATGTTGTATCTAATGCATCCAGCTCTGTAATCAAAGTTTGAAGCTGTGTTAAATCTGCTCGATGTTCATTCACATAATGTAATTTTGCGTCACCAAAAGTTCCATGATCTGATCCATTCCCATTTCCTGCATCATTGACAATCAGTTTTAATTCTTTTGCTCCAGAGATGTTCACTTGTAAATATTGTTGTGCATCTTTTGCACGCATGACATCTGTTGCTGCCTTTTTTTCACCATCTACATAAATTTCGAAAATAATACTTGATGCGTTACTATTATACATTGCACGATCGACGCCAACATATGTACTAAATATCACTGCATCTGTTTGTGTTAAATCGTAGATAATCTCAGCATTTGCGTGTGTCCCTAACCCGCGTTCATATGTTACACTTGCACCATTTTCATCGCTTAAACTTAATTGTGAACCACTGTGATGTTTATCTTTTTGTGTTGAGCTATAGCTCTGTTTTGCACTCGTCCACTCATAGTCTGTTAAATATTCATAATCTGCATAATGAACTACTGAAATTACTCGTGTTTGTCTAGTTGTATTTCCTTCACTATCCATTACAGTATATATCACTTCATAATTTCCTGGCTTCGCAGTTGTAAATGTATCTAGTCCTGTAATCTGCACCTTATCTGTTACATCACCGTCTTCAACATCATACGCGCTATACTCGCCAATTAAAGTGGATTCATCAACTATACTCCCTACTTCATATACCCCATTATTTGGAATAGTAAGTTCTGGTCGCGCACTTGCATCTAATAAAATAGGATTCCCCCACGTCGCATGATCTGCGGCATTTCCATCTCCAGCATCTGTAATCACAAGTTTTAATTCTTTTGCCCCAGTTACATCAACTGACAGATATTGTTGAGGTTCTCCTGCTTTCATAACACCACTATCATACTGTTTTTCACCATCTACATATACTTCAAATTTCACTGTTCCAGAACGATGTGACATATCATGCTCAACACCGATATATGATTGGAATCTCGTATAATTATCGTTGCTTATATCATAGACAAGCTCAGCATTTGCATGTGTTCCAAGTCCTTTTTCATATGTAACTACTCCACCATCTAAACCTGTTAATGATAGTGGCTTCCCATTTAAATTTATATCTTTTTTAGGTGTACTATATTGTTGTGTCCCTGTTACCCAATCTAAATTTGAAAGTGGCGTTGCTTGTGCTAAAACATATACTTTCATTACTTTTTCGACAGTAATACCTTGATCAGTAATTGAATATCTTACTTCATATACACCTTTTTTATGAGCATCAACATTTGATTCAATCACTACTTTGTCACGGATTGATTCCAATTGATAGTCTGTAGCAAATACATATTGCTGCGGATTAAACGTTTCATACAGTGGTATATATACTTCTTGCTGTGCAATTGTCAATGTTGGTGTATAGCTATTGTGAACATCACTTGATTTTCCAGCTATCAAGTTTGCCCCATATGGAATGACAGTATACTCATAATTTTTATCTGTTTTATAATCAATATCTGTAAATGTATTTGTACGAGTAAATCCAATGACTTCTCCATCACGCAACACCTCATATCCAAGTAAATCAACATCTGAAGCTGTTGTTATCATTGTTAATTTTCCATCGTGACTTATCGACTGAATTGATGCTGTATCATCTTCTGATAAACCTGTTCCTGTATATTCCCATGCTTTTGTGTTTAAATACCAATATTTATTTGAGTCAGGATATGTATTCGCAAGCTCTGTTGCAGTTTTTTCACTTACAACGAGTCCATGTCGTCTGAAATGTTCAGTCAGATTTACTCCAAAAACTTCAGATGAATACTGGACAAGTGTATCATTTTTCACTTCTGTTGTTGGAATATTTGGGCGTCGTTCACGGTATAATCGATTAACATCTGCCCAGTATGAATCATTTGCCATCTGAAGTTGCCAAAATGCACCTAATGTTACAAAATATCCTCCATCTGAAAACTGATCATTATCTTCAATCATTGCAATTTTTTGATATACATCTTCATATTGTACACGATCATTAATAGTCCCCGTTAATGTACTTGCATACATTGCTTCCATATTATTAGTCACTTCACCCCACACGCGATATTTATTATCAAATCGGTGTCCAGTTTCATGAGCCATCCCCCAACTGTTGAGGAATCCATCTCGTAAAACTGAAGCAGAATGACCGGTCTGGATACCAACATGACATACATAAGCATATAGGAATCCATACGGTTGCATGACACGTACATGTTCTTTTAATTTTTTTGGATCATGTACTTCACTACTCCCATCTAATCCATTAAATTCAAGTAATGCATTAAATGTATTGTTCCAGTGATTCACTGTTGTTACCGGACTTTGTTCCTCAGTTACAAAGACTTGATAACCGCTACTAGCTAGCGTTGAAATTAACACGCGATCACTTTCAACTTCTAACAAATCCAACACACTTGTATCGCCAATCGCTTGAGCTGCCGTTAGTTTTTCTTGATATGCTTTTAACTCTTCTACGAATGTCGCTTCATCATCACCTTGACGATAAAATGGGAAATCATGTGCATTATCAATCCGTATTTTTGGTGCCTTTCCTTGTTGTTCCATTGTGTAAGGATTAATGATATACAATGCCCCTCCAGGATTTGGTTTGTACGAATAACTTCCTGAATCTAAGTCGAAGGCTGGTACGGTAATTTCATTTCGTCCTGGCTTAAGCTCAACAGTTTTCACATATCCTCGCCAAGTTCCTTGATTTTGACTGAACCCTATTTTCGGTAAATGTTTTGTTCCTTGTTCTACGTCTAAATAAATAGTTATTTTTTCACCTGGTAGCCCATATACTCCTGTTGCTTGATAGTTTTGTCCAGCTGAATTCATAGATAATGTATTTTTAGCATGGGCATTCATATCACCATCTTGATTTACTGTAATCACTGTTGTACTTTCATTTACTGTTCCGTTTATGATTTGAAATGCTTGTTCCATCATAATTAAAAGTTCAGTATTTGCAGGGTGTATTTGGACTGATTCATACAGGTCTTCTAACACATCTTTATTTGCATACTCTGGTTTTAATTGCGTATATGTCTTGTCCACAAATAAATCGTAGACGATGTCTGATACTGCATCTTCTTTATAAAATGCAAGTTCACTTAATGTTGCCCAATTTTGTACCGAATCAACAAATTTAAATTTAATACGCTTCATTTGTGTCGGTTCAAATTGTGCTTCAATAAACCCTGTCACTGAGTTATGACCACCAGTCGTAATGAGTTCAAACGTTTCCCCTTCACTTGTCGGTGATGCATATACTTCAAATTGTGTCGCAAATCCTTTACGATCTGGGCGTGCTCCAAAAACAATTCGATCAATTGTAACATCTTCAGTGAATGTAACTTCAACTTCATTGTTCCAATTTGAAGTATTTGCTTTATTTGTTTCCCAATATGTATTTGGATTGTTATCAATAGCATTTGTAATAACTTGGCTTGCATAATGTCCTGCATTATTTGTAATTGACTCTATTATATCTGTGCTAATTTTAAATTGAGATGAATACTCCCCATTCTCAAAATATGTCACTGTCCGCACTTCTGCTATTGATGGACTATATGTTTCTATTTCCGGAATTTCTGGTGTTATAGCTATTTGTGCTGATTGATCATTTGTTTGTTGAATCTGCAATTGTTCTGCTGCTACTACAATTCCTGTTACTCCTCCAACGATTAATGTACATGCACTAACACCTAATCCAATAGTTGTTTTCTTCATTTGGATACTCCCTTTAACCTATATTTGTAGCTTCGTAGTCTTGATCAAAAGTCAGTTACGGTAACTAGTTTGACAGAATATTTACAAAATACTCTAATCTCTCTAGCTTTGTGTCTGCTCATTTCCAACCATTTACCTTCTTACATCCTGTCTATTATATTGTTTTTAAAAAATAAATTCTGCCTATTTGTCATAAAAGATCATTTATTTGTCATTTTCGATATTTTTCCGGTTAAACAAAGAAACACTCCACATATAAATATACTTAAAAAAAGCAATGACTACATTGTCATTGCTTTTTTAAGTATTACTACCTTTTGTTCACAAAAATTACATCATTAGCAATCAAAATCGTTTTTTATTGATTTGCATTTTTTCATCAGTAATTTTAATTAAATCTATTTCCATTGCCTTTGCCATGTGCATTAAATAAATGAATACATCTGCAATTTCATAGCCAATTGCTTTTTTTTGTTCATCATTATAATTACATTCATCGCTCCACATAAAATGTTCCAATAATTCGGCTGATTCAACTGATATAGCCATTGCTAGATTTTTTGGTGTATGTGCATGAGTAAAACCTTTCGTTTGTGCAAATGATGTAACATCTTGCAATAATTTTTCATATGTCATTTCCAATGTTCTCCTTTTATCTTTGTCGATTTATAAATGTAGCTTTGACTGCAAGTGTTTTTGGAGAATCACTCACTGCTGCTGAAAAGCCAATTGTCCGAGTTGATAACTTGTTGTATCAATACTTAGTATGTATCTAGCATTCCCCGATACTTGCTTTTCTTGACTAACAATACATGGAAGTGATAATTTGTGTTCTTCACAATACTGATATATTCCTATCACTATAATATGGATGATTTGTATCGGGTAAAACAACACCTACTTTCTTTGTCATATCAAGACTTAGTTCACGTGCAACTAAGTTTGGAATGTAATCCATTTCCATTAAGTGCTCGTGATACCGTAGTAACTGAGTACCCACTCATTTTAGCAATATCTCGTATAGTTGCCATCTTACCTACTCCTTAAATATACTCTCATCATTTTTGTTTGAGCAACCTATCACTTCTCTTTTGTATATATTAAAGAAAATACGATGATTTGCTTAATACGTTCGCAACAATCTACATCATATCTTAAAGATACAAGATGGAATGCGTTTCAGATCAAGCATATTTACGAATTTTTTTACAAAGTATGGCATAATAAGAAATTTAGTATTTAATTCGTTCATATTTTCTATATTAATCTCAAAATCAAAAAAGTATCCTAAAAGTAGACTCCAAAGGTAATTCTATCGTATTTGACACAAATTCACTTTCTTTTTTATCTACTACAAGGATACTATATCTCTTCGCTATATCCAGTATTTATGAAGTTACTTTGGAATAATTTCATCATTTGCTTCGTTATTAATGGCATAACCAAGCGTAAATTCCATAGTATGTTTATTGCCATGGAGTGTTGGCAATTCTAATATTTCAAATCAGAAGATCAAAAAGTAATTGTCTTTATCTTTTTTACGATAAACTCTCAGTAATCACATTAGGTGTATTTGTTGAACGTTAGTCGTTATATTTTTTTCGTCAATGTTTCATATACATCAGCACGTAAACTTTTAATCCGTGCAAGTTTCAGTAATACTTTCATTGGTGTTTGTTGATTTAAAGCAAGTGCTTTTCCAATTTTCAATTCTGAAAAATTTTCAAATGAACGATTAGAAAGCTCAGTTAAAATATGACTTGGCGTCGATTCATGACTGGCAACTGCTTGTTGTGTTATGACATCATTGCATGTTGCTAAAATTGCTAGGGTATGTGCATCAGTTTTAGGATTTGTTGCTAAATCACGAATTTTTTGTTTTGCACTATAAGTTACTTCATACTGTTTATCATCAAGTAAATACAGAATAACCGAAACTGGTACTGCAGGATGTTTTAATACTGCTTGACGAATAGATGTCGTACCATTACTAACGAGTGTAAAAAACGTTTCTTCTGAAAGAAATGCCTGTGATAATAAATCCAAACTTTCTGTATAGCCTTCTTGGAGGTCTTGATTTTCATCAAAGTTAAACTCAAGACCTAGAGATGGAGCACAGTTACTTTCAGTTTCATCGACAATCGCTTTCAACGAATCCTTTAATTCACGCTCTTGTTCAAATAGTGGCTCAGAACTTTTGGTTACTAGTGTAATCGCAGATATCTGTGCATTTGCTAGCTTGCGAACACCTTCATTTCGATCATTTCTCAGTTCCTCTAAGCAATGCAGTGGAATATCTGGATGCATTGCAATTGTTTTTTTGACAGTAATCGTTGAATCACGTGTCAGTGATTCAATAATGTCCTGTGATAATTGTGGCATTAACGCTAACATTGCCCTAATACGATAAGCTTTTGATTGTAGCACTGTTTCACAAATACTGTCGTAACTTTCTGTTTCCCATTGTATTTTTGCAAATCGTTGCTGTAATACATTTTGTGCTTGTTGTCGAATATCTTTAACTGGATCATAAGCGAGCAAGACTAATATCTCATATGACAATTGATTAATAGTCAATAATTTCTGTCGTTTTTCAATGGTAGTAGATGCTTGATCTATATTCATATCCTTTGATTGTTTAGACTGTATTAAGTTTAATTTACATTCTGGTACATCATTCAGAAATTTTTGGAATAATTGCCAAATAAGTTGCGCACCATCATATGCACGTGATGGTTTTACATACGTAAGTTTAAACCTCACTGCTAACGTTACTACATCGTGCTTTGCATCTTTATCTGGCGTATATTGCTGTGATAACGTATATAAATCAATAATATCATTAGTAAATTCATAGCCGCACGCTGATAATTCTGGTCGCAAAAAACGTTCTATTTCATATTTAGCATGTGCAACAACAAGACAATCATTTCCGATAAAATCGAGCATATCTTTCGCCATTGTTGCAATACTTGGTGCTTGGATTAACATCTGTTTACTGATGCCTGTTTCTTTTGTAGCCTTCTGTGTCATACTATGTGCAAGTTTTAGTAACGATGTCATCGTTTCACAAACGAGACCTTTGCGAATTTTCATTGCACTAAATTCAATTATGTTGGCACCTCTACTTGGGAGTGCACCACTTGTTTTTATATGTAAAATTGTATAGTTATTTATTGGTTGTTCGTATTCGCCCACGCTCTCGTGCACCTTTCACTGATATCCTACCTTGGATTGAACCTTCCATGACTGAAGTCACAGATGTTCTGATGGACTGAATAAAAATCTGTTTTTATCGTTTATTATTTTTACTCAAACCTTCGTTAAGTGTATCGTATATACCCTCTTTAAAGCAAGGAAAAATCACTTTTTTATCTCTTATCTATTAAAGAAAATAATTATCTATCCTTTGTTATTTTATTGTCAAATCACTTTTTTTATACTTTTCTGCTCTTACCATGGTCAATTGTTTACATCATTCAGAAATTTTTAAATACTTTTTGTACTCTTAAACCTCCTGTGGCGAAAGTACAGGTAATTTTGAGAGTATCTGATTGAATTCGCATGTTTCATTTTTTCACTAACCCTATCTTACAATCTCCCGTAAAACAATACATACAAAATAAGAGGCTAGTCTCCTGACTATACCTCTTGTTCTTTGTCGCGTTTTATATATCTTAGTAGCGTAATTCCATCAACAAAACTATACTCCTCTAAATGTAAGCGTATCATTGGATTATTATCAAAAAACAATTTCCGTCCTTTGCCTAAAATTGTTGGAATAATCCCAATAATATACTCATCAATTGCATTTTGTTGTGTAAATAAGTTTACAATATGACCACCACCGTAAATAAAAATATGTTTTCCCGGTTTCTCACGTTCTTGTAAAACTTTATGTACAATATCTCCTTGAATATATTCAACATTTGATGCTATTGGCTGCTCAGTACTATGTGTAACAACATAAATTTTCTTATCATGATAAATATCTAAACTGTTTTCGGGTGCATCATCATACGCTTTTTTTCCCATAACAACAATGTCACACGTTTCTATAAACGCCATAAAATCGATTGGATTTTGTGTGTCAAGACGGGTATCTCCTTGACCAACAATCCAATCGAACCCTCCAGCTTCATCACAAATATATCCGTCGATGCTCATAGCAAGATTTAAAACTATCTTCCGTTTCATCATCCATTTCTCCCTATCATTATATTAGTAATTACGCATATTAAATTATCATTACTTACTACTTATATTTTCTAACAAACGTGCACGCATCTGTCGAAAAATAATAATTGGTTGATCTCCTTTAATAAGCTTTTCTCCCATGCGCAATGACGTGATTTTTGGTTCTTGACTTTCTACTACAGGTTTATCTTCATGAAGTACTCGAATTGCTTGACGCATTGACTGCCAATTCATGAATTGTTTCCCTAGCGGTACAGTCACAATTTTTTGCCATGTGCGCATGTAAATCATTGTATGATCATCATCAATTGGTGAAAAAGCTATAGTAATTCTCAGTTTATCAAAAATATGATTTTGCCACAAGGCTGGCATACGAAATTCTAATTTATAATCTTTTTTCAATACGTCTGTTTTGATTTCATCTGCCGTCTTAGGATTCTGCCCATGATCAACTTCATTATACGTCCGAATAATAAGATTTTCTTGATCAACTTCTACATAAGGACCGTTGACAACTGTTTTATTTCCTTTACCTATTGTGTTTCTATGAATAAACGGCAAATGAACAACATCTAATTGATTCTCAACTGCTCTCGTATAATGAGTGTTCCAACATTCTGCATAATCTTTTGTCGCAAATGTATCTCCTTGTTCCCCTGATAAATCAGTGAAAAAGGGAATATCGTCTGTTGCTGGAAATTCATCAGCATAATACAACCAAATATACCCATATTTTTCAACAACTCGATATGCCTGTGTTTGAAAATTTTTTGGTACTTTATTTGCCTTTCCATTTGCCGGAATAAGCACACATTTTCCACTGCCATCAAATTCAAATCCGTGAAATGGACAGATAATATGATTATTTTTTACTTCGCCTTTACACAGCGAAACACCCCGATGTACACAACGGTCATAAATACAGTGCACTTGCTCATCATCATCGCGCCAAACGACAAGTTTTGTCCCTAACCGTGTACAACCAACTATCTGATTTATTTTCACTTCACTTGCCAACAAGATAACATACCATTGATTTTTTAGCATATGCCTCACCTCAAAGCTTTTTCATATATATCATTATACAAATATTACAATGAAAATTCAGATAATTTGTCATAAATCATCGTAGTATGATATAGGTCTTATCATTATTTATGATAAAATCACCCGTTTTTACACTGCATCCCATTAAGCATCTGTAATCTATACTCAATTTTGACTCATAGCCTTTAATTTATTTGACAATTTTATTTTGTTTTTCTGAATTTTAAAACAGGCCTGTATCCCCCCTAAAGCAAGGATGATACTACTCAAAAATAATGGATTGTCGTAGGAGAATAACCTAAAAATAAAATATCCTATCCATGATGATAACAATAATGAAACTATGTACATACTGCCACCACGAATAATATACCCTCATTCAGACATATATCTAAAGTAGTGATTCCATTTTTCTTCATTCATGGCCCAAAATTTTTTCTTAAGAAGAAATCCACATATCAATAGTCCTATCCACAAAAGTGTAGCAAATACTAGCATAAGCATGATAATTAGTATTAAACCTATATGAATACTGGTGTTGCTTCTGGTGTTAATGCTACTTACGTTGAATCAACTGGCATAAATTTAAATGAAAAAAACTTTATACGTAATGAGTCATGGCCAAACACGTTTTAATCAACTCAAAAAAATTCAAAGGAGTGGTGATTCACCTTTAACATCTATATTGGGATTGCCCAAGCACAGCTCACCAAGGATTATTTCATACAAAATAGTATTCGCTTTAATTCCGCCTACCGCTTCAATACACGTGCAAATGATTTGAAATCATTACTTAACTACTATACACACGCCTTAAAGCCTTAAAAGAGTGAACTTTGACCGTTTTGAATGTGAGAGTGAGGCTCTTAATCCCAAGCATGCATGAATACTGCTCTCCATGAAATTATGGCCCCAAGACGATCTTGCTGTTAGGCACGGTGGCGCATACTACAACTTCTATCTCACGAGCAATACTCGTGAGAAATTAAATGCTTCCTTCCAAAATTGCTGTATTCTTAAATATGAATACGAAGATGGTGTTTTCACTTTTATCGAACTCATCAATCACGACCACAGCCATCTCTTCTAAAAAAACTAGCCTAAAGCAAATGCTTCAGGCTGTTTTTTTGTCTACTATTCCCGTTCTGCTGGTGTAAGTGCGCGAATCAATTTTGCTGGTACTCCACCGACAATTGTATACGCAGCGACATTACGATTCACAACCGCTCCAGCCGCAATAATTGCTCCATCACCGATTGTTACCCCTGGCGTAATCGTCACATTGGCACCTAACCAAACATTTTGTCCAATCTGGATTGGTTGCGGATAGGTATCGCGACGATCTTTGATTGCAATGCCATGGTTCAAAGTCGCTAACACGGCATTATGGCCGATAAACGTCCCATCACCAATGCTAATCCCCCCTTGATCTTGAAACCGACAGCCAGAATTGATAAACACATTTTTGCCAATGACGATATTTTTGCCGAAGTCCGTATAAAATGGCGGAAACATCACAAAACTTTTGTCTACTGTTCGGCCGGTTAGTTCGCTCATCAACGCCATAATTTCGGTTGGCGTTCGATAGGTATTGTTTAATTCTGCGGTGATGCGTCGAGCTTCGTCACTGACTGCTACCATGAAATGATGTATTTCTGAATTGAACACAATTGGTTTTTGCGCTTTGATATGATCATAAAATTTTTCGAGCTTCATCGTAATCTCCTTAGACTTTCCTTGTGAATTTATTCTTCCCTATTATCATACAGCTTCGAGTTCACTCCAAGTCAAGCCCTTTCCACTTTCTTTCGTTTGAGTGCATGTCGTACAACCTCTGCTGCTAACGTACATTTAGTGTCTGCTTTTGATTCCTGAAAATTATCCTAAACTAGGCTCAAGAAACGAGCTTCTGCCTACGAAAGTCTTATACAAGCCAAAATCCAGCACAACTCCTTTAAAATATACTGGATTTTTTTGCTTATGTTTTGCCTCTACTTCCTTGCTACAAAAACAGCATCAGGCTCTCTCTATTTTTCCATGAAATGAAAACTTCTAACATATTGTGTTTTTTTTATGTTTTTAAAGTGCAAAAAAATTCTAATCAACATTTCCGACTAAAAAAGTGGATTGAAATCAGAATTCATAAATATCGTGGCGTCCTATCAAAGTTCTACACTTTTTCTTGACGAACATAATCAATGGATGTGATGGTACTAAATTAATAATGTTCTGTTATAATCTGAATAAGATTATCAGTTAATAATTCATGTTGTTCCAAAACTTGGTTATCGTAAAAACCATCATTTTGATATCTAGGAACAATGTGGACATGAAAGTGTGTTCCTTGCTGCATAACTCCAGCGTCATTTTGGAGCACAGTAATTCCAAGGACTTCAAAATGATTTTCAATAATTGTAACCAATCGCTTTTCTAAATAAATTAAATCAACTAATTCTGCATCAGTTAATTCTTTCAGGCTCATCCGGTGCTCTTTAGCAACAATCAAAATATGACCATTTTGGACCGGGTACTTATCTAATAGTACCTTGAAGAAATCAGTTTCCAAGAAGATCTGATTCTCCTTTAGTCCAAAGCAAAAAATACACTCTCGCAAAACACCACCTCCTATAAATATAATATAAAAATTGAAATTAACAGAATAGTTGTTTTCATTTTACAAACCTGTACTCCTACACCAATAATAAGATTCATTAACATTGTAGCAAGACTAAATTTATATACTTGAGTTGCTACTACGCCCCAACTATGTTAAATAACATGAATATAGCACTATTAATAGAGTTGAATAAACCTATTTTAGAAAAGTAGTTTGGCAACAAGGTAAAGATTACATTAATCGTTGAAACAGTAACAGTAGTAAAAATAAACATAAATAATATTCTACTTGATTTTATCATTCTATGAAAGACTGTAAATAACTCTTTAAACTTTTGAGTATCTTCTTGAATATAATTTTCTACAGTATGATGCTGATTATCTGAGGTAAACAAAATTATTATTATTCCTAAATTGGAATAACAAATTGCACTATTTTCCAATACCATTTATTTGAT
>CAMFJD010000008.1 GCA_945956935.1 uncultured Bacillota bacterium | reverse complement strand
AAATAATACTAATCCAATTACTACGAGCCATAAGCTCCCCTTCTGTTCACCCATTCTAGGATACCTCTTTTCTTTATTTTGATTTCTCTCTTTTTGATTAAGCCATTAATCCATCAATATACTCGCTATACGAAGCTGTGTCCATTGATCGTGAGTTTGGAATACCTGTATCTACGCTATCAATTGTATTTTGCATTTTATCATTGATTGCGCTCATCATATTTTCCATCATTGGTTTTGCAACTAAAATCATAACACCAAATAATACTAATCCAATTACTACGAGCCATAAGCTCCCCTTCTGTTCACCCATTACTTTCACCTCCTTTAAATTTGTTGCCCATTGCCTTTTCTATTAGAAGAATGAAAGAGCAAACTTAATAATTAACACCGATGACAAAGCAACACCACCTGAAATGGCAACTTTAATTAAAGCTTGTTGCGATTGAATACGTTGATTTTCATCTTGAGCTGCAACCATCTTAATTGCATTAACTGCACCCATTAATCCAGCAATTGTGACTACTGCTCCTAAAGCCATGTTTGTTAAACTAGTAATAAGGGCTGTTGCTCCTGCTATAAATTCAGTCATATCATTTCTCCTTTCATTTAAGCTCTCCTTAATTCTAAAATAAAAAAAGCTAGCAAACGTTCCATTTTCGTTCCAAAAACGTTCCATTTTCATTCCATTTTTCTTCCACGAGTAAAAAAAGAGATTTTCCGCCTATTTTTATCGCTCTATTGATTTATTTTGACCCAAACAATCTTCTTTACTCACATCACAAAATTCATATACATCTTCAGATAAATTACTGATACATAATTTGTTTGTTGAGTCGATTATTGTATTAATCTGTTTTGTCATTTGTGACTCAATACTAAATTCATATACAATATCAGCACATAGTACATCATCTTCTACTGTATAAGACAGATTCCACATTTCCTCTTCATTTAACAATACTTCAACCTTTGTTGCCTTTATTGTTTCTAAATATTCGTACAATTGTGTTAACCCTTGATATGTATCAATAAATTCTTGAGCCTCTAATTGTGTATCGCTCCATTTCATCTCACAAAACTTTGCTAAAGCTTCATTTATTTCAGGTTTAGGTGATAGATTTCCTACTTGTACATCAAAAAAGGCATGTCGTTTATCAATTGAATTTCTATGTTTTACATCAACTGTAACTTCAAATAAATTCAATTGTTCCTTATTTAGTGCTTCGTAAAACTCTGAAATAGTTGTTTCAATCGTATTTCCTTTTTCTTGATATGATTCTTTTCCTTTTTCTAGCGCTTCTTCTTGTGATCTAAATACACCCATAAGCGTGGCTTTTTCTTGTCCAGTACGTCCAATATGTTCATGAGCTACTAATACATAATATTCATCAATTGGACATAAATTTGCTTCTTTAAATGCTTCAAAAGTCCCTTTTTGTTCGACTGTCAGTGATTCCTGTAAAGAATATGAGAGGGTTTCGCCTTCATTACTAGATATTGCAATCACTTTCACCTGATGAATTGGATCATATTTTTCTTCAATACTTCCATAGCTTGTATCATATGCTCTATCATCAAAATCTAATCCCATGTCATACGAATATGATATAGCTTCGTTGAGAAACGTTTGCGTTTCTGTGGAGTGTATGTTTTCTAACAAGTTTTCAATTGTTTCAATAAAATCATTATCTGTGTTGATCATAGATTACATCTCCTTTTCTATTTTAAAAATATGTTTGATATCTTCTCTGTTAACATGACAAAAATCATACAAATCATAGATACTCGATTGATGTTCATGCTGCTGTTTAATTTGCTCATTTGAAAATTCTAAATTTTTTGCGGTTTCAGACAATCTTCCTATCTCTGCCTTTCCAACAATCAAATGCTCATACAATTCAACACCTAATACCTGTGCCGTTTCAAGAAACCGTTTGGTAGTTTTAATATCATCTTTTGATGGTTCAGTTTGACCTGAAGGATGATTATGCATTAGAATCATTCCTTTGGGCTTTTCATTGTAATTAAATACGTCTTTTGGAGAAACCACAGTAGAATTAATCGTCCCTTTTGTAATGTATCTCGTTGAAACTTTAGCCTCATAAATGTCAACTACTGTAAATATTTCTTGGGGAGAATTTGCCATATTTTGGCACGTTTCTACGATCTCCTCTCTATTTACATGAAGCATGTCTGGATAAAACTCTTCGAGTTGATTCAAAAAGCATCGTTTTTGCTCTTGCTTAAATGCATCTGAATCTACATTTTTGATATGATTATTTAATTCAAAAATTATAGGATTCGCAATTAGTTCTTTGTCTGATATAACATCTGTTACTTGTAAATCTCGATCTTCTTTGTACGACCATGTAAACCCATCATCATCTTTCTGTAGTATGTCTAACATGTCTATTCCAATGGTATTTTCTAAATTGTTTGATAATTTAGTTATATGTTTATGCTCTTTCGGAGTGATTGAACGTGGAATATAGAGAATTGCACAAGAACAATTTGATGACTGTGTTTCATGCAACATCTTTTCCGTAACTGTTTGAATGGATGCATCAGCACTTATTCCAATTACCTTTTCGATTCGATTTTTAGTATTTAAAAAATGAATGTTAATACTACAGTGATCAACAATTGCTCCCCACGCATCCTTTGGACTTCTTATTTGTAGCTTTTCTTCTTTTAACCATTTTTGATATTGTTCAAATTCACTCATATTGTTCAAGACCTTTCAAAAAATTTGAAATTTTGGCTTGCCCTAATTGTTCAGCTAAATCTTGTACACATTTTTTTACTTGTTCATTATTTTTCACAAAATTAAGCAATTCAATATCTTCTGTAAATAATGTTATTTCTTTTTTTTCTTCGTACATATTGTTATCCTCCTTTATCCACTTATAACAGTATCATTCATCATATTTTGATGTGTTCCATTTTCATTCCAAAAACGTTCCATTTTTATTCCATAAAAAAAAGAGCTACTTCAGCTCTCTTAAATTTATTCATTTTCATCAATTGGCATGTATGTATCAAACCACCACTTATATTCAAGCCATTTCTTTTCAATTACTGGCACAATTTGACTTCGATATCTGTGAATTGTTGTTTTTCCCATGTTTAATTCTTCGACAATTTCTTGTAAACTACTTATGTTTTTAAAGAAGAAAATATCGACAAATTTTTTTTGTTCTGTCGTGAGTACGCTTTCAATCTCAGTAAACAAATGTTCTGCACAATTTAACAGTTCTAAATAGGCTTCTCGTTCTTCAACTGTAATTTGTATCAGTTGCCATTCAAAAGCTTGTCTATCACTTCTCAAACGATTTTTGCGATGAATATATTCATTTACAGCAACATTATTTATATATTTGTGTTTCATAGTTTCATCCTCACTTCTTAAATTTAGCTAATATATTTTTAAATCCCTTTGTTTTTGATCTTGTTTTTATATCAAATAAGTTTTGCAATGTTTCTTCAACTTTTTGATTGTGTGTAGCAGTACGATTGATTTCAGCAAATACAATTTCATCTCGATCAATATAGGGGAAGGTAATGATATTTTTTTCTTCTGGAATAGCTAATACTGATTTAAAATGTTTATCTATTTTTGGGAGTGTTGCATGTTTGTTCAATAGGAATTTCCCTTTGTAATTCATCACATCAGTAAATACCGTTGGGTTTTCCCATATTTGAGGATAATTGTAATCAAACACATAGTAAATATCAGTAAAATATTTTTCATAATCTCTTACTTTATCGAACTCACAGGTACTGAAATCATACAACAACACTTCACTATCACTTTCAATTAGCTCTAGTTCTTTTAAAAAGTTAAACTCATTTCGAATGATTACTTGCTCACTTTCACTGTAACGCTCTTCAATTTTACTATCAAAGCTAATCAACAGTGTTTTCACCTTGTTTTTCTGTAAAAATTCAAACGACTCCAAAGATATTGTTGTAGCACCAGCATTAGCAAATAAATTAATAAATGCTATCCGCTTCTGTTTGAATAATTCTTTTTCAATCCGAACACTTTCGACTATTTTCGTTTGTGTTTCTACTTTTATTTTTTCTTCTGGACTTGAGATTAATTGTTGCATCAATGCTTCTACATCACTTGCAGTACGAGGGTTTGTTAGTAATCCATCAAGTAGAAAACATTGTTCCTCTTCTGATTGCTCAATATCTAACTCAAAAAATTGATTTAATTGTTTTGATACTAAATCTGGAATGATTTCTTTGTTTGTTGTTATTGGAATTAAGCGTACTTGATCGCCAGTTTTTTTTCTTAGTTTCAACAAAAATGGTATAAAATCTCGCTTGTTAAACGCCGTTTCATCAACAACAATACAATTTAAATGATGTTCCCTTGTTAAAATTTCCAATAGATCTTCTGTATTCTCCCAAATCCCATTGGTATCTGGATTTGCATATATTAATCGTAATTCATGTTTTGTAATTCTTTCATGTTTGACTAAATAGTCATACTGATTTACTACTGCCCTAATAATCATTATTATTCCCCTTTTCCTATTTCCAAAATTAAATACTGTGCTGATTTTTCATTGAATGGTGTTTTCACTATTAGAGTTGGATAGAGTTCAAATAACTCATCATTTAATTTTTTATATTCTTTAGAATTAATAATCGTATTGCCGTATTCTTGCAACCGATAAATTGGATCTTCTAAATTTTTCTTTTCTTTTTTGTTTTTTTGTATTATAGAGTAATATAATTCACGTTTATCTACACACATAAAGCTTCCCCTATTCAAACGGTATTTTCAGTTTTTCAAATACATATTGCTTACTAATACGACCTTGCATCACATAATATCCTTTTTTCTTCAGTTCATCATTTAAATCCTTGATTATGCACAATGCTTTTCGCTCACTGAAGCCTGTTAAACTTGCGACATGCTCTTTTCGAAGCACATCTGGATAATCAGCATACGATGACAATTTCGCCATAGTTATCAACCTTCCCTCTTTACATTATGTATATTTTTGGCAATATTTACTATTGTCTTATGTTGCTGTTCACATGATGAACATTTCCAATAATCAGTACTTATCTTCCCTGCGTTGATTACACCACATTCTGAACATGTTTGAATATGTTCATTTGAAATAGTGGATTTTTCACACAACTTATTTTGCCACTCTGCTTTATACCGAATCATTTCCGATAATGCGTATAATCCAAGCGTATTTATATTGGCAGTACCTATTCCTTTAACCGTCACTAACGCCATTTCATCATATTCATTTACAATTTTTTTAGATAGACAGTGCAAATTATATTCACGTTTTCTTCTTATTTTTTCGTGAAGTTTTGCTACCTTTAATTTTTGTTTATTGTATCTATTTGAATCAGGCATCATGCGTGATAATATCTTTTGTTCTTTTTTAATTTTTTGTTCCAATTGAGTAAATTCATTAGGATTCTCGAATACTGATCCATTTGAAAGTCCTATTATTGGATTGTCAGCTAAAACAATACCTACTGAAGATTCACCTTTTTTTTGTTCACTTATTTCCTCTTCTGTTTTCAATGAACAGTAATATTCTCCTGTTGCACTTTGGCTAATCGTCATTCCATAAATGCGTATACACTCCATTTTCATGTGTAACTTTGCTTTTACCCAACCTAATTTATTTATTTTTATTTGCGAATTTTCATATGAAACAATATGTGTTTCCCAGATATATTTACCATTATTAATCGTGGGTTTTGCATATTTTGAAGGTGGATTTGTAGAATATTTTTTCGAACTTTCTTTGTGTTTGAATTTTGGTTTTCCAACTTTATGATTACTTTTCGATTTTTGATAATATTTTTTGTAAGCTTTTTCTAAATTCCCTATTTCAGCAATCAACGCATTTGAATCAACTTCCTTAAGAAATTCATGATTCGATTTCAACTCTGGTAATGCTTTAGTGGCTGAAAACTTATTAAAAAATTTAGACTTATATGTATTTTTTTCTAAAGTTCCATTTTCAACTAATCCTTGAGTTATTTCCCATATTGTATCTTCCAATCTTTTATGTGTAGCTAATGTGTAATTGAATACAAATCGACAACAACCGAAAGTTTTTTGAATAAGTATTTCTTGCTCTTTATTGGGATATATTCTAAATTTATATCCTTTATTTATTATTATTTTTCCCATATTAGTTTCCTCATATATGTGTTATTTCTGATAGGACTAAATCATTTTGGATTTGAAGCTTTTTGCTCGATGTGTTTTAGTACTATGTTATTTCTGATAGGACTAAATCAGAAGCACGAACGAAGATTGAAATCACGATGTTTTAGTACTATGTTATTTCTGATAGGACTACATCCTTTATTTGATTTTCCTATCTCAAATACATAGTTTCTCGCTCATTTATATCTTTTAGATACAAGTTTACACGAGCTTTTCAGGGCTAAACCTCCTGAAGATTTTAATTAATGTTGTAAATATTTTTTTGCTGCTTCTCTTGTTAAGAAGCTTTTATATTTTGCACTTGGATATTTATGCACTAATTTCTTGCACTCACCCCATGATCGTACAATAACATTTTCTTTACGACCTTTTTTTACTGCATAATACTTATTCATTCTTTCACCCCGCATACATTCCTTTTAAAGTAGTTTTCAATGTCAACATTCCTGATCTATTCGTCTACTTGCCATTAAGTCATCTAGCTCTTGTATTGTTACACGTTTCATTTTCGTTGGGTTTTGTAAAATATATTTTCCTTTTTTTCTTGCTATTCTCGCAAAGAAAACTATATGTTGTCCTTTTATTGGCTTTAATAATTGAATTTGTTTACCATAGTTAAAATCCATCTCTTTAAAAGATAAATTATTTTCTAAACATTTTATTTTTTTAAATTTATATTTTTCGACTTTATTTAACTGTGTGTGTAGTAAAATACCTTGTTTGGGTTTTGAATGTTTAAAATAAATCCCATCAAATCTACCTACAAACAACAGTCGCTCTCCTTCTTTTACTTTTTTTATATCCATTTATTTTCCCCCTTACACATTCCTTGTAATGTTGTTTTTAAAGTCAGCATTCCTGATCTATTCAGCAACACCAATTTTGATTTGTAATTATTCATCAAAAGATGATAGACAGAGTGTGCAATATATTGTGTGTCAACAATAATTACATCAGCATTTCGCCCTTGTGGAATGATTCGATTAATATCATCAAACCCATCTAATATAGTGTAATCATGCGTATATACTGATACTTCTTTTGCTATATCATTTTTTCTTGCACTATTACCAACATAAATAATCTTTTTATTTTCTTCATGTGCGAAGGTGTTTTTTTCAAGAATCATGATTTTCATATTTGCTTCTTGCAATTGCTCTTCCAAAGTATCTATCTTACTTTGCATTTCACGACAGTGTTTAATCCACAAATAAAATTGATTTTCTTCTCCGTAAGCCATATAGATAGCCTCTTCAATTAACCCAATTGGAAATACATCGTGTACTCTTAAATTCAGGAAATCAGATGATACAATTAACAGAAACTTGATAACTTCTTGATCTTGTAAAGATAATTCGTGTAGCGTATTAAGCGCTTCCAGAGCTTCAAAACGTTCTGTATATATGTCTGCTAGCTGATAAATATGTTCAAATGCATATTCACCATCTTGTGACAAAATATTATCTAGTAATGTTACGATAATTGCACCTAGACTTGTTTGTAGCGTATGTTTTCCTTTTGCTGTCGATACTCGAATTGTCATAATTGTATCCATATTTTGAATCATGAAGCTTCTAGCCACTTCAAGATTATTTGTTGCTAAGTATTTCAATATCGTTTTTCGATACTTGCTAGGCATCCATTTTGATATATATTCAATGGATTCACGACCAAATGAGAGAAAAAAGACAATTTCTGTAACTGAATATCCCTTTTTTTCTAAAAAAATCATGTCTAAGAATGCATTTAATCTGTATTTTTCAGCATCTATGTGCTTGTAAATGGAATTTTGAACTGATCCATTAAGCATAATCGGTTCATATTCTACAAGCCAATCTGCAAATGACTTTAAAAACTCTATCATAAGAAATTCGCCATCAATTGATTTGCAACATCGGATGAAATCTCTTCATCTGCTACTTCAGTTTCATTCAATTCTTGCTGCTCTTTTTTTACTGTTGCTTTAATCACTTGTTGTTCTTCATCTTTTTGGTTTTGCTCAATGATTTTTTCATGATTATCTGTCGTTTCGTTGCTTTCTTTTTTTGGCAATATTTGCCGTAATAACAGAAACACATCATCAGCCGATTCATTTTGGAAATACTCTTTCAAATACATCAATATTTTAATTGCAACTCTCAATTCGTGAGAGATATATTTTTGTTTAGAAAAAGCAATAATTGATTTATCTTCATCTTTTCTCAAGCGCAAACGGATCATAATTATTCCCCCTTTAAAGAATAGAAAGGGGAGTAGATACCCCTAATCTTTTAGTATTTAATATCACTTAAATCAATTGTTATTGTAACTAATGCATAGTCGTGACTAGCATCTTTTTGCTTCAAAGTTTTAATAAAATTAATAACATCTTCTTTGTTATCAGTGTAGACTAGATCGCTAAATTCAGTACTTAATTTCAATGGTTCCCCATCTCTTCCCTTTACCCAATAGCCATTAATGTAAAACTCCCCCCAGATATAATACACCCCAGACAGCAAATAATGTACAGCATATAATACCTAACATAGATAATGCTAGCTCTGGAAGCGGAAATGAATTTTCTATAATCATACGAGTGTTATAGTCATTAACTTTAATTAAGTCAAGATTAGCACTAATTACTCTCATTTCAAGAAATACTTCATCAAATTCAAGTAAACAATCTCTTATTGAATCTATTAGTTTTTGTATTGCTTTAATTTCTGAATCTCTACTAAATTGATCATTAAATTTCTCATTTTGATATTCTCCTACTTTCACATTACACTTGAGTATTGGAAGAATATCATTCATAAGACATGTCAGGAATCCATAATCAACCACAACCTTAAAATCCACGTTTTCACCCCAAGTTCTTATCAATATCTGTTCATCAATACCTACACTTTTTAGAAAAGAATTAAACTCGTAACCATCGATACGGTCGAGAATATCTAATGATAATATTGATGGTGAAAAAAAGTCTAATTGACGGCCGTAATAACTGATTTCACCAATTCGATTGAACGCACGAACTAAATATAAATCAGATCTTGTAAAATATTCCATAATGATATAACATCTTTGTATTTTTCTTTTATTTGTCTTTGCATTTTTTGACATACCAATAATATCATTAATGGAATCTACCGATTTTCTTGCAATTTCCAATATAATATCAGTATATATATCTGGTGATGATATTATAGTATTTTTCATATTAGTATTCATTTTAAATCCTCCCTATTCAACCTATTCTCCAATTTACTTCATTGTTTTACCAAAAGTGTAAAATCCTTCCACGTTGGCTGTTTGTGGGTTTTTTACAATGATAAAATTTGGTTCTTCTTTTGCTTCAATGTGTTTTTTATGCATTTCCGCTGTTCCGCCAGTGAAAATGACTTTATCAAATTTTGTAAATGAACCATAATTTTCAACTAACATTGCATACAGTCTATCAAAGTGATTTTTCAGCGCTTGTTGAATAAATTCATCTTCGAAAATATCAATATATGCACCTTTATACTTCAATCCATTCAAGAGCGCATCGTGTACTGTTCCAACACTGATATGGCAATCTGCATACGTTTCTTTGAGGTAAGAATTAATCTCGATAAATGCTTGTTTCAAGCCAATATCCGCACCAAAATTGCGCACTGAATTTAAACCTGTGAGTTCAGCAACATCAACTGTTCCATATCCTGCATCGACAATCAATGTTACTTCTTGTTTTTGTGAGTTTAAAGTATGGATATATGTTCCCATTGGTTGGGGAACAACCATTACTTCCTTGATATCAATTAAGTACGATTCTCCATTGCACATTGCTAAATTTTTTGTTTTCGCAAACGATTTAACGAGTGCATCTTTTTTAGCTTTGAAATGGTCAATTGGAAGTCCTAATACAAGCTTTTCAATTGTGATATTATCTTTTAAATCCTTCGCAATGAAAGCTAATACAAGTTGTTTATAAGCATCAGATTCATATCTTTTTATGTTCGAATCACCTAAAACATACTGTAATGGTTGCCCACTATTCACCGCATCATTTCCTAATAAGAAAGCTTGTTGATTGTTAATACTGATTGCTAATTTATCTCCATCTCCAAAGAATGTGTTTGGAAAAGCATATACGGTTGGATCAATGAAAGTTTCTGCTCCAAATGTTCTTTTTGAAAATCCGTTTCCTAAATCAATTGCGTAAATCATAATAAATTCTCCTTTAGTGTGTTTTTATTTGTCTATGTTTCGATTGTAAATAAATCAAGTTGTCCTATTGTTGCATCCTTAACCCCAAGTTGCTCTTTTATTGTTTCTATTTTTGGTGGATCTGTAGCTTTACTGCATTGAATACATACTGTCATATATTGTTTGTAATTCATATTTGAAATTTCTGAATACAATGATTGTATTTCTTGCTTGGTGAAATGCCATGTTGTCATGGTTTTTTTGTCAAATACTGAAAATTTCAAATGTAATAATTCAATCCCTTTTAAAAATTGTGTTTTCGTCATTGAAATCATCCCTGTTTTACATATTCAAAATAAAATTCATCTTGATGATCTAACCATCCATGCAAATGTTCAAGTAATTCCCCAATTTTCATGAAATTTGCAATAGCTGCTTCTTCTAAATTACGATACTCTGCAATTACTTGACCTGTTTCAACATCTTTTTTTTGTACTTTCATATTTTTACCCCCTATTTTTCTACTTCAAATGCACACTCTCCATCAGGAGCTATCCAAATAAATTCAAAGCCTAAATCATAATCATATCCGCAGTAAGTGTTATGAATTTCAACAGATTGATTTTCTAGATTAATCGCTGTTACAACATTATCGCTCATATATAAGCGATAGGAATAATCGCTTAGTAAAATTTTACCCTTGTGACTTCTATTCTTGCGAATTAAATATGGTTCAGCATAATCGTCAATATAATTTTCTAAATTAACGATAGCTGTTAATGACACCACCCTTACACCTTTACCAACGAGTGTTTCCAAATCTAATTTAACACTTTTATTTTCAGCGTTTTCAAATTCTACAATCATACTCTTTCCACCTTCTCTCTTTCTAAATAACCAGTCATATCCAAATAAGATACAATGCAATCATCACTACAAAGATAAACATCTCCAGAACCAGTAATTAATCGAAAAAAATCTTCCCCATCATGAAATTCATGACCACAACCACCGTTACACATACACTTATTTTCTGTAATTACCATCTATTTGCCACCTCCTTCTACGCATATAAAATATCAAATACTTGTTTATCATAATCTGAAGCCCACAAATGATTTTGACCTGTCAGCAAGTCGAATAATTCACAAGCATCTAAATTTTTGTAATTTTCATCAGCAAGTACTTTTTTAGTGTATGCAGCAATATTTTGAACCTCACCAAATGTACCCAAATTAATCAAACGAGTAACTAATTTTTGTTTTTTTAGTTGCTCTTTTTTCTTTTCTTCGTTAAGTGCATCTTGCTTAGCAAAATATGCTTTCTTATGTTCGATACATTCTTCATACGTTACGCAAGTTTCAGATAGACGTTTGATTGTAGCTGTAATATATGCCCAATTTTGCTGTGCATCTTTTCCTTTTACACTCTCAAGTGCATATTGAACAACACCTTCAGGGTATTGCTTAATGAGTCGATTAAACGTTGCTTTATCTTTTGAGCTTGGATCAACAAATGTATTTAAAAATTGCTTTTCAGCTTCTGTTTGTTCTAGCACCATCACAACATCATCTTCTAAACGTTTTAAAAGCCCCTCTAACGGTTTTTCTTGCTCTTCATGATTCAGTGTAAAGAATTTAACTACAAGCTCTCTAACAGCGTTTTCCGCATGAATTTCGTAGGCTTTAGATGTTAAAGATAATAATTCTAATTCAGATACGTCTAATTCACCGACAATCGCTTGAAATTGCTTTGCAATCTCTTTATGTATCAATGAATTGTCAAAAAATAAATTTTGAGTATTCAGCGTATATGAATTTGCTTCTTGCATTCCTAACTCGTTAAATACTGGCTCAACAACTAATAGTTGTTTTTCTTGTAAACTTTTTATGTGCTTTAAAACAGTATGTTTTGATTTCACATGTAATGTTTCCATTAATTTGCTAGTAGTTGGGAAGTTTTGATTTTGTTCAGCTATCCGATATAAGGTCAGATAGAGTACTTTTTCCATCGGATTAAGTACTTGCGTATCAATTATTTCAACTGGAATTGCAACAAACGTTGGTTTCCGGTCTAATCTCAAGTTATTCATCATGTGTATCACCGTTTTCTGTATCGTGGAATGTTGTCGGAAAATCACGTTGTGCACCAGTCAAATCACTTAAAATTGCAATGAACCTCTTTTGAGTTGCAACTATTACTTCGTTTTGGTGGTGCTTTCTTTGTTTTCTCCGTTCAGGTATTATCAACTACATCTTTTTTTAAAAATATTGATATATCTACGTCTAAGATTTCAGAAAGTTTAATCATTCGGTCTAATTTTGGTGTAGCATATCCTGTTTCATAATTACTAATAACAGATTTGCTAGTACCTATTTTGTCAGCTAACTCTTTTTGTGTTAAGCCTTTTGCTTGTCTTGCTTGTTTCAATTCCATTCTCATAAACACACTCCAATACAACTAAATTGTTTTTTAAAAGCTCTATAGTCCAATTATATCATACCAAAAAGTCATTGTCCAATGAAATTGTACATTTATTTTGTACTCATTAAAAAAGTGCGCTTCTTGGTTGTATACTTTATTTATTCGTAAATAAGAGAGGGTGATATTCATGGTTTCTGAAAATATTATTTCAGAAAAAATAAAATATCTTAGACAAAAAAATAAAATGACCCAGCAAGAATTGGCTAATCAATTACGCCTTTCTAAACAATCTATAAGTAACTATGAAACAGGTTACGCTTCTCCACCAACGGAAGTTATTTCGAATTTATCAAAAATTTTCGGTGTATCTAGTGATTTTATTTTAGGCATTTCAAATGACTCATTGCCGATCATTGGTAAAATTCCTGCGGGTACACCTATCATGGCTATATCCTCATTTGAAGGTGAAGTGTATATTCCTGCTCCAATCTTTATGAAATACGGTTCTGATTTATTTGCTTTACGAGTACATGGTGATTCTATGTCTAAAGTGCTACATGATAAAGCAATAGCCATCATCAAAAAACAAAGCACAGTTGAGAATGGTGAAATAGCTGTTATTTTGGTTGATCATCAAGATGCTACGTTAAAACGGTTTTATCGTTTAGATGATGAAACGGTTGTCTTAAAACCAGATAGCTATTCTGATGAATATAACTCTGAAATTATTGATTTGAAAAAACAGAATATTGAGATTTTAGGTAAATTGATATGGTCTTGTAGCGATGAATTTTAGATTTCCTCTCTCCCTTGAGAAGTATAAGTATACTTATAAATAAGTATATTCTTTATATAGTATATAAGGGGTGCAAAAAATGCACTCCCTAAATTACTGCTTTCATAGTTGTTACATCAGTAAAATAGGGGGTGCAAAAAATGCACTCCCATAAAATCAGGGGTGTAAAAAATGCACCCCTTAAATTACTAGGCTAACGATACTTTTTATGCATTTGTCCCATAAAATCAGGGGTGTAAAAAATGCACCCCCTAAATTACTAGGCTAACGATACTTTTCCACAAATATAGAATAAGGAGTAAATCTATGAATTTCATAATTATTTTAAGTGTTGCTGGCATTGCCTACATCTTAGGAAAAAACAAAAATAAAAAAGAGATTACTCTACTAAATGATCAGCTTATCAATGGTAAAAATAGGCTATCAGTAGTACAAGATCAACTACATTCACTTGATGAACAACGTGCTGATTATGAACTGGAATATGAAACACAAATAGAATCATATAAAAAAATTATTCAAGAGCAGCATTCAGAAATTTTAGAATTACAAGCGCAGATAGCTACTTTTGACAACTAGAATCCAATTTATTCTTATTAATTTCAAAAGTTAGCGAACAACACGAATTTGTCAAAAAGACTTAAAATTGTCATTTCGACATGATATAATAGTATTATAAAAAACCACTCAATTCGAGTGGTTTTTGTCATTTCTTGAAGTTTGTGCCACATTGTAGACCCTTTGTAGCACTCTTGTGGCACAAAATAATGAAGTTTGTGCCACATTGTAGACCCTTTGTAGCACTCTTGTGCCACAAAATAATGAAGTTTGTGCCACATTGTAGACCCTTTGTAGCACTCTTGTGGCACAAAATAATGAAGTTTGTGCCACATTGTAGACCCTTTGTAGCACTCTTGTGCCACAAAACTAAAACCCACTAAAATTGTCTTTTTGACAATAAAAAATTTACATAAATGGAGAGATAGTTATGTCAGTATATAAAGAAAGTAATAATAAAAATTGGTATTTTAGTGTTCGTTACACAGATATACAAGGAAATAAAAAACAGAAATTGAAACGTGGATTTAAAACTAGACGTGCTGCACTTGCTGCTGAACATGAATTTATTGGATCATTAAATAACGGTGTTTACAACAGTGTGAATTGGACTATCAGTGATTTAATAGATATCTATATCGAAGATAAGAAAAAAATTGTTAAACCAAATACACTCAAAGGTATAGTTGGATCATTGAACGGACGAGTGCGATTTTTTATAGGAAACGTTGCTTTAAAAAACCTCACAAATGCTCATATTGTTGCACTACATGAATCTCTTTTTAATCCGCCTAAAGATTCCAAGTATAAGCCACTACAGCTTTCAAGTGCAAAAGAGTTACACAGTGTCTTTATGGCAATGATTAAGTATGCTGAAAAGCATTATGATATTCCTAAAATGCATCATAAATTTTCACCACCAAAATATGCTGAAATCAAAAAACCGAATCAAATGAAATGTTACACGCATAAACAGATTTATTCATTTCTAGATCAAATTCCTGAAGAACATCAATTATTAAAAGATATTTTGGAAGTTTTGTATTTAACTGGGATGCGTGTTAGTGAATTATTAGCTTTAACATACTCTGCTATTGATTTTCAAAAGAAAAAAATATCCATTTATCAAAATGCGGTTTATGGCATCAATAAAGATACTGGTAAATATGAATCTAGTATATCTACTCCAAAAACAAGCTCATCAATCAGAATGATTTCTATACCAAAACAAGTTATTGAGATATTCGATCGGTATTTAGAAGCTGATCAAGTATATAAAAATTTTTCAGATGAATGGTTCATTTTCTCAGATGAAAAAATAAATCCTATTTTATATTCAAATTTACTTTATAAAAAGAAAGGGATTTTATTGAAGCTAGGACTTCCAAATATCAATTTTCATGATTTGCGGCATAGCCATGCAAGTTTACTCATCAATGGTGGTGCTGAACCACTTATGGTGCAGCAACGGCTAGGACACGCAAGTGTCACAACTACACTAGAAATATATGCGCATTTATTTCCTGAAAAAGAGGATGAAATTTTATCATTCCTCAATCGTCTGTAACAAAAAAGAGCCTGATGGCTCTTTTTAACGTTCTTGGTGGTCTTTAGTTAATCCATGTACTTCTTCTTTTGTTACACCACAAAAGTCATATACATCAGATTTTATTGATTCGGTGGAAGATTTAATTACTTCTAAAACAATATGGCATGGTACAGTTTCGGACTTACTTTCTTTTCGAATCGAATCTAATTTGTAATTATGAAAATTATTTTCGAGCAACAATTTAAATAGTTTATCTGTATTCTGTGATTTATAATATTCAACTAATTCAATTTTATATTCTTGATCTTTAGCTGCATTAGGAGTTGGGTATAAGATACCTAACTCATTTTCTAAAAATACTTTATTTGCTAGTAAAAACGATGTTCTCTTATTACAATTATTAAAAACCTGACTTCTAGTAAAATATGCAAAAAATGCAAAACCTTTTTCGAGTGGATCATTTATTTGATTCAGCTTAAAAATTGTATCTCTAACATCATATTCTTTTGGCAATTCAGGATACCAACGGTTATTATCTTTATCACGAACAAAAACATCTTCTTGTCTTAATTGACCAGGGCGATCATTTGTAGCATCACTGACAATGGCATTTAATAGAGCAATATCTTCATAGTAAAAGTCTTTACCTAAATTATCATAAATATATTGCCATGCACGTTTTAGAGATATGATGACCTCATAGTCACTACTAGAAATACCATCAACTTTCTTACCTTCCAATATTCTTTCAGTTTCTGGGAATGTTGCTGCAATTCCCTCTGAAAAAGCTTGTGAATAAATAACATCGTTAAGATATCGTTTTAAATATGATTTTGTGTTCATTCAAAAAACTCCTTTTCACTAATTATATACAAAAAGAAGGATATAATCCTTCTTGACTTATTGTTTCCACAAGGGCAACATGTATTAAAAAATGTATCATTTGCACTTTTAATTATACCGAATTTTCCAGAAAAATCAATTACATTCATACATATTACCATCACTTTACTTTTATACATTTAAAACGCTGTGTTTGTGAACAAAAGTAAAGTATCCGAAATTCAAAACTACTCATCTACTTTTTATTTGCTTTCATTCGTATTTTTGATATAATGAAAAAGAAAAGAGCCATGCGACAACATGACTCCTTAATGCAAGCCGTCTAAAGCGGTAGCAGTTAAATAAAACGTTAAAAAACAGCTTAACTCGCCAAAGTCTATTGCTGTTTTTTTCTTTTGTTAGAAACCTTTTCGCTTAGTTCAAAACTAGCTGTAAGAAAATCTACGATTACTTTGAGCATTGTAAAAAATGCTGTCATGATCGCTATGATTCCTAAGACATCTACCATGCTTACTCCCTTCTTGGAAGTAAGCGAAGAAAAAAATCATAGGCAACACCTCCATAAATGGATTTGCTACCGCAATAAACTTCTTTCAAGCGAAATTGTATCATAGTTGAGTACCTAAATCAAGAAATCGCCTGAATAGCGTAAAAAAACCACGAAAATTGAATTTTTCGTGGTTTTTTGTTATCAATTTGTTATCAATACCTTTGAAACAAAAACATGAAAGCTTTTATTTACTGGATTAAATGCGTATCAAAAGGCATATTCATTATTTTTCCATGAAATCCTTAAGATGTTTACTTTTTGATGGGTTACGTAATTTACGCAGTGCTTTTGCCTCAATTTGACGGATACGCTCACGTGTTACGCCAAATTCTTGTCCTACTTCTTCTAATGTACGAGTACGACCATCATCTAAACCGAAACGTAAACGTAAAACACGTTCTTCACGATCAGTTAAACGTTCTAATACATCACGGATTTGTTCTTTTAATACTTCATTGGTCGCATATTCAGTTGGTGAAACTGAATCTTGATCTTCAATGAAATCTCCTAAGTGTGAATCATCTTCTTCACCAATTGGCGTCTCTAATGATACAGGTTCTTGTGAAATTTTTAAAATCTCGCGAATTTTGTCGACAGGTAATTCCATAGCTGCTGCTAATTCTTCAGGTTCTGGCTCACGACCCAATTCTTGAACCAAACTACGTTGAATACGGTTCAACTTATTAATTGTCTCGACCATGTGAACTGGAATACGAATCGTACGTGCATGGTCAGCAATTGCACGTGTAATTGCTTGACGAATCCACCATGTTGCATATGTTGAAAATTTAAACCCTTTTTCATAGTCAAATTTTTCAACCGCTTTAATTAATCCCATATTTCCTTCTTGGATTAAATCTAAAAATAACATACCGCGTCCAACATAACGTTTCGCAATACTTACAACAAGACGTAAGTTTGCTTCAGCTAAACGTTGTTTAGCAATTTCTGCACGAAATGGATCATCACCTGCAATGATTTGTGCAAGTTCAATTTCTTCGTCTTGTGTCAGCAAATCAACACGCCCGATTTCTTTTAGATACATACGTACTGGATCATTAATTCGAATTCCGATATCTTCAACATCAAGTTTTTTATCGAGTAATTTATCACTAATATCATCTTTAAATTCATCCGCTTCAATATCAGGACCTATAATTGTTTCATCAATTGATAAATCATCTAAATCTTCACTTTCTAATTCTTCAGCTTTCAACTCTTCAGCGTCAATTGTGTTATCATCAAGTTCTTCAACTGCATTGATTTTATTTTCCAATAAAAATTTCATCACATCAATTGGATCAATCTCAGGGAATGCTGCGATTTCATCAATCACTTGCTCATGTGTAATATAGCTTTTTTGTGCTTTTGCGTACTCTTTTAAACTATCTTGTAGTTCTTGTGGAATTACTTGCTCTTTTGACATATGTGACCCTCCGTTAACCTTTATTTTTTATTTTCATAATCTCTAAAAAACATGCTACCTTCTCTTCTTCATTTGTGGCGAGTTTTAGCTGATCTTCGAGTTTTTTAATTGCATCGTCATTCACACGATTTTTCACCGTAGCCATACAATCAATAAAATATACTTCATTTATCATCTTCACATCATAGCTGTGAACGATTTCACTAAAAATTTTCACAAGTTCTTGTTCTTCGTTCATATATTCAACAAGTTCACTAATTGAGATTGTATCTCGTTGTCGATATGCCGATAAAATATAGTAAGCAATTGCTCGTAATTGATCATCATACAAGAAATTTAATTGTTGTTGGTAACGTTTAGCATACTCAATTGATGATGCTATAGCAAAGATAATATGACGTTCTGCTACTTCTTCTTTACGATAACGATGTTGCTGCTGTGGAATAACAATTGCTTGGTGTCTTGCATGATTTACGGTGACTTGTAATTGCTCAAGCTGCTGCTGCAACGTGCTCAAATTGATTTCAAATTCAACAGATAAACGCTGTAAATAGAGTTCTTTATCAATTGGATTTTCTAACTGAGCTAATTCTTGTAGCATCAGAACAATATATTGTTTCCGATCATCATAATTACTCAAATGAAATCCAGTACGCAATGATCGATATTTAAATTCCAACAATGTAATTGGCTCTTGAACAAGTCTAATCAGTGCTTGTACTCCTGCTTGTTTTCCATAATCATCTGGATCTTGTCCATCTGGTAAGTATGCAACTTTCACTTCAATACGTTGTTGCTCTAGTAGTTTTGCAGCTGCCAACGTTGCTTTTCGCCCTGCTAAATCACCATCATAACAAATAACAACTGTGTTTGTATAGCGCTTCAATAATTTTGCTTGTTCTAGCGTAAATGCGGTACCCAATGATGCCACAGTTCCATACACTTGCGCATTCACAAATGCCACAACATCCATAACACCCTCAGTTAGAACAATGAACTGTTGTCGCCTTGCATAGTCTTTTGCCTTGTGTAAAAAATATAAATGCTTTCCTTTTTGGAAAATTGGTGATTCCGGGCTATTGTAGTACTTTGGTTTATCACTATCTTCTGTTGAAAACACCCGCCCACTAAATCCAATAACATGATTATGAACATCGTGAATTGGAAAAACTATTCGCCCAAAAAACGCATCGTATTTATTACTTGTCTCTTGTCCGTGAACAAGACCCAGTTGCATGGCATCTTCAATTGCTAAATCTCGACTTCTCAAAAATGCTTCAAGAACATGTTCTCTTGGTGCGAAGCCAATTTCAACCATTTCTACTGTTGCATCACTTAATTGCCGTACATGATGTAAATAGTTTTGTGCGTGTACACCTTGTGGACTCACTCGTACTTGTTTGTATAATTTATCAACCCATTCATTGATATCATACAATCGCTGTAACTGTGGTGCAATCTGTACTTTTGCTTGTGGTGTAAAATCACCTTCTGGCAATGTCACACCGTATTTCTCGGCGAGTAATAAAACAGACTCAACAAACGAAATGTGTAAATATTTCATTACAAAGCTAAAAACATTTCCACCTTCATGACATCCAAAACAATGGAAAATTTGCTTTTCTGGTGATACTGACATTGAGGGTGTATCTTCATTATGAAACGGACAGCAGGCAAAATAATTACGCCCACGTTTTTCAAGGGCAATATAATCTCCAATCACTTCAACAATATCTGCAGATTGTCTCACTGTATCAATAAATGGTTCTGGTAATTTCGCCATGCTAATCCTCCTTCCACACGCTATTTTATTATTCGTATTGTTAGCTTAAAATTGCATTGCTGCTTCTATGTATGACTTTAGTTCATCAATGTGTACACGTGTTTGTTCCATTGTATCACGGTGACGAACAGTTACACTTTGATCTTCTAATGTATCATAATCAACTGTAATACAGAATGGTGTTCCGATAGCATCTTGACGACGGTAACGTTTCCCGATTGTTCCAGCTTCATCATATTCAATCATAAAGTCTTTCGCTAATGTTGCATATACATCTAATGCTGGCTCACTTAATTTTTTTACTAATGGTAAAACACACGCTTTATACGGTGCTAAAGCTGGGTGTAGGCGCATAATTTCACGTGAATCTTTTTCATCAATTTGCTCAACATCATACGCATCGTTCATAATTGCCAACATTAAACGATCAACCCCAACTGATGGTTCAATACAATATGGGATATACTTCTCATTTGTTTGTGGATCATGATATTCCATGCTTTGTTTTGAGTGTTCTTGATGCTGACGAAGATCATAATCAGTACGATCAGCGATTCCCCATAACTCTCCCCAACCAAATGGGAATTTATATTCAAGGTCACTTGTCGCATTTGAATAGTGTGATAATTCATCTTGATCATGATCACGCATACGAATATTTTCAGGATTTAATCCTAAATTGTACAAGAATTGTTGTGCTGCATTTTTCCAAAATTCATGCCATTCTAAATCCGTTCCTGGCTTACAGAAAAATTCTAATTCCATTTGTTCGAACTCACGTGTACGGAAAATAAAATTTCCTGGTGTAATTTCGTTACGGAATGATTTTCCAATTTGTCCAATTCCAAATGGTACTTTTTTACGTGATGTACGTTGTACATTTTTGAAGTTAACAAAAATCCCTTGCGCTGTTTCAGGACGCATGTACACAACATTTTTCGCTTCTTCAACAACACCTTGGAATGTTTTATACATTAAGTTAAATTGACGAATATCCGTGAAGTCAGTGGCACCACAGTCGGGACATTTAATCCCATTATCAGTAATATAACTTTGCATTTGTTCATTTGTCCATCCATCAGCTACGATTTCTTGGTTCGAAAAATCTTCAATTAATTTATCAGCACGATGGCGCGTCTTACATGCCTTACAATCCATTAATGGATCTGAGAATCCACCAACATGACCCGATGCTACCCACACATTCGGGTTCATTAAAATTGCTGAATCTAATCCAACATTATACGGTGATTCTTGGATAAATTTCTTCCACCATAATTTCTTTAAGTTGTTTTTTAATTCCACACCAAGTGGTCCGTAATCCCAAGTATTTGCTAATCCGTTATAAATTTCACTTCCTTGATATACGAAACCTTGCGCTTTTGCGTGGTTTACGAGCTGTTCCATTGTATGATTTGCCATGGTAAATTCCTCCTTAATATAAAAGAGTGAGCCCATCTCTATGCTTGCCTAAAAGACAATACATAGGGACGAGTTCACTCGCGGTTCCACCCTATTTATTTCCAGGCTTGTTTGTTTATATCTTGTATCAATCAATAAACACCTGAAAATCACTTTTTTGATTCATCACTCCAGGTTCCGTTCGTCAATTGCGTGTTCCACTTGGCTTCCACCGATCCCAAGCTCGCTTGTTGGTACGTCAACAGAGTACTCTTCCCTTCTTCGTGAATTTCATTATAGATTTGCTTCTGAACTTGTGCATAGGAAAAAAGCTCAAGTCAAGACCCAAATTTGTGATTTAATTATATAGCATATAATAGAAAAAAACAAGTACCGAACATCGTTTTTTACAACTTTGTTGGTACTGTTAGAAATTTTTGACTTTTTAAGTATACACCTGAGTAATTTTCAAATAGATAATTAAATATTTGCCGAAGTACTTGAACTGTTTCTTTTGGTAAACGGACATTGGCAAGCGTATCAATTGTTTGACGGTTCAATGCCAATAATGTTTTGATTACAACTGGATCCGTCACTAAAAAGCGATCATCTTGGCTCACATGTTGTGCACAGACAAGTCCACCCATAGTTAATGATAAACCTACAATATGTTGGGAGTTGCATATGCTACATCCATACAACTGCAAACCAATACCAAGTCGTTGTAACACTTGCAACTCAAATACATGGGTCAAACCTGCTAATTCAACGCTCGTATTATATAGTTGTAATATAGCTAAAAACCATTCAAACAGCTCTTTATCTGGTTCGTAATCTTGACTTACTTGATTCACAAGTTCACACAAGTAGGCAGCATGACTCATTTTATCATAATCAGCTTTGATCTGGTTAAAGTAGTCAATTGTTTCCCCTTGATATAACAATGATAGTCCTTCACGTTGTGAAATTGTAAAATCACCATAAGTAAACAACTGTGTGAGTGCTTTGTACCGACTATTCGCACGTTTCGCACCACGCACCAAAAGTGGTACACGACCTAATGTTGGTGTGTACACACTGATGATTTCATCATTTTCCTTGAAATCAATACGACGTGTCACAATTCCCTTTATTTGATTATGCATTAGTATTCATCTTTTTGGTAGCCAAAATCATTCAAATGGATTTGTTTATTGCGCCAGTCTTTCACTACTTTCACCCATGTTTGCAAATGTACTTTTGTTCCTAGAACACGATTGATATCTTTACGTGCATCTGTACCGATACGTTTTAACATTTGACCATTTTTACCAATAATAATTCCTTTTTGACTTGTACGTTCAACAATAATTGCAACCATAACTTCTAAACGGCCATCTTCATCACGCGTGATATCTTCAATTGTTACTGCGACTGAATGTGGAATCTCTTCACGCGTGTGCCATAATACTTTTTCACGAACAATTTCAGCCATGATAAAGCGTTCAGGATGATCAGTGACTTGACCTTCAGGATAATATTGCGGTCCTTCTTCTAAATAGTTATATAAAACTTCAAGTAAAACATCCAAGTTTTTGTGATCTTTTGCTGAAATTGGCACAATTTCAGCAAAATCCATTTCTGATTTTGCTTGATCAATAAATTTAAACACTTGCTCTTTCGTTAACAAATCAATTTTATTGACAACTAAGATGACTGGTTTATGGATATTTTTTAAATGCTCAATAATAAAACGGTCACCTGTCCCTATTTCTTCTGATGCATTTAACATGAAAATAACAGCATCAACACCAGCAACTGATTTCAATGCTGTATCAGTCATAAATTTTCCAAGTTCATGTTGTGGTTTATGCACACCGGGTGTATCAACAAAAACATATTGTGCTTGTGGTGTTGTGACAACCCCTTGAATTTTATTTCGCGTTGTTTGCGGTTTATCACTCATAATTGCTACTTTTTGGCCAACAATGGCATTCAAAAAAGTTGATTTTCCGACGTTTGGACGTCCAACAATTGAGATAAATCCTGAATGGAATGGTTTTTGATTCATAATTTGTTTCCCTCTACTTCTATGATTTAAATTTGGCAATCTAATTGCTGCCATCAGGTACTTTCATTTTCCATTATACAACGCTTGTTGCCAAAAGGAAACAGACGTGCTTAAATCCTTTTACAAATTAATGAAAAAGAACCGTATAGTTCATGATTGTACTACACAGTCTTTTTCTTCCTATTCAATTCCACAATTCTCTCTCACCTGCTGAAAACAAATCCAGTATGTCGCAACCGCATAGCCACCATATAAAATCAAACAAATAATTGCTGTCATACTTGCACTCACTAAAATATCTGGTTTGCCAAGTGTCGCAAGATAGCGTTGAACGATAATCACACCAAAAACGGCATGAATGAGTGCTAATCCTAACGGAATTGTAAAGTATGCACCGACTTGTATAGCAATTATCCGCTTTATCTCCTTTGTTGGAACCCCAAGCCGTTGTAACGTTTTATATCTAGGTAAGCTATCTGCAGTTTCAGAGAGTTGTTGAAGTGCTAAAATCGCTACACTTACAATCATTAAGATAAAACTCAAATACAATCCGATAAATAAAATGATATTCGTAAATCCTGAGTTTTCTTCAATTATACCTGTTCTCGTCAATCCATAAAAATACCCTTGTGAGATAGTATCATCTTCATCATAAAAACGAAGAAACACATCATCGAGCTTCTGCAAGCGCTGTTGGTCATCACTGCTCAAATTTATATTGATAATTTGCTGTAATACAAATGTACCATCGGTGTGTACAACATAGTCAGGCACGATTAATGCATATGATGTTAACGTCATTTGTGTCATCGTTGTTAATGGTACTAACTCTGGCTGCTTCTCAGCATTCACTAAATCATAATCGAGTTCCCCAATTCGAATGGTTTGTGATTGTTGAATAAACTGTTGCATTGTTGCTTCAATTGCTGGCCATTGTCCAACTAACATTACCTCATCCTCAGCCAATATAAGTTGTTCTTTCCCTTGCATTGCCTGTAATTTATTGTAATCCGAAACAGAGATAATATGCGGATCATTCACATAGTATGTATCTTCTATTAGCGATTGTTCTTCTTTATTACTTGCTTGTTGCGCCATTAGTGCTTTTACGTTCGTATCGATATGGTAATAATTAAATTGAATGATTTCATCTTGTGCATCAAACGAAAATCCTTTTCGTTCAATTACCGAACGCAAGTCGATACCTTGAGGTCCATCATACACATAATAAACGCCACTTGCATCAAACGGTGTTTTTAAATCTAGATCCTTTTCAAAAGCAGTTTTAAATCCGAAGCTTGTCGATAACGCACCAATTGTCATAAATAACAATAAGCAAATAACAGTCATCGATACATAATTCGTCTGAATTTTACTATACATTTGACGGAATGCAAACATTCGCGTCCCCTTTAAATAGCGTTTTTCGTTCTGCTGTACGAACAAAAGAACACTTCCATCTAAACTATAAAATACACAAAAAGTTCCTAATACTCCTAAAAGAATCGGTCCCCAAAAATAAGGATGGCCAGGATCAAGACCAATTTTCATGGCTCCCCAATAAGCAATGCTTAATATAGCTACTGCACTTATACCAACCAAAATAACTTGCCATGTTTTTGGCTGTTTCAGACGTTCATTCCGTCTTGGAGCTCCTAACAGATCAATCAATCGTTGTTTTGCGACAACAAAACTATTGAAAATCAAGACGATACCGAAAATAGCAATAAAATATATACATGTCAACCAAGCTGCACGCGGTGACCATAAGAAACGATATTCAGTAAGTGGCACTGCAAACATTTGTGTAGCAAATGTGGATAAAATTTGTGAGACAATAATACCTATCCCTAATCCGACAACGAGAGCAATTGCCCCAACAAGAAACGTTTCAATTGTCAAAATTGATGCTACTCGCCATTTACTCATCCCAAGCGTTGCATATACACCTAATTCACGTTTCCGACGTTTAATCAAAAAATTATTTGCATATACAATTAACGCACCTAAAACACATGAAATACCGACTGATAATACTTCCATTAACTTCCCAAGTACAAGAACATAACTTGCTTGTCGCTGACTAATCTGTTCAAATGCTCCCTGATCACTAATTGAATTAAATGCATAAAACAAACATACACCAAGAGCAAGCGTTAAAAAATAAATCGTATAATCACGTGTACTTTTTCGCACGTTATTGACGGCCATTTTACAATACATTTTGTTCACCTCCAAGTAGGCTCACTACTTCCATTAAACGCGTAAAAAATGCTTGTCGACTTAAATCTCCGCGCGTTAATTCGGTAAAAAATTTCCCATCTTTCAAGAAGACGATACGTTGAGCATAGCTTGCTGTAAATGGATCATGTGTCACCATCACTAGTGTAGCTTCAAGCTCTTGGTGTAATTGTTCAAATAATGTCAATAATTGACGTGCAGACTGTGAATCGAGTGCTCCAGTTGGTTCATCGGCTAATACAAGCGTTGGATTCGTCACGATTGCACGGGCTGCAGCAATACGCTGCTGCTGTCCCCCTGATAATTCATACGGATATTTTGTTAAAAACTCTTTCACTCCGAGTTTTTCACTCACTGCTTCTACTCGTGCACGAACTTCTTTCGCTGGTACTTTTTGAATTGTTAATGCTAAGGCAATATTTTCAAACGCTGTCAATGTGTCAAGTAAGTTAAAGTCTTGAAAAACAAACCCCAGCTCATCACGCCGAAATTTTGCTAATGCTTGTCCACTCAACCGTGTTACATCACGCTCATTCACAATAATATTACCTGTTGTCACTGTGTCTATTGTTGCTAAACAGTTCAACAACGTCGTCTTACCCGAACCTGATGGTCCCATTATTGCGACAAATTCACCTTTATTTACTTCTAAATCAACTACATCCAATGCTTTTGTCATTTGGCTTTTATTCCCATAATATTTCTCAACTGCTTGTACTTGTAAAATTGGTTTCATCTTCATTGCTCCTTTATTTCATCCTTTTACACTTCTTAGTATAAAGTTGTTGCAGACAATCTTCCATACATTCTCCTTGCAACTAACGAACATTTTCGTAAGATTTCATTACTCATACAGACACGTGAAAAATAAAAAGGGCTATGGCCCTATTGTATACATATGCTTTGATGTGTACTGAGAGGAAACACCACACTTACTGTTGTTCCAATCTGCTGTTCACTTTCGATTACTAATTGCAAGTGCAATTTTTGTGCTAGTCGTTGACTAATATACAGCCCAATTCCCGTAGATGGTGAAAATTCACGCCCATTACTTCCAGTATAACCTTTTTTGAACACATGTGGTAGTTCATGTGCAATGATACCAATCCCCTGATCACGAAATATAACTTGAACAGCTTCATTTTCATTGGTAACTTCAATTGTAATCGTCGTATTTTCATAACTGTACTGACAAGCATTTTGAATAATTTGTTGAAAAATGAATTGCACCCATTTAGGATCACTGGCAACAGGTGTCTTCTCATCTGCTAAAACAATTTGAATGTTTTTCGCTCGCAAAGCAAGCGCATGTGTTTGAATTGCTCGACGAATCACCGTCTGTACAATGAATTGTTTCACATGATAATCTTCATTTGCTTGAGCACTTTTTACATAATATAAAGCCTGTTCGACATATGCTTCTACATGCTGTAACTGTTTTTTCATCTCGAAACGTTTTTGCACCTCAACATGTTGTAACAATAAATTCAAGGCTGCTAATGGTGTTTTGATTTCGTGAACCCACGTTGCAACATATGTTTGATATTCCATATTTTCTATCGTGGCTTGCTTAACATGCTCATGCATATCACGATTCGTTATGTTGAGCCATTCAAACACTATTTTCCCTGTAAGGAATTGTGGTTTTTTCATCACAACTGGTAATAAATACGCTTGATCCAAAGTCTGTACCAGTCTCGTTGTTTCTTTATAAAACGCTTGTATTCGCCAATATTCATACATAAAATATGTACATAATGGCACAAACCATAATAAGGTTATTAAGAAACAAATGATAAATGGAATTTCCCAAATAGAACAACTAAGCATGACTAATCCGTAAATAAATAGCTGAACACTTATAAACCCAAGTTTATCTTTGAAATATTGCCAACCATTCATCTCAAGACATACCCCATTCCTCGTTTAGTTTCAATTCGATTACCAGCACCTATTTGCTCCAATTTTTTTCGCAGTCGATTCACATTTACTGTCAGTGTGTTTGTATCAATATACATGTCGGATGCCCATAAATAATCCATCAATTCATCTCGGCTCACAATTGTTTCTGGTTGTTGAAGCAAGCAAATCAAAATTTTAAATTCATTTTTCGTTAAATCACTCACTTCATCCCCATATGAGACAGTTCCTTGCTTTAAATCGAGTCCTAGCCCTTGATATGTGAGCGTATCTTGTTCTTTATTTTGTTGCATTGTTCGTCTTAAGACTGATTGAATTCTAGCAAGCAAAATTTGTTCATGATACGGCTTAGTCAGAAAATCATCCGCTCCTAAATTCATACTCATCACCTCATCAAATTCACTATTGCGGCTTGTTACTACGATAATTGGCACCATTGATGTTTCACGAATAGTCCTACATATATGATATCCATCATAATAAGGCAACTGTAAATCTAATAGAATTAAATCAGGATCCTCACGTTCAATTATTGCTAAAATGTTTTGAAAATTGGTCGGTGTCTGTACTTCATACCCATACCTTGTAAGTAATGTCGCAAGTTCTATTCGAATAGTAGGTTCATCCTCTACAATCATAATTTTCGCCATACATAACCTCCTCCTACTGCCTTTTGAATTCAATTATTTTATTACTTTGAGTATAGCACATTTTTGTTCAAACGATACAAAATCAAAAATTCACCGCTTACTCACGAATGAGAGCGCATTTTTTATTTTTTCATTATAAAAAGATAAGTTTTGTAAAAAAATAGTCTCATCTCATTTTTTTGTGTTAGATTAATATAATGATACATCAATGTTTCTGTAATTCATAACAATATATGTGTGATATACATAAGGAGAGAATTTATGTCAACTATTACAACTAGTTTTCTTATTAGTGGTATTTTACTTTCAATCATTTCAAAAATTTTGCAATTTTTCAACTATTGGCAACTCGGTAATTCACTAGTTATCATTGCAGCGATTTGTTTTGTTATCGCTTTATTATTTGCTTGGCCAGCCTTTCAACAGTTATATCGTGCAAGAAAAACAAGGCACACGGCTTATTTATGTATTTTTGCAACTTCTATTTCTATTATCAGTTTTCAATTATTAATGATGCAACTTGTTTCTGGTCAACTCATCGGTATTCTTTGGCTCATACCACTTATTACTGGTGTTTTAATTAATATTCTTATTTATTTTCGTGTATTATATTAATATTATACTGCACAGATATTTTCAACTGAGGTTTCTATTATGAAAGAAATACATATATATACTTTTATCGATCAATTAGAACTGTTATGCCTTGGAGATATTGTCGATACTCAAAGTGAACAATTTAAACTACTTGAATATCATATCAAGCGCCTTCAATCACAAGATACCGTGGCGTTAAAATTCGCACAAGCACTACGCTTCCACCGCAACTACGAACAATCGATTTCAACATGGCAGCGCCAAAGAGAAATAGCACACGTTCAAAAAATTCATAAACAATTTGAAGCAACGACACAACAAGCCAAAATCCAAACACTCTCAGAAACAAAAGATGCTTTGAACAATCAATATCAACACGATGCCTTAACTGGTCTCTATTCACGTAACTATCTAAACCAATTGTTAGCTAAAAACAAAGAAATTCATGGCTATATATTAATTGATATTGATCACTTCAAACTTTATAACGATACATTTGGACATATTCAAGGCGATCATATTTTGAAACAGGTCAGTGAAATTATACAACAAACGTTACTTCATAATGAGTACGCTTTTCGTTTTGGTGGCGAGGAGTTTCTCATCATCTGCTTCCATCCAATTGCAAATAGACTCATTCAATTAACACATGAAATTCATGATTTAATACAGCGAGCAGATATTCCATTTCACACAATTTCAAAACAAAAACTAACTGTCAGTATGGGGTGTTTCTTTGATAAAACCACTCAATACTCATTTGAGGAAGCATTCACATCTGTTGATAAACTTCTTTATAAGGCAAAATCAATTGGACGAAATACAACAATTTTCAACGATCAGCTACACAGTAACATTCAGTGATACTGTTTGTAATTTAATGAAACAATTTAAAAGGAGGGAAGTTCATTATGCATACACAACAGCTCACTTCACTTATTGATCAACTTCAAACAATTTGCTTCGGTGATTTAACTGATATTCAAAGCACTCAATTTTTATTCATAGAAAAGCAACTTCAACACTATTATACAGTTTCGTCACCACATCCTGATTATTATTTAGCTTGTGCATTGGTCTCGTTTTGTCATTTACGGCTTGATGAATGCGACGACTTACTCGCTTCTATTAAACGCGAAAACATAACTCAAACATATCGTTATTTATTTGACATGTTACAATTGAGCATCGATATGCGTAAAGCTATTCCTGATATTCAAACGACGTATAGTGTCTTTTCCCGCTATCAACTTTGGCAAATAACTGCACCTATCGAATATCATATCATTGTCCTGTCACAATTTATTTCATCACTACGAGGATACAATGAATTTTCACAACTATTCGATCAAATCATTATTGAAATTGCTACTAAAGCAGACAAACTTGATCATATTGCATCTGCTGCAGGGTTTTATTATTACGCTACAATCGCAATTCACTTTAATATTCCAATCCAAGATAAAATGAATATGCTCTTAAAAGCACTCGAACGTGCTCGTTATTATGAATGTATCAATTTTGAAGCTGGTATTATTATGTCAATCGCTTATCTGTATGAGGGTGGGCAACTTATTTCAGAAACATATCGATACTATAAACAAATTATTGATAATCCTGAGTTTGATCAAATTAACCAAACATCACGTTCACTTGCTCTACTTAATTTTATCTTAATTGCAATTAAAACAAACGATTCTGCTTCAGCTGCACCTTACTTCAAACAATTATGGCCTATTATTGAACACTCAAATAGAAAAACAAGCCTTTCGTTAATCGCTCATATGCTTGAACTGTCTATGGAATGTGATGAAACAGATATATCTTTTCAACATGCTCACGAACGCTTTTGTCAAATAGTAAAAACTTATACAAATCTTGGAAATCAATTTCATATTACTCGAATTGAAACAGACTTACTGCTACTTGAGGCGAAAATTTATTCACTTTTAACAACTGATACTCAAACGATGGCTCTACATCAGCTGCGTTGTTATTTTGGTTATTTAACATACACACATACGCTCAGTATCGATTACACATACGACTCTGCACAAATACATAAAAAAATTGCTCGTTGTTTCCAAATGTTAGACGATTCTTATCAATCACTCTATTATTTTCGATTGTATGAAGAGAAAATGAATGCATGGATGAAACAGCAACGAAAAACTTTAATTCATAAACTTCATAAACAATTCGAATCACTTCTTCAAAAAGAAAAAATAAAAACCCTTAAAACAGACAATAAATGCCTTGAAACAAAGTATCATCACGATTCATTAACTGGTCTGTATTCACGACATTTTCTCAATCAATTGTTGAGTAATAAAATTAAAATATTTGGTTATATTTTAATTGATGCTGATCACTTCAAACTCTATAACGATACATTTGGACACATTCAAGGCGATCATATATTAAAACAACTCGGTTCACTTATCAAAGAAGCATTAATCGAACATGAGTACGCTTTTCGGTTTGGTGGCGAGGAGTTTCTCATCATCTGTTGTCATCCTAATTCAAACAGAATCAAACAGTTAACACAACATATACATAGTTCCCTTAAACAACAAGCAATCCCATTTCATACATCAACCAATAAGCAGTTAACCATAAGTATTGGTTGCTTTTTAGATCAACTGGCTCGTTACGCATTTGAAGATGCATTCAGCGAGGTCGACACGCTCCTTTACAAAGCTAAATCTGCTGGTCGTAATACGATTGTTTTTAGTGAATAATAAGTATACAATCCTATCTTCCTTATTTCTGTTTACTGCAGCCTCTTGATTTTACAGCTATACATACGTTACAATACAAGAATATTCAAACAATTTTCTTGTTACTTACCTTTGAGTTTATCAGATAATGTTTCATTTATTTCTATTATTAGGTGGTAGATAGCTTATGACTTATTTACAGATTGACACTTTAATTGAACAGTTGCAAACTTTAGCTTTTGGTGATCTTATTGATGCTGACAGTCAACAATTCGTTGATTTAAAGCAACAAATACTTGCTCTAAATCATTCTAAAGACAGTCACTATTTTATTCTCCTCACACTCCTTTCACTTTGTGAATTTAAAACTGATGAGGCTAGCCAAGCATTGCTACAAATTGATACTCAAACACTCAATGAGTCTTATGCACCACTCTACAATTCATTAACATTCATTATTCGCGTACGTTTACAAGCTCACACTGAAAGCAGTGCAACCATCAAAAAAATATTTGTTTCTTTCAGCGAGTGGAAAACTTTTGCACCACCAGAGTTCATTATCTTTACGATGATTCATTTTCTTGTTACTTTACGCTCTCTTCCTAAACATTTTACACTGGCACATGAAATTATGACTGAATTATTGCAGCGTGTACAATCATTTGAACATCCACTTGTGGTAGCAGCATACTACTATAGCGTATCTCTCTCTTTGCAAATGAATGAAAAATCAATGGATGGATTTAGCACTTAATGGTTTTACATTAGCTAAACAACATCATTTCATCAATTTCGAAGTATCTTTTTTAAATGGTATTGCAATTATTTATGAAAATGAACAACTCATCGAAGAATCATTTAAGTACCAACAAAAGATTATTGATAACCCTGAATATGATCAGATTAATACTGCATCACGAGCATTATCATTATTAAATATCTCTTCTCTCGCTATTAAAATGAAAAAGTATAATCAAGCAAGCCAATATGTACAACAGCTCGAATCACTTATTGAACGATCAAATAGATGTACTGAACTCTCCATTCTTCGCGATTTAATCTTATTAGAAGTTCGTTGTTTCTCAAATGAATTTTCTTACGCACAACTATGGGAACAATACAAAGCACTCGTCAAAACTTACACAAGTAAACGAAATCATTTTCATTTTTCTCCTTTTGAGCGTTCATTGTTAGAGCTAGAAGCTACAATCCAATCCTTATCTAATGACAATTCAAGCAAAGGTATTCAAATGAAATTACAAGCAAATCTTGCCGCAATTACATTATTAAATTCACAGGATTTCGATCGAAAATATGAATTGGCAACTATTTATCGTTCAATCGCAGATTGTTACGATCAAATTGAACAGTCAGCACAAGCGCTTCATTATTTCCGTTTGTACGAACAAGCCTTCTCACAATGGATGCAGTCTAAACGCGTTATTTATACACATAAACAACTAGAATCTTCATTTCAAAAAGCTCATAATAATCAACTTACACATGCGGCACATGCTTTACAAAACCAATACCAACATGATGCTTTAACTGGTCTTTATTCACGTCATTATCTCGATGAATTACTAAGTAAACACACACAACCCAATGGGTATTTATTACTTGATATTGATTTATTCAAAACATATAATGATACATTCGGTCACTTAGAAGGTGATACTATTTTGCATAAGCTTGCTCATGCTATTCAATCGTTACTCCAGACAAACGAATATGCTTTTCGCTTTGGTGGTGAAGAATTTTTAATCCTATGTTTCCACGATGATCAAGCACGCTTTACTCAACTTGCTTACGCTATTCATCATGCATTTCACACATTAGCAATTCCTTTTTCCGCGAGTCCTCACGGTATTGTTACGACAAGTATCGGTGGACTTTGGCTTAGTGCTCCACGCTCATTCAATCAAGCATTTGAATGTATTGATACTCTATTATATACTGCTAAATCTTCAGGACGAAATACTTCTAAAATCGTCATTGATAGCATTCATACTCTTTAACCGCAAAGCAATGATTCTCAAATCATTGCTTTTTATTAATCTAATCGCCTAGACTATTCAAATAGTTTAAAATCATATTTTTGATGATTTAGAAACAAAATTCCATAAAATCATGTTTTTACCACCTAAAATATGATACATTAGTAAGTAACTCTATAAATTAATTATATATTGATATAGACAACGTTTATTGGGAGGTTTTATGAATCAAAATCAACTTTTTTTCCTCATTCAACAACTCGAGTCACTTTGCTTTGGTGATGTGATTGATATTTCTTCACAAAATTTTCTAAGGTTGGAACAACATATCCAAACACTACCAGTCCACACTTCAAGTGACACTCAATTTTTACATGCTACGCTTGCATTTGCTCACCTTGATGTTTCTAAATGTAACCAATTAATTGAAAAAATAACGGAACATACGCTTTCTAAATGCTGTCTTCCGCTCTTTCAAACATTACGCTTCATCATTAAAATTCGGACCGATCTTCCTAACTTTGAAAAAATTCAAAAAACTCTCACTCATTTAATACGCTGGAAGGAAACTGTTGCACCAGAATACCATGCATTCGTACTCAGTAAGGTAATCACTTCTTTTCGTCCATACTCACAATTTTCGGAAATATCCACAGCTTTGCTGAAGGATTTATTACACCTCATCGATAGTTTTTCTCATCCTGTTGTAGTGTCTTGCTACTATTTAGCTTCAATTTCTGCTCTTCATTCCAAAGGTCAACTTGACTATGCTATGGAATTATCTTTAAAAGCTTGGCAACTTGCTAAATATTACCATTTTATTGACTATGAAGCAGCTATTCTTACAACAGTTGCTCATATATATGAACAACTGAACCTTACGAGCGAAGCTTTAAAATATTATCAACGTATCATTGATAATCCTGAGTTTGACCATATCAATGCTACATCAAGGTCACTAACACTCTTAAATATCGCAATGATTGCTCTGAAATTGGACAAACCAATCATTGCGATTAAATATGTGAAACAACTCTCAACTCTCATAGAGAAATCAAATCGCTTAACTGAACTACAACTTATTAAAGAAATGGTCCTCATTGAAATTGACTGCCTCTTAGAAAATGATTCTAGCCACGCACTCTGGCATCGCTATAGTCAACTCGTGCAAAATTATATGACTTTAGGAAGTAAATTTCATATTTCACGTTTAGAAACAAATTTACTTACACTTGAAGTCCGTTTACGTTCGATGGATACTTCTCAACAAGAGGTCGCCACAACTTTTCAACTTATGGCTCACTTTGCGTATCTTCAATACCATCATTCACTTGCTCTTAACAAAAGCTTTGAATTAATGTCAGTGTACCAAGCCGTTACTCATTGTTATGATACGTTAAATCAGCCTGAGCAAGCATTAACGTTCTTCCGTCAATATGAACAAGTTTTTACAAACTGGATTCAAACACAGAGACAGTCTACTTTACAACGTGCACACCAAAATTTTGAAGCGAATTTGCAACGTGATACAGTTCAAAAACTAAAACGAGATACACATTCGCTTCAAGCAAAATCAAATTTTGATCCATTAACACAGCTCTATTCACGCTATTTCCTCAATAGTTTATTGGAACAACCTAATCGTCCATTTGGGTATTTATTACTTGATATCGATTATTTCAAATTATACAACGATACTTTTGGTCACCTTCAAGGTGATTCTGCACTTAAATCAGTCGGTACTCATATTCAACATTTATTACGTTCTGATGAATATGCTGTTCGATTTGGTGGCGAAGAATTTTTAATCCTCTTTTTCCATTGCGATACTAAACGTATGGAATTCCTCGCAACATCTCTTCAAAGCCAATTGCTTGAACAACCCCTTACTTTCCCAAATAGCCCGCATAAGCGATTAACTACAAGCATTGGTCTTTGTTACTTTCCAAATCAAGCGCCAGAATTTGAACTTGCATTTGAATGCGTTGATGCATTACTTTATCGTGCAAAAAATTCTGGTCGTAATACACTCATATTTGAAACATCGCCAACACTATAAGGAGCTTTACACTATGTTACCTAATTTTTACGGAGAGCTTGAACACCGCCTGCTCTTTCACCCTGAGTTCATTTACTCCGATGAACAATTATCAGCTTTTGAGTCTGAACTGTTACAAATAAAAATAACCGATCCAACACTGAAGCACTATAAAGATTATCTCATTGGGATTCTTGCTTGCTGTCGTGAAGATTATCAAACAGCACTACAACATTTTCATATGATTAATCACTCATATTTACCAACTGAATCACAAGCTTTTTTCACTATTTATCACGCAATCGCTCACTGTATTTTTGAACCGATGCAAATCCCACAACGATTATCCGAATTGCGGACGCTCCTTGCACCTGATAAATTTTCCTACCTTCTTGCTCAGCTTGTAATCATCACTCATAATTATGCAAGCGAACAAGCTCGTAGCTTCTATTTAAATTTACAACTGTTAGAATTACTGCCTTCTTTAGAGCACACGGCGCTTACTATACAAACATATTATGAAATTGCTTGCTTTTATTTATTTCGCTCACAAAACATTCCGTTAGCACAACTCTTTTTTGAAAAAACATTGTCTTTTAGTCAAAATAAATCCTCTGATTTCGTAACTCCACTAACGAAAATGTGTTGGATTAATCTTGCATATTGTGCTTACTTTAATCGTGATGAAACATTAGCATACACATATTATGAACAACTTCTGGCTCATCCTTATCGCAATGATATTGATGAACTCTACTATATACGTGCACTTAACAATGCCTATAGTATGTCTATTGCTAATCAAAATGATATATTTATAACTGAAATTCAAGATACATTTACATCTATTACAACAACTGATCTTGCAAAAAGACGTTCACTTCGTTTTACAGAATTGTATATTGAAATTCAAACACTATTACAAGCAGAAACAATTGATCTTCAAAAATTAGCCCCCTTGAAATGTGAAATTGAAGCATTACTTCCTTTAATCGAAATGCGACTTACAGCTAGTCGCCCAGATATTATGTGGATTGTTTTACATGGTCAAATTTGTTTGAAGCAAGGAAACATTTCAGAGGGAATTCAATATTTCCATCAATCACTAACACTTTGTGAAACGTACCAACAACACTATTCGCGTTCTCTCACACATGATATTCTATCGAGTGTATATGAAGAACAAGCTGATTTTTCATCGGCACTTATACATGCAAAAGCTAGTGCTGACATCAAATCGCGTTCATTCCATGAACATAATCACTATTATTTAACTTCGCTAATTTCAGAGTTTGACAATAAAAATCTTGAAATTCAAATTATTTCTAATCGAAGTGAAAAAGAACAGCTTGAATCACTTGTCGTTCAAGATCAACTTACTAAGCTTCATAATCGACATTATCTTCAACAATTTATGGATAAATTGCCAACATCACTGCCTATTCAAATTGCTATGATTGATATTGATTTTTTTAAAAAATATAATGATTTCTATGGTCATCTGAAAGGCGATCAACTCCTTATCAACTTTGCATCATTATTGGCGACTTGTTTAAGTGATTATGAAGTTATTCGTTATGGTGGTGAAGAATTCCTCGTTGTTGGTCATGCTCATTCACAACAATTATTTATTCGTGCTTTACGTGATTTCCAAGTACAACTCAACCATCGTCACTATACTCATCATGGTATCAATGATACTGCAATCGTTAGTGCAAGTATTGGATATAGTTATGTAAGTGGTGGAACTCATACGGATCAAATACTTTTTACTCAACTAATTAATCAAGCTGATCAAGCACTTTACGCTGCTAAAGCAGCTGGTCGTAACCAATGTTTTGCCTTTGAAAACATTAATTGCTAAAAAATACTGGTAGACACTTTCAAGTGTCTTTTTTATGTAATAGAAATATTTATCTAAACACGAATACATAATGCATGTATTTTTGGCCTTTAAAATTAATTTATAATGATATATATATATGATATTTATCAAAACAAATGCTTTTTTCACTATTTCATGGTAATATATATGTGAGAAAACAAATAAAATACTTGTTTTATTTATACCCTTCATATTTTTTAACAATCTAACTTCACGATTGTATTTTAATTAATCGATACTTTATAGAAACTTGGTACTTTTATGAATGATCACGCTTTTATTCCTTTAATTGAACAACTTCAAACATATTGTTTTGGCGATTTACTCGATACAAAAAATGCACATTTTTGCCAGATTGAAGCAAAAGTACAACAGCTCAGTGCAAAATTCCCTTCTTCACAGCACGGATTATTTGCACATGTATTAGTCAACTTTTGTAAATTTGAACGTCAATATTGTTTTACACACATCCGCAAGATTCATCGTTCATCTATTGACACTCGCTTTCATTTTCTGTTTGATACATTAGAAAAAATTTTATATGTATTGACCGATTGCCAAACCGATGAATCACTTATCGCAGCCGTTAACGATTTTAATACTTGGAAACAACATGTTCCTGTCGAATATGCTGTTTTACTTTGTAACAATTTGCTTGTTACGCTTAGGAAAGTAGTAAACTTACGTGCATTGCTTAATATACTCATTAATGATGCTTTAGAACTAGTGAACAATTGTCATCATCCTGTTTCTGTTTTTGGATTTTATTTTATTGCGAGTGTAACCGTACAAATTAATTACAACTTAGAGACCACTATGGATATTTTACTACATGGGCTCGATCGTGCCCAAATGTATCATTTTATCAACTACGAATCTGGTTTTTTATCCATGATTGCTTATGTTTATGAGCATGCTCAACTCGAAAATGAAGCTTTTAAATATTACCAGCAAATTGTTGACAATCCTGATTTTGACCATATTAATGATACGTCACACAGTATCGCTTTAATTAATGCTGCAAAATCTGCAATTACACTCGGATACGAAAAACGTGCATATATTTACTTACAGCAAGTTTGGCCATTAATTCATAAGGCTAATCTTCAGACTGAACTTACAATCATTGCTAAAAAATTAGAGATTCGAATTGAATTACAGAAAAAAAACGCTTGTTTCACTACACTTTGGTCACGATTTCAAACAATTGTTCATGAGTATATAGCTATTCGGGAACATTTTCATCTTCTACAAATAGATAGAGATCTTTTATTGCTTGAAGCTGATTTACTTGCTATCGCACCGTTAAATAACATTACCTGTGCTCGACGGCAGCTTGCTGTTTATCAGAGTTATCAAACATATGCTCAATTACAAAACACTGATTCTTTATACGAACGTACACAAATATGTAAAAAAATCGCTCATTGTTTCCAAAAACTCAATGATGAAAAACAAGCACTTCAATCATTTAGAAGCTATGAGCTACTGTTAAATGATTGGAGCTCTATTCAGCGTAGCAGCCATGTGCATCGGATTCATAAACAATTTGAGGCAAAATTACAGAAAACAAAAGTGATACGCTTACACAACGAAAAACAACTTTTACAAACACAATATCGTCACGATACACTCACCCATTTATACTCTCGCCATTATTTAAATGAGCTATTGGCACAAAACTACACTCCAAACGGATACATCCTCATTGATGTTGATTATTTCAAATGTTATAATGACACTTTTGGTCATCTTGAAGGTGACCGTGTACTCCGTCAAATTGCCGAGATTATTCAATATTCACTTGAACCAAGCGAATATGCTTTTCGATTTGGTGGTGAAGAATTCCTAATTCTTTTATCTGAGCAAAATGAATACCGTATTCGTGAAATTTCTAAAACAATTCAAACTCAACTTAAACAACTCGCAATTGAGTTTCCAAATCCACGAACAAACTATGTAACCGTCAGTATGGGATGTCTTTGGCTCGATGCTTATCACTACAGCTTCGAACACGCTTTTGATCAAGTTGACACCCTACTCTATCAATCAAAATTATCGGGAAGAAATATGATTACTCATCGGATTTTTTCTCATGACTCGGAGGTTTTAACATGATTTCAGCATTTCACATTGAACTTGAAGAGCTACTTCTCTTCCATCCTGAATTTATTTTTTCTGATGATCAACTTGCAGAATTTCAACAACAACTTATTTCAACTGATACAACTAGTTTTGAAACCAAACAATTTATGCAATATTTACATGGAATTATTGCGTGCTATCAAGATGATTATTTACAAGCTCATCATATTTTACAAATGGTTGACTCAACAGTACTTCCAAAACATTCACACTATTTTTGGACTATTTATTCAACGGTAGCAGAATGCCTCTTTACTCCTGATAATACGGCAAAATTACTCGAAAAACTCCGCAATGCTCTTCCAAGTGAATATTTTTGTTACTTACTTACACAACTTGTAATTATGACACATAAAGTGCCTGAGCAGCATGCTCGTAGCTTTTATTTAAATCTTCAGCTTTTAGAACTCATTCCTTCTCTTCCTTCTTCAAATTTTACTGCTCAAATTTACTATGAAATTGGCTATTTCTACCTTATGCGTACACAAAATGTACCTTTGGCACAGATTTATCTAGAAAAAACACTTCAGTATGTTGATTCACATGATTTAAGTCATTCGCCACTCGCCAAACTGTGTTGGATTAGTCTCGCATACTGTGCTTCCTTTAATTTTGATGAACAATTAACAAATAGTTATTATGACCGACTCTTGGATTTACCATATAATGGTGATATAGATGAATTATACTATAATCGTGCTCTTTTAAATGCAATTAGTGTTGCAATTTCGACAAAAGATGTCGAACGCCAAGCGATGCTTTGGAACAAAGTACATGCATTCAATACAAGTGACGCTCAAAAAAAACGCAGTATTTTATTCACACTCTATTACATTAAAATATATGAACTTATTTCACAACCAACTTTAGATGATGCTAAACTTGCTGAATTACAAACTAAAACAGCTGCCATTGTTCCTTTACTTGTACCACGATTAGCCGCAACGAGACCGGATATTATGTGGAGCTCGCTTGAAGGTCAAATTCTAATTAAACAACATCAATATTCGCAAGCAATTGCAAAGCTTGAATACTGTATTGCCTTAAGTGAACAACATCAGCAGTATTACTCGCTCGCTTTCGCTCATGACCTCCTCTCACGTTTCTATGAATCGCAAAAACAATTCAAACTGGCACTCACACATGCAGAAAAAAGCGCTAAAATTAAAAGTGATCTATTTCATGAACATAATCATTACTATTTAACTTCAATTATTTCTGAATTCGATACTAAAAATTTAGAGGTTCAAATTATTTCAAATCGTGATGAAAAAGATACTTTACAGCAACTTGTTTTTAAAGATCAACTCACTTCATTACACAATCGCCGTTATCTTGAAGAACTCGTTTCACAGTTAGCTCATGATGAACCACTCCAAGTAGCTATGATTGACATCGATTTTTTCAAGCGGTATAACGATTTTTATGGACATCTCAAAGGAGATCAATTACTTGCAAACTTTGCTATGCTATTAAAAAAATGTCTTACTGAATATGATATTGTTCGTTACGGTGGTGAAGAATTTTTAGTCATTGGAAAATCTCAATCTCCACAATTATTTAAACGTGCACTTTCTGATTTTCAAGTGCAACTCTCTCACAAAAACTATGCACATCATGGAATCGATGAAACCGCTCGTGTAACTGCTAGCATTGGGTATACATATGTCGCTTCAAACGAATATTCACTAATAACAGATGACTTTTTCAAAATAATTCTTGAACAAGCCGATACTGCTCTCTATGCCGCAAAAGGATCCGGTCGTAACACTTGTATGAACTATAAAGACTTATCTCATTAAAAAAACCATACTGATAACAGCGTACACATCATTGAGTGCTGACTGTATCAGTATGGTTTTTCTATTATTCCCAATATTGCCAAATATCAGGGTGATAACCTATCGTTGCTTGTTTTCCATTTCGAACAATTGGCGTTTGTAATACTTGTTGATTTTCAAATACTTTTACTTCTTTTGCATCCGGTGTGATATATTGAATTAACATGACAGTTTTCTTGTCTTTAGCATTGAGATTAATCATTGCATCAATACCACCGACTGCTTGCTTCACACTTGTAAACTCACCTTTACTTAATGTTTTTTCGTTCAAATCGATAAATTGGAACTTAATTTTCCGTTCTTGAAAATAGCGTTGTGCTTTTTTTGTTTCAAAGCACTTTTTTGTGCCGAATATTTGAATATTCATCGACTATTCCTCCTTCTTCTGCGTCTGTTCAACAACGTGTTGTACTCGTCCAACAATGCCTGATGTCAACATTACCTTAATGCCGTGTGGATGATTTGGTGACTTTGTTAAGAGTCGTTGAACGACACCTTCTGTCAACTTTCCTGTCCGTTGATCTTGTTTTTGTACAACTGCCACATGTGCACCAACGTGAATATTACTTCGCTTTTTCCCATCCATAATTCGTTCCGACTCACTTTCACTGTTTGTTTAAAAAACAAAAAATTCCTTTCCATTATACCATAGGTATCCATAGAAAGGAATTTTGTAGTTATTCTAGCTTCTTCCGATAAATCAATTGCTAAAATATGAACTGTAATTTCATATTCTGTTATGAGTTCTTTTTTTAATTGCTCCAGTGCTCCTTGACTTCGACTTACCAAAAATAAATCGAATCCTTTTGCTGCATGAATACGACAAAATTCACTTCCTAATCCATCTGTTGCTTGCTGTTTGATTCTTCATAATTTCTTTCCTCTTACTTCGCTTTCTTATGTGATACACACATTATAACGAATCATTCATATCTTTCGAACATCATAAAATGCCTTATTTCTATCAATTCACGCCATATCTTTCCATACAAACAAAAAGCCCTTTAAAAGTCTGCTGACAGTTAAAGGGCTTACAATTTTAGTAATATATATTTTTTTCGGGCATTAAAATAGCTAAGCTAATATAAAGCCATAACGTGAATCCACAAAAAAGAACAAACAATATGCGTAGTGTTAGTGTATTAAAACCAAAGTATTCAGCAATACCTCCACATACACCTGTGATTACACGATCTTTTTTTGACCTATACAATGTCGTATCCATACATTCCCCACCTAACGACTTAAATTTACTCGTATTATATCAGATTTTTCTAGACGGATATAGGTAATTTTTCATTTTTATTTAAATGTTCGAAACAATAAACTAACCATGGTACAGCAAAACGTATGATGTGTAATCGCATTTACTTAGGCGATGACTTTTACCCGCCAATTATTGATGAAGATACCTTTACGCAGGTACGAGAAGAAATTGCAATACTCGCCGCAAAACTTGGACGTACAGAGCTAAAGCAAAAAGAAAAGATTACGCATATACCTACTAAATTTTATATGCATGAAATTATAGAAAACTATTCTGATCCAATTATGCAGGCTGAATACATCTACAGCTTAATTAGAAGCGAGGTGTTATAATGGCAAATGTTACTTTTATTCCTGCAAGACCACAGCTTCGAAACAATGTAAAACAAGCTAAAAAACCAAAGCTACGAGTAGCCGCCTACTGTCGTGTTAGTACAGATAGTGATGAACAGACGACAAGCTATGAAGCTCAAATTGAACACTATACAAAGTTTATTGAAGCCAATCCAGAATGGACTCTCGCAGGCATTTATGCTGATGATGGTATATCAGGAACCAACACAAAAAAGCGTGAAGAATTCAACAAAATGATTGATGAATGCAAAGCTGGCAACATTGATATGATTATTACAAAATCAATTAGCCGCTTTGCTAGAAATACACTGGATTGTTTAAAATACATCAGGCAATTAAAAGATAAGAACATACCTGTATTATTCGAAAAAGAAAATATCAACTCCATGGATTCTAAGGGCGAAGTGCTTTTAACCAGTATGGCTTCTTTGGCCCAGCAAGAAAGTCAGTCACTTTCCCAGAACGTTAAAATGGGAATTCAATACCGCTACCAGCAAGGAAAAGTTGTTATTAATGCAAAAAGACTTCTTGGTTACACCAAATATGCTGATGGTAACTTAATTATTGAACCAAAGGAAGCTGAAGTTGTAAAACGAATCTTCCGGGAATATCTAGAAGGTTTTAGTTCCAATAAGATAGCCAAAGGACTTATGGATGATGGTATTCTAAACGGAGCCGGTAATGCAAAATGGCACACCAGCAATATTACTTCTATTCTTAGAAACGAAAAATATATGGGTGATGCACTGCTACAAAAGACCATTACTACCGATTACCTAACCAAAACGCGAGTTAAGAATAAAGGTGCTGCACCACAATATTATGTAGAAGATAACCACGAAGCCATTATTCCTAAAGACTTATTTATGCTAGTCCAGCAAGAACTAATCAACAGACACCTTGTTAAAACCGATAGCGCCGGCAAGAAACGCGTTTATAGCGGAAGCCACATCTTATCCCAGAAGGTAATCTGAGGTGGTTGTGGTGTTGCATTTAGGCGGATCCATTGGAACAATCGCGGGTGTAAGTCCATTGTTTGGTGCTGCATTAGCCGCTTAGAGAATACTGGTATTGCTTGCAAGGCTAGAACAGTAGACGAGCTCCTGCTACAAGATACAATTGTAGAAGCCATTAACAAGGTGCTAAGCGATAAAACCAGCTACCTCAGTGTACTACAAGAAAATATCGCCACAGTAGTAAAAGCTTCTAGTGCAGTTTCAGAATCCGACATTGATGCCAAACTTATGGCACTGCAAAAGGAACTACTCAAAAAAGCAAATAACAAGGACGATTATGATGCCCTTGCTGAGGAGATATTTGAACTTAGGGAATTAAAACACAAATCAGAACTTGAAGGTGTCACCAGAGATGACCACATTAAGCGAATTGCTGAACTGCAAGATTTCATTAAGGCCCAGCCTACCACACTAACTGAATATGATGAAAATCTAGTAAATCGACTACTACAAAAAATCACCGTCTTTGATAATCACTTTGTTGTGGAATTCAAATCCGGTGTTAGTGTTGAAATTGATGGGTAGATTAGATACGAACAATCCCTGCTAACTTTGATGTTGGCAGGGATTTGTTTTGTTTCTTTTATTATCATATAAATAATATTATACTTTTTCCTCTATTAATTCAGTTTTCTCTTTAATATATGCATTTACAATTTTTAAATCCGATGCATGCTTACCTCTATTTTTGCATTGTGAATTGGAATTGTATTTTTTCATAATATCATTCATAACATCAAGCGATACCTCTTCCATATGAGCTATTAAAGATTCCATAAAATAATCCGCATCTGAAAATCCATTGAATCCTGGAATTGCTTTGACCATTTCAGTCATATATTCATCTATGTCGAAATTTTCACTATCTTTTAAACAAGCATATATTTCTTCAGTATAATATGGTTGTCTTAAGTCAGTATTTTCCAAGAAAAACGAATACACTGTTTTTGCTTCTCTAGGATAGAATAATCTATACATACCAATACCATTCGGGTTCAACAATACTTCTTTACTAATAAGATCAAACAATACCGTATTAGTCCTAATTAAATCCATTATAATTGTAAAATGTGTAATTAAAGAAATAAGAGCATTTCTACGAGATGAACTTGATTTTATTACATCTATATCAATACGATCAAATATATTCGTCACATCAGTTTCTTGATAAATTTGTGTAAATCCCTCTTTTACAATATAATCTGTCATCGCATATGCAAACGCATATAAGCCGAAAGCATTATTTTCACAATTTTCATCATTTGAAACAAGCAGCAGCCTGATAAATGTTTTATATGATTTTTTTATAGAATCATATGTCATTCTCTTTAAATATTTGTTTTTTATGTTTTGATTTATTGCTACATCCAATCCGTCAGATGAAAAGCTTGAAATTGTAGATGCATACAATTCCACATCTGAATTTGCGATGGAAAACAAATCCATGATAAAAGGAGCTTTTACAGAAAGAACATTGTCATACATAGAACAAATTAACATTCGTGCATGATAATCACTTGGCACAAATAGAGAATTATCATTAATTTTGAGATGTGCACACTTATTTCTACAATTTTTTAAATATTCAACATCTTCTACAAATTTATTGAAATATAGCGGACTGTTTTCCTTGTAAAAATCAATTACCTCGTTCTCAACTTTTGAGTATTTTTCATCATCATCAATCATTTTATTTATTGAGTCTATTTTTGTCTTAGCCTTTTTATCTCCTTCATTTGCCATTGTTTGTAACTTCATTAATAAATCGTAAATAACAAACGAATACAACATTACTATAGTTGCACGATAGTTTTGACTATAATAAGACTGTAGTATCTCCTTAAAATATTTTCTCGACTCGATACTATCAAAAACATTTAAATCTCTTTCATCAAATAGCATATGTTATTCTTCCTATCATATAATAATTAGTTTATGAGCCCTGTCATGACCTACATCAATCCGCACCTTACGAGCCCAAACCCTCAAACATCAAAATACACCTAACAGTGCTTGTTATCTAAATGGGCATTACGACCTGACGAATTTTTCGACCTATTTTCTGCTCTTGATAAGTTTCCATTTACTAAACTTTTCTTGTTTTCTAGCAATTAAATTCACACTGCTGTATTAAAATAGAAACAAATGCTATCGTTCCATACACATATACTCATAGAGGCTATTCAGTTGTCATATATTCATACAATTTATCATCCATACCATCACAGAGTTGGAACTTTAGTTGTACAATGTTTTTTCCGGCTAGTTTAAGCTGTTGTTGTGAATGTGGAACAGGATACATATCACCAAGATAATAAAAGTCAATTCCTTCATCATCATTTTTTTTGACGAATAGTGGAAGTCTCATTCCCTTTTCTTGAGCCGATAAAATCAACTGAACATCATTACTTCCTAATGTTCTTCCGGACTTAGAGTACCATTCTATTAAACTCTCATTCAAAAATTGATCTTCATACTGAGTTGTTTCACTAATATCCTCACTTTTATGATATGTAACAAAAATAGGACAATTCGTTTGATCTTTACTTATCATATAACCACCAACATTTTGAGCTACAGGATTTTCTTCCCAATTTAAAATACGGAAAACATCTTTCCGACTATATTTTCGTCCTAATAGAAATCCTGCACGATATATATCATAGCGATAATCCTTGTCAAAACGATGACGCGCATACGCAACAGCGTCACAAAGATATGTTCGGAAAATCGAATTATTCAATAATTCAATAAAATCGGGTGATATCGACGCTGTCTTTGCTGATATACGTATAATAGATAGGTCGTATTTTTCAGCATATGGGACAAGCACCCCATTATACTTATCACGTGTAAAGCGAAGCTGAATATTTAAAAGGCAACTGTGCCAATCTGATTCATTGAATGTTAGTCGGTATGTATCCCATAACTGTGTTTGCAATTGTTCATACGTTACTGTATGCTGCTTGATTAAGATATCTAAAGCAACTACTTCAGTGATACGTTGTCCATTTAACACATCATTTTGGAAACCAACGAGTAACTGTTCTGCTTTTTCATTCAATGAACTCTCACTTTTCTTATCTAAACTTTGTACGAAATTGAAATATGACTTAGCATTTTGAACATATTGATATGGGTCACGTGATCCAAAACGAATAAAATCCATCATCATTGGCTGATACCCAATTTTATATTCTAGCTGCTTATAATCTTCAATTAAATTTCTCCGTGCATTCAATTTTTGTGTGTCGATTGCTTTAAAAATTTGCTTTTTCGCAATTTCATCAAAATGAACACTACAGCTACTTGGCATTTGCGTTGTACCTTGAACAATCAATTGCCTTAAATGGTCTTTGTTATAACTTTGATCACCAAATAATGCAACTGGCACTAAAAAGTTATTAGCATAATTTCCTATGAAGTCGATGACCGTCAAATATTGCTTATCTTGTGTTTTTCTCAATCCACGACCAAGTTGCTGTACAAAAACAATTGCTGACTGAGTTGGTCTCAACATGACAACTTGATTTACTGCTGGTATATCAATACCTTCATTAAAAATATCTACTGTTAAGAGATAATCTAGTTTTTGTTCATCGTCATGTGATAATTCCAAACGTTCAATTGCACGCTGCCGCTCAACTTCACTTGCTTTTCCAGATAATGCTAATGTGCGTAATCCTTTTAATGATAACTTGTACGCGATTTCTGTAGCTTCTTCATTCCGTGAACAGAAAATAAGTCCACGTACTTTTCCATCATCACAGCTATAGAACATCATTTTTTCATAGATATAATCTACACGAGTATCAACAACTAGTCGATTAAAATCACTTTTCTCATCAATCATCTCACCATCAATAATTAAATCGCTCACACCATAATAATGAAAAGGACAGAGCATTTCTTGCTCTAATGCTTGGTGCAACCGAATTTCATAAGCTAAATTATGATCAAATTGTGAAAAAACATCGAAACCATCTGTTCGTTCAGGCGTTGCAGTCATTCCCAATAAAAATCGCGGATTAAAATATTCAAGAATCTTTTTATAACTCTTTGCTCCTGCACGATGTGTTTCATCAATCACAATATAATCAAAATGATTTTTATCAAATGTTTCCATATGATGTGTTTGGGACATTGTTTGAATCGTCGCAAATAAGTAATCCGCTTCACTTTTTTCATTTCCACTATAAATACCTAGTGACACGTTTTTCCCAAGCACTTTACGGTAACTCTCTAATGCCGCACGAGCAATATTTTCACGGTGAACAAGAAATAGAAAACGATTCGGGCTCTTCTCTTTCACATGAAAAGCAGACAAATATGTTTTTCCTGTTCCAGTGGCAGAAACAAGCAATGCTTTCGTCTTTCCACGATTATACAGATCATTTATTCCCCTTAATGCTTGTAATTGCATCTTATTTGGCTGTAGTTGAGTTTCCGTTCGTTTCACATGTGCAAGACTATTCCAGCTTTGTTTTGTCTGTTCATATACTTGCTCATACTGAGTAATAAACTCTTGTGTTACGACCTCTGCATTTTCAAAAGCAGACTGAAACTCAGCTAATGCTTCATGCGCTAATTTTGCTTTTTTTGTTGTAACAACTTTTAAATTCCATTCTTGATTTTGTGTTAATGCTTGTTCTGTTAAGTTACTGCTTCCAACAATCAACGTATAATTATCGGCACGATCAAATAAATAACCTTTTGCATGATAGTTTCCAACAGTAGCCATCCGCAATTCAATGTTTGATAATTTTAAAATTTCCCGTAAAGCCTGTGGTTGTGTAAAATTTTGATATTGTGACACAAGAATCTTCCCTTGTATCCCTCGCTGTTCCAACACTTGTAATTGTTGTTTTAACACTGCGACTCCACCCGTGGTCATAAACGCAACTGAAAACCAAAAATAATCAGAATACTTAAGTTCACGATCGAGTTGATCAATCACCTTTTTCTTTTGTTCACGATCATTGACCAAAAATTGTGGTAAATATTTTTCATCAAATCCATGAGAATACTGTGCATCAAAGAAGCCGACTTCAATACTTTCACGTAACTGACTGTATGTCGTATCACTCATCTATTTTACCTCTCTTTTCAGTTGTCTCACAACCTCTTGATCCGCAGGCGCAAACATAGACTCATCTAAATCAGAAACAGCTACCCATTTTGCATCTGTATGTTCATGTAAAGTAGGCTCACCACTAAAGGTTTGAACAATATAAAAATGTAGCTCAAGCATTACTTTTGGTAATTCACACTGTGTTTTTGCCACACGTTCTTTATTTACTACTGTATCAATAGCAAGTTCTTCTTGCAACTCCCGTGCTAATGCAACATGGTGTGCTTCTCCTTCTTCAACTTTTCCGCCGGGAAATTCCCACATAAGCGGAAATGTCATATGCTCATTTCTTTGAGCTATAAACAATTCATTTTTATCATTGTAAATTAAAGCTGCAACAACGCTCACTACTGGTTTCATTTTTTTAACACTCCTTTTATACTTAATTATAATTTATATGCAAAATTTTTGAAAGATCAAAACTGATTATATTCATAAATAATTAAATATAACAAATTAACAACTCATGGTATGATTCGTTTGGATAATAGAATTTTTCAGTATATATAACTAGGAGGAAATAATATGGCACGATTAAAATTAGTATTACCAACATTTCGCCATAAAGAAATAGTGTTAGCTTACAAACAAGAGTTTATCGAAAATAATGATACGTTGCATGGCTGTGCTGGATTAAAAGATGCTCCCTCGTTTGAATCATGGTGTCAATCATGTTCTGATAATTTGCATAGTAATACAGCAAAACTAGGGCTCGTTCCTTCCCATACCTATCTTGCTATTTCAACTGAAAATAACGATTTAATTGGTATGATTGATATTCGCCATTATTTAAATGACAAGTTATTACAAACTGGTGGACATATTGGTTACAGTATTCGAAAGTCAGCAAGGAATCAAGGATATGCTACCGAAATGTTATCACTCGCATTGAAAGAGTGCCGGAGACTCGAGTTATCTCAAGTGCTCATAACATGTGATAAAGATAACATTGCCTCTGCTAAAACTATTATCAAAAATGGGGGATTGCTTGAAAACGAAGTCGTTGAAGGTGATCATGTTGTTCAACGATATTGGATTACTGTAAAGTAACCCTCTGTTTCAAACTATTCATTTTACTCTCTACATATCACATAAGACGAAAATTATTAATTTTTCGTTTTTTTAATGGACTGACTCCCGTAAAAAAATTTCTATTCAACTCATATTTATTTACGTTTGGTTTTCATAAAGCATTCCCTTTGTTTCTTTGTGCTTCATCTAGTATGATGAAATTGTAGATATTATCAAAAATACCAAGTTGATATGTCCTACAAATTTCATTTCCGCAGCATATGAAATTTATCTTTTCCATCAAAGGGGGATTTATAATGGAAAAATTACAAGTACAATTAGACAAACATAAAGCGAGTGTTGAATCACAAATCGCTACACCATTACTTGTTGAATTAGACGCTGATACACAGGATTTACGAGCATCTGGTATTGAGTCTTCTTCATATACTATTGGGGATTACTTGCCAGATGCTCAGCTACTCAATCACTTACAAGAGCCTGTATCACTCTACAAACTCATACAGGGAAAACCCGCAATTATTAAGTTCTATCGTGGTGCTTGGTGCCCATATTGCAATTTAGAATTACAAGCATACAACCAGCAGTTACAACAACAGCCCGATATTCCTCTGTTTGCTATTTCACCTGAAAAAGCTGACCAAGGAATACACATTGATAATCTTGGCTTTACTGTTTTAACCGATGAAAACAATCAATTTGCCGAAAAATTAAAACTTGTTTTCACATTAGGTGAAAATACCTCACGTATCTATGAGCAATTTGGCATTGACTTACAAAAATCACAAGGAAATGATGAAAATAGATTACCGATTCCGGCAACTTTCGTCATCGATTCTAGTGGTAAAATTGTCTTTGCTCATGTTGATGCTGACTATACAAAACGTGCTGACATTGACGAAGTTTTTGCAAGTTATCATCAAGTAGATCAAGACTAAATAAAAAGTGATGCTTCATTCGCATCACTTTTTATTTTGTACTCTTCTAGCAAGTACCCTCCGTGGATTACGCGGATTTGACTATACTGTCAATTCATCATTGTACTCATCACTTATTAATTCTCATTCACATAATTCTTTTACCAATTTTTCAAACCACTCAAGATTTACTTTATGGTGTGCCAGTGAATTTTCCATCATCAATTTAAAATACCGTGATACATCAGTATTATGCTCGATTGATTGTTCTAATAACATAATACGCTCTTTTGTTTGCCCGATTTGCCGCTCAAGTATTCTCACTAGGTCTGCTTGTGGATAATCATCAAAAAATAACATCGGCCCATAAAACGGTAAATTAATATATTCTGTTTTAGAACCATAGCTATCCATAAGTTTTGCGAATTCTTGTCTTCCTGACTCAGTAATAACATAATTTTGTGTCTCTCTCACACTTTCTACTCTGTGAATTCTTTGAATATATCCTTTTTCTTCTAGCTTTTGAATATTATAGTAAAATGATCCTTTTGTAAAATTTACGATATATGTATAATGGCGTTGTTCCATTAGTGATAAAAGTTCGTATCCGTGTGCACCAGGATTTTCCTGTATTAACCCTAAAATAAGTAACGGAATCATTTATTCCTCTCACTCTCTGTGTGTATTTTTCATTCATTTGTCTGATGAATCAATGTAGCTTTAGTTACAAAATCTTCATATGTGATACTTCCAAGCGCAAACTCCATGCTAATGCTATACATGCGTTCATTTTCTGTTTGTGTCCTATCCATCAACATCTGTATCAAAGTATCCTCATCTTTGAGTGGATTCAGAACATGACGTTTTTTATCAAATGCCTCAAAATAACGCAAACCAAACTTTCGCTGAGAAGTCGCATTGATATGGATACCATCAGGATTCGCCGTTAATCCTACTGCTGTAACAAAATAACAATTTTCTTGTTCTTTGGCGAATTTTACTAACACTTCATTGATTTGCTGATACTCAACACAATTTTGTCCAAAACCTGTTTTTCCAAGAAAATCAGGTAATCCACCAATAATTATAGGAATATCGCCGAGATGTAATTCTTTTTTCAATGTCTCTATAATTACATGTAATTTTTCGTAGTAGTCAATATACTTCCCATTGTAACTATCACTCTCTCCTTGATGCCACAAAATTGCTGTTAACTCACTAGTTTCCATTGCAAATTTTGCTTGAATAACCGCATGTCGAAATAATATACCATCAGGTGCCCATTCATCAATAGTGCTCCCGCCTTCCGCGCATGGAATCAACCCAATACTTCCCGTATCATTTGTTTGACACCACTGTTGTGCAAACGAGCCCGTTAACCCTACTCCTGCAACAGGTCGATCATAGTTCACTGGTTCCATCATCATTTGCCATCGTCCATTACGTAACATTTGAATTCTCTCGTTGATAATCATCGGTACTTCATCCAAAAATCCTCTTCCAGCCATATTTGACTGTCCTAGCATTAATACTGATTGTATCATTACTCTCACTCCTCTTTCTTCCTTGTAGTCTAATTAGACTATTATCATTTGATATTATAATATAGACTACAAAGAATTGTCAAATTTTCACGTACTATTACTTGTAATAGTCCTTTTCTTTCCTCTGTACTCTAAGTATACTGACATTACTTGAACAACTTTACAGAGGAGAGGATTCCGATGAAATTCGACGTACAAAAATTAAACGAATATAAATACCTACTCGAAACAACTAATCTACAACAAGACTATCAAGAATTTATGACACTCTTTCGATTTATACGTAGACAACTAGCACACACACTCGTAAATTTTTCTTTTTCTGGGAACATCATTGAAAATCGTATGGACTTTTCATACTTTCAACTGCTATCACCAGAATTAAACAGCATAGGTGTGAAACTTCAAGTTGTATTTGTGCATGCTGATTTTCGTTTTGAAATATGGATTTCAGGATATAATCGTAAAATCCAGTGCCTGTATCATGATTATTTTATTGATAAATCAATCCCATACATATTAAATCCACATCCTTCCACCGTTGACTATATTTTCAAAGTACGTTTAAACAAAGATATCGATTTGTCCGATAGTGAGTATTTAATTGCTCAACTCACAAAAGAAATACTAGCACTTGTATCTTTTATAACAAATCTTCATATAATGTGAACATCTCACGACTCATCCCTCACACCTATATAATAATGATCAATTACCTTCAAACATATAGTCGCTTCTTTTAGTTACTTGTTCACCTATCAAATCAATTTTTTCCATATTTCTTTTATTGATTTCCCTTGACTTAGAGCCATGTCTAAGGTTTACAATAGAGGTATAGAATCAAATGAAATAATAAGTAAATTGTAAGGAGTGCCAATTAATGAAAATTAAAGAAGTAAGTGAACAGTTTGGGGTAAGTGCTGATACGATCCGTTTTTATGAGAAAATTGGTCTCATTGGTCCAATTGAAAAACGTAATGGGATTCGCCACTTTAAAAAAACAGATCTTGAGCATCTTAATTTTGTTTTTTGTATGAAGCGATCAGGTATGGAACTTGAAACAATAGTTCATTTTATTGAGTTATACGAACAAGGTCCAGCAACATTACCACTCAGATTAGAATTATTAGAAAAACAACGTCTACAGACAGTTGAAAAAATGGATCAACTCCAACATACACTTGCGTATCTTGATAAAAAAGTTGCTATGTATCAACAACAACTCGATCAACATGAAAAAATAGCGCAATAATTACTAATTTCTAGTTGATTCTTATCTATTTGCACAAGGGGGATTTTACTATGAAAAAAACATTGTATTTAATGAGACACGGACAGACACGTTTTAACATGATGAAAAAAGTTCAAGGCTCATGCGATTCACCACTCACTGAAACTGGGATTGCACAAGCACACATTGCCAAAAAATATTTTGAAACACAAGCGATTTCTTTTGATGCAGCATATTGTTCAACTCAAGAACGTGCATCAGATACATTGGAAATCATCACTGATTTACCCTATACAAGGCTCAAAGCACTAAAAGAATGGGATTTTGGTTTATTTGAAGGTGAGAGTGAAGCACTAAATCCAAAGCATAAGCCCGGAGTCCCACACTTTGATGATTTTTTTGTCGCCTATGATGGTGAACACTTTGAAACCGTCCAAACACGTATGGAAACCGCAATGCAAACAATCATGCAGCAAGACAATCACGATACTGTCTTAGCTGTCAGCCACGCAGGTGCTTGCTACAGCTTTTACCTCAAACGCAATACTCGCGAAGAATTACCTGGACAATTCCAAAATTGTTGTATTCTTAAATATGAATATGAAGATGGTGAATTTACATTTATTGAAATAATTCAACATGATTTTTCATCGTTATCAATCGTATAAAAATAAAAGAAAACCCGAAAGAATGCGTAAACTTTCGGGTTTTCTCGTTATCATTTTTTATTTTGCGCCATAACACCGACCAATTGATGCGGAACATAACATGATTCTAAATACTGAATATCAGCTTGTGTTAATTGGATATCAACTGCTTGAACTGCTCCTTTAATATGGCTCATTTTCGTCATCCCAACAACCGGAGCAGTCGTTTTTGTTAATAACCACGCCAATGAAATCGTTGTCATTGAAACGTTATATTTCGCCGCTAACTCTGCTACGCGTTCAATAATTACTTGATCATATGCTATCATGTGATCATACTTCCCTTTTGCATAGCTGTCTTCTTCTAATCGTTTGGATGTTTCCTCCGGCTGTTTTGACAATCTCCCGCCAGCAAGTGCACTATATGGTGTTAAAGCAATCTCATTTTCATTACAAAATGGTACCATTTCTCGTTCTTCCTCACGGAAAATTAAGTTGTAATGTCCCTGTATTGAGATAAATGTTGGAAATCCTGCTCGCTCAGCAACTGCATTTGCTTGTGATAATTGCCAAGCATAACAATTCGAAATACCAATATAGCGTACTTTTCCCTGTTTCACCACATTCGCAAGACCCTCTAAAATATCATAAAGTGGCGTGTGATAATCCCACATGTGATAAATATATAAATCAACATATTCCATTTGTAAATTTCTTAAGCTTTGGTTTAACATACGTTCTACATGCTCTTGACCACTGATACCTGCCTCAATATCCGCCTGTGTCCGTGGTAAAAATTTAGTCGCGACAACTACGTCCTCACGCTTAGCGAAATCTTTTAGCGCACGACCTAAATATTGCTCACTTGTCCCATTTTGGTACACGAGTGCTGTATCAAAAAAATTAATGCCTGCTAATAGACCTGATTTAACTATTTCACGTGTCTTCGCTTCGTCAAGTGTCCATGTATGCTGTCCGTTATTTGCATCACCAAATCCCATACACCCCATACAAATACGGGATACATGTAAATTTGATTGTCCTAATTGTACATATTCCATTTTATATTCCCCCCTTATTCCTACATATGCTAAGTATAACACTTAAAGTGAACTCCATAGCAAGACTTTTATTCCAGGTTATTACTTGATAAATCATTTCCATTTGTGGCAATCACTTGTTTATACCAGTAGAAAGATTTTTTCTTCGAACGTTTGAGTGTTCCGTTTCCAGTATCATCTCGATTCACATGAACAAATCCACTACTCACATATTGATCCAAATATTCCGTTCAATGAAGGTGATGATGTTCAAACAATTATACAAAATATGGCAACAATTCAAATTGAAGCAATACAAGATACAGCGGATCAACTCGATGATAATCTTATCCAACAAGCTGTTAAACAACTTGTCTACGCACAGCGAATTGTTATTTTTGGGATGAATCCCAACAATCTTATTGCAGAACTCTTTCGAAGAAAAATGGCCAGTATCGGTCGAATTGTTGAAGTGATTGCAATTGGAGAAAGTGGTATTATTGCCTCATCACTCAAATCACAAGATGTCGCATTACTTATTTCCTATTCTGGTAATGATGGTGGACGTGATCCACTACAACTTATCCCACTTTTACAACGCAAACGTGTCTCACTCATAGGTATTACAAGTGCTGGAGATAATTACATGCGTCAAATGATTCCTTTGACATTTACCATTTCCTCGCGGGAACGCTTATACAAGAAAATTAGTAATTTTTCAACGGAAGAATCGATTTTATTTTTACTTAATGTATTATTTGCAACGTACTTTGCACAAAATTATCGAAAAAACTTTACGTATAAACTCAATAATTCCATTGCCTTAGAAGAAGCCCGTCGTATAAAACAGGTATATATTAAAGAATAAAAAGGAGCAGCATATATGTATTACACCCAGTCGTTAGCGTTTCATGTCTAACTTTGGGAGTCACATCAGATGCTACTCCTTTTGCTTATTTCGTTAGTTCCGCATATGCCTCATCACCAAGCGCTTCAAACCACTCATTTGACGTTTCTTCTCCTGCTACCTCAATTGCCAGATGTTGGAACCACTGACTATCACTTGCTCCATGCCAATGTTTAACACCTGCTGGAATATTTACAACATCACCAGCTACTAGTTTTCGCACTGGTTTCCCCCACTCTTGATAATATCCTTCCCCAGCTGTCACAATTAGAATTTGTCCACCTCCGCTTTTAGCATGGTGAATATGCCAATAATTTCGACACTTTGGTGCGAAAGTCACATTTGCAACTGTTATTTGCTGTATTGATAACATGTGTAAAAAACTTTCACCTGTAAAATATTTAGCAAATTTTACATTTGCTTCACCGATTGGAAACGCACTTAAATAAGGTATCTGTTTCTCCTTTGCAACTGATTCATCAACAACTGATTGAATACAATCAATCGCATTTAAAACACGTGGATAACCGATATAGGGAACGGCTTGGGATAAAATAGCAATTAATAATTCTTTATCATTTCCAAGTCTTAAATTAGCATGGATATGACTTTTCAATTGTGGCTCACATCCCCCTTGTGCTGCTAAGTAACACAGTGTCACTAATTCGCGCTGTTTATAGTCAAGACCACGTCGTGTATAATAATCACCAAAACAATTACTTACTAACCATTGGCGAATATGCTTTGTTATATTTGGACCTGTTTCACTAAATTCTTTCATATGTGGACCAAATATTGCTACCTGTGCTTCGACTCCCTTTTCAAAACGTGTCTGCGTCTCCACTTGATTTCTCGTTGTTAATGGTGTATTAATCTTTTGTCGTTCAAAAACAGCATGCAGCGCGAGCAAAAATGGTTTTACACGTCCTATTCCTAAATACGGTACCGCTTGATACACCACTTCTTGGATAACTTCAGGTGCTATTCCTTTGATGAGTAATCGTTCACTTGCATTTTCAAATTCATCAACTGCGTAACTTCCAAGTAGCAATGCGACTGTTGTGATTGCTTGCGTCAATTCATCTAATTCCTATTCTTGCTGTACTTGTTCTATACTAAATTGTGTCCAAATTTTAAAAAGCTCTGGATCCTGATTAGCAAATTGCTGATTCATCTGCTGATATAATGTACCGAATTCTTGTTCACTCATAAAATAATCCTCCTTTTTTCATTACTATTCAATCATACTCCTTAAAGTTAACTCTAGGTCAAGTTGTTTTTTATTTTGACAATCAAAGTATTTTCCGTTATACTCTGTATAAGTTATAACAAGGAGAGTTTTTGCTATGTTTCATTTTACAACGAAAGAGTTAACATTTTGTGCTATTTTAGCCGCACTCACTGCAATTTTATCGCAAATTTCAATCCCTTTTGCTAGTGGTGTCCCTTTTACTTTGCAAACACTTGTTGTCCTCTTACTTGCTTTTATTGCTGGTGCACGTTTAGGGACATTGGTTATCTGCTTATACATTTTATTGGGTGCACTTGGACTTCCAGTTTTTGCTGAAATGAGCGGTGGTGCTCAAGTACTAATTGGTCCAACAGGTGGATTTTTATGGTCGTTTCCGCTCATGGTATATATTCTTGGCTTAGTATATAAGCAAACGAATAGGTTCAGCCTTTTATTTAGTACTGCTGTTCTTGTATCTATTGGAAATCTATTAATTGGTAGTGGACAATTTATGATTGTCATGGGTGTATCTTTTGAACAAGCACTCATTGCTTGTTTCTGGCCATTCTTATTTTTTGCGATTATTAAATCACTACTCGCTATCATAATTGGCAAAAAAGTTGCGAATCATCCTGCATTTCAACAAACACTGCCATCATGATGATAACATTACGTCCACACCACCTCTTATGTACCGAAGCATTTCGTGGATTTGGCTATTCAGATGCGTTCGTTCAAAATTTTCAGACAGTATTATTCAATCTTCAACAACCTGATACAATAGTAATTTTAAAACTCGCAAGTGATCCAATTTGTGCTGCTTGTCCATCATTGGATAGTCAGCGCCGTTGTATTACAGACCAAAAAGTACTAGCAATTGATCTTGCTGTGTTACAGGCGTTTCACTTATCATGTGATACACCATATCATTATCAGCAGCTCATACAACAACTCAAACAAAAAATGAATATTACTACCTTTACTGCTTGTTGTCATACATGCGAATGGTATCAGAGTGGCATTTGCATGAATATTTGGTGCTCAAAAACTTAATAAATTCATAAAAAATTATCATCGAACACTTGTTGTTTTTATCCTCCAAATACGTTACACTAACAAACGTATTTGGAGGTTTTTTTTATGGATTTTAATGTATTAATTACTAATTTTCTAAATTGGATTGTTCAAAATGGCATTACATTCTTAGTTGGTATTATTGTTTTACTCGTTGGTTGGCGGCTAGTCAATCACTTTGTCAAAGTTATCACGTCCCTCATGCGTAAACGTTCACTTGATGAAACACTTGTTGTCTTCTTGGATGCATTAATTTCAACTGCATTTCGTGCTATTTTAATTTTACTTGTGATGGGTATTGTTGGTTTAGATACTGCTAGTCTAGCAGCCTTATTTGCTTCTGCTGGCTTAGCAATTGGTTTGGCAATGCAAGGAAGTCTTAGTAATTTCGCTGGTGGTGTCATAATTTTATTTATTCGACCATTTAAAGTTGGTGATTTCATCAAAAATGGTGATATATCTGGGAATGTTGAAGCAATTAAAATGTTCTATACTGAACTTGTTACCGTTGATAATAAAGTCGTGTTCATTCCAAATGGATCACTTGCGAACGGTACCATTGTTAACTATACAATGAAACCGACACGTCGCCTTGAGTTTGTGTTTGGAATTAGCTATCAAACTGATATCACTCAAGCAAAGCAAGTCATTGAACAAGTATTAACTAAACATAGAAATATACTTGATAATCCCGCACCATTTATCGGTGTGAGTCAACATGCTGATAGCTCTGTGCAATTAATTGTTTGGGCTTGGTGTGAGACAGAAGTTTACTGGCCAACTCATTATGCAATTATTGAAGAAGTGAAGCTCGCATTTGATGCAGCACATATTGAAATTCCCTTTCCACAACTCGATGTCCACATGAAAAACTTATCATAAGAAACGATTGTTCAGTCTTTTATCCCTAGTATTACGTCTTAATACTAGGGTGTTTTTGTACACCAAACTGACAAAAGAACAACAAATTACAATACACCTGAAAAATGCATCACACACTCTCTCACCTATAAAAGTATTACAAGTAATATTGTCTGTTTCGTGAAATCATTGAATTATCATGAGATTGAGATTTTCAATACTAACTTCATAACTACTTATAGTGACGAACAAGTGACAGCAAAATGAAAAGGATTGAATTCTAAATTGATAGAATTTAATCCTTAATTGTCTAAAATTTTATATTTCCAAAATTATTACATTCATTACAATTATATTTTATCTAGAACGCTCCATTTTCATTTCAGGCGACGAATGATAAATGGTATACCAAAACTTGCCACCAGATACAAAACACTGCTCACAATGGCATATGTTTGAAAAGCAGTAAAGCCTTCAGCTTTGACTATTCCAATTGATAAAATACTCAATATCGTGATGATACTGGCCGTATATGGTAATTTATTCACATACCCCATAAAAATTCCGTAACTCGTTGCAAGTAATGCACCACCTATAATTAAGTATATATCTGCTGTATTAAACGCACGATTCTGTAATAAAAAACTCGTAATAATGTAAACAGCACTCATGAAAACTGGTAATAACAAATAGCTTAGTTCTTTGAATGGTAAGGGCACTAAATTGTGTTTACGGGCTTCAAATAATGTCAGAAATTGCAAAATAAACCAACTTATTGCATAGATGAAAATGTAGTAGACTAAAAGACCAGCTAATATATTTCCTTGAGAAGATGAAATAGCACCAAAGCTAAAAAGTGCCACTAAATAAGCAATAAATGTCAAAAATTGTCGATTACTATACAACGCACTAAATCCTCCTGCTAAAACACTCACATAAAACCAACCAAAAATGAAAATAATAGTAAACCCAAGGCCACTTGTTCCACGGAAGATTTCATCTATATCGATTGGAAAATAGAAAAGTGCACAAATGAATAGAAAAAGCATGCTCATGATAAGTGGAAATACAATTGTAAAGACTGTTCTGCTGTTTAATTTGAAATAGTGTTCTTTTTTCTCCATATATTCTCCGAATATTTATACTAGCAAAGCAAGTCACTCGTGTAATATTCGGATTCACCTCCTTACAGATTATTATTTACATCTCATTCCAAACTCCCTTCCATTATTATTTTCTTTTTAGTTAGTTTACTCTTTTCCCATTCATTAAGTGATTATTTTTTTATGAAAATAAAAAAAGAGCACATACTAGTTATGTGCTCTTTACATTAAAGAGATTTAGTTTCGTAGTGAATCAATTGGATCAACTTTAGATGCTTGTATTGCTGGAAATAATCCTCCAATACCTCCAATAACGACTGCAATCATCAATGCAACAACAATAGTTACCGTTGTTATATCAATGATATTCAATTCATACAGCTGTTGTGAAATATTATTTGCGAGTAATGCAATACCACCCGATACGCTCACTCCTGCCAATCCACCAACTAAACCTGTCACACTTGCTTCTGTAAAGAAAATACGACGAATTTCTGTTTTTGTATAGCCTATTGCTTTTAATAAACCAATTTCTTTTTTACGTTCAACCACATTCACAAACATGACGATTCCAATCATAGCACCTGCTACAAGTAAAGAAATAGATGCTATTGCTGTTAAAACAATTCGAATTGTTGCAAAAATAGTATCTACTGTTTGTAACGTTGTTGCAGAAGTGATAACACGGTACTCTTCATTTGCACCATATTCATCAATAATCGTTTGAATTTGTGCTTCATCTTTCGCTACCCCAGACATTGATGCAAATGTCAAGTTTGTGCCTCCAAGTGACTCTTGTGCTAATGATTCACTCAAACGATCGCTGAAAATAATTGGCTGTGTTCCATTTTCATCTGTGTAAATACCTGTAATTGTTAATCCATCATAGTTCACTACATCACCTTTTAAACTTGCAATAGGATTTATATATAACCCACTCAATGTCACTTGATCTCCTATTGCTAATCCAAAATCAGATGCTATTTTTTCACTAATAGCAATTGACTTTTCATCATCCCATTGTGGCACACTTCCGGAAACAAATACATATGACGCCGGTATTTTCAAAAATGGACTGATTGTTTTTGTATCACCACCAAAAAAGCTTGCGAAATTAAGTGTATTCTGGTTTTCTGCGATTGGTAATGCTTCAGCTTTTCCATCAATAATTACATTCGGATCAGCAATTGCCAATTTGAATCCTGTCCGGATATTGTACTTTTTAGCAAGTTCTTCACGATCACTTATATCAAACCCATCATTCGTTGATGAGATATCAAAAGCGAGTAAATCAGCACCGTTAATAAAAGAATCTCGAATATTACTCTGAACCGCACCACCAAGAGACAGTGTCAATACAACTGAAGCAATGGCAATAGCTGCAGCAATACTCAAAAAAATTGTTCGTCCAAGTCGATAACGTATGTTTTTTAACCCTAAAATAACTGACTGTCCATATGAAATTCGTTGTTTGAATTGTATTGATGCCTCTATTGATTGCTGCACTGTCCGCTCATGTATATGCAGGTCTTCTTGAATGACGCCGTAATTCAACTCAACAATTCGATCACAGCGTTTGGCAAGCTCTTTGTTGTGAGTAACAATCAACACAAGTTTTCCACTAGAAGCAATTGCCTCTAATAGTTCAAAAACACGATCGGCTGTTTTTGAATCAAGTGCACCTGTTGGTTCATCAGCTAAAATAATTTTTGGATTATTAGCTAAAGCTCGTGCAATAGCAACACGTTGCTTTTGTCCACCTGAGAGCATTGTAACTTTTTTATTAATATAATCTCCTAATCCTACATCGTGTAGTAATGCCTTTGCACGGCTAATTTTTTCATTTTGGCTCATTTTTTGTTTATTAAATGCAAGTAAAACATTATCAAGCAATGATAAATGAGGGATAAGTTGAAACGATTGAAAAATGAATCCAACATCTTCTAAGCGATATGTATCTAAATTCCGACTTTTCAATGTTTGGTTATCAAAGATCACTTCACCATCATATTCATTATCCAAACCACCAAGAACGTTTAATAATGTCGATTTACCGCATCCTGATTTTCCAAGAATTGCTACCAGTTCCCCTTGCTGAAACGTTGCATCCATATCTTTGAGTACGGGTAATGTTGTACCATCTGGTAATTGATATGATTTATTTAATTTTTTTAATAGTAACATTTCAATACCTCCCTTACTCTGTTCGCAAAGCGACAACTGGATCTTTTCTAGCTGCAATGATAGCCGGGATAATCCCTCCAAGCAGTCCCATTGTCATAGCAATTGTCAAAGCTGCCACAAATGATGTCCACGGTATCGATACAATATCAAAACCGACTAAATCGTAAAATCCAATATTAACCCCAAAACTGAGGCTATATGCAACAATACATCCAACAACCCCAGTAATGAATCCAATTGCAATTGACTCACCTAAAAAAATTCGTCCAATATCAAAGCGTCTATACCCCAATGCCCGCATTAATCCAATTTCTTTTGTCCGTTCAATGACTGAAATATACATTACTATTCCAATCATCATTCCTGCAACAAAAACGCTAATAAAACCAATACTCGTTAGTACGACACGAATACCATCAAATAATTGATTGATAGTTCCTACAACATCTGCAACCGCTACGGCACGATATCCTTTATCCCTTGCTAAGGCTGCAATATCTTTGGCGGGATTAATGTCGCTCGTATACACGCGATATTCTAGTTGCTCTTCAGTAACACCTGTTGAATCTCCAATGATTTTTTGATTTAATGCTTTTGATGTAACATAGTTCACACCATTTGCTGAACGTGGACCTGAGTCAAAACTCCGACCATTTTCATCTTTTGGCTCACCAAAAATACCAGTAATTGTTGCCGAAACTTCTACTATTTGAGCGTCTTCTTGGTAACCGCTGGCTACTAATCGGACGGTTTTCCCAACAAGTTCCTCTGGATTATCTACTAACTTTTTTGCATAATCTTCTTGAATTGCTAACGCAATTTCAGTTGTTATTGGAAGTGTACCATACAGAACATTCATTCGATCGGCTTGATTTTGAGTGAGATCAGGTACACTGATTGTTGGACTTCCACCTGCTGCTGTATCATCATATGTAACTTTAGTCAAAATAATTGGGTATGCAGTTTCAACACTTGCAACTCGTTCATCATTTTTCAGTTCATTTATAAATGTTTGTTCAATTGGTTGCGACCGATCACTTGTCGTAATCACTACTTCTTTCGGATTAAATTCACGGTCAACTTGTTGTTGCAAATATAGCTGTGCACCAATACCAAGTGATGTCGTCAAAATGAGTGAAATAATTCCTATTGAAGCAAAGCCTGACATAATCGCATTTCGGGTTTTACGTTGCCATAAATTATGCATCATTAATCGTAGCGACTCTCTCCAACTAAACTTTGGTTTTTTCCATGTAAGTTGCTTTGGTTTATCCTCATTTGGTGGACTTTGTAAAATTTTTCCATCCTGAATTCGTGCGATATAATCACATTTTTGGGCAATATCTTCATCATGTGTCACAATAATGACAATTTTTCCATCTTTTTTAAATGACAGTAGCAGTTCAAGCACTTGTGCTGCTGTTTCACTATCTAACGCTCCAGTTGGCTCATCAGCAATAATAATTGCTGGATTTTTCACTAATGCACGCGCAATGGCAACGCGTTGCTTTTGCCCTCCTGACAAGAGATTAGCTTTAACTTGTGCAAACTCCTGTAACCCTACTTGCTCAAGGACTGATGCAACACGTGATTCAATTTCCTTTGTCGGTAACTTTAATGGCAATAAACCAAGTGTAACATTATCTGAAACAGTTTGTTGTTCCATTAAATAGAATGATTGGAACACAAAACCGACCTGATTTAAACGATAGCTATCATACAACGCTCGATTTTGTCGATTCAAACATTGTCCAAATAAGCAGACCTCCCCTTGATAGGCGTTATCTAATCCTCCAATAATATTTAATAATGTTGATTTTCCACTACCGGATGGCCCCAATAAAGCTGTTGCTTTCCCACTTGGAAAGGCAATTGTCACATCTTGTAACACGTTTTCTTGACCATTTTTGAAATAATATGTCTTCGTAACGTTATGAACTGTTAGCATATCTTACGCATATATAAACAGTATTCATATATGCTTCCCTCCCTTGTCATTTCAAATAACGCTGTTTCAATTTGTTTGGTAAACTACCAATAAACTCCCAAAGTGTATCTATCTGTTTCAAAAAATTATTTGTTTGTAACGGTTGATGTAAAAAAATAGCATTGCTACATTCAATACCCCATAGGAGTGTGAATGCAGTGACATATAGCCATGTAATTAAAGCGATAACTGCTGCTAATCCACCATATAATTGCGAATATTTTGTACTAATATTTGTTACATAAAAGCTAAATCCTGTTGTAGCGACGAGCCAAAATACTGTACTAAATATAGCAGCTATAAATGCATGCTTCAATCCACGGTGTTCATATGGAAGCACAAAAAAGATTAACGTCAAGCTTGTTACAAATAACAATGCCGGTATGACTTGTTGAATAATTTGGTAAATGAGCGTATACTGCTCAAGAAACGGTATCAAATTAACAAGAAAACTCCATAAATAAATATCAATAATTGAAAAAATTAAACTTGCAACAATTCCTGTCATTAAGAAAATAGTTCCTAAAAACGAAGTAATATATTGTCTTGGATAACAACGCTTCTCCTGTATACCATAAATCCGATTTAGTGCATGAAGCAGTGGCATAAGTCCGGCTGCCATCGAAATAAATGCAACAAAAGTTAATGGAGTAAACAGTCGTGTTGCTTCACTCGTTGTTTCCAATAAAACACTGACAACGAGTTCATAAGTTGTTTCAGGCAAAATAGATACAAAAATATTTTGAATTAATTCAGGATTAATTTGAAACGTATTTAAAATAATAATTAATAAAATAAAAAATGGAAACAGTGCTAATAATAACGTATAGGCAATTTGTGCACTTAACAAACCAAGTTGATCTGCTGAACTTTTTTTCCAAAACAATTGAAAATTTTCAAACAAAATTCTTTCCTCCCTCTTTCATATGATTTCATTATCAAACTTTTTGTTACTATCGTCAACTTTTATAACTATTTTTGTTTGTTTTTTAAGTGTTCAGTATCTATTTCTTCAGCTCCATAGTGTATTTTTCGATGACAGTTTGGGCAAAGTGCTACGCAATTCTCAATTATATCTGGTCCATCTTCCTGTAAGGGGATGATATGATGCACTTCTAAGTATGGTTGTCCATCTGCCAACTGAAATGGAGCTTTTTGATTACAAAGTTCACAGTAGCCTGCCGCTCGCTTTAACGTGTACGCTTTAACATATGGATTACGAATCCATTCTGTTCGTAACCTCAGAATTTTTCGCACAGGAAACTGGTTGCTATGTTGTTGTAATATTTCATTACTCCAATCAAGTAATGATGTATGTATATGAGGTTGATTCATCACTAATTCTAAAAAATCCATCATTGCATCAATATCTAATTCAAGTGATTGTGGAGCAAATGCTTGCCAAAGCTTTGTTTGGCTAAGCATTGGTTCATGTACTTTATTTCCAATCCAATTCATAGTTGGTTGAAAAAATTGATCCTTTTGTAAAGTTAAAATCACTTGTTGCGCCATTTTTTTTGCATAATCTTCTGTCGGTGTATAGATGCATACTAGTTCAAAATATTGCTCAATATATGATTCATATGGCATTGATTGCTCTGATTTCCTTAATGCATGCTGAACAAGTTGGCGCAAATGACTTTGTCCATAAAATAATTGCCGTGACCGTTTAGCGATATTATTACTATGGCCTACATAGACTATTTTTGTATGTTCAAAATATGTTTCACCTTTTTCTAATACAAAAACAACTGCTGCTGCTTTTGATAACGGTTGACATATTGGTAATTGATGCTTTATTTGGCTTGCTAATAATTGATGTAATAGTTGATTATACTCTTTCATTTTTATTTTCCTTTTTGTTGATTATGTTATTCTTTTTGGTTTCTCACTCAAACTCTATATTTTTCACTATTATTATACCATAATAATCATTTATTTGTCATTTAGACTTTTTTATGTCATTTAGAGTTGTTTTGATGTTTTTTTTTAGATTACCTTTGTGTATTTTTTCAGTAAATATTGCATGAAGTTTATAACATCATGGTGAATCTATATGATAGAATTGAAGTGATAAAAGAGGAAGGAGGATCGTGCATGATTCAATTATTATTGAGTCAAAATAATTTTGACAGTGCCTGGGCAATGCCACAATTGAAGCAATATCTACAACCATCAACGAAGGTATTGATTTTACCATTTTCATTCAGCCCTAAGCTTCTCAAGACGTCACGTGATTGGGAACAAAGCTATGGAAAAAATGGAACGTATTATCGTGATATTATTTCACCATTTTTGAAATACGGTATTTACGAAAGTGATATTCGTTGGGCTAATTATTTTGAAGATTCACAAGAAGATATCATCAAACTTATGCATAAATGCGATGTTGTTTTTTTACCGGGTGGATTGCCACAACGTTTACAAGAACGACTCGTAAACAAAGGATTAGTTGATGCACTACAAACAATTCCGAAGATGATTATTGGTGTAAGTGCTGGTGCACTTGTACAACTGCCACAGTATTCACTCTCACCGGATCGCAAATTTAAGAAATTTGAGGCATTACCTGGTTTAGCGATTACCGATGTGCCATTTTTTATTGAAGTTCACTATAGTTCGACTGATCGTCAATCAGAATTTATTCGTTCAGCACTTGATTATGGTGCTTCAAATGTTTATGCTATTTCCAACAACGGTGGCTTACTTATCGTCAATGGAACACCTAAAGAGCTTGGGAAAGTTAGTCGATTCTATAAAAAATAAAAAAAGCAAAGTTTTTTCCTTTGCTTTTTTTATTTGCTTTATTTTTTGGCATCGGTGTCATCGCTCTCTTTTTTAAACGCGTTTCCACCTACGAAAGTTTAAAATAA
>CAMFJD010000007.1 GCA_945956935.1 uncultured Bacillota bacterium | reverse complement strand
CTCCCTTGTGTGTTGCCTTTTTCCACTCTTTTTTCCCCTTTCTTTGCTTTTGACAGCTATTTTCTGATACGAAAATCTTTCTCAGCATATCCCCTCATTTATTTTCAAGTAAAAAATCGTACAGCCAAACTGTACGATTTTTTATTTATTACTTTTTAGCTTGTGCTAATACAACTACACTACACGGAGCAATATAAATATTGCGCATATTTTTACAAATTTCTACATTACTCGCTTGTTGTTCATTCACATATAAGTCCCATCCATCTTCATCGATTTCAAAATGTAATGTTTCCCCTTTTGTATTTATCGCGATAAAAATATTCTCCCATGAATCATATGCTCCTACATTTTCAATTTCATAGGTTGTCATACCATTTGGCAATAGTTCCACACGACAATGTTTCTCAATAAGTTTCCATGTTTCTAAATGTAAGGCAGGATGTTCATTTCTAATCGCAATTAGCCCCTTGATATACGCTACATCCTCACCATATTGCACACTTCGTAACCAATCGAACTGATTAATGCTATCATCCACATTATAACTATTTTCAACGCCTTTTTTTGTTCTAAAAAACTCTTGACCTGCGTGGAGAAACGCAATTCCTTGTGATAATAATGTTATAGTCGTAGCAAGCCTATGCATTTCTTGAAGCATAGTTGTATGACCATTTGGATATTCACTTTGCAAAAAATCCCACATCGTATGATTATCATGGCACTCGACATAATTAATTGTTTCATTCGGTTCTGAGAAGATACTTACTTGATTATATATACCTAGACTTCCTGTCAGTAAATCAGCTATTTTTTGATAAAATTTTGGTGATCCACTCATAACTCCCGTTTGCTGATAGTACTCCTTATTCACCATTTCACCTTTTACACAATCACGAAACACATCATTGAAATGCCCAATCATCGGTAATGATTTTGCATTATACATATGTGCCTTTTGCTGCTCTGGGAGTGCTGTTGGCATATTCCATCCTTCACCATATAACATAATATCCGACCTGATTTCTGTTAGTTGCTTTCTAATTTCATTCATGGTTTCCACATCTAAAATCCCCATAAGATCAAAGCGAAATCCATCCACACCATACATATCAATCCATTGCTTCAATGAATGTTGAATGTATTTACGTACCATTTTACGTTCACTAGCAATATCGTTGCCACAAAATGTACCATTTGACATTTGTCTGTATTGATCAAAACGGAAGAAATATCCAGGCACTGTCTTTTCAAACGCATGTGTTTTATAGTTATACACATGATTATACACTACATCCATATTAACACGTAATCCTACTTTATGAAATTGACTCACCATTGTTTTTAGTTCAAATAATCTTGCATATGGATCTTGTGGATTACTTGAATAGCTTCCTTCAGGAACATTGTACTGAACTGGATCATATCCCCAATTATATAACTGAAATTGATCTAATTCATCTACGCTTCCAAAATCATAAATAGGGAGTAATTGGACATGAGTAATTCCAAGTTGCTGTAAATAGGGAAAACCAAATTCATAACTATCATACTGTACGGTTTCGGTCATTCCGCTATATTTCCCACGATTCCGAAAACCAATTTCTCCTTGCGAGCTAAAATCTCTTACATGCACTTCATAAATTATTGCTTCAGTAAAGGTTTTTAATTGCGGCAAAGATTCTCGATGACTCTCTATACCCATAACTTTCTGCTTATCAATAATATAATTTTCTTTTCCATTAGCAGTCGAAGCAATTGCATATGGATCTGTTGTTTCATGCCATTTCCCATCTAGGCACGTAAGGTAATGGTACTTTGCTCGCTCAAAATTACCATGTAATTCTATTGCAAATACACCACACTTACTTCTCTCCATCGGAAAAACCTGTGTTGTCCATTCATGTGTCACGACTGCATATACTGCCGTTGCTGTCGGAGCCCACAACTTCAACACTGTTTTTTCTAATGAATATGTCGCACCTAAGTCATCCCCATTATAGAAGTACTCTTCATCAAATCTTACTGTTCGAACAATATCACGCATTCTCAACTGACTTCTATTTCCACGGTGATCGATAACTTCATATACCTTTCCTAATTCCATTTCATGATGAGGAATTAGGTAATAATGAATTGAATTCCCCTTCGTTTCATAACCACTTACTGTCAACGGTGTATTCCCATTATCGGAAACAGATAAAAAAAAGTGCATTCCTTTCTGATCAAATTCAATCGGCATTTCAACTGTAATGACAGCATAATCATCTAAGTACGCTTTAAACTCCCGAAACATTGTATCTCTCCTTTAATGAAAAAAGTAGCATATGCTACTTTTTCCAGACTTATTTATCAAAATAGATTTTTTTCACTTTCCAGATATCATCAACATAATTTTGGATTGTCCGATCACTTGTAAAAAATCCAGATTTCGCAATATTATGAATACACATCGATGCCCATTCACTACTTCCATATAAATTGTTGAGTCTTGCATGTGCTTTTGCATATCCATTGAAATCGGCAAACAAATAATACTCATCATTTTTATCAATCAATTCATTGACAATAGCATCAAATTCATTCTGATTAATATGCTCACCAAAATAAAATTGCGGATTATGAATTTGATTCATTACTTTTCTCAAACGTTCATCCTGTGCAATCATATCTTCTGCTCGGTATGATTGACTTCGTCCTAATGTGTTTACTTCCTCGGTTGTCATGCCGAAGATAGCAATGTTCTCTGTCCCTACCAAATCATAAATCTCTACGTTAGCACCATCCATTGTTCCAATTGTAACAGCACCGTTCATCATAAACTTCATATTGCCCGTTCCGCTTGCTTCTTTTCCTGCTGTAGAAATTTGTTCACTGATATCAGCTGCAGGGAATAAAATTTCCGCTAGCCTCACATTGTAGTTAGGCAAGAAAATCACTTGCAGTTTATGATTCACATCTGGATCATTATTTATTTTGTGCATTAATTCATTGATTAGTTTAATTACTTTTTTCGCGAAATAGTATCCCGGTGCCGCCTTCGCTGCAAAAATAAATGTTTGCGGTTGCATTTCAAAATCAGGATTTTCTTTTAATTCATTATATAAGGACATGATATGCAATACATTTAGTAATTGTCGCTTATATGCATGTAAACGTTTAATTTGAATGTCAAAAATTGAATTCACATTCACCTGATAACCTGTTTCCCTTAGGATATAATCTGCTAATAACTGCTTGCGTTCTTGTTTGACAGCATAAAATGCCTGTAGAAAAATTCGCTCTTCTCTGTATTTAAGTAATTTATTAAATTGATTTTGTGGGCTTTTCAACCATTCTCCACCTATTGTCTCTGTTATTAATTGAGCTAATTTCGGATTGGCATAAGCTAACCAACGTCTATGTGTAATGCCATTGGTTTTATTATTAAATCGTCCGGGAAACAATTCATTAAACCGCTTCATTTCTTGATTCTTCAACAACTGTGTATGCAGTGCAGCAACACCATTCACACTGTACGCTCCATATACTGCTAAATGTGCCATATGTACACTGCCATCTGCAATAATAGCTAACTGCCGAACATCATTTTCAAAATAACCCTTACCTATCAGCCATCCACAATAACGACGATTTATTTCTTCAATTATTTGATATATTCTTGGCAGCAGTGATTGAAACATTCCAATTGGCCACTTCTCTAGTGCTTCTGCTAATAACGTATGATTCGTATAGGCAACGGTTTGAGTGACAATTTTCCATGCTTGCTCCCACGAATAATCATATTCATCGATGAGGAGTCGCATCAGTTCAGGGATTACTAATGTTGGATGTGTATCATTAATTTGAATACACACTTTTTCATACAAATTATCTAATGTTTGATTTTGTGTAAGGTGTCGTTCTAAAATCCACTGCACACCTGCACTACTAAAGAAATACTGCTGTTTTAATCGTAATATTTTTCCTTCCCATGTCGTATCATCCGGGTAAAGAAAATTGGAAATTGCACGTGTATCTTTTTCATATTGATCAAAATCACTATTCGCAATCGGATAATCTTGGTTCACTTCTGCTTTCCACATTCGTAATGTGTTTACAGTTTTTGTATCATATCCAATAATGGGCACATCGTATGGCATTGCTCGTACTACTTGTGAATCTACATGTCGAAAACGACTCATACCATTAGAATCGGTATATTCTTCAACACGACCCCAAAAGTTAATTTGTTTCGCTTGTTCAGGTCGTGGCGTTTCCCACACATAAGGTCCATCAGCCAACCATTGATCTGGTGTTTCTATTTGATAACCATTTTGAATCTTTTGATTAAAAAAACCATACTGATAACGAATTGTATTTCCATGTCCTGGATATTGTAATGAAGCAATAGAATCTAAAAAGCAAGCTGCTAAACGTCCTAATCCACCATTTCCAAGTCCAGCATCACTTTCCAATTCTTCTAGTTCATTCAAATTAATATTCATTTTTGCAAGTGCGTCAGCTACTTCATGATAGATTCCCAAGTTCATTAAGTTGCTTGTCAGTAATCGCCCCATTAAAAATTCCATTGAGAAATAATACACTTGACGTTGATTGTATTTAGCTAGTGTTGTCTCAGTCGCTTGCCAATTATCAGCAGCATATTTTTTTGTCATAGCTGCTAGTGCAACAAACAATTCTTGCTTCGTTGCTGATTCGACTTCTTTGCTAAATAATTCTAATACTTGTTGTTGATACTGTTGTTGAAAATTCCCCTTCTTCTCCATCTTAATTGAACCTCCCTGCTTGTATAGCGCTTTCAAATCAATTATACCATAGCTGTTTCATAAAACATAGCACTGTCCCATTGTTACTGGTAACAATTTCATTTTACTCATACGTGCTATCTATTTTCATTTTGCACCTCATTTGTTAGTTATGTCAACAAAAAAAAGCATGAAGATTTTCATGCTTTTACTTATATAATGGTTGTAAATAGATTGTCGTGTATGGTTGAAGTATGACATTAATAGACTGTTTATATTGCTCTACTTGAATGCTTCCCACATCATAACGCTCTGGCTGTTCTTTTGGATTACCATGGCGATACGAATGAAATACTTCTAAATAACTTCCTACTCCTGTAGGTACACCAATTCTATCTGAATACACCTGATCACTAAAATTTACAATAACGATTCGATGTTCTTGAGAAGTCATTGTTCGACGTTGAAATGCAAATACATTTAAATCACCGCGAATCAATAACCATTCGAAACCACGAAAATGATAGTCATCTTGCCAAAATGCTTGTGTTTCTCGATAATAACTTCCTAATTTCTGGAAGAAATTTTTCATACCAATATGTGTTGGATATTGAAGTAACAACCAATCTAATTCTCTGTATTCATGCCATTCTCGTAAATGTCCAAATTCATTTCCCATAAATAAAAGTTTTTTACCAGGATGAGCGTACATCCAAGCATAGTAAGCTCTTGCTTGACGAAATTGCTCTTCATATGTGCCATTCATTTTTTCAACAATAGCGCGTTTTCCATGCACAACCTCATCGTGTGAAAGGGGTAGTAAAAATTGCTCACTATAATGATAAAACATTGAAAAAGTAATCTCTTCACTATGATGCTGACGATGAACTGCTTTACGCTCCATATATTTCAAGGAATCATTCATCCAACCAAGATTCCATTTCATATCAAACCCTAATCCTCCAGTATCAACTGGCTCAGTCACACGACCATAGCTTGATGAATCCTCCGCAATCATCAATACACCTGGAAAACACTCGTGAACCATTGTATTAATTTGTTGGATACACTCTATTGCCCGGTGATTAATATGATTATCATTACCATGCCAATATATCAAATATGATACCGCATCCGCTCGAATCCCATCAAAATGGAATTGTTCCAACCAAAAATGAATATTTGATAATAGAAAGCTTTTCACTTCTGGTTTATGTAAATTAAAATTAGCAGTTCCCCACTGATAATTTTCGCGATCATGTTCACAATCGTATTCATACTGTGGTGTTCCATCAAACATATACAATCCATGTTGATCTTTACAGAAATGTACAGGTACCCAATCCAGTAATACACCTATTCCTGCTTGATGGCAGCAATCGATAAAATACATTAAGTCCTTTGGTTCACCATATCTACTCGTTACACTGAAATATCCTGTTACTTGATATCCCCATGAGGCATCTAGTGGATGTTCCATAATTGGTAGCAACTCAATGTGCGTAAACCCATATGACTTGACATATTCAATCAGTTCACTCACTATTTCACTGTATTTATAATAGGTACCATTTACTTTCGTTCGCCAAGATCCCAAGTGCAACTCGTATACTAGCATTGGTTCTTTTTTATAATCACTATTGCTTCGTTTTGTTAACCACCGTTGATCAGACCACTCATACCCATCAATGTTATACACCCGTGATGCTGTCTGTGGTCGAAGTTCACTCAAAAAAGCATACGGATCTGCTTTAGCAATCTTTTGACCATTTGCTTGCTCAACTAAATACTTGTACTCATAGTATTCTTTAACTCCGGTTACATATACTTCCCAAATACCATGTTGTGTCCGATGCATGACTGTACCTTCTTGCCATTCATTAAATGTACCTATTACTTGAACACTTTTAGCGTGTGGCGCCCATACTCGAAAAATCGTCCCACATGGTTTATTATTTTGAAATTGTATATGTGCTCCTAAAATTTTATATAATTGTCTATGTGTCCCATTACCAAAGTGATAATAGTCCTCTGCTGTTAGTCCATTCACTATATCCCCACCTTTTTATTACAAGAAAACCATCACCGATGTGATGGTTTTCTTTATTCAACATTAAATGATTGTATTTACTACAGACATTACATCTCCTTCAATTCTTGACACTAATTCTTGACTCTGTGCTAATGTTGCTTTTTTCGCACTAATATATACTTTTGCTTTTGGTTCTGTTCCACTTGGACGCAAGCAGAACCAACTACCATCAGCTAAGTAATATTTCAAAACATCAGCTTTTGGTAATTCAATAATTGTCTCACCTGTATGGTCATAGCGTAATTGACGTTGGTAATCTTCATACGCAACCACTTCTTGTCCTGCAATTGTTGTAAATGGCTGATTTCGTACTGTTGTCATCAATGTCTGAATTTTCTCTAATCCGTCTTTACCTGGTAAACTCATGCTGACAAGTCCTTCTTGGAAATATCCAAATTCTTGGCCAATTTCATCTAATACATCAAAGAGTGTTTTTCCTTGAGCTTTGTAGTATGCTGCCATCTCTACAGCAATTACAACCGCTTGTACCGCATCTTTGTCTCGTGCAATGCTTGCATCAACAAGAGAACCGAAACTTTCTTCATATCCAAACACAAATGTTTTCTCACCTGTATTTTCATAGTGGTGTATACGATCACCGATAAATTTAAATCCTGTCAATGTTCGCTCGCTTGCTACTCCATACTTTGTTGCAATCACTTGCGCAAGATCACTCGATACAATTGTCGAAAACATTACTGGATTTGCTGGTAATGTTCCTTGTGCCTGACGCTGTGACACAATATAATGGAATGTCAATGCCCCTGTTTGATTTCCATTTAACAACTCATACGCTCCATTATCTGTCTTTACTGCCAAACCAACACGATCCGCATCTGGATCTGTTGCTAATAAAATATCAGCACCTATTTTCATTCCTAATTCCATCGCCATCTCAAATGATGCCGGATCTTCTGGATTCGGTAATGCTACTGTCGGAAAGTCACCATTTGGAACTGCTTGTTCTTCAACCACATGGACATTTGTGTAACCAAGTGTTTTCAATGCCTCCCGTACAGGGATGTTCGCTGTCCCATGTTGTGGTGTAAATACAATTTTAAGTTCATCTTTTGGAACATCATTAATTGAAATATTACATACTGCTTTATTATACTTATTGTCTATTTCTGCTCCGATAATTTCAATTAATCCTTGCTCGATATATACTTTTTCATTCTCTACTTCTAATAATAATTCATTTTCAACTTCATTGACCAATGCCACTACAGTAGCTGCTTCTTCTGGTACACATTGACAACCTGTTTGATCATAAATTTTATATCCATTATATTCCTTAGGGTTATGACTAGCTGTAATAACAATTCCGGCAAATGCATTCAATTCACGGACTGCATACGATAATTCCGGTGTTGGTCGTAAACTTTCAAATACATATGCTTTGATTCCATATGATGCCATCACTTTTGCAGATTCCATTGCAAATTCAGGCGATTTATGACGACAATCATAAGCAATAACAATCCCACGATCTTTAGCACTTTGCCCATGACTTCCAATATAACGTGCAAACCCATCATTTGCTTTACGAACTGTATATGTATTCATTCTATTTGTTCCAGGTCCTAAAATCCCACGCATCCCCGCTGTCCCAAATTCCAACTCTTTGTAAAACGCATCTTCTTTTGTTTTTTCATCCATAGTTTCTAATTGTTCACTTAATTCTGTATCTAATGTTGGAAAGTTCTTCCATTTTTCATATTCTGTTTTCCACATTTGAAAACCCTCCTCATAATTATGCACTTTCATTTCTATTCTATCAAAAAATATAACATAAAACGACTAATTATTAATTTATTTACAAAAAAAGCAAGCGTTTCCGCTCACTTTAATTTTGTGTACTTTCTAAGACAGCTAAAACATCTTCAGTTAGCTGTTTTCGCTCCAATTTGCGATGACGCATATTAAATCCTTCTCCATGTACCTCTCCAACACTACTAATAATCATAAATGCACTCGGGTCAATTGTATGGACAAGTTCTTTTAATATTGGTAATTGTTCATTATTTACGACACATAAGAGCATTCTTCGTTCTTGTCCTGTAAACTCTCCACGTGACTGCCACGATGTTACACCACGAATAACTTTATCAAAAATGGCTGCTTTAATGAGTTCTGCATCATTTGAAATAATATACACCGCTTTTGATCGAGTCACACCAGTTTCAATATAATCAACTAAAATTCCACTTAACACAACAACAAATAAAGAATACAACATTTGCTCAGGTGTAAATGCAAATAAAGAGCTAAGTACCACAATGGCATCAAATAAAATTGATGCTTTTCCAAATGATATTCCAGCATATTTATTCAAAATCATTGGTGGAACACTCAATCCACCAGTTGATCCACGACCTAAAAAGACAACGGCAATTCCAAGTCCCATGATTAAACCACCATAAATTGTACTCATAAGTAAATCATTTGTCATTTGATAGACTGGAACAATACTCGTAAAAAAGGGAAGTGCGTACGTTCCAACAACTGTTCCAGCAGCAAAACGATGGCCTAAGAATATCCAACCCATAATTAAAAAAACTGTGTTTAATACTAACATTACAAACGATAAATCAAGTCCATACATTTTATTTGTAATAATAGCAATTCCAACTACTCCACCTGTTGCAATATCATTTGGTACCAGAAAAAAATTAATACCAATGGCAATAATCAGTGTTCCAACTAATATTTTTACTAAGTTAAAACTTTCACGTATAATATTTTCTTTTGTAAACCCTAAGTTTTTATACCGCTCATACCGTAGCACTCGTGAATTTTGCAAAATAATTTTCCTCCAGTCTCTCTATTTTATTATTTATCCATTTTCATTATTAATACTCGCCTGTAAATACGTGCGAATAAAGACATTAATATCCCCATCCATTACTGCTTGGACATTTCCCATTTCAGTATTAGTTCTGTGATCTTTCACCATTGAATACGGATGAAAAACGTAAGAGCGAATTTGACTACCCCAACCTATTTCTTTCTTTTCGCCTCCAAGACCAGCTAATTTAGCAGCTTGTTCTTCTAACTGCTTTTCATAGAGGCGTCCGCGTAATACTTGCATAGCTGCTGCCCGATTTTTAATTTGTGATCGCTCATTTTGACATGTTACAACAATTCCTGTCGGTATGTGCGTGATTCTCACAGCTGAGTCGGTTGTATTTACCGATTGACCACCAGCTCCACCTGAGCGATATGTGTCAATTTTCAAATCATGTTCGTGAATATCAACTGATACATCATCCGTAATTTCAGGCATAACATGACACGAAACAAATGATGTGTGTCGACGACCCGATGAATCAAATGGTGAAATACGGACAAGCCGATGAACACCACGTTCAGCTTTTAAATATCCATACGCATTTATTCCTTTAATTAGAATAGTCACACTTTTTATTCCTGCTTCATCACCTGTCAAGTAATCCAAAATTTCCACTTTAAATCCTTGTTTCTCTGCCCAACGAATATACATACGATATAGCATTTCAGCCCAATCCTGTGATTCTGTTCCACCTGCACCTGGATGCAACTCTAGAATAGCATTGTTTTTATCATATGGACCAGATAATAACACTTCTAACTCAAAAGCTGTCAGCATCTCAAGAAACGGTTCTAGCTCCTCTTCTAACAACAATTGCATCTCATCATCAGGTTCTATTTTTTGCATTTCATAGCCTTCTTGCAAAGTACCTAATTGTTTCATTAAATCAGTAAATTCATCGACAATCCCTTTTAAATTATTTAACTTTTGAATTATTTGCTGTGCGTTTTTTTGATCACTCCAAAAATCACTCTCTTGCATCTTTACTTCCAAATCAGTAATCTCCGCTTGTTTTTGATCTATGTCAAAGTGACCCCCTAAATTCTACCAATTTTTGCTCTGATTGTTCTAATTGATTACGAATTTCATATAATTCCATCTCGATCTTCCTCTCATATTTACTTAATTTCTACAGAAAAGACTACGCATTGTTGATAACACACTACGTAGTCTTCTTATTTAACGGTAGCAACAATCTTTTGCTTTCTTACCGCTGCCACATGGGCACTGCTCATTGCGACCAACTTTTTGGTCATTACGTTTTGGTTGAGCTTTTAAATTTGTATCTGCTTTTGGACTTATCGCATGTCCTTTCACAACTTCTTGTCGTTTTAAATTGTCAACGATTTCTGCACGAATAATATACATGCTAATCTCCACAGCAATACGATGATTCAAACTTTCAAACATTTGGAACCCTTCTTCTTCATATGCGCGTAATGGGTCTTGTTGTGCATATGCTCGGAAGTGAATACCATCACGCAAATGACTCATTGCATCAATATGTGCCATCCAGTTTTGATCCACAACTCGTAACGAAATAACTTTCTGAAATTCCTTCCATGCTTGTTCATCAGCTAATTCATGCTTCAATTCATATACCTGTACGAGTGAGTTATGTACTAAATCAACAAGTTCATCGTATGTTTTACTTTCTACATCCGCTAATGTTAATACTTTTTGTCCTGTAAATTGTACATTCACTTCATCAATCAGTGCTTGATAACTCTTCGTTGCATACTCACGCAACTCTGGATGAATATGGCGTGAAACTAATGTTTGAGCCGCTAGTGTAAACATATTCTGTACTAAATCACTCACATCATCAGCATACAAAATTTCGTCACGCTGTGCATACATAATTTCACGTTGTTGACGAAGCACTTCGTCATACTGTAATAACGACTTACGAATATCGTAGTTGACACCTTCAACACGTTTTTGTGCTGATTCAACTTGACGTGTTAACATTTTACTTTCAATCGGTTCGTCACCAAGTCCGAGTGTTTGCATCATGCCCTTAATACGATCCCCACCAAATCGGATCATTAATTCATCTTCTAATGAAATATAAAAGCGTGTATACCCAGCATCACCTTGACGACCAGCACGTCCACGTAATTGATTATCGATACGGCGCGATTCATGGCGTTCAGAACCAATAATTGCTAAGCCACCGAGTTCACTCACACCTTCACCCAATTTAATATCCGTTCCACGACCAGCCATATTCGTTGCAATTGTTACAGCTCCTTGCTGTCCTGCCAACATAACAATTTCTGCTTCACGTTCATGGTTTTTGGCATTTAACACTTCATGTTTAATACCGGCTTTTTGGAAAGCTTTTGATAACATTTCTGATGTTTCAATTGCAACTGTACCAATTAAAATTGGCTGTCCTGTACTATGACGCTCTTTTACTTCTTCAACTATTGCTTTATATTTCGCTTCAATATTTGCATAGACTAAATCTGCCGCATCAATACGAGCAATTGGACGATTCGTTGGAATTGCAATAACACGCATATTATAAATATTACGGAATTCTTCTTCTTCTGTTTTCGCCGTACCCGTCATCCCCGATATTTTTTCATACAATCGGAAAAAGTTTTGGAATGTGACTGTTGCTAATGTTGTTGTTTCTTCTTTAATTGAAACACCTTCTTTAGCCTCAAGTGCTTGGTGTAATCCCTCACTAAATTGACGTCCTTGCATGATTCGTCCCGTGAATTGGTCAACAATCAAGATTTCATCTTCTGCAACGACATAATCAACATCATTATGCATTGTATAGTTTGCTTTTAATGCTTGCTGAATACGATGAACAAGCTCTGTATGCTTAATATCAAATAAATTTTCCAATTTAAAGATTTCCTCAGCACGTGTAATTCCATTTTCCGTTAATTGAATTGATTTTGCTTCAACATCAATTTCATAATCTTGCTCTTGTTTTAACATCTTTGCAAACATGTCCGCATAACGATAAAGGTTCGCCGTGTTTTTTTGTCCACCAGAAATAATTAATGGTGTTCTTGCTTCGTCGACTAAAATCGAATCGACTTCATCAATAATTGCATAATGCAATGGACGTTGCGATTTGTTTTCTTTATAAAGAACCATATTATCACGTAAGTAATCAAAACCTAATTCATTGTTTGTACTATATGTAATATCACAATTATATGCGGTTTGTTTTTGTTCTGGTGTTAATGAATTCACATTTAAGCCAACACTTAGTCCAAGCCAATTATGCAATTGACCCATTTCACTTGCATCACGGTGTGCTAAGTATTCATTGACTGTTACAATATGAACACCTTTACCTGTCAAAGCATTTAAGTACGCAGGCATTGTTGATGTTAATGTTTTCCCCTCACCAGTTTTCATCTCTGCAATATCACCACGGTGTAAAGTTACACCCCCAATGACTTGCACATAATATGGTTTCATCCCTAATACACGGTGTGCCGCTTCACGAACAACCGCAAATGCTTCAGGTAATAACTGATCCAACGTTTCCCCATTTGCATAACGTTGTTTGAATGCTGGCGTCATCGCTTGTAACTGCTCATCGCTCATTTGTGACATTTGTTCTTCAAATGTCATAACTTGATCAGCAATTTTTTCAATTTTACGTAGTTCTTGATGGCTTTCATCAAATAATTTTTTTAAAAATTTCATGTATCTCGCTCCTCATACGCTCTAAACTCTTCATTCATCAGCACTATCATATCATATTATCTACATAGATGCATACTTTGATCAAAAAAAAGCTCGTTTCTCAACCAATAAAAAAGCAAGTGAGTATTCACTTGCTTTCATACACTTATTCTGGTTCAATAACTCCAAATTTACCATCTGAACGACGATATAATACACAAACTTTACTCACATCAAGATCTCGGTAAACGAAGAAATCATGTCCGAGTAACTCCATTTGTAAAATTGCTTCTTCAACATCCATTGGTCGCAACTCAATTCGTTTTGTTTTAACTATCGCTTCCGAAGCTTCTGTATACACATCATCTGGGTAATCAGCATCTTCGACTTCAACAAACGTTGTATCTAAACCATGATGAATATTCGGACGATTTTTTACTGTTTTCATCATTCGTTCACGATGTTTACGAATTTGACGTTCAAGCTTATCTACTGCAATATCAATCGCCGCATATAAATCATCTTGTTTTTCATCAATACGAAGAATAAAACGGCTCGCAAATACTGTTGCTTCGACTCGTTGTGTATGATCATACACTTTAAATAGCACTTTTGTCTCTACCTCTTCTGGTGTTTCAAAGAAACGATCTAATCGGGCAAATTTTGTTGTCACATATTCTCTAATTGCAGGTGTTACTTCTACATTTTGACCACGAATATTTAATTTCATAAAGAGGACCCCCTTGCTGTTGATATGTTTATTATACCACATCAGAAAGCGATTTCAAGTTATCGAAACAAAGAAAATGTTTGAATTTCTTTGTCATAATTTGGTGCTTGTTGCAAAGCCGCTACCGCTTGATACATTGTTGCACCCGTTGTATAAACATCATCGATTACAATCAAATCATGCTTTGGATTGTTTTGGATTTCAAATGGATAATCAAGTTGTAAACGCGCTTGCTTTGTTTGCTCGCTTTGGTGTGGTGTATGTAGTAATTTTACCAAAAAAAATTCAAAAGGATAGTCTAATTGCGTACAAAAATGCTTCAAAACATCAATTTTACGCTTTTTTAAGCGTTCACTATGGGAAGGTATAGCAGTAATTATTCCTTTATTCATATAATTACGTAAATATTCATTTGTTTTCATTACAAATGGATCAATCAACGCACAATCACCGAGAAACTTTATTTGATGTAACACCTCTTTAGCAGTCTCGTTATAACAAAATAACGCTCGATGATTAGGGATGTAATCATACATTTCGTTCCAAAAGCAACATTGCTCGCAACTTCTTTGTTTCGTATATCTATCGACTAACCCAACACATGTTTGACAACGCCCATCTCCTTGTGTGTCAATTCGTTCAAATAATTGCCAACAAAATGCGCAAAAATCGTTGTGTTTTTGAGGAAAAAGATTGCTAAAACTCGGTTGTTGTTTCATTTTACTATTACATAATAAACACCTCATCAATAGAGTAACCCTCTTTCTTTTGCTAAATCATTGCATTGTTTAATTTCTTGAATTGCTACTTTCATAGCTTTTGTCCTTGTCTGTGCAATGAAAAAAATCTGTGCTAACGCATCGGCACTTTTTCGATCAACCCGCCCACTAATTTGTACAAGTGCTGACCAATCAAAAACATCGTGATCTGCATCAATAACAATCACTTCACACAAGTCAATGGTCACTCCTCTTTCCAATATTGTTGTTGTAATCAGTACTTTGATTGTACGATCTCTTAATCCTTGTACTTTCGTTTGTCTTTTTTCGTCACTACTATACACAAATGCACACATACTCCCTAATTTCCCAACTAATTTACTATACACATAATTACCGACATCAATAGTCGGCACAAAAATCATTACAACACGATTATGCTTCAAAAAAAAAGCAATTTTTTTTATAATCCATCGATATTTTCATGGAAAAGAAAATATTGATTTACTTGTTCCTAGTAATTTTATACTTGGAACCGGTAATGGTCGCCGATGATACCGTGCTGGTAATTGAATAAGTGTTTGCGAATCAAATTCCTTTTGTAAACGAATACTTGGAGTAGCGGTTAGATATGTAATACTTCCATTAGGGCTAAGTGCACGTTGGACAAAACGCTTTAATTTTTCATCTATTGTGTATGGAAAAGCATCGACTTCATCAATAATAATCCAATCAAACGCTTCGTAATAACGAATCAGTTGATTTGTAGTTGCAACAACAAGTGGCGAATCTCTATGACTATCTGGCGAATTCTGATAATGAGCAACTATTTCAATCCCTTGAAACGCTTGTTGCAAACGAGGTTTTAGTTCTTTAACAACATCAGCTCGTGGTGTTGCCCAACAGACACGACAATTGTGTTGTAACGCATCATAAATTGTCTCAAACATCATTTCTGTTTTCCCAGCACCACACACTGCATACACCATACTATTTATTCGTTGCTGAAATAATTGTTGTACTCGTTCACTTGCGTGTTGTTGTTGTTCAGAAAGTACTCCACTCCACTGATACGTCACAGCTGGCATTGAAAATTTTTCCTGATTCACATAAATTTCTTGACAAGTTGTCATCATTCCAAAGCTAACACAATCACGGCAATACCAACAATCAGCTTGGCACGACTCACAAAAATATTGATAAAATCGAGTTTGATCGTTATTTCCGCATCGCTGACAATAACATTTACCTGCAACTAATAAAACAGCTGCTATCCCCCGCTCACCGTCTTGAACAACACACCATTTATTTTTTTGCATACATACACCTCCTTCACTTTACTGTATTATACGCAAAAAACAAAAATGACGAGACAATATGTCTCGTCATTTTTATTTTTTATAGTCCGATAACCAAGCCAGTCCAATTCCGGTTGGCCCAATATGTGCTCCGACTGTTGGTGATAAATAGCATTGTTCACAAGGGACATCTGGCATCAATTGTTCAACTGCTTGACGTAGTTGAGCAATTAATTTCTCATCCCCCGTATGGAAAATATACATAACTGTCGGATTCGTCTGTGCCGCTTCTTCAGCAATAGTCATAACAGCTTTTTTGAATGTACGCATTTTAGTCAATACTTTCATTTCACCATCTGAAATTGTCAAAATTGGTTTAATTTGCAACAATTCTCCCACTGTTGCCGACACACGGCTCAAACGTCCACCACGTTGTAAATGTGTTAATGAATCAACAGTAATACGTGCATCAACAGCTCGTTCACGTACGATTTTAGTAAATACCTGAATCGCTTCACTCGATCCAGCACCATTATTCAATAACTTTGCCATCTCCATCACAGCTAATCCACCAAAAATCGTCGTTAATTCAGTGTCAACAACATGCACTGTAATACCTTCAACAAAATCAATAGCTGCAATAGCTGCTTGATATGTTCCACTCATTTTTGCAGAAATCACAGTTACAATAATCTCATCATAACCTTGTGATTTTAAAAATTCATATTTCTCTACGAATTCACCTGGTGCTGCTTGCGATGTTGTTGCCATTTCACCAGCTTTTAAACGCTCAAAAAATTGTTCGTATGTTATTTCTTCCACATCTTTATACGGCTGTTCGTTAAAAACAACATATAATGGAATTGTATAAATATCATATTGCTGTGCAAATTCCTGAGGAATTGTCATTGTTGTATCACTCAAAATTGCTACTTTACTCATGATCGCACTCCTTAAAAGTAGTTTTCCTTATAATTATATACTATTGAAAGAACTGTTGCAATTTTGATTTCATAAAATGACGAAACCTTTCTCACTTCTCCAATAGATCATTTGAGAATTTTTTTACTTTTCAATATCATCTCGTGTATAATATAAAAGATACTATCTATTATGTATCACCAAAGGAGTTCTTGATAAACTATGACTTATTTTAGTATAGAAAATGGTGCTGATCATGAAATTATTATTGATAAATCACGATTCATTTGTTATTTTTCCCGTGTAAATACTGTTGAGCAAGCTCAAGAGTTTATCACAACAATCAAGAAAAAACACTGGGATGCAACACATAATTGTTCAGCATATATTGTTGGTGATAACCAACAATATCAAAAAGCAAATGATGATGGTGAACCGAGTGGAACTGCTGGTGTTCCAATGCTTGAAGTACTAAAAAAGAGACAACTCACAAACATTGTAACCGTTGTAACTCGCTATTTTGGTGGTATTAAACTCGGAGCCGGTGGACTCGTTCGTGCATACACCCAATGTGTTGCTACTGCGCTTGATCAACAAGCAATTGTCACACAGCAAATACCATTATTACGCATCCAATGTATGCTTTCATTTGAACACGCCTTTAAAGTCGAAAATACTCTCAGACAAGATAAACGTTTTATAATTGAAAGTGTTGAGTACTTATCAACTGCAGTGACTATGTTCATTTTATTGGATTCATGCGAGCTAGTGACGCTCACCGAATTAATTCAAACACTCTGCAATCAAGAGGTTGACATCTATGAACTTGACACAATTTTCTATGAAAAAAGCCTTTTTTCTGATTAAAATTACATTTTCAACTGTTGTTCTCGTATAAAAAACTTTATAATAACAATAATATGTCATTTTTTATGACATTCACTATTTTACAAGGAGGCGTTTATCATCGCACATTCAAACCAAAAATCCGCTCTTTGGAAAAGGATGCTTCGTTGGTTCTTTATTACATTACTCATTGTCGGACTTAGCTATTCGGCATTTATCGGATATAAAATATTCACATCAGTTGACAAAATTGTCGATTCAAACAATAGCAATAATATTAATGTAACTCAACAACCATTTAATGTATTACTTATTGGTATGGATGAAACCGAATTAGATACTGGTCGTGCTGATTCTTTAAATCTTGCGACTATTAACCCACAGAGCCAAACAATCCAGATGACAAGTATCCCCCGGGATACTTATGTTGAGATTCCATGCAAAAATAATTTACGTGATAAAATTACACATGCCCATGCATATGGTGGTACCGAGTGTACAATTGATACGATTGAACAGCTCTTGGATACTTCGATTGATTTTTATCTCAAAATTAATTTTAATGGATTTGTGGATATTATTGATGCACTCGGTGGTATCGAAATGAATGTTCCTGACTTGCGCTCTGGATTCTTATCATATATTCAATCACCTGATGATGAAGGATTAATTCCCTTTCCGGAACAAATGGTTGAATTCCAAAAAGGAACAATGTGGTGTGAATCTGATAGTAACCGGGAGCGTTATGCAATTTGCTTCAATGAATTTGGTATGCAACACGTTAACGGTGAACAAGCACTAGCGTTAGCAAGAACGCGTCACTATGACTCAGATGGGGATCGTGGAAATCGCCAAATGGAAGTCGTCAAAGCAGTTGCTACAAAAGCACTTAGTGTACAAGGTGTATTCTCAATCAACGGTATTCTAGATGCAGCTGCTAACAATATTGCAACAAACATGTCAATTAATCAGATGACCTCTATGTTATCACTTGCACAAAACATTCTCGCTGCTCGTGGCGGTGACATCAATGGATTTGCTTTCCGTACGCTCCAAATTCAAGGTGATGGTTATATTTTTGAAGGTGAACTAAACGGACGTGCTTGGTACATGATTCCCTACATTGAAAGCATTGAATACTTACAGCAACAAATCAGTATGGCCCTAAATCTTTCACCAGTAATATCAAATGGTGAATATGCTTTCAATGCTAATTATCAGTATCCAAGACCTGAAACAATTAATGGATTAACACCTATGTATACCGATATCGTTCCGTCTGAGGATACAACACCAGTGATTGATAATGATCCCATCACTGATACTACTCCAACGGATACATGGATAGAAACACCAAGTATCGAAGAACCTCCAGTTACTGAAACAACTCCAGAACCTTCAGAACCTGAAACAACACCGGAATCTTCAGAACCTGAAATAACTCCAGGACCTTCAGAACCTGAAACAACTCCAGAGCCTTCAGAACCTGAAACAACTCCAGAGCCTCCAGTTACTGAAACAACTCCAGAGCCTGGAACCTAATGGCCACATAACAATAATTCATGATAGCAACTAAAAAGTGATAGCATAATTTTCAAACACCTCATTACTTGGACACAAATAATGAGGTGTTTTTATATTACAAAATAAACACAGAATATAAAATTATAATATTAATTTGACAGTACCATATTAGCTATCGCATAAATAATAATCACATCAACTATTTCATATAATTACTAAATGAACCCATGTAAATATTGAATGCTACATTCAAAACAATCCCTTATCCAGATATCGTGTCTATCCATATGTTAAAATCACAAACATTTGAAATATTAAAGATAACTTCCAAGTAATATTCCTTTCAAAAAAATTACTCTTCTAATCAACACCCAACTAATCGTATAAGCATAACAAGCGTCCAGAATTATCAAACAAGAATTTTAATTGGTAATTCAACAACGAGGTTAATAGCAGCCGTTTTTCCATAAAATAAAAAGGACGGTTCCTAACTCAATAGAGAACTCAATCCTTCCTCATTTTCAATTGTATACTCTCTCAATCATTTATATCCACATACGACTATGCACGACATACTACTACATTTTTATTTTACTCAGATTCAAAAACTGTTGACTCTGTATTCTCCCCATCACTATTCGCTACTAGTAGAATATCTTCATCATGTTCACTGTCAATTTTTACTAGGTACCATTGTGATTGATTCTCATCATATATCCATGTCAATGTCGCTGAATTCGCCCACTGCTGATTGCTATCTACAGTTGATTTTGAATTCAAGTAGTTCCATGTCACTTCGACTTCATACGCCGTATACTCGGTTTCTGTTGCCTCGTCAGTATATGTATCTTCATATATTTCACCAATGATTACATTGGCAACCTCTGGCAGTTCACTTTCACCATATGTATTCACTAAATCACTATAGTAAAAATATATTGTTGTTTTTAAAAACTCTAAATACTCTTGTACTTTTTCAGGCTGAATATACGCCATTCCATGTAACTGTGTATCGCTCATGAGTGCTTGATATGTGAAAATTTGTGCAACTGCATCCATACTCAGCACTTCAAGTTCTTTATAATCACCCGTCATCACAAGTGAATCTACTTCTTGTTGCATTCGTTTCTGTAGTGTTGTACGTACTTGTGGATCACTACTCGTCGGTACTGTCGCTGTTGTATTATCCATTTGATTTAATAAAAACACCGTACCAATGCCACCAACAACTAAAATAATTAAAATTGCAACTATCATAACAATGAGATTACGTCTTTTTCGTGTTTGTTGTTTTTTCCGTGTTTGTCGATTAGCCATATACTACTCTCCTTATAAAATAGGCCCTCTCACTTATGTGGAGGGCCTATTAAATTCAACTTTATTTCAAACCATACTTATCAATATTTTCTAACATCGCACCTGTTCCACGTGCTACACAACTCAGTGGCTCCTCAGCAATAAATACCGGTACTAATAATTCATCAGATAACAATTGATCTAATCCGTGTAATAACGCACCACCACCAGTTAAAACAATTCCACGGTCAATAATATCAGCCGCTAATTCTGGCGGTGTTTGTTCTAACACTGTTTTTGATGCACTCACTAACACAGAAACAGATTCACGTAAGGCTAGTTCAATTTCTTCCGATGTAATTGTAATTGTTTTCGGTAATCCTGTTACGAGGTCACGACCACGTACTTGCATCGTTTCATCACGACCACCAGCATACACTGTTGCAATTTGAATTTTAATTTGCTCAGCTGTGCGCTCTCCAATTAATAATTTATGCTTGTCTTTAATATGACGTAAAATATCACCATCAAACTTATTCCCAGCAATTTTTACTGATGCACTTGTTACTATTTCACCAAGTGAAATAACGGCAATATCAGTTGTTCCCCCACCGATATCAAAAATCATATTTCCAGTTGGACGTGATACATCTAATCCAGCACCAATTGCAGCAACTTTTGGTTCTTCTTCTAAAAATACTTGTTTTGCTCCAGCGCGTTCTGCTGCTTCACGAATCGCATTACGCTCCACTGTCGTAATATTAGTTGGACAGCAAATTAAAATACGTGGACGTGAAAATAACCCACGCACATTCAATGAACTCATAAAATACTGTAACATTGCTTCAGTTGCTTCAAAATCCGCAATAACTCCATCTTTTAATGGACGGATTGCTTCTACTTGTCCAGGTGTACGTCCAATCATTTCACGTGCTTCTTCACCTACCGCTAATAAACGACGGCTCTTTGAATCAACAGCAACAACTGTTGGCTCATTTAAAACAATACCTTTTCCTTGTACATAAATTAATATATTTGCTGTTCCCAAATCAATTCCTACGTCTTTTGATCCAAACATTCAATCATTCCTCCAAAATCATTTCATTCATATTTCATTCTTTTTTTGTCTTTGTTCAACATTCTCAGTTATTATATCACAAAAACAGGCTATTTCTTGACTAAATTTGATTAATTTTCCTTAACGTTCTATGCGTGAAATAGTCGCACCTAACTTTTGTAACTTTCCAACAAAATCAACATATCCACGATCGAGATGATGTAGCTGTTCAATTTTTGTTTCTCCATCTGCAATTAAACCCGCTAAGACAAGCCCTGCTGCCGATCGCAAATCAGTTGCTTTTACTCGCATACCGTGTAATCGCTGCTTTGTAATAATTGCGATATTCGCATCAACTGTTATTTGTGCTCCCATATGGTTTAACTGCTCAATATGCATGAAACGATTTTCAAAAATTGTTTCTGTTAACGTTGATACCCCTTCACAACACAGCAACAATGCCAACATTTGTGACTGCATATCAGTTGGGAAATGCGGGTGCGGTCCAGTTTTAATATCGACTGCACGATATGAAGGCATACCTTTGACTCCAATCCAATCTGTACCTACAGTCATTTCAACTCCTATTTGTTGAAGTTTTGATGTGAGTGGTTGAAGATGATCAGGCACAATATTTTTAATAATAATGTCCCCACCTGTAATCGCTGCTGCTACCATAAAAGTACCAGCTTCAATCCTATCTGATAAAATTTCATATTGGCATTCATGGAGAGTATCAACTCCATGAATTTCAATTATATCAGTCCCTGCACCATGTATTTTCGCTCCCATTGCATTTAGAAAATTGGCAAGATCAATAATTTCAGGCTCACGAGCAACTCCTTGCAATACAGTTACCCCTTCTGCAAGCGTTGCTGCAATCATAAGGTTTTCTGTTGCTCCAACGCTTGGAAAACCGAGATTATATGTTGTACCCTTCAAACGACCAACAACACTCGCTTCAATAACACCATGACTCAATTGAATTTTAGCACCAAGTGCTTCAAAACCCCTTAGATGAATATCCAGTGGACGTGAACCTATCGCACAGCCACCAGGCATAACAACACTTGCTTTTCCTTCACGTGTTAATAATGCTCCCATAACTAGAATTGATGCTCTCATTTTTGAAATTAAATGTTCAGGCGTTTGTGTCTGTAATTTTTCAGGTATCATAATTTCCATATTATTTTCCGAATGCATCACACGCGCCCCTAAATTACTCAGGACTGCCGCCATTGTTTGAACATCTGTTAACAATGGTACTCGTTCGAGTGAAACACTTGATCCTTTGGCTAATAAACTTGCTGCCATAATCGGTAAGACAGCATTTTTTGCACCTTCTATCTGTACTTCACCTACTAGGGGGTTCCCTTTTTGTACTATGATATATTCACTCATATATATTCTCCTAAAACTCTGCTAAAATTGCGAATTCATAATGGTTTGCCCAGAATAAAATAACGCTAACAAAAACTGTGTCGACATATATGCCAATCCCATTGAAACTAACGTTTGAGCAATTAAAATTTGACTACTGCTATTCTTTCGAAAAAGATATTGCCACTGAACTGCTTGTAGCGCCCAAAACAATACACTAAAATTAACAAAATATACAAGTAGGTGTAACACCGACTGACTCACAAAAGCTTGTTCCATACTCGGCAACTCCCTTCTCTTTGTTCGCGTGTATTTTTCATACACTTATTGCCATTATAACAAATCACCTTTTATTTGACAAAAAGAAAAGGCATGAAGCTTTTGCTCCATGCCTTTTCTTACTAATGACCATTCTTATACAGATCGTGAACATGTAAACGATTTAATGCCTTTTTTAATTCCTTCTCGGCAACTGTTGGATCAACGAATTCTAATGGATTACTCAATGCGTGTTGTGCACGTATTTTTGCTTCTTCCACACGATCAATATCAATTTCGTGAGCCCATTCAGCAATATCTGCTACAATTAATGTCTCATGGCGTTGAATACTCATGTATCCACCGCTTATCGCCAAATATTTTCGTTCACCATTTTGTTCAATAATGAGCGGTGCAATTTTCAAAATACTAATCAAAGGAATATGATTTGGTAAAATTGTCAATTGACCATCAGTTGTTGTAACGACCATTTTATCGATATCACCCTCAAAAAGAAGGCGATCAATTGCGACAACTTTCAGATGAAAACTCATAGTTACTCACCTTTTTCCTGCAATGTTTTTGCTTTAGCAATTGCTTCTTCAATTGTTCCGACATAAAGGAATGCTTGTTCTGGTAATTCGTCATGAACACCCTCAAGAATTTCTTTAAATGCACGAACTGATTCTTTTACTGGTACATATTTTCCTTGCATACCTGTAAATTGTTCAGCAACTGTAAATGGTTGGGATAAGAAGTTACGGATACGACGAGCACGGTGTACGATTTGTTTATCTTCCTCACTTAATTCGTCCATTCCTAAAATAGCGATAATATCTTGTAACTCTTTATACCGCTGTAAAATCTGTTGTACTGCTTGTGACACCTCATAATGCTCAGTACCAACTACTTGTGGATCTAACATACGTGAACTTGAGCCAAGTGGATCAACAGCTGGATAAATTCCAAGTGCTGCTGTTCCACGATCAAGTACTGTTGTTGCATCTAAGTGATTGAACGTTGTTGCCGGAGCTGGGTCAGTTAAATCATCTGCTGGTACATATACCGCTTGTACTGATGTGATTGATCCTTTTTTTGTTGATGTAATTCGTTCTTGAAGATCTCCCATTTCAGTAGCTAATGTCGGTTGATACCCTACCGCCGAAGGAATGCGTCCTAAAAGCGCTGATACTTCCGAACCTGCTTGTGTAAAACGGAAAATATTATCAACAAACAATAGTACGTCTTGGCCTTGTGTATCACGGAAATACTCCGCCATTGTTAAACCTGATAACGCAACACGCATACGAGCACCTGGTGGTTCATTCATTTGTCCAAACACAAGTGCCGTTTTATCAATAACACCACTGTCAGTCATCTCATGGTAAAGGTCATTCCCCTCACGTGTACGTTCACCGACACCAGCGAAAACAGAAAGTCCACCATGGTGTTTGGCAACATTATTAATTAACTCTTGAATTAATACCGTTTTACCGACACCGGCACCACCGAACAAGCCGATTTTCCCACCTTTTAAATATGGACAGATTAAGTCAATAACTTTAATACCTGTTTCTAAAATTTCTGTAGACATGTTTAATTCGTGGAATGCTGGTGCTCCACGGTGAATTGGATGTTGCTCGACATCAGTTGAAATTGCTTTTCCTTCATCAATTGGATCACCTAACACATTAAACATACGGCCTAGTGTTGCTTCCCCAACTGGTACAGTAATTGCTTTTCCTGTGTCAATTGCTTTCATATTACGACTAATTCCCTCAGTTGCTCCCATTGCAATTGCACGAACAATATTGTCTCCAATATGTTGTGCAACTTCAACAACAAGTTTTTCACCTTTATATGGAATCTCAATCGCATTACGCATTGCTGGCAATTGACCTTGTTCGAATTGAATGTCGAGGACTGGACCAATGACTTGGACAACTTTTCCTGTATTCATTTGTCATTTCCTCCTAATTTAAACTTTCTGATCCCCCAATAATTTCTGACATTTCTTGGGTAATCGCTGCTTGACGCTCACGATTGTATAAAATCGATAACGTATCTAACATTTGATCAGCATTTGTATTTGCACTCTCCATCGCCATTCGACGACTTGCCGATTCACTTGTTAATGATTCTAACAAATAAATATATGCCATTGTCGAAATCATTTTCGGTGCTAAATACATCAACACTGTATTTGGATCCGGTTCAAACAACGTATCTGCTGTTAAAATCGGTGTTTTTGTCTCCTCTGTCATCACATCTGTTTGAAAATTTGCTGGTAACATTTGCGTTAAAATTGGCGTCTGTACGAGTGGATTTTTATAATCTGTATACATAATTTTAATTGCATCAATTTCTTCATTTGCATACATATCAAGTAATGGCATGACAATTTCATCTGTCAGCTCTTCATATGTCAATGTTTCATTGCGCCCACTTACAGCAAACGTTGCAGTTAAATTGTAAAACGCTGCTTTTTCAGCACCGGTTTTCCCAACAAAATAGAACAAATGTTCAACATCTGGTTGACGCTTTACTTCTTCACGTAACGTCCTTAACACGTTCACGTTATATCCACCACATAATCCAACATCCGATGTAAATACGATATACGCAATTTTATTCGTATGTGTCGGTTGTCGGAAATATGAGACATCAATTTCCGTTTGTTTATTTTTTGCTGCGACTAATATGTGTTGCATATGTTGTTCAACAAGTTCCTTATACGACTTAATCGAAATAATTTGGCGCTGATACTTTTGTAGCTTTGCCATCGAAACAAGCTGCATTGCACTAGTTACTTTTTTCGTTGATGTAATTGAAGACATGCGATCTTTGATCGCTTTCATCCCTTTTGCCATTAACGATCACCTGCTACTGCGAAATTCGCCATGAACTTGTCAAGTTCAATTCGAATTGCTGCTTCAACTTCTGGAGTCAAAGCTTTTTGTTCACGAATTAACGCATACACATCTTGCCCTTGAATTTCAAAGAATTCAAATACTTCTTTTTCAAAGCGCTTCATATCGTTTACAGCAATTTTTGTTAAATATCCATTTTGCGCAACAAATAATAAAATCGTTTGCTCTTCTAAACGTACTGGTTGATTCACGGGTTGTTTAATCATTTCCATTAATTTTGAACCACGATCTAATACTGCTTTTGTTGTTGCATCAAGGTCTGAACTAAATTGTGCAAAAGCCTGTAACTCTGAATATTGTGCTAAGTCAATTTTCATTGATCCAGATAATTTTTTCACAATTTTCGTTTGTGCATCTCCACCTACACGTGATACTGAAAGTCCAGTATCAATGGCTGGTCGTTGACCAGCATTGAATAAATCTGCTTGCAAGAAGATTTGCCCATCTGTGATAGAAATTACATTTGTTGGAATATACGCAGAGATATCTCCCGCTTGTGTCTCGATAATTGGTAAGGCTGTCATCGATCCACCACCATATTCAGCATTTAATTTACAAGCACGTTCTAATAAACGTGAATGAAGGTAAAATACATCTCCTGGATATGCTTCACGACCTGGTGGACGACGAAGTAACAACGATAATGTACGGTATGCTACAGCATGTTTTGATAAATCATCATAAACAATTAATACATCCTCACCATTATCCATCCATTCCTCACCAATTGCACATCCAGCATACGGAGCTAAATATTGTACTGGTGCCATATCTGAAGCACTTGCTGCAACAATTGTTGTATATTCCATTGCACCATGACGTAATAACGTATTATATACGTTTGCAATTGTTGAGTTTTTTTGTCCAATTGCAACATAAATACATTTCACATTTTCACCTTTTTGGTTCAAAATTGTATCGATTGCAATTGCTGTTTTTCCTGTTTGACGGTCACCGATTATTAATTCACGTTGCCCGCGCCCAATTGGGAACATTGCATCAATCGCTTTAATCCCCGTTTGTAATGGCTGGTGGACACTCTTACGTGTCATAACCCCAGGAGCAATACGTTCAATTGGTCTAACACCTGTTGAAACGAGTTCTCCCTTTCCATCAATTGGTTCTCCTAATGGATTAACAACACGTCCTAATAATCCATCACCGACTGGAACTTCGACGATACGTCCTGTACGTTTGACGATTGATCCTTCACGAATTTCATCACTCTCGCTTAACATAACAATCCCAACTGTATGCATTTCAAGGTTGATTGCCATTCCTAAAGTACCGTCAGCAAATTCAACAAGCTCACTCATCATAATATTATCTAATCCGTTTGCCGTCGCAACACCATCTCCGACTTTCACAACTACACCTGATTCATAGTAATCAACTGTTTGTTCATAGTCTTTCAATTTTTGGGCGAGGACACGGCTTAATTCTTCTGGTTTTAAGCTCATATAGACACCTCATGGTTTAAACAGTCATCTTTTGTAAGTCTGACTGTAATTTTTGTAGTTTCGTTGCAAATGAGTCATCAAATGTTTGTGCTCCAACGCTTACTTTCACCCCACCAATAATACTTGGATCAACAACATGTGTTGCTACTAATTTTGTAGCTGTCTTTGTTTCAACAGCTTTTATTAGTGTTGCTAGTGTTGCTTCATCTAGTTTTGTAGCGGTAGTGACAGTCGCTTTTTGCTGTCCATTTACTTTTAGTACAAGTGCTTCAAAGTAATCTGCAATAGCACTTATTTCACGAACACGTTGGTTTTTGACAACTAATTGCATAAATTCAATAATTATTTGATCAGCACCCTGACACGTTTCTTGTAAAAAACTATTTTTTTGTTCTATACTCAAACGTGGATCTTCCAATAACCGAAAGACAATTGGTTGCTGTGTAAATTGCTGGGCAATCATAACTAATTGCTCAGCTTTTTGATGATATTGTGTTTCAACGGTCAAAAACAATGCTTGCGCATATTTTTGCGCGACATTAGCGTTCATTTGCCATCACCATTTTCTCTGCCATTGCTAATGCACGGGCTTTCGTATTTGCTTCATCTACCTGTTCACTGAGTAATTGACTTGCAATCAAGACTGATAAGTCAATTGCATCATCTTTTAACGCTTTTTGCGCCAATTGTTGATCAATTACCAATTGAGCATCAAACGCTTCACGCCGCTTGCGTAAATCTTCTTGTAAATCATCTGCCAATTTCGTTGCTGTCTGATCAGCACGCATACGTGCTGTTTCTAAAATATCAGTTGCTTCTTCTTGAACACGACGAAGACGTTTTTGCGCTTGCTCATTTGTTTCAACTGCTGCTTTATTTTGTTCATCAGCTGCTGAAATTTGCTCAACAACATATTGTTGGCGACGATCTAAGTAATTTTGAAGCGGTTGCCAAAGCAACTTAAATAGTACATAAAATAAAACTGCCGTCGAAACTAGGCTTAAAATAAACGTTAGTGGATCAAAATCCAAAGAAAAATTAATATCCATTGCGCTTCACCTCACTTAGCAACCTTCGATTAAACGAGGTTACCACCTAAGATGAAAATTAACATGATTGATACTAATAAACCATAAATCCCTGTTGTCTCAGCCATTGCTAAACCAACAATCATTAATTGTTGAATTTTATCTGCTGCTTCTGGATTACGTCCAACTGCTTCTACCGCTTTACCGGCACCAACACCTTGTCCAATTCCTGCTCCAAATCCTGTCATAACTGCTAATCCAGCACCAATTGCAATACCTGCAACTGCAATTGCATTTCCTACTTCAATAACTTGCATCTGTAAATCCTCCTAAGATTTGTCTAAAACTTTTTATTTTGTATCTATTTTGGTACACAAAATCGTGTGTGATACCGATAATTATTCTGTTCGGCTTGAAATTAAAATCGCCGTTAACATTGTAAATACCAGTGCTTGAATCACACCTGAGAAAATATCAAGATAAAAACTCAGTGGAATTCCTGGTAAAAAATAACCAAGTGGTGTAATTAATTGCTGTAATACAGCAACTAATACTGTTCCAGCTACCATGTTTCCAAATAAACGTAATGAAATTGTTACAGATTCTGTCGCAAAACTAATCATATTAAGTGGAAGCATAAAACCAAATGGTTGCATATACTGTTTAAAGTACCCTTTCAACCCATATGTTTTAAATGAGAGACTATGCATAATGATAAATGTCAGCACTCCTAATGAGAGTGCAATAGGCAATTCATACGCTGCTGGGCGTAATCCCCATAATGATAAAGTATTAATTAGCAGCAAATACATAAATAGTGTTGCCAACATTGGCGCTAATTTTTTACGATATGGATTTGTTGCTACAACACCATCAAAAAATTGTAATAGTTGTTCGCAAATAACAATAAACTTTGGGGGTTTATCATTCACGTTCAATCGATTTAAGTATGAGCGTCCTAATAATCCTAGTCCAATGATGACAAGCATAACTATCCATGCATAAAACATTCCTGGTGGAATTGTTGAACTACCAATTGTTAGTCCTTCTTTCACTGTCGTTGCAAATATCAAGTTCATTATTTTGTTTGACCTCCTTTCACTTTTGGTAATTTTCGCTTATAAAAAATAATAATAATTGGTGCAATCATTACCCCAGCGAATACCGCAAAAATATTCAGCCATTGCGGATAAAGCATCGCTAAAATAAATACACCTGCTACTACAACAAGTCGTAATAGCGAACCAATGAGATAGCGTCCAGACGTCTGAGCGAAAATAATCGCTCGTACATAACGTACTTGTGACCAAAAATTAAATGCTGAAACACTCCCACCAAGTAGAATACCAAAAAAAACCGGCCAATTAAAGCGAAAAATCAACAAACCAATAATTGCTAATCCAAAAGTTACGATTGGAATACGTAAAAAAACATTTTTCGCGTAATTTACACTAAAATTATCTTCAAACATCTTATTTCGTCCCGAACAAACGGTCTCCAGCATCTCCTAATCCAGGAACAATATAGCCTTTTTCGTTCAAACATTCATCTAGGTTTGCTAAATAGATATCAACATCTGGATGTGCCAGTTGTACTGCATTCACACCTTCAGGTGCTCCTACAAGACATACTAATTTAATCGTTTTTGCCCCACGTTTTTTTAACATATCGATAGCTGCAATCGCAGAACCACCTGTTGCTAACATTGGATCAACAACTAAATTCATTGCTGTCTCAAGTCCCTGTGGAAATTTTGCGAAGTACTCTTTTGGTTCTAGTGTTTCTTCATCACGATAAATACCAACATGTCCAATTTTTGCTGTTGGAATTAAACGATGAATCCCATCAACCATCCCAAGACCGGCACGTAAAATTGGAATAATAAATACTTCTTGTGCCAATTCTTGTTGAATACTTTCTGAAACGGGTGTTTTAATTTGAACTGGTTGCAACTTTAAATCGCGAGTAATTTCATATGCCATTAGCCCTGCAATTTCATTCACTGTTTCACGAAAATCTTTTGTTTGTGTTGTTTCTTTACGAATATTTGTCAACTTATGACTAATAAGTGGATGGTCAAATACATGTACTTTACTCATGAGCTTATTCCCCTTTACAAACATGTTCTAATTCAGTAATTTTTGCTAGTCGTTTCAAATGACGTTCACCTTCAAATGACGTTTGAAGCCACACTTCTGTAATCATTTTAGCAAGCTCAATACCTGTTACACGTGCACCCAACGCTAATACATTTGTATCATTATGTAATCGTGTTGCTTTTGCACTAAATACATCACCAACAAGTGCACAACGAATTCCTGCTATTTTATTAGCAGCAATACTCATTCCAATACCTGTTCCGCAAATTAAAATACCGCGTTCATACTCACCTTGAGCTACTTGCATTGATACAATTTTTGCATAGTCAGGATAATCAACAGCTTGTGTTGTGTTCGTTCCAAAATCTGTCACTTCATGTCCTAAGCTTTCAATCAATGCAATTAACTCTGCTTTCATTTCAACACCACCGTGATCGGCTGCAATTGCAATTTTCATCATCTCAACACCCTTCAAAATTTTTTTAAATATCTGTTCTATTGTATCATAAAATTCATTTTTTTGAATATTTTCTCGTCGATAAAGTCATTAGTAAAAAATTCAATATTCCTCGCATCGTGTTTTTTCGTAACTATAGTCTATTTTTTATTTTTAAATCAATAAAAAATAGTCAACTTTGTGTTTTTTTAGTCATGAATCAATTTTATTAACTCAGGATTAATTCATAAATAAAAAAACTAGCTAATGCTAGTTTTTTATCGATATTCTGCTATAAGTTGTTGTACTTCTCGTTTCAATAGTTCGTCACTTTGTACATCATCTGTTGTCAACGCACAGTGAATATATTTTGCAATACGTTGAAACGCATTTTCATCAAACCCATTCGTAGTCATTGCTGGCGTACCTAAACGTATTCCACTCGTTATATGCGGACTCAGGGTTTCATTTGGTATTGTATTTTTATTTACTGTAATACCAATTGCATCGAGACGATCTTGTGCCTGTTTACCAGTCAATCCGCGCTCATACACATCTACCAGTAACAAATGATTATCTGTACCACCACCGATAATATGCCAGCCGTACCTTTGCAACGAATGTGCAAGCATTTTTGCATTTTCAATTACTTGTTGTTGATAGACCAGATATTCAGGTTGCATAGCCTCATATGCTGCCACAGCTTTAGCTGCGATAACATGCATCAATGGTCCCCCTTGAATGCCTGGAAAAACTGCCCGATCAATATCATTCATAAATTGTTGTTTACAAAAAATGACTCCTCCACGTGGTCCACGGAAAGTCTTGTGAGTTGTCATTGTGACAAAATCTGCAATACCTACTGGATTCTCGTGTAGCCCCGCCGCAACTAAACCTGCAATATGTGCCATGTCTACAAATAAATATGCCTCGACTTCATCAGCAATTACTCTAAATTTTTGAAAATCAATTGCGAATGGATACGCACTAGCACCAGCGACAATCATTTTTGGTTTGTGTATCCGAGCGAGCCTATACACCTCTTCGTAATCGATGCGTCCATTGTCATCAACACCGTAAGCAACAAAGTGATAGTTAGTACCGCTGAAATTGAGTGGATGTCCATGCGTTAAATGACCACCCGCTGCCAAATCCATACCAAGCACACAATCTCCTGCAGCTAAACAACTCATATAGACTGCCATATTCGCTTGACTTCCTGAATGTGGTTGAACATTCACATGATCTCCACCAAACACTTGCAAAAAACGCTCCTTTGCAAGTGTTTCAATTTGATCAACAACTTCGCACCCACCATAGTACCGACGATTTGGGTACCCTTCTGCATATTTATTTGTCAAAATAGAACCTTGCGCAGCAAGCACATCTGTACTGACAAAATTTTCTGATGCTATTAGTTCAATAGTATCATGTTGGCGTACTTGTTCTATTTGTAATAACCTCTCAATGTATTCGTCTTTCATAGGCCTCACTCCAATCATTTTGTTGCATCGATTGTAGCATAGTTAATTGAAAAAACATACTATTTTGCATACTTCCTTAAATAAATCATACCAGCTACTGTCAAACCAATAAAAAATACACTTAATATACCAATAATCCATAGATTAGCTTGTCGAATGAGTGCATCAGCTATGAAAGCAGATAATAATGTCATTGGTAAAATTCCCAGACTGTTAATCCACCAATATTTTCGAAATTCAAAACCAATAATTCCAGCAAAATAGTTTCTCCACACCGTTGGTACAAGTGATGACATACTCATAAACCATAAATAAATAGCTCCATTTTTGGCAATTCCTTGCTGTAAATCTTGATACATCTTTTTTGATTGAAACCGTTTGGACAAAAGTGGATACCCCACAGTCGAAGCAAATCCAAAAGCAATTAAACTCGCTACACTTGCTGCGAACCATGATAACAAAAAGCCTATCCATGGTCCAAAGAGTAAAACACCAACAAATGTCAGACTTGAACCTGGAACAATAAAAATAATTCCAAGCATGTACAAAATAACGAACACTATTGGTGCATACATACCATATTGCATGACTTGTACTCGTAAATATTCCGCATTAAACAAATCAGCAAATGATTGGATATTCACAATATCAATTAAAATATATGTATAAACTGCAAATAACACAACCATAAGGATCGTTTCAATTATTTTTTTCATTTCGGCGCTCCAATTATTTGCGATAATTCCTGAACTGATATTGCCCCTACACGCAAAACACTATATGTATTATCAGCAAAAACTTCAACAACAGTAGACGCTACTTGCTTATTCGCCTGACCTTCGAGCGTTGTCACTTGATCACCAAAAAATTGTTCAACTTCTTTTCCTGTTACAGCTGCTTGTTCACCTGAAAAATTTGCACTTGTCGTTGCTAAAGTCAAATTACTTTGGGCTAACAAATCAAGTATATCCGGATGATTTGGCATTCTCAACCCAATCGTTTGTAATCCAGAGCTAATTGTGTCACTCACTTGAACACGTTTTGGCAACACAATTGTCAATGCCCCCGGCCAAAAAGTCTCCATTAATTGTTTTGCAATTGGTGGAATAATCGCTGCATAATCACTGACTTGCTGCTGGTTGGCGACAAATAAAATGAGTGGCTTTGTTCTATCACGATTTTTCAATTCATAGATAGTTTCTAATGCTTTTTTATTTTCTGCATTACAGCCAACACCATAAACAGTATCGGTTGGAAATGCAATAATATTTCCTGCTAATAATTGCGTGACTAATTGTTCAATTGTGTTTACAATCATCTTGTAACCCCTCCTGTCAAAAAAATCTTTTCAACAATTGTCGAAAAGATTCCTAATTACTTAATGTTGTTGTATATGAACAGCATACGATCTTTTCCATTAATGTCTTGCACTACTTCAATGACTGCTTCAGGAAAATGCACTTGCGCCAATTCACGTAAACGATCGCCTTGATCATACCCCATTTCAAAAGCTAGAACATTACGTTCCGGTGCTAAAATATCATGTACTTGATCAAAAATTTTACGATAGAAATAAAGTCCATCATTCCCACCAAATAACGCTACATGCGGTTCATTTTCCTTTACAATTGCATCGACATTTTCTTCAACAGGAATATAGGGTGGATTTGAAATGAAAATGTCCACTTGGGTTCCAGATTCAACTAAAGGTTGTACCATATCTCCTGCTAAAAATGTTACTTGTGGTGCAAATGCTTGTGCATTTTTCCGAGCAATACTTAGTGCTTCTTCACTAATATCAGTTGCAATCATCTGGACATTATCACACTCAGCAGCCAACGACACACTTATTGCTCCACTTCCTGTCCCAACATCACAACAACGTATACATTCATACGTTTCAAAATATTCATCTATTATATCCAATACATTATAGACAAGCTCTTCTGTTTCGGGCCTTGGAATAAGTACCGCTTCACTAACTTGAAAATTACGTCCCATAAAATACTCATATCCTAAAATATATTGTACCGGTTCTTTTTTTTCAATAAAACGTGTAAGATTTCCTAAAAAAATCGCTTCTTTTTGAGCATCGACAACTGAATCTAAATTCATTAATATCTCGTAACTCTCCATTTGTAAAGCATCAATTAATAAAATTTTTGCAATTGATCGTTCACTCCCATTTGCATCAAGTAGCACCTCTGCTTGTTGCAACATTTCTTTAATTGTCATCTTACTCACCTAATCCTTGTGCGAGTTTTTCACGTTGTTCTTCAACAAGTAGCGCATCAATAATATCAGTTAATTTCCCTTCAATAATGCGATCTAATTGTTGGATTGTTAAACCAATACGATGATCTGTCACTCGATTTTGCGGATAATTGTATGTACGGATTTTTTCAGAACGATCGCCACTTCCAAGTTTTGACTGACGCATTGCCGCTAATTCTGCTTGTTGCTTTTGTAACTCAAGATCAAATAATTTTGTACGTAGTACTTTCATCGCTTGATCACGATTCTCATGTTGCGAGCGTCCATCTTGACAAGTTACAACTAAACCTGTTGGTAAATGGGTAATACGTACCGCTGAATCAGTTGTATTTACTGACTGACCTCCGGCTCCTCCTGAACGATATACATCAACTTTAATATCATTCGTCTTAATATCCACCGTAATTTCATCATCAACTTCTGGCATTACTAAAACGGTAGCTGTTGATGTATGAATTCGTCCTTGACTTTCTGTTGCTGGTACTCGTTGAACACGGTGTGATCCAGATTCAAATTTAAGTTTTGAATATGCCCCTTGTCCTTTAATTAAAAATGAAATTAATGAAAATCCACCCATATCGGCTTCATGTGATTCCATGATTTCAACTTTCCATCCTTGACTTTCTGCATAGCGAGCATACATACGATATAAATCACCAGCAAAAATATTTGCTTCGTCTCCACCAGCTGCACCACGCACCTCAACAATAACATTTAAGTCATCATTTGGGTCTTTTGGAATCAATAAAATTTTAATTTCATCCTCTAAAGGTTCTACTTGTTGCTCAAGCTCGCGCAATTCTTCTTTCGCCATTTCACGCATTTCTTCGTCTTTTTCATCAGCAATCAAAAACTTAGCATCTTCAATACCTTCCATTACCGATTTATATTCATTATATTTATCGTAAACTTCTTGCAATTGTGACTGTTCGCGTGATAAAGACATTAAACGCTTCGGATCACTTCCGATATTTGGATCACTTAATTGTTCTGTCAATTGGTGATAGCGATCAGCCAATGTTTGTAAACGCTCTAATAAACTCATATTAATTCTCCTTCAATTGATTTCGATAATCTTTTTGCACTTCGTGGCAATGGCGACAACGAGCCTCGTAACTCTCTTGTGCACCAACAAGTACGATAGGATCATGATAATTTGCCGGCATACCATTGATTAATCGCTGTGTTCGCGTTGCCGGCTCACCACAAACAGTACAAATCGCTGTTAATTTTGTAATAAACTCTGCCTTTGCTAAAAGTTGTGGAATAACTCCGAATGGCTCTCCACGAAAATCCATATCTAAACCGGCTGCAATAACACGAATTCCTCTAGTCGCAATCTCATCAATCACCTCAATAACTGTCTCATCAAAAAATTGTACTTCATCAAATGCAACAACACTTACATCAGGTGTTAAATAATCAAAAGCCTCTTTTGATGTTGAAATAGCAATTGCCTGAATTGCCTGCCCATTATGAGATACAACATCCGTTTCACTGTAACGATTATCGATTTGTGGTTTAAAAACAACGAACTGTTTTTTTGCATACTCTAAACGTTTTAAACGTCGAATTAATTCTTCTGTTTTTCCGGCAAACATACTTCCACAAATAACTTCTAACCAACCATCTTTTCGTAAATCAAAATGCATCATACTGCCTCCATCTTCACTTGATATCTCTCATTGTAACAAAAAAGCAGGTGCATCGCACCTGCTTTGTTTGGAGATGGATGAATTATTTTTCTTCCGTCTTCATACCATATTTTTTCATGAAACGGTCCACACGTCCATCAGCAGCAACGAAACGTTGACGTCCTGTATAGAATGGGTGACAGTTTGAACAAGTATCCACACGGATTTCATCTAAAACTGATCCTGTTTCGAATTCTGTATTACATGAAGTACATGTAACGTTTACTTTTTTGTAATTTGGGTGAATTCCACTTTTCATAATTATGCTCCTTCTGCCCTAGAAAATTTGTTTATTTCTAGAATAAGCGTTTAATGTGAGTCTTCCAGCTCCATTGAAATTCTTTCTCGAAGGTGATGGCGAATTTTAACCAGTGTCTATAGTTGAGTTAAATAACAATTTAACTGTACTACTTGCGTTGTTGATATAGCTTAATTAACTAATACCGTACTATATTATAACAACTTGTAAACATCGTTGCAATAAAATTTCGATTAGATTTCTTCTAACCAAATTTTCGCTCCAACATTTGTCAATTTTTTTATAATTCGCTCGTATCCTCTTTCAACATGCTCAATTTCATGAACTTCAGTAATTCCTTCGGCAATCAAGCCTGCTAAAACCATTGCTGCCCCTGCACGTAAATCAGTTGCTGTTACTTTTGCCCCTTCCAAGGTGCTTGGTCCAACTACAATTCCCGTTGACGCCTCATTACGAATCGTTGCTCCCATTCGCTGCAATTCATCAACGTGCTTAAAGCGGGCGCTATAAATTGTATCCGTAATAATACTTGCTCCATTCGCTTGCGTGAGTAGAAGTGTAAACGGTTGCTGCAAATCCGTAGCAAATCCTGGAAAAACACCCGTTTTTACATTGACTGCTTGTAAAGGAGATGATTGACGAATTGTCACAGAATCAAGATCGACATCCATATTGACACCAGCTTCTTCCATTTTTGAAAGGAATGCTTCCATGTGCTCTGGGATAATGTTATCAACCTTAACTTCCATACCCTCACCGACACCAATAGCTGCTGCCACCATATATGTTCCAGCTTCAATACGATCTGGAATAACTTGGTGACGGCACCCATGCATAGCATCAGTTGTAACACCATTAATTCGAATCGTATCTGTCCCTGCACCGGTGATTTTTGCACCCATATTATTTAACATAGTGGCAATATCGACAATTTCAGGTTCTTTGGCTGCATTTTCAATCATTGTAATACCAGTTGCATGTACTGCTGCTAACATAATATTAATTGTTGCCCCAACACTTGGAATATCTAGGTTAATTTTTGATCCATGTAATCCGTTCGGAGCACTTAAATGATATGCTCCATTTTCAATACTAACTTCTGCACCTAATGACTGAAATCCTTTCAAGTGCAAATCAATCGGTCTTGGCCCAAGATAACACCCTCCAGGCATTCCAATAATCGCTTCTTTATATCGTGCTAACATTGCACCCATTAAATAATACGATGCACGCAATTCTTGTACTGCTCCTTCAATAAGTGCTTTGTATCTGACATTACTCGCATCAATTGTTAGTGTATTATTTTCAAATGTTGTCTGAACATTGAGTTCATTCAATATTGTATTCAACGCATATACATCCGAAAGTTCTGGGACATTTTCTAAAACAACAACATCGCCAGCTAAAATAGCTGCCGGAATTAACGCTACGACACTATTTTTGGCACCGCTTACTTCAATTGTTCCGTTTAAAGGATATTTCCCTTCAACCTTAAAAACTCGCATGGCGTTCTTCCTTTCCCATCAAAACTCGTTTTCTATCCCCATACTTTCCATATTCAAAAAATAAAGAGAGAAACGCAATTTCTATTATATAAAAAAAAACACTAAAATAAAATGCTCTTTTAGTGTTTTTCATTTTTTATTCTGATTTTTTTTGCTTTGTTTTCAGAGTTCGCTTCATTGCAATATGTGGTTGACCATCTTCTAAGAAGACATTTCCTACGACTTCAAACCCTAAACGCTCATAGAAGCTTTGTGCATGTTTTTGAGAATGCAAGGAAATTTCTCCAATTTCAAGTTTTTGAGCTTGTATTAATAGTGCATTTACAACAATAGCACCTAACCCCACACCTCGATTTGCTTGTAATACAGCCACACGTCCTATTTTATCGACACCCTTACTGTTAATAAGTCTAGCCGTTGCGACCGGTTGGCCATCCACTATAACAATAACATGCCACGCACACTCATCATATTCATCAATATCTATTTCTGCAGGGTATCCTTGTTCTTTGGTGAAAACTGCATCCCTGACATAAAACGCTTGCTGCTTTTTTTGTTCATCATCCCCATAAAACACTATGACTTCCATGTACTATACTCCTTTATTGTATGGTATTTGTTGTAGTAAGCGTTGTCCACTTTTACGTGCCAATGTAATTGGTAAATGTGGATTTGATAGCATTGCTCTTCCCATTGCAACTAAATCGGTTTGTCCACTCTCAAGTGCATACTGTGCTAAGTCATATTCATGTAACAATCCCGCTGCAATAACTGGCAACTGTGTCGTATTCTTCAATACACTCGCGTAGTTTAACTGATAGCCTGGATACACATGAGGTTGAATCGGTAGCAAACCGCCTGTTGAAACATCTAATATATCAATTTCCTTGGCAATAGCTTTCATCATTTCTACATATTCAGCTAATCCATTTCCATCTGCATGATAGTCATCTGCTGAAATGCGTAATAATAATGCTTTTTCCTTCGGCCATACTGATTTTACAGCAGCAATAACCTCACGTAAAAATCTCAAGCGATAGCGATAAGTACCTCCATACTCATCAGTTCGATGATTCGTAATCGGCGATAAAAACTGATGAATCAAATATCCATGTGCAGCGTGAATCTCGAGTGCGTCAAAACCTGCTTCATCAGCATACTGTGCACTCTGAGCAAATGCTGCGACAATTTCTTTTATCTGTTCTTGAGTTAATGTGTTTGGTGTTCTCATCGTTTCATCAAATCGAATACTACTTGGAGCATATTTTACTGAATCATTCGTTCCCGATTTGCGACCTGCATGGTTCAATTGAATGGCCAATGGTACAGCAAATGTACGCAATTGTGTAACAAGTTCTTTAAAGCTCTGTGCTTGTTGTTCATTATATAATCCTAAATCATGATCACTAATGCGCCCTTCTGGCGTCACTCCCGTTGCCTCAATAATAATAAATCCTGGCTTACCTAAAGCCATTGCACCATAATGAATATGATGAAATTGATTGACAACACCGTCAATTGCTTGATATGTGCACATTGGCGGTACAACAATCCGATTCTCTAATTGTAAATTCTTTACTCGTAAATGTTCAAATAACATTGTTATGTCCTCCCATGTTTATTCTTACCCTAACTATACCAAAACTACTAAACAATTGGTATGATTTCGTGTAAAAGAAAAAACCTTCAAATATCTATTCCTGATGATACAGAGGTTTTTTCGATAATCTATTCTTTTATTTTATTTAAATACCGATACACCGTTGGTTCCGATGTTTTCAACAATCTTGCCACTTCACTTACGCACCCTTTAAGTAAGAAAGCACCTTGATCCGATAAAGATTTGATAATAATCATTTTCTCTTCTGAGGAAAGTCGTGCTGGATCAACACCGAAGCGATTAATTTCAGCGCTGATCATTGTTTTCAAGACGTCGTCAATATTCCCATGGAGGTGCTCTGTTACTTTCGTTTCTATTGTTTGTTGATTTGATTCAACATTTGCAAATTGCAAAAATCTCGAAGCAATTGTATGCAAATCTTCATACATTTGTATATCTGTATTAATTCCAACCATACCTATCAATCGACCAAAGTCATCTTTGATAAAATACGTTGACGAGCGACAAACTTGGCTATTTCTACCCACAGCTTTATAATTTGCAATGAAATCTTTATCTTGATACTCACGGTCTTGAATTATTTTCAAAATAAGATCTGTTGCATAATCACCAATTTTGCGACCACTAATATGACCATTCTCAATTGCAATAATTGTGCCCCCATCTTTTGTCAAATCATGAAGTACAACTTCACAATCTGGACCCATTGCTTCTGCAATAAACTTCACAAAAGGTACGTATAACTTGACCATTTGACCCGCTGTCATTCTCCCACCTCTTACCTTACCTACTTTTCATTCTATTTTACAAATATATACCAATTTTTGCAAGCTGTTTTCTTAATTAGTTTCATATTCAAAGTATTTTCCAAAAAAGAAAAAGCCACTTCCGTGACTTTTCCTCGAGCAATTAAGCTTTATTAATTGATCCGAATAATTCCATTTTTTCAGTTACAGTAGCTTTGATTGCTTCGTATCCTGGGTTTAATAATTTACGTGGATCAAATCCTTTTCCATTTTCTGGTAAGTCTTTTCCAGCCAATACGTATGCACGAGTTGCTTCTTGGAATGCTAACTGGCACTCAGTGTTTACATTGATTTTAGCAACTCCTAAAGAGATTGCTTTTTTGATCATATCAGCCGGGATTCCTGTTCCACCGTGTAATACTAATGGAGTTTCTCCAGTTGCTGCATTGATTGATTCTAATGCATCAAAAGCTAAACCTTCCCAGTTTGCAGGGTATTGTCCGTGGATATTTCCAATTCCTGCTGCTAACATATCTACACCTAAATCAGCGATTAACTTACATTCAGCTGCATCAGCAATTTCACCTTTACCAACGATTCCATCTTCTTCTCCACCAATTGAACCAACTTCTGCTTCTACAGAGATTCCTTTTGAGTGTGCAAATTCAACGATTTCAGTAGTTTTCGCAATGTTTTCTTCGATTGAATAGTGTGATCCATCGAACATTACTGATGAGAATCCAACTTCAATAGCAGCTTTTGCTCCATCAAAGCTTCCGTGATCAACGTGTAATGCAACTGGTACAGTAATGTTTAATGTTTCCATTAATCCATTTACCATTCCAACAACAGTGTTGAATCCACCCATGTATTTAGCAGCCCCTTCAGAAACTCCTAAAATAACTGGTGAGTTATTCTCTTGTGCAGACGTTAAGATTGCTTTTGTCCACTCTAAGTTGTTGATGTTGAATTGTCCTACTGCATATTTACCAGCATAGGCTTTGTCTAACATTTCTTTTGCTGAAACTAACATAAAAATACCTCCGAAATTTTTGACATTCTTTATCTTCTCAAAAAGAAGATTTGATTCCCAAAGTAATAAATACTTTAAGCACTACGGGACTGTCTCACCCTGGTTTCAATCTAACAATACGGTTAAATTGAAAGGATACGCAAATATTATACCGCAATTGACACAAAATGAAAATATCTATGCGTCAATTTTTATTTTGTTCCTTTTTTATTGATTGACGCACCTACAAAATCACGGAATAACGGTTGCGGACGTAATGGACGTGATAAAAATTCTGGATGGAATTGAGCTGCTACAAACCATGGGTGTTCCGGAATTTCTAAAATTTCAACCAACTCTGTTTGTGGGTTAATTCCTGAAAAAACCATACCCGCTGCTTCAAAAGCTGCTTTAAATTTGTTGTTAAACTCATAACGATGACGATGACGTTCGCGTACAACATTCACTCCATACGCTTTTGCTGCTTTCGTATCATCAATCAGTGTACAGTCATATGCACCTAAACGTAATGTCCCACCTAAATTAATTCCCGAATATTGATCAGGCAAGAAATCAATAATTGGATACGGTGTCTGTGCATCCATTTCAGTCGAGTTCGCTTTTTCGTACCCTAACACATTCCGTGCATATTCAATCGCTGCTAATTGCATTCCTAAACAAATACCAAAGAATGGAATATTATTCTCACGTGCAAATTGAATTGTTGTCATTTTCCCTTGAATTCCGCGTTCACCAAAACCACCTGGAACAAGAATCCCATCTAAATTCCCAAGCATATCCGTTACGTTTGCTGCTGTAATATCTTCCGCTTGGATCCATTCAATCTTCACTTTATGGTCATATGAGTACCCTGCGTGGAGCAAACTCTCTGCAACCGAAAGGTATGCATCATGTAACTCTACATATTTCCCAACTAAACCGATTGTTACAGTTGATTTTAAATTGCGTACCGTATCAACTAATCCATGCCAAGCAGACATATCAGCTGTTAAAGTCAATGACTGTAATGATAATTTTTTACATACATATGCATCGAAACCTTGCGCTTGCATCATAATCGGGACGTTATAAAGCGTATCTGCATCAACTGCCTCAATAACTGCTTCTTTAGGTACATCACAGAATAAAGCAATTTTTTCTTTTTGACTGTCAACAAGGTTTACTTCCGTACGTAAAACAATAACATCTGGTTGAATTCCTAGTCCACGTAATTCTTTCACACTATGTTGTGTCGGCTTCGTCTTGAATTCCTCTGAAACTTTCAAATATGGAACTAATGTTGTATGAATAAACAAAGTATTTTCTACACCCAAGTCACGACGAACTTGACGAATTGCTTCAATGAATGGCAGTGATTCAATATCTCCAACTGTCCCACCAATTTCAGTGATAACAACATCTGCACCACTTTCTCGTCCCGCTGCATATACTTTTGATTTAATTTCATTTGTAATATGTGGAATAACCTGAACTGTTGCTCCTAAGTAATCACCACGACGTTCTTTTTCAAGGACACTTGAGTAAATGCGACCAGTTGTAATATTTGAATTTTTTGTTAGGTTTACATCGATAAAACGCTCGTAATGTCCAAGGTCTAGGTCCGTCTCGGCTCCATCGTCAGTTACAAATACTTCTCCGTGTTGATATGGACTCATTGTACCTGGATCAATATTAATATATGGATCAAATTTTTGCATAAAAACTTTAAATCCACGTTGTTTTAATAACAATGCGAGTGAAGATGCGGTAATTCCTTTACCTAAACCCGAAACTACTCCACCGGTTACGAAAATATACTTTGTCATCGTTAAATTCCTCCTAATAAATGATTTTCAAAGGTATGCATGCTTTTAGTTTATTAAATAAAAAAAAGCTCTCCCTGTACTAAGTAGGGGGAGAGCTGTCGTGCAAAAAGTGCCCACGTCTATATTACTAGTTTTGAGACTGAAAAGCAATCAAAAAAATTTTTCATAATTAGTTTTTAAAACTCTTCTTCTTTCATTTTTTCACGATAACGATTTAATTCCTCAGCATATCCGTTTGTAAATCCTTCTTCTTGAGTTGGACGATCAAGCATGCTTAATTCATCTACATCATCTTCATCACTCTCTAACTCTTCTTCTTCATCTAACATGAAATCATCGTTGTTAATTTCTTCATAGCGGTGACGTGTACGTAAATCCCAACTTCCATCTGACATTGCTAAGAAACGCCCATCTGTTGTTAAATCCGTATAGTATTGTCCAAGGTTCATTTCTTCTGCTGACGCAATATTCTGTGCACTTTGAACACGGACAACTAGTTCATTAAATTGTAATGGTACTTGCATTTCAGTTAAAATCTCATATGCTAATTGAACAAATGACATTTCCATAATTTGTTGTTGTGTGAATTGATTTAACATGTTTCAATACTCCTTTTCTTTCTCAACCTACATGCGCTCTGGTGCACTAACACCAACTAATTGTAATGCATTGCGCAATGTAATTTGAACCGCTTTAACAAGCGCTAATTTTTGTTGTGTATAGGCTACATCATCTTTATCAATAACTTTAATTTCATTGTAGAATGTGTGGAACGTTGATGCTAACTCATGAATGTAATTAGTGATTTTATGTGGTTCACGACGTGTTGCTGCTACTTCAACAGTATGTGTAAATTCACCAAGCTTATTCATTAAATTGATTTCTTTCTGGTGAGTTAATGTTGAAAAATCGCTTACTTTCGCATCGAATTCAACACCTTGTTCTGCTGCATTCCGTAAAATTGAACTCACCCGAGCATGTGCATATTGAGCATAGAAAACAGGATTATCACTTGATTGGCTTTCAGCTAGACCAAGATCAAAATCAAGTTGAGTATCCGCACTACGCATCGCAAAGAAATAACGTGTTGCATCTAAGCCAACCATTTCAACGAGATCACGAATTGTCACGGCATCTCCGCGACGCTTACTCATCTTCACTTCTTCACCGTCACGCACTAATCGTACCATTTGAATAATTGGCACTTCAAGCATGTTTGCTTTACCAGTTAATGCCTGAATTGCTGCTTTCATACGTGGTATGTATCCATGGTGATCGGCTCCCCAAATGTCAATTAACAAATCATAACCCCGACTTAACTTCAGCATATGATAGGCAATATCAGGTGTAAAATATGTAAATGAACCATCTGTTTTTTTCAACACACGATCTTTATCATCACCTAAATCCGTTGTTCTAAACCAAGTTGCACCATCTTGTTCATAAATAAAACCTAATTCAGTTAATTTTTCAATTGCTGGCTCAACACGCTTTTCATCATATAGACTTTGTTCACTTGACCAAATATCAAATGGTACACCAAACGCCTCCAAGTCACGACAAATTTTCTCTAGTTCGTATTTCAAACCATATTTTCGGAAAATAGCGAGTTGTTCATCGCTTGTCCCAGCCGCATCAATTTCAGCTTTATGATTTTCTTTAACAATTTCAGCAATATTGATGATGTCTTGTCCATGGTATCCATCTTCTGGCATATCAACTGTTTCTCCTAATGCTTGGAGATAGCGTGCTTGTAAAGACAGTGCTAGGTTATTAATTTGGTTCCCAGCATCATTGATATAATATTCTCTTGTCACATCAAATCCTGCTGCTGACATAATTCTTCCTAATGAATCACCAATAGCTGCACCACGAGCATGTCCTAAATGTAAATCTCCTGTTGGATTCGCTGATACAAATTCAATATTTACTTTATTATTAGCTCCTAGTGTACTTTTTCCGTACTCATAATCTAACTCAATGATATTCCGAACAACTTGCGTTAACGTATCATTTTTCAAATAAAAGTTAATAAATCCAGGTCCAGCAATCTCCACACGCTCCACAGAATCACTTACAAAGTTATCCACTACTATTTGTGCAATTTCACGTGGATTACGTTTTGCAATACGCGTCAATTGCATCGCAATATTTGATGAGAAATCACCCATTTTACCATCTTTTGGTTTTTCTAATTGCACTTCTATTTGTTGTTCCGCAGTGATTAATTCTGCTTTTACAACTGCTTGTTGAATTTGTGCACGTAATTGCTCTTTAAGCTGTTCAACTACTGACATAAATAAACCTCCTACTACATTGGACGAATTTTCAATTCGATTGTAAATTCACCACTGAATTCTGTTTCAAGATAAAAGTTATAACGAACAAAAAACTGACCAACTCCTTGCGAATCATCATAACAATATGTCAATTCTTTTGTGTCAGCTATTGTTGCTAGGCGACCATAAGGAACACGATAACTCCCTTGTGACCGTTTTGCCAATACAAACGTTTGCTGCATTTGAATTGCACCAGTACGTACCATGGCTACTTGTGTCGGCGTCGCAGTTAATTTTGTTTGAATCTGACCTTCTAAACCTTCGACACCTGGTTCACTAAATTGCAAAATAAAATTTTCGTCGTCATTTTGGATGTATCCACGTGCACTAAATTCATGTGTTACTTGTTCACCATCCATATTTCTGTGACTGACAAAATCAATCCACACTGCTTCCATCGCCATGGCCTCGCTTCCTTCAAATAATCATCGTTCATTATATCACATTTTTATCCGTTTGTATTCGCATTCCGTTGTTTTCTTCGATTGTCTTTCAAAATCAAAATTGCTATAATCAGTACAGACAATAAATAAAGGAGATTTAAAATATGCCTATCGTAACAATTAAACTACTCGCTGGACGTAGTGACGAACAAAAGCGCGAACTTGTTGACAGTGTAACAACTGCAGTAAGTGCAAGTGCAAACGCACCAAAAGAACGTATTCATGTCATCATCGAAGAGATGCAACCTGAAAACTATGGTGTTGCCGGTATTCGCAAAAGTGACGAAGTGTAATAAAAAGGCTAGAAAATATTTTCTAGCCTTTTTATTACACTTTAAATTAATTGATGTGCTCGCAATGTCATTGCCAACTGTTCATTTTGTTCAACTAATAGTTGAATCCGACGCTTCGGATAAAACAAATAGCGCTTTCGTTCTGATTCTTCATGACTAATTGCTCGAACAATTGGTGATACATCGGCTATTTCAGCCAATGTACCGTCTTCTAACAACAGCTCAATTGGTGCTATACCTAATCGGTGATGTGATTGATAATAATGATACGGCTGTTGTGCTAGCGGTTCATCTAAAATACATAACGGTAATAGATCCTTTGCATAGTTTTGGCAAAAATCTTTCAGCTGTCTAGCTTTTGTACCGTCCATATCATTAGTATACTGTAATAACTGACGATTCAAAAATCGATACGCTAATTCGCTCAACTGCTCATCTTTCTCTGTTGTAAACATATTCATATAATAATAAATTGTATTTTCATCAATAAGCAAGTATGTAGCTAAATCAATAGTTTGTCCATAATCGCACAACGTGAAAAGTAATGTCGGTTCAACTTTAAACGAGTAACCCATATTTCGTAATATTTGGATTCGATTCACGACTAATGATAAAACAAGCTCGTAACTTCTTCCAATAGGATGAAAATAAATTTGCCAGTACATATGATATCGACTCATAATGTAGTTTTCAATTGCATGCATCCCACTCTGCTTAAAAACCAATTTCCCATCTACAACACGCATAACTCTTAAAATGCGAATCGGATCAAAATTGCCATATGGAACCCCAGCAAAATATGAATCTCGACGCAAATAGTCCATTCTATCAGCATCAAGTTGACTAGAAATAATTTGCACTAGTAATTTTCGTTCATATGTTTTCGCTATAATTGCTGCGACATCTTCGGCAAAGCATATATCAATTTGCTGTAACAAAGGATAAATCTCACCAGATTGATCTAGAATTAAGTCGATAGTCAATTGTTCATGATTCATGTTAAATAATGTTTCCATAGCATGCGAGAATGGTCCATGGCCAATGTCATGAAGCAACGCCGCACTCAGGACAAGTAACCGTTCTCGTTCATTTAATGCCTTTGTCACATCAGGTACCGTCTCAACAATAAGTCGTGCCATTTCATAGACGCCAAGCGCATGACCAAAACGCGTATGTTCTGCACTTGGAAATGCCTGAAAAGTACCACCAAGTTGATGAATGCGACGTAAACGTTGCATTGGTCTCGTATTAATTAAATCCCAAATCAAACGATCTTTTACATAAATATACGTGTAAATAGGATCCCGAAATACTTTCACTTCTGCTAATGTTCCCATCTCACTCACCTCACTTTTTTATTTTAATTGAGCCACTACTTTTTTCACAAGCTCGTCTTCATTGGTTGCTAACAACGCTTTATCGTTTACAATTGCAAATGGTTTTTTACGCCCAGGTCCACAAAATGATTGACATCCAACATGATAATCAGCATCTGGTGCAACTACTTTTAATTTTGGCAACAGTGTATTCACATCCGTTCCTTTACACTTATCACAAATTCGAATTTCGTCTCGATCACCTAAAATACTTGACAATACATCATCTATATTTTTAGCCATATACTTCTACCTCACTTTTCAAAATACTGCTCTTCTATTATTTCATATTTTCAGTTCAATTTCAGTAAAAATGATTGAAAGAATGTTCAATAAAGAAAAAAACCACTCAAAATTGAGTAGTTTTCCTAGGAAATATCTTTTGCTTATTCTATTCCGCATGGGATTTCAAGAATTTTATCAGTATGTTCTTGTACTTCAAGCACTTGCATAGCAGTAATCATTGCCAGTTTGTACACATCTTCTTCTGTACATCCTCGGCTTAGGTCATTAATTGGTTGCTTCAAACCAATCAACACTGGTCCAATCGCCTCAAATCCACCTAATCGTTGAGCAATTTTATAGCCAATATTCCCTGCATCAAGTGTTGGGAATATAACAATATTTGCGCGTCCGGCTACATCTGAATCTGGTGCTTTTCGCATTCCAACTTGAGTAGAAATTGCTGCATCAAACTGCAATTCCCCATCAATTGCCAAATGAGGTGATTTTGCTTTAGCAATTTCAACAGCTTCAGATACTTTTTCTACTTCCGGTGCTTTTGCCGATCCTTTTGTAGAAAAACTCAACATAGCCACTTTAGGATCACTTATGCCAAAAAACGGTGCACTATTGGCACATTCAATTGCAATATCGGCTAAATCTGGTGCTGACGGATTAACATTAATAGCACAATCACCAAAAATGAGTTTTTCCTCTCCGCGAGTCATCAAAAACATGCTCGCTACCTTGCTCACTCCTGGTTTTGTTTTAATAATTTGCAAAGCTGGTCGAACTGTATCCGCCGTCGAATACAATGCCCCTCCAACAAGTCCACGACCAATACCCATTTTGACTAACATCGTTCCAAAATAATTTGGTTTACGTAACAGTACTTCTGCTTCTTCACGTGAATGTTTGCCAGCACGAATTTCTAAAAATAAATCGACCATTTCCCCAAAACGTGGACAATTATACGGATCTGCAATCCGAATTCCCTCTAAAGATGCTCCTGTTTGTTCAGCCAAATCTTGAATAACTTGGGTGTTTCCAACTAAAACTGGTTTTACTAATCCCTCTTGTTTTAATTTTCTAGCCGCACCTAAAATACGGACATCTGTCCCCTCTGTAAATACAATTTCAATTTCTTTCCCCTGAATTGCTTGTGAAATATTTGTAAAGATACTCATAAAGTAGACTCCTCTTTCTCAAATTCTTCTTTATTGTATCACAGAATATTACTTTTGAAAGTGCTTTTTTATTGTGAAATCCATCACAAATTAATCGCTACCATTCAATCTCTTGGTAGCCCTTTCCAACCAGGAAATTATTGACTTCACTAAATGGACGACTACCAAAAAAACCACGATGTGCCGATAAAGGACTTGGATGAGAACTCACTAGTTGCTTATGAATTGGATTTGTAATAAATCTTTGCAATTGTTGAGCATATTTCCCCCAAAAAATGAATACAATTGGCTTTTGTGATTCATTTAATTTTTGCAAAACGTAATCACTAAATTGTTCCCACCCACAATTTTGATGAGATCCAGCTTCTCCTTCGCGAACGCTTAAAATACGATTCATAAGTAATACCCCTTGCCTTGCCCAATCTGATAAATCTGGATTTTTACGCTGAATTCCTAAATCTGACTCGAGTTCTTTAAAAATATTTCGCAAACTTGGCGGAATCGCCTGACCTTCTGTCACCGAAAAGCTCAATCCATTTGCTTGTTTTGGACCATGGTACGGATCTTGCCCAATAATTACTACTTTCACCATATCAAAATCTGTGAACTCAAAAGCACTAAACACATTCGTCATTGACGGATAAATTGTGGCTACTTTGCTCTCTTCTTCAAGAAATTTTTTTAAACATTGCCATTGCTCACTTTCAAAGTAAGGTGCTAATTCATTTTTCCATTGTTCGCCTATATTGATATTAACCATCTAACTTTCCTCTTTCAGTTTAACTTTAAAACATGTTACACTACTAATAACATGTCTAGGAGGTTTTGACAATGAATTATCGCTATTTAGCTCTCGATTTCGATGGAACACTACTTACAAGTGACCATATTATTGATTCCGAAACAAAAAATGCACTTATTGACGCTCAACGTGCTGGTATCCAACTCATTTTAGCATCCGGACGTCCAACATATGCTATGCTTAAATTCGCAGAAGAATTAGCAACTGATCAGTTTGGAGGATATTTACTTTCTTTCAATGGTTCTTATATGTTTGATTTGAAAACAAATCAAAAAATCAGTACAACCGAATTAACAAAAAATGAAGTATCCGAACTCTACAACTACAGTAAAAATTTTGATTTTTCTGTGTTGATATACGATGATAGTGAGATTTTAACAGATAATTTAAACGAATTTGCTCAGATTGAATCCGACATCACTGGGATGACTATTCGTGAAATTACTGATTTTAATCGCCCATCTGCGAAAGCTATTTTCGTTCACAGCCCAGAATATATAGATGCTATTCAAGCTCAAGTTACCGCTGAACTCAGTGGAAAATTTACTATTTCTCGCTCAATGCCTTCCTTTCTAGAAGTAACACCAAATGGTGTAGATAAAGGATCTAGCCTTGCTACGCTGTTCAATCTAATTAATGCAGAGAAATCTCAGTTAATTGCCTGTGGTGATGGCGGAAATGACTTAACTATGATTCAATATGCTGGCCTTGGAGTAGCAATGGAAAATGCTCGTGATGAAGTAAAAGCTGCAGCTGATTTCATCACTTTTGATAACAATTCTCAAGGAATTGTTCATGTCATTGATACTTTTATCCGTTAATTGTAAAAAACCATTCATATTGAATGGTTTTTTATTGTTTGAAACCTTAAATTATGTTAAAATTTTGATGTTTACATTGAAAAAAATTTGGAGGTTTATTTACGTATGAGTAAAAAACAAAACAAGAAACACTCTTTAGGTGTACTTGACTGGATTGAACGGATTGGGAATAAGTTACCTGATCCTGTTGTATTATTTATGATTTTCTCTCTCGCTATCGTTGTGATTTCTCACTTTGCTGCGAGTGCTGGATTGAGTGAAACATATCAAGCAATTGACCCTAAAACACAAGAACTCGGTATGATAACAGTTGAGGCTGTCTCATTAATGACACCAAGTGGGTTGCAATTCATGGTTGAATCTGCAGTACAGAATTTCACGTCATTCGCTCCACTTGGAACTGTACTAGTTGCTCTACTTGGAGTTGGAATCGCCGAAAGTTCTGGATTAATTTCTGTCTTACTTCGTCGCGCTGTACTTGTGGCACCAAAATCACTCTTATCTGCCATGGTTGTATTCTTAGGAATTATGGCTAACATTGCAAGTGATGCTGGATATGTTGTCTTAATCCCGCTAGGTGCTATTATCTTCTTAAGCTTTGGTCGCCACCCACTCGCAGGTATTGCTGCGGCATTCGCTGGCGTATCTGGTGGGTTTAGTGCCAACCTCTTATTAAGTCCGACTGATCCTTTATTAGCTGGTATTTCACAACAAGCCGCAAATATGATGGATCCAACCTATCAAGTTAGTGTTGCTGGTAACTGGTTTTTCTTAATTGTTTCAACATTTATTATCACTATTGTTGGTGCATTGATTACCGATAAAATTGTTGAACCTCGTCTAGGAAAATATAAAGGAAACATTGATAACGATACAATTGAAATTTCACAAATCGAACGAAAAGGATTACGTTGGGCTGGTATTTCATTTGCATTATTTTTAGCACTTGTTGTGTATTTAGGTTGGCCTGGTCATGCACTTAATCCATTTACAGATGCTAATCCTACTGCAGATGTTTTAAAATCACCATTAATGAACGGAATCGTACTGCTAATCGCTTTATTTTTTGCTATTCCAGGTGTATTCTATGGATTCGCAACAAAGTCATTCACAAACGACAAAGACGTTGTACGCGCTATGGCAAAATCAATGAGTACGATGGGTGGTTATTTAGTCCTTGTATTCTTCGCTGCACAATTCATTGCTTACTTTAACTATACAAATTTAGGAACATTGTTAGCTGTTAATGGTGCAAACATCCTTGAATCAATTGGTATGACTGGTCCTGCTTTAATGATTGGGTTTATCATTGTTGCTGCAATCATCAATATTTTCATCGGCTCAGCTAGTGCAAAATGGGCTATTATGGCTCCAATTTTCGTGCCAATGTTTATGGCCCTTGCAATCACACCAGAAGCTACACAAATGGCCTTCCGTATCGGAGATTCAGTTACAAATATTATTTCACCATTAATGTCTTACTTCGCAATCGTTATTGCATTCTCTCAAAAATACGATGTTGATGGGCAGCCATCTACAGGTATTGGTACCTTGATTTCAATGATGTTACCTTACTCAATTGCCTTCTTATTATTCTGGTCGGTAATCTTCTTTGTATGGTTTACATTAAACTTACCATTAGGTCCTGGTGTTTTCCCGGTTCTTTAACCAAATAACCAAATAAAAAATAGTCAGCTTTGCTGATTATTTTTTCACTGTATAATAATAAAAAAATTTTTTCACAATAATAAATTATCATCTCATACGTAAGCGAATAGATAATAATAAAAAGCACTCAAATTGAAATGCTGAGTGCTTTTTATTATTTAACTAAATAACTGTGTTAATGTACGAATCATCACACCAGTTGCTCCTGAAGGTCCTAAATCAGAACCAGATTTTACATCCCCAGTTCCTGCGATATCTAAATGAATCCATGCTGTATCTTGTGCAAATTCTTGTAAAAAAGCAGCTGCAATCGAAGCTCCACCTTCACGGCTAGGTGAATTAATTAAATCAGCAACACTACTTGATTTTACTTGTTCTGTATATGTTTCATCCACTGGAAGCCGCCATACCTTTTCAGCAGTTATTTTTGCTGCTTGTGCAAATTCATCATAAAATGCATCATCATTGCTAAAAGCACCTGTAAAACTACTTCCAAGTGCAACAACACACGCACCTGTAAGTGTTGCCATATCAATAATACGTTTTGCTCCTAATTGTCGTGCGTATTCAATACCGTCTGCTAAAATCAAACGACCTTCTGCATCAGTATTATTCACTTCAATTGTTTTTCCTGCAAGTGAACCAATCACATCATCAACTTTTACTGCTTTTCCATTAATTAAGTTCTCTGTTGCTGGAATAACGGCTAAAACATTGGCCTTTAATCCTAATCCGGCAATTGCTTCCATTGCACCGAGTACATTCGCACCGCCAGTCATATCATATTTCATTCCTTGCATACTCCCACTAATTTTCAGTGAGTATCCTCCCGCATCAAATGTCAAACCCTTTCCAACTAACGCTGTCGGATTTTCCCAAGTATCTAAACCTTGGTATTTCAAAACAATCATGCGCGGAGGCTCATCGCTTCCACGATTCACTGCAAGTAGCGCATCTGCCCCAATTTGTTCTAATTCTCCCGTTTTTAGAACATGGTACTCCATGTCATATTTCTCTGCGAGTCCTTTTGCATATTTAGCTAAAATACGAGGTGTCATTTTATTTCCTGGTTCATTTGCTAACGTACGTGCATGATTAATAGCTGTTCCAATTACCTCACCATTAGCTAAGTCAAATTGAATATTTTCCGGTGATATAACCTGTACTGATAACGTTTCATATTTTGGTGTAAATACACCATGTTTTTTGAATTCATATCGGGCAATCACAACTGTTTCACTAAAAATTGCAGCTACCTCTCCTAATGTTATTGACTCCGTCACAAAATCTGTTAATTGAATTGAAAAATCTTGTTTCATCATTTGAGCTAATTTTCCAAATAATTGTCTTAAGGTCTGTGTTGTTAATTTTTTTCGTGCACCTAACCCACAAACATAAATTTTTTCAAATGAATACTTTCCGTATGTTGGTAACACTGCAATTTCTTTATATGTCGTATCAAGTGTTACTGTTCCCAAAAAAGTTTGCACTTGTTTGTGTGTTTCTTGTTCTCCAATTCCAAATACAATTGGTAGTGTTGTTGTTTCATCTAATGTTGCTACTGTTTTAAACATAAGCATCCTCCTCTTATTTTTCTTTAATCATACAACAAAAGCTCGTCAAATACACGAGCTTTTACTGTTTTTTTATCTTTTAACCCTATTATCGCACAACAAAAACGTCACAAGGTGCATGTGAAACCACGAATTTACTAACTGATCCTAACAAAATCGACTGAATACCTTTTTTATTGGTCGCACCAAGCACAATCAATGTTTGCTCATAGTTATCATATGTTTCCAATAACAAGTCTACAGCCTGAGCAAGCTCAACATCTACACTTACTTGCTCAACACCAGCCTCACGTGCTTTAATCGCTAATTGATCGACAAATTGGCGACGACGTTCAACCGCTGCTTGATTTATCTCATTCGACTGTACAACCATTTGACTAAATCCAACTTCATTCATAATTGGTCCGGCAATCTCTGCATCTGTTGTTAAGTGGACAGCTGACATCAAAACTAATTCTGCACGGCTTTCTCGTGCAAATGCTAATCCTCTTTCAAATGCATGCATTGATGCTTCACTTGTATCAATTCCGACAATTACTCTTTTGTATAATGCTTCCATATAAAACCCTCCTTTTGTTGTCCAAGCTATTTTCTTAAGTATAACGCTAATCACACATTTGAAAAAGACATTTTCTTTGCAAAAAACAAAATTCACTATTTTTTATGATTTTATTTTTACTTCATTCATACTTCTAACTCAATGTTATTTACTTCGAATATATTCCCATTTCCGTTTTGGTAATTGCCACTGCCAACGAATTGCAAACAAACGACATGTTAGCAAGCTAAACCATAGACATAATTGTAAAACAAATGAAGCTTGCACTGCGGGAACCAACAGACACATTCCACCAATAACACCCCAGAAAGCATACACTTCACGCCGAAAAACAAGTGGCTGTCTGCTCGCTAATAAATCGCGAATAATTCCCCCACCAATTCCAGTAAATAAGGAAGCCATCACAATCGCTGCCGGAGATGCTTGAATACTGACTGCGAGCATCCCTCCCTGTACAATAAATGCTGCAAGACCAATAGCGTCAAAAATGTCTTCAAATTTTGGCCAATATTTAAGCAATTGAGGGAAAATATAAATAACTGTGATTGAAAGCATTGCTGTCAAAAACAAAGGTGTTTGTAACCAAAACATTTGTGCTGGATAACCGATCAACAAATTACGCATAGCTCCACCACCAAAAGCTGTCACAAATCCTAGAATAAAAACACCAAAAATATCATACTCCTCTTCCATAGCTACTACTGCACCACTCAACGCAAAAGCAATTGTTCCAACAACCGAAAATATTTCCCAGACCATTTTTATCAACCTCTCCACTTTATAAATCGTTTTTATCATATCAAAAAAAACGACTTGTATCACTACAAATCGCTAGTAGAATTATTTATAAATAACTACTGGTGTTCCAACCGTTACACGGTTGAACAGCTGTTCTGCAATATTATATGGTAAATTCACACATCCATGTGATCCACCGCCTAAATATGTCTTGCCACCAAAATCACTTTGCCATGTAGCATCATGTAATCCCGTTCCATCAGTATAAATAGGCATCCAGAAATTAACTGGTACTGAATAATCCCATCCATATGCATATCCTTCAAGTACCGCATCCCGTTCTTTTGCCATAATACTATACACGCCCGTTATTGTTCCCCATCCTTGTGTATCATCACCACTAATAATTGGTGTTTCTAGTACTAACTGACCTTGTTCATAATACCACATATGTTGTTCTGTTAATGAAATTTGAATATATGTATCTCCAACACCAGAAATTTGTGTCGGTGATTCAACCTTTATAATTGTTGCTTCAATTTGAGCTGTTTCTCCTACTGAAACTACTTTTTCGATTGCCGCTGCTGTCGTAGCTACATCAATAGTTGATCCATCAATTCCACCACTCGTCTGCATATTTGTCGTATCTAAAACACCTGCACTGCCCATAATTGTATACTCAGCAACAAGCGAATTCAAGTAGTCAACAAACACTTGTCGATCAACAGTTAGCGTATTATCGATAATCGAAACTGCAGCCGCTACCGTTTCTTTCGGTATCGTTAACACTGTCTCACGAATTTTCAGTGTATATATTGCCCCAACTGAATGATTTGCCCTGTTGACAATTGCCTCCAAATCTTTTACAAAAACTTCTGGCATTTGTTTTGCACTACTAACATCAATAATGTTCTCACCACTAATTGCGTGTTGCTTCACGATTGCTAATACTTGTGATTCATCTAACAATGTCCCTTCTCTCTCCTCGATGATTGTAAAACCATTATCTTCTTTCTTAATTTCAGCATTTTGGGCCTCAGTCTTCCCCTCAGGATTCGTCACACCAATGGCAAACAGTGTATCTTTCAAAACATCATCGTTCACAGTATATGATATATCCTCATCAAGTTCTTTTTTTTGAAACATTTCAAATATCCATAACCATTGATTTTGCACATCCATGGCTTGTTTCGCAATTTGTTCACTATTGAAGGATAAACCGAGTTGTTCATTTGTTACTGTGATTGAATCTGCTACTGTTTGGATTGTTCTCGTTTGATTCATCACTTCAGCATACAATTGATTACTCACTTCAGCTTCTGTTTTTAATCCAATATCTATTCCTTGAAAAGTTCGACCCGGGAGAAAATGAGTACTAAAATAATAGATACCAGAAAAATACATTGCACTTAAAATTGTAACAATTCCTAGTATTAACAATATATATCGTCTTTCTTTCAATGTTATCCGCCTCCATAATTGTAATATCAAAAAAACAGCTTAATTATACCAAAAAAAAATCGATTAATCTTTTATTTTTGACTAAAAGATTGTGCCATAAAACTAAAAAAACAGGAACTACATTACTATTTCTAAAAGAAATATGTGTAGCTCCCTTTCTTAGTCACATTTATGAATGTTCCATAACCGTTGTTCGCTTTGCAATATATTTAGCAACTAATACAAAAATTATTGCTCCGATTCCCACGGCTAGCCACGCTAATAAAGCACTCGATGTCAACGTCAGAACAATAAAGGCAAATGCCGTAATAACTAATCCGACAAGTGCGTACGGCATCTGAGTTTCAAAATGCATTTCAGGCTGACATTGTGCACCTGCTGCTGATAAAATTGTATTTCCATTTAAAGGTGATGCATGGTCACCGAAAACTGCTCCACTTACAACTGCTGCCAATGATACTAGTACCATTTCCGGAGCAATTGTATTAACAATTAAAGCAACAATCGGTACAAATAACGAAATCGTACCCCAACTCGTTCCAGCAACAAATGAAAAGAACCCTGCTATTCCTAAAAAGATTAACGGTAATACAACAAACGGTACTTGTAAATTTTGAATAATCATTCCCAGTTGCTCTCCAAGTCCTAATGCTTTAATCATATCCGAGGCAATAAATGCTAAAACTAAAATCATGACTGTTCCAAACGCACCCATTGATTCAACTGCCATTGCTTTATAATAATCACGCCAAGACAAGCGAACAAAGATAGCCTGAATTGTAACTGTGATGAACGTCACTAGTGAGCCAACAAACAAGGATAATGATGAATTCATATTTGAAATAATATCAATGAAAGTAATGGTTGTAATGCCTGAATCAGCAGCTCCAACATATCCTGTGTAGGCAAACATCCCAACTGTTGCAATTGTTGTTAAAAATAAGGGTAATAAAATATTCCAAATATTACTTCGTCCATGATCAACATGAGCGTCATCAGTATGCCACTTAGAAGGATCTTTTCCTGCAAGAGATGCCATTTCTACTTTTTTCATCGATCCAATTTGGATATTAAACCAGATACTTAAGAAACAAACAACAATTGCCGTAATTGAATAAAAATTAATCATTAACAATGAAAAATAGGCTTGGCTTGCATTCGTAAATAATGCTGTTGTCGCCAAACTACCAATCAACAATCCTGTCCAACTTGATATCGGCATTGCTGATGATACTGAGGCTGACGTTGTATCAATGATATATGCTAGTTCTGCACGCGAAATTTTATTTTCATCTGCGAGTTCGCGTGTGACAGGTCCAACAATTTGCGTACTAAATGTATCGTCTAAGAAAATAAAAATACCTGCAAACAAGCCAAATAATTTTGCTTGTTTTGGTGTTCTCACCTTAGTAAACATCCACTGTGCTAATGCTTTAGTCCCACCATTCGCATGAGCAATACTTATCGATCCTGCTAAAATAATGATAAATGCAAACAGTAACATCGTATCAATATCAGTCAAAATACCCATAGCATACTCAATCAATAATGACGGCATTGCTAATAAATTTCCTTGTGCTAAGACAAGTAGGGCGGCCAAAATTCCACCGCTCAAAGATAACAATACCCTTTTCGTAGAAAAAACAAGTACAATGATTACTAATGGTGGAAATAACGTTAATAATAATTCCATAATAACTCCTTTGCTCACCTCAATAGTCTATTTAAAAAACAGCCAATTGAACATCCCATTCAATTGACTGTTAAAGAATCTCGCGTATACACAAGTAAGCACACCATTTTTGCAAATGACAGTCCGATTCTTCTTAAAAACCAGCCCAATAATTTTTGTTTCGCCCCAAAAACTATTTCGGCAAAAACACCTTTCTCATACCTTCTTCGTTGCGAGCTCCAGTATCCTACTTTTTGTTTTTGCGACCTCTTAACTTTATTGAAATGACTCTATTAATTTTATCACTTTTCTCTTATTTCATGCATTATTTTTCAAAATAATATGCTTTTAAAAAGAAAGACTCTATTATTTTACAGGGTTCATTCATTTTTGACAACAGTTTTTAGCAAGTTTACATCTTTTTATATACATTAGGAAAAATTACTTCTGCTTGGACAGACTGTTTATCGCAATCACTTTGGATATTAAATAGCAATTGGCATCGTTTGGCAATTTGAGTTACAATGTATAGACCTAATCCGCTTCCACCAGTTTGACGGTTTCTCGATTGTTCAAGCCTATGAAATGGTTGTAACACGTATGTAATTTGTTCAGGTGTCATGCATACACCAGTATTTACAATTAGCAAGTGCTCATCGTGTAATGTTACGTATATCTCTGCTTCAATTGGAGAATAATAAATAGCATTTCTTAACAAATTGATAACTACTTTACGTATCAACTGTTCATCACTACAACAGTAAATATGCTCATCAATGGACAAAACAATTTTTTGTGATTTTTCATGTGCTAAGTAGCTATTTTCAGCTACACATGAGTGAATAACTTTTGACAAATAAATATCCGTTTGCTGTGGTTGAAATGCTTCAGATTCTAATTTTGATACAGACACTATCTCATAAACAAGTTGCTCCATTTGCTTCGCAACATCATATGTTTGTTGTAAATATTTATCACGATCACTAAAAGCACCGATATTATAAATCATTCCTTCCAATCGACCGAGTATTGCTGTAAGTGGCGTTTTTAATTCATGTGAAACTGTCGCAATAAATTCTCGGCGTTGCTGTTCGAGCATCCGTTCTTTCTCAATATCATTTTGTAATTTTTGATTAGCCACCTGCAATTGTGTCATCGTTTGCTCTAAATTGTGAGCTAACGTTGCTAAACTCCTTGCAATATCCCCTATTTCATCATTTGCCTCAATTGGCAGATCTGCACTAAAATCAAGTTGTGCCATCTGTGCTGATGCTTGATTTAATCGTAACAATGGTTTTGCAATAATTCTTGTCAATACTAATGCTGCAATGAGTGCAACAACAACGATGATAAACAATAAATATGGTAAAAAATTATTAATTGCTTGTGATGCTTCATCAATTGGCTGTAACGGCGAACGAACAATTAGGTGAATCATGGTATTAATATTCGTCGGTTTAAATTCATATTTTACTACTAAGTAATCATTTGTTGCCGTAAACGATTGAGCAGAAATAGAAAATTTTTGGACCCCCTCACCAACACTTTGGTATTGCATTGTATTCGGTACGTAAATCAATTGATTCTGTTCGTCTGTCAACGCAATCTGTAACCCTGTTTCAAGTGCAAAAGTATCAATTGACTGCAAAGCGTGTTCAAACGTTGTATCATCAAGTTTATTCACTAATATCTGAACGCTTTCAGTAATTTGCTTCTCTTTGTATTGATAATAAAATCCAGGTAAAAACAAACTAAACAAACTATGAATTGTCAAAGCAGTCACCGTAATAAGTAAGGTCGTAATAAAGAAGATACGAACTGCTAATCGACTACGCGCAAATTGTTTGATCAATGGTATACCCCACTCCTTTTATTGTTTTAATGCAATCAATTGGTAGCTTTTTTCGTAAATTTTTTATGTGTGCATCAACAATACGACTGTCTGCATAATAATCATAACCCCAGACATGATCAATCATTTGATCTCTTGTGAGTACTTTCCCTGTATTTTCCAATAAATATACAAATAAATCGAATTCTTTTACAGTACAGTCGATTAATTGCTGTTCATATGTTAACGTATATGCATCACGATTGACAATAATTGGACCACAAGTTAGAATGTTCGCCTGTTGTAATGGCTGTGCACGCCTTAATACAGCTTCAATTCTTTTAATGAGGACATTAAAAGAAAAAGGCTTGCTGATAAAATCATCGGCTAAATGCTCAAATGCTTTAATTTGATCTTGTTCTTCTTGCAATGCTGTTAACATAATGATTGGTACTTCTTTTTTATTTCGAATCATCTTGCAAACTGAAAAACCATCTAAATTTGGTAGCATCGCATCTAATAGAATCACATCGAAATGTTCACTTAACGCTATTTCAAGTCCACTCATTCCATCCATCGCACTAATGACTTCATAATTTTGTGCTTTCAAAAATTCTTCAATTAACTCTAAAATATACTGATCATCTTCAACAACTAAAATTCTTACCATGTCTTTCACCTCTTTATTTTAGTATAGAAGCCTGATATGAATCTGACGTGAATTTTGTATTTTTTAATCCATTTCACTACTAATTACACCAGTTCAATTGATTCTATTTGTATTTGTTGTGGTACCCCAGTTTCATAACTCGTAATACTTGTAAAACCGAGTCTGTTCAATAATTCAATTGCCTTTCTAAAGTCAGCATTTTGATCAGTGAGTACATGTGCATCAGAACCAAGGCAAATCCGTTTACCACCCAATTCATAATACAGCGTTAATAGAGCCTCTTGCGGATGTGGTTGTCCTAACCCATATCTCCAACCAGATGTATTCAAATCCAAGGCTATATCTTTTTCAATCAATTTTTTAAAAAATGCTACAAGTTCTGTTTCATACGTTGAAATGTGGAAATTTGCACGTTCAACATACCTTAATACATAATCAAGATGCCCAAAAATATGAAACCCCTCAATTGTCTCAACAGCATGCAGCGCTGCTTGAAAATAATCTCGAATCGGATCATCACTATATGGCCAACATCCGTATTTTTTACATGTTGTAGCAATATCTTTTCCATTAAACAAAGTGTGAATTGATATAATCACTATCTGAAATTGCTGTTGATTAATTACATGCTGTATAAACGCTGCTTGACTCGGTTCGTAGCCAATTTCGATTCCTGTTAGTATTACTATTTCTGGATATTGTTGTTGAAAACCTGCGACTGTTTTTAAATATTTCTCTATATCCATACAGAAATAATTATTTTCTCGACTAATTGGTTCATAATGTTCTGTTGTCACAAAAGCCTGTTTACCGACTTTTATTGCTGACTGAAGTAATTGCTCATAATTTTGTGTTGAATCTTGCGAAAATTCACTGTGGATATGATGATCAAAAAGTTGTGTATCTTTCATTGTGTTAATGCTCCCTTCTGTTTACTTATATTATACCGAGCAGTTCAGTTACGAGCAATCATTCCATAAAAAAAACAAACTATAGTATTGATACCCTACTATAGTTTGTTTTTATCATTTAATGATCTACAGGTTCTTGAATTGACAGCCCCTCCACTAGTTGAGCTAAATTCGCTTCCATCATAGTAAAATAATCCACATTCGTTGGTTTATCTGCTACGGAAACCGTTTCTAAATTTTGCAATTCAAAAGCAGCTAAGTCAAATTGTTTGATAAAACTTTGAGTATACGCAGATTGAATATTAGGAGCAGTAAAAATTGAACGAACCCCCTCATGCTCAATTTCTTCACTAATTGTGATAATTTCTTGTTGTGTTAATTCTGCACTGTTTGTCAAATCACTTAAAGCAATTAATGTAAGGTCATATCTCGCTTCCCAATACCCATATGCATTATGTGTTACAAGTGTGTGCTTATTTTCAATTTTTGCTAATTCATCCATATATTTTTGATCAAGTGATTCTAACTTCACCATCAATTGTTCATAATTTTTTGTTAATTGAGCTTTTTTTTCCGGTAATTGCTCTGTTAATGTTTGATACACTTGCTCTGCTAATTGTCCCATACGCAATGGATCTAGCCAGACATGTGGATCAGCAGATAACTCATCCGCATGTTCTTCATGTTCTTCCTCACTCTCACCTTCGTGATCGTGATCATGTGCGTCTCCATATATTGGAGTAATGTTTATAGCTGTATCTACAAATTGAACTGTTTCATTTCCAAGTACCGTTTCTAATTCCTCAACTAGTGTGTGTTGATCACCGATTCCAATATAGAAAAAGACATTACTTTCTCCAAGCGTAATAATATCTTGTTGCGTCGGCTCGTAATCATGTGCATCTGCTCCAGCAGGTAAAATTGACTCTACTTGAACAGCATCACCACCGATTGTTTCTGCTAAATATGTTAATGGATATACAGTTGTCTTTATACTCAATCCAGCTTGTTTTTGTGATTGGTCGATGCTTTCACATCCTACTAACAGTACTATTCCAAACATACTCATCATAAGTATCATTATTTTCTTCATTTTTCAAACTCCTCTCGATTCCTGTATTCCCTAGTTTATCATCATCTTTTTTTTTGTAAAGCGAAATCATTCCATTTTAGCGATTTTTAATTTTTAATTGCACAAAAACTATTGACATTCAAAAATTAATTTGAATGTCAATAGTTGCAACCAATTAATTAAGTAAAAAAGTGAGTAAATGCTAACATTCCTCACTTTTTTGTTGTTTTACATATTGTTGCGTATACCATCCCAATAATACAAACACAATTCCTTCTGTTACCGGAATTGTTATCCAAACACCTTGAATTGTAAAAAGTGGAACAAGCCAAGCTAAATTCAATGCTACTCCTACAAACCCACGTAAGAGTGAAAAAATAAATGCAATCCGTGTCTGCTGAATTGCTTGTAAATAGGCAATCATCACCATATTCATTCCAGATACAAAAAATGCTAACATATACAAACGAATGGCTTGCTTTGCAATCGGAACAAGTTCCACTGTATCCGTATTAAAAAAACTTATCAAAACTTCAGGTATTGTATACGCTATTCCATAAACTACTAAACCAATTCCACCAGTAATAATTAAAGCATATCGCAATACCCTATGTGTTCGTTGAAATTGATTTGCACCGTAATTCGTACTCACTAATGGTTGTAAATCTTGTGCAACACCGCTAAATACTGCAATAACCATAATCGCCAAATTGGCTACAATACTATATGCCGAAACAGCCAATGAACCACTAATTTGTTGTAAAATAAAATTGAATACAATTATAATTAGGGCAGCACTAATTTCCATACAAAAGGTTGCGCTACCACTAAACATCAATTTCTTGACATTTGTCCAATTAACAGCTATTTTTTTAAATCGTAGTGTGGCTTTAGCAGATAATAAATAACTCACAAGAATCGCTACACTCACAATCGGTGAACATAATGTTGCTAGAGCAGCACCTTGCATACCACCATCTAAAACAATAACAAGTAACCAGTCTAAGATAATATTTAATATACTTCCGATGAGCATAGCAATCATTGCTAATTTTGGTTTACCATCATTTCTTACCATCACAAGACAAACATAGTTCACACTAAATAGCCATGAAAATGGTACAACCACACTTAAATATTGTTCTACATATCCCGATAATGCTGGTGGTGTCCCTAAAAGTTGTGCTAATTCTGGTAAAAATATCGTAGCGACAATGGAAATTACACCTCCTATTACTAAATTAACAAGAAAGCTTAATGTATACCAATAATTTTGCATCACAACATCTTTTTTTCCACGTGCAATTGCCATTAATGTTGCCCCACCAATTCCACACATCAATCCAAAAGCAAGATAAAAGTTGAATACTGGAATCGCAAAATTTAAAGCAGCTAAACCATCCGCACCAACTCCTAATCCAATAAATGCTGTATCAAAGAATATATACGCACTCGATGCAACTACAGCTATAATACTTGGAATCAAATAACGAATAAATGTTCTCCCAATTGGCGCCTGTAACAAATCAAGATTTGCCATTTTTCCACTCCTTTTCAATATATACTGTGCTCTATTGTACATGATTCATTTGTAAAAAACAAGAAAAGCTAACAGGCATCTGTTAGCTTATTTATTTTCTTATTTTAAGAGATATTTTCTTACTATTTTTGTCATAATAAGGATATATGCGTATGCAATGATAATTCCTACAATTGCAAATAGTGATAATTCAATCGGAAGTGGCTCAAATCCAAAAAATTCTCGACCGTATCCTGTCAGGAAATTTGTTAAAAAAGCTACCCACATTGTCCCTACAAGCCAACGCTTCCAAGTATTCATTGGTTTGGTAATACGGTATAATGCGATTAATTGTACCATTCCAGCCATTAAAACAACCAAAGTATTTGCTGCGGCAATTTGCACTTGAAAAATTATCTCAGTTATATGTACGCTCAATACAATCAAAGCTATTGCTGTCCCTGCTGGGATAACTGTTGTTAGTACTCTACGTAAAAACCCTGGTTTAATCAGATCATTATTTGGCGTTAGTGCCAAGAAGAATGATGGCACACCAACTGCTAGTGTACTAATTAATGATAGTTGAATTGGAATGAATGGATACTGCATTCCGATAATAATTGTCAGTACCGATAATAAGAATGAATACAATGTTTTTACCAAAAACAAACTCGCAACCCTCTGAATGTTATTGATTACTCGTCTACCTTCAGCAACTGCTTGTGGAAGTGTTGCAAAGTTTGAATCAAGAAGCACAAGTTGTGCAACTGCTTTTGTTGCATCACTTCCTGATGCCATTGCAATTCCACAATCCGCTTCTTTTAACGCAAGCACGTCATTGACACCGTCTCCAGTCATTGCAACTATATGATTATGCGATTGTAACGCCTGCACCAGTAGTTTCTTTTGATGTGGTGTTACACGTCCAAACACAGTTGTTTGTTCAATAATTATCGCTAGTTGATCCAAATCTTCCGGAAGTGTTCTTGCATCAACGTAGTTTTCACTTCCAACTAATCCTGCACGCTTAGCAACTGCTGCTACTGTAACAGGGTTGTCTCCAGAAATAACTTTTAAACTTACACCTTGTTGTGCAAAATATGCTAATGTTTGTGGTGCTTCTTGACGAATACGGTCCTCTAAAGTTATCAATGCAACTGCCTGTATATCACTTGGCAACACTTCTTCAACAATTGGTGTCCCTGACATCGCTAATACAAGTACACGTTGTCCTTGTGATGCATATGTTTCAATCTGTGCACGATATTTTTCATAGTGTGTTGTTAGCACCATTTCTGGTGCCCCTAAAATATATGTACCGTGCTCTTGAAACTGGACAGCACTCCATTTTCTCGCAGATGAGAAGGCAATACGTTGCACTACATTAGCAGTTGGTCTTTGTTCATAATAATCAAGTAATGCTTGTTGCGTTGGATTTGCATCAGGCATTGCTGTAATAAATGTAGCAATCATTTGATCTACTGTTTCTCGACTAAACTGTGCGAATGGGTGCACCTCGTTTACATCGAGAACACCTTCAGTAATTGTTCCTGTTTTGTCTAAGCATAGCACATCAACACGCGCTAATGTTTCAATTGCAGGTAGTTCTTGCACAAGTGTTTTACGTTGTGCTAATTTAACAACACCAGCTGCAAACGCAATGCTTGTTAATAAAACCAGTCCCTCAGGAATCATACCAATAATTCCGGCAACAGCATTCATAATTGCATCTTGCCATGTTGCTCCTGGAATTGAAAACTGTGACCACGCTAAAAATATCCCAATTGGCACGATAATTATCGTCACAAATTTAATAATCTTATCAATTGCATCGCGCAACTCGGAATTTACCATTTTAAATTGGCGAGCTTCATCTGCCAACTTAGCTGTATATGTCTCCGTTCCAACACGAATTACTTGGACATATGCTTGGCCCGAAATAATAAAACTTCCTGCCAATAACTCATCTCCCGCCGTTTTTTGAATTGGATCAGACTCTCCTGTTAATAATGATTCATCTACTTCAAGATTTTGACCATCAAGTAGCTGTGCATCAGCACTTACCTGCATACCTGAACGCAAAATCAAAATATCATCTTGTACAATATCTTGCAACGCAATCTCTTGTTCTACACCATCACGTAATACATATGCTTTTGGTTGGTTTAACAATGATAATTTTTCTAATGTTTGTTTTGCACGAATTTCTTGAATAATTCCAATGACAGTATTCGCAATCACCAATAAAATAAAAAATGCATTCTTAAATGATCCTGCCGCCAAAACAAGAATGGCTAATATTAAATTGATAAAGTTAAAAAATGTAAACACATTGTTGCGAATAATTTGACCAATCGTTCGAGTGGGTGCCTTAGGTTGCTTATTATCTTGCCCTATATCGATTCGTTGCTGCACCTCTTGTACAGTCAAACCAGTTAATTTATTTGTTTGCATATAGTTTACATCCTCTTTTTTCTTTTTAAATCACCTTCTGCACTCATAATTCATTTGAATATACAAGTACTTTTTAAAAGTATACCACGTTCACAAAACACTGACAATAATTGGGGTTAACCCTTTCGAAAATGTCACCAAAAAAGCGAACAATGTCATATTCATCATTCGCCTGATTTTATTTTTGCTGGTATACCCACTGCTATTTTGTGATTAGGAATATCTTGTAATACAACTGCATTCGCTCCTATTTTAACATGATTTCCTACTGTGATTGGTCCAAGTAATTTCGCTCCAGCACCAATCATAACAGAATTTCCAATACTTGGGTGTCTTCGCCCAGCAATACTACTCCCCTGACCTCCAAGTGTTACACCATGATAAATTGTTACATCATCGCCAATAATCGCGGTAGCACCAATAACGACACCCACTCCATGATCAATAAATAATCTTCTTCCAATCGCTGCTTGTGGGTGAATTTCAATTCCTGTTAACATGCGAGTATAAAAGCTAATTAATAACCCAATCATATAACATGAGTGATTCCAAAACCAATGAGCAATATGATGCCAAAATACCGCATGAACACCAGGGTAAAACAAAATAATAGCCAAAATAGATCTTGCTGCTGGATCTCTGTCTTTAATTGATTGAAAATATGCTTGCATACTACTTTTGATCAAATTGTATTGTACTTAGATACCGTTCCCCATTATCTGGTGCAATCACTACAATTTTTTTTCCTTTTCCTAAGCGTTTGGCTACTTGGAATGCACCTTGAATGGCAGCACCGCTTGATCCTCCTAATAATACGCCATACGTTTCCGCCATGTATTTCGAACAAGAAAATGCATCCTCATGTGATACAGGTATAACAATATCAATCAATGTACGTTCTAATATCTTCGGAATAAAGCCAGCTCCAATTCCTTGAATTTTGTGAGGACCTGCTTCACCACCGGAAAGCACTGGTGAATCTTGAGGTTCTACAGCAACTAAAAGCAACTCAGGATATTTATCTTTCAATACACGCCCTACCCCAGTAATAGTTCCTCCAGTTCCAACACCTGCTACAAATGCATCAATATTGTCATCTGTGAAATCTTGTAAAATTTCTTGTGCTGTCGTTACCTCATGAATTAAAGGATTCGCTTCATTTTCAAATTGACGTAACATATAATAATCTGGGTTTTCCGATACCAATGTTTCCGCAACTGATATCGCTCCTCTCATTCCTTTCGCACCATCAGTCAGTACAAGATTAGCTCCATATGCTACAATGATTTTTTGACGCTCAACACTCATCGTTTCAGGCATAACAATTATTAATCGATATCCTTTAGCCGCTGCCATAGCCGCTAATCCAATACCTGTATTCCCACTCGTTGCTTCAATTAATGTCATACCAGCGTGTAATAGTCCATCTTTTTCCGCTTTTTCAATCATTGCTAAAGCAATTCGATCCTTAATAGATCCTGCCGGATTAAAATACTCCAACTTCACATAGATATCAGCCGATGCTTCATTTTCACATGTTAAATGAAGCATCGGTGTTTGACCAACTAAAGTATGCATACTTGTATAAATCATTATCTTTCCCCCATTTCTTATTTTTTATCCTACTGAATATCACTATATAAAACAAGTTGTTTATACTTAAATTCAACTAAATCATTGCTTTATTTTTCTTGATGATACTGATATCGCATGTAGCCATTCTGTAAGCCACAATTTATTAATCCTTGTTTATCATAATATTCTTGTAGTTTCTGATTAGATGCCCTACAATCAAGCCTTAAACCATGCTTATTTTCACTAGCGTAGCATTGTGCAAATCTCAGTAATTGTAATCCAATACCATGCTTTTGATATTCTAAACTCACTACCAATCGATGAATATACAAAAAACCATCTGTATTTCCCCATATCTCTTTATCAAATTTTTTCGCTGGCGTAATGACAACTGAACCAACAATATTCCCTTTATTTTTAGCCACAAAAAGAACACCTTGCTCATAATCAACATGTGTTTGTGTTGTTTGATCATACATTAAAAATTGTTGCCATTGATTAAATCCATTCTTCTGTAGCCAATTTGCCCGTTCAACTAATAACTGCCGAATATATTTCACATCATCTTCTTGTGCTTTGGTTATATTTATTTTTACTTTCATATAAAATGTCTCCTCGATTTGTACTGTTCCCCTGCTTTTATGATAAAATAAAGATGGATAAAAAGCTCGTTTTTTTGACAATTTTTTGAAAAGAGGATTTGAACATGCAACAAAAACAAAGATTTCGTATAATTATCGATAGCGAAACAAAAACTGATTATGTCTCTAGCGAGCAACTGTACAAGCGTACATACAATGATAATTATAGTTCCGTACTAAAAGCCATTCGTAAAACACCTACCTTCAACCAGAAGGCAGCTATTGTAGCACGAGTCCGTGGATCAATTGTCGGTCACATTATGTTCAGTAGTATTCACATTGATAAAACTAAAAATGCAGCTTTTATTGGTCCAATTGTCGTTGATTCCGCCTACATTGAAAGCGAATGTTGTAAAAACCTTATTTCAGCGGCATGTATAAAGGCAGCCGAATTAGGTTATGATAGTATTTACACAACTGGAGATGCAACATTTTTACAATCACTCAACTTTATGCATGCACCACAAGTAAAGCTAGCAAATACACTTCCTAACACACCTATATATGTCCAACACTTTAATGACATTAAACATATAGGTCAAATTCATTTCACTGTTGAAGATGAGTTCATCACTCAAATTTTTAGTACCCTAAAAACAAATTTAAAATAAAAAACAGTAATTCTTAGGAGAATTACTGTTAAGACAGAATCATTGAATAATATTCTTGCTCATATTTAAAATCACCATTTGATGAAAATAAGAAGTAATAATCAGTTGTAATATTGTGGTTTACATCAAATTCAACAACTACTTGCTTTATTTCATGAGCAGGTATCACCTTACCATTTGTATAATCAAGTACTTTTATATTTGTAGCTTCATGTACATGATCTTGGTAGTATGGTTCGACTGATAGTAAAATTTGACTAGAATTCAATTCTATATCAGAATCACCCATGTTTTCCACTGTTAGAACGACTGTGACAACATTATTCATTTGCTTTACTTGCTGCGCTTCAATATATAATGTTGGCGTATGGATTACTTTAGGAATCGAGTGATATTGCGCTTGTCCTTGAGTGGCAAAAACAGTTATTAAAATTGCAAATACCAAAACAAGGATGCATCCACTCAAAATGATATGCCTTTTTAAAATCACGCTGCCACCTCTCTTCTAATATAATTGATTTTACTACGGTTTTTCTTTCATGGCTACTGCGAACAGATTAAACGGTATTATTTTTTCATTAGTGAATTCATCCATAAAACATTTTCAATATATAAATTTTTATTATTTCCTAGGAGGACTTTTTATGTTAACATTTGAACAAAAAAAAATAATTATTGAACAAAATTTCCCTACTTTAGTAGCAAACAAAGTATCAATGGGACGAGTTAATTACCAATTTCAAGAGAGTACATCTGATAAAATTAATGCTATTTATCATCTCCATCCTAATGGTAATGGATTTGTTTATGTCGGAAAAAGTAGTAACTATATCGTTAATGATAAAGGGTTTGTCAACATTCGTGAGTTTTCAGAAACTGAAATTATTACTGCTATTCAGTACTCATTAACCCTATTAAGTGCAACTGACTCAGTCACTCCTGCACTAAAAGAAAATTGGCAAAATAAAAATAACATCATATTATCAATTATTGAGGATCAAGAAAATGAACTATTTTTTGTTTATACTGACACTGATGTTTTAGATGCAGTATTTAATACATATCCCGAAGCTTGTGATTATCTCTCTCAAGAAGGCTTTGTGCCTTGTAAGTAATGAGGGTTTGTTTATGGCTACACTTAAAGATATCGCAACATTAGCACAAGTATCAATTAGTACTGTTTCACGTGTCTTAAATTGTGACTCTACACTTGTTGTTTCATCAGATACACGACAGAAAATTTTACAAATTGCTGATGAATTGAATTATCATAAAAATAAAAAAAATTTTTTCATACCGACGACTTCAAATAATAACTGTAAAATTATTGTTGTCAGTTGGTATACACAAATTCAGGAACTCGAAGATCCTTATTACTTATCAATTCATCAAGGTATCCAAAAAGAATGTCTGAATCAATCATATGAAATCGTAAAAAATATTCACATCAGTGAATTCGTAGAAACTACACTCCCACAATATGATGCTATTATTGCCATTGGTAAATTCACAACACAGCAAATCGAATCGCTAACTACCCCAAAAAAACAAGTGATTTTTGTGGATTCTAATCCAGAACCACTACAACATTCAAGTGTCAGTGTTGATTTAACAACTGCAACAAAAGACGTCTTAACCTATTTATCTGAATTAGGACATAGAAAAATAGGGTTTATCGGTGGACAAGATACCATCTACGGTGCTACTCATTATTGTATTGATGATGCTCGTGAACAAACATTTCGCGAGTATATGCAAATTAAGCATATTTTTGATCCTGAAAATATTTATATTGGCAAATTTAAGGCTATTGATGGCTATAATCTTATGTGCCAAGCATTGAAAAAAGAAACATATCCTACTGCTTTTCTAATCGCAAGTGATACTATGGCAATCGGTGCCTTAAAAGCACTTCACGAACATAATATAGATGTTCCCGAACAAGTATCTATTTTTGGCTTTAACAATATCCCTACTGCTGAATTCTCACATCCCGCACTTTCAACTGTCCAGCTCCACACTTACGATTTAGGTCGAATGAGTGTAAAATTATTAAAAATACATATTGATGATAGTGATTTTAATTTACCCGTCCATTTAACACTACCTACCAAACTCATAATTAGAGATAGTTGTACAATTCCATACTCAAAGTAAACAAAAAAGCACCACAGTGTTTCCTTTCGGATTTCATGTGGTGTTTTTTTACAGTGATTACATCAAATTTTAAATGAGAGGAATAATTTATCGATACAGCGATTGTGTATCAAATAAATACTAGTCTCAAATGTAAATTAAAACATACTTACTTTTTATTTTTGTGATTCTATGTACATCGATAATAATCGAATTGTTGCATCTAATGCTGAAATATGTGTCCGTTCCATTCCGTGTGACGCATGTACACCTGGTCCAATTAAAGCACCTTTAATATCATTGCCACCACGGAGAGCAGCCACAACATCACTACCATACATCGGATAAATATCTACTGCAAATGGTAACATTTCAGATTTTGCCAAATCAATTAATTCAGATGTCATCTTATAATCATATGGGCCTCCTGAATCTTTTGCACAAATAGAAACATCATACTCACTGCATGCTAAATCATCACCAATACAGCCCATATCTACTGCGATCATTTCCGTAATATCACTAGGAATATAGGATGAGCCGTGTCCAACTTCTTCATACGTTGAAATAAATATTTTAACTGTAAATTCTGGAATATACTTCTTTGTACTCCAAGACTCTAATAACGTTAATAAGCAAGCAACACTTGCTTTATCATCTAAAAATCTTGATTTCACAAATCCACTCTTAGTGATTTGTGTTTTTGGTTCAATAAAAATAAAATCACCATTCATTATACCCAGTGCTTGCACATCTTCTTTTGACTGGACACACTCATCAATTCTAACAACCATATTCTCAGGTATTCTTTGTTTTATTTTACTATCTTCATACACATGTACTGATGGACTTGTACTTAGAAATGTTCCTGTATACTCTTTTCCTTCACGTGTACGAATTCGACAATATTCACTATCTAAACTAGGCACTGATGGGCCACCTACCAGTGTGAATTTCACATCACCATCAGCTGTAATTGAACGTACCATTGCACCAAGTGTATCTACATGAGCTGATAATCCGATCACACGCTCGTTATTCTTGCCTTCAACAGTAATAATTGCTGCACCTTTATTTGTCCGCGAAAAATCATAACCAAATTGAGATACAATTGCTTCAATTTCAGTAATAATTCTGTCACAAAAACCACTTGGGCTATCCATTGTCAAAATTTGTTCTAATGTTTTCAATAAAAATTGCTTATCATACATAACTTTCCCTCACATTTTTAAATTAATTAAAATTATACTCTGTAATGAACCTTTTTCATAGTGTTTATTTATAACTAAAAAAAGACGTACCAGTGCATGTACTGGTACGTCTTTTTCCTTCTCACTCATGTTGGCCTTTGTGTCC
>CAMFJD010000006.1 GCA_945956935.1 uncultured Bacillota bacterium | reverse complement strand
ACACTCGTTGCTGACTTAATACTTGGTTTTCAGCATCGGCTTCATCACTTAGTGGTTTATTCCCACTCAATTGTTGCTGGTGGTTTAGAGGTAATATCATAGACAATTCGATTAACCCCTGGCACTTCATTTACGATGCGAACTGATACTTTTTGTAACATTTCCCACGGTAATTTCGCAAAATCGGCTGTCATTCCATCAATTGATGAAACAGCACGTACACCTAGCGTGTAGTCATATGTACGTTGATCTCCCATAACTCCTACTGAACGAAGGTTCGTTAACACTGTGAAATACTGCCATACATCTTTTTGTAATCCAAAGTTGACAACTTCTTCATGTAAGATTGCATCCGACTCTCGAACAATGTGTAATTTTTCTTCTGTGATATCTCCGATAATACGAATAGCAAGCCCCGGCCCTGGGAATGGTTGACGCCATACGAGTTGTGGTGATAATCCAAGCTCGATTCCTAATTGACGAACTTCATCTTTAAACAAAGTGTCTAATGGCTCAATTAATTTGAATTCCATATCTTCTGGTAATCCACCTACATTATGATGTGATTTAATTGTCTGAGCTGTTTCAGTTCCTGATTCGACAATATCAGTATATAACGTTCCTTGGGCTAACCACTTCACATTTTCTTCTTTCGCTAAACGTTTTTGTTCATCATCGAATGTGTAGATAAACTCATTTCCGATAATTTTACGTTTTTCTTCCGGATCACTGACACCAGCAAGTTTACTCATAAAACGTTCACGAGCGTCAATTTTAATAATATGCATATTGAATTCTTCACCGAATACTTGCATCACCATTTCTGCTTCATTTTTACGCAATAAACCATGATCAACAAATAAACATGTTAATTGGTCACCGATTGCTTTATGTAATAAAGCAGCAACAACTGACGAATCTACACCACCACTTAATGCACATAACACATGATCTGTTCCGACTTGTTGACGGATTTTTTCAACTTGCATATCCACGAAACTTTTCATCGTCCAATCACCTGTCGCTTGGCACACTTCATAAATGAAGTTTTTTAGCATCGCCGTTCCATATTCACTATGCTGCACTTCTGGGTGAAATTGCACAGCATACATTTTACGAGCTTCATCATGCATCATGACGATTGGTGTTGTATCCGTTTGGGCATCAATACTGAATCCTGTTGGTACTTCAACGACATGATCACCATGACTCATCCAAACAACCTGTTGTTTTGGCAAGTCATTACATAACGGTGTTTCATTCACAATTTGAATTTCTTTGCGTCCATACTCACGTGAATGGGCCCCTTCGACTTTTCCACCAAAGTGGTGCGCCATATATTGCATTCCGTAACAAATTCCCATAACTGGAATTCCTAGATCGAAAATAGCTGGGTCTGGGCGGAATGATGTTTCATCATAGACACTATTCGGACCTCCTGATAAAACAATTCCTTTGACATTCCCTAAATTTTTAATTTCTTCTGCAGTCATTTTATGTGAACGTAATTCTGAGTAGACACCCAATTCACGAATACGACGGGCAATCAATTGATTATATTGACTCCCAAAATCTAAAACAACAATCATTTCATTTTTCATAATGTCTGTATCTCTCTTCTTTCTAATTTAAGATATTTGTCGGAACAAATTGGAATTGTTCAACATCAAATAACCCTTTGTTTGTTAGTTTTAATTTAGGAATTACCGGTAATGACAAAAATGACAGTGTCAAAAACGGATTGAAATCTCCAGTAAACCCCAGTGTATGTAATGCTGTATGTAACTGTTCAAGATCTGTTAGAACTTGCTCAATAGCTCGATCTGTAATTAAACCAGCTATTTCTAATTGCAATGTCGCAACAACCTCGCCATCTGCCACTATAACAATTCCACCATTTAATGTGCGAATTGTCTGTGCTGCTAATTGCATATCTGTATCATTCATTCCTAAAATCATTAAATTATGTGAATCATGCGCAATTGTTGTTGCTATTGCACCTTTTTTTAGACCAAATCCTTTTAAAATAGCTAGCCCTATACTGTAATCATTTTTATGATGTCTTTCAACCACTGCCAATTTCGCTAAATCTTGAGCACTATCACCACTAAAATTTACTGTTGGCTTAATAGGAATAATCACTTCATTTGTTTGCAAGTGATTTGGAATAATCTCAATCGCTCGTACGCATGTTGCTGTAATTGGAAACTCAAATGACAGTTCATCGGCTATATGAATACTATTTCCAAGCGTTTCTGGTGTTGGTTGTTTCGCTAATGGTTCATACTCAACATACACACCTTTTTTATATACCGCTTCAATATCCATTGTTACCAAATCATTTACTAATACACAGTCTGCAATATAACCAGGAGCAATCGCACCACGATCATATAAACGATAACACTGTGCACTGTTTAATGTTGCCATTCGAACTGCTAAGTATGGATCAACACCTGCGGAAATTGCAATTCGAATCGCATTATCAATGCTTCCCTCATGCAATAAATCATCCAAATGTTTATCATCAGTACATAAGCAAATCCGAGTATTATTTGCCAAATTGACTTCCGACAATAGCTCTTTTAAATTTTTCGCTGCTGTTCCTTCGCGCATTAGTACATACATACCACGACGTAATCGCATGAGGACTTCTTCGTGATGCTCACATTCGTGATCAGTCATGACCCCAGCAGTAATATATCCATTCATTTGAGCTTCACTCAGTCCTGGTCCATGTCCATCAATGACTTTCCCATGTTGTTTTGCAGCTACTAACTTTTCCACAACATCTGTTTCGGCATTCAGTACACCTGGATAATTCATCATTTCAGCTAATCCAAGCACACGTGGATGTGCATACAATGCCTCTAAATCAGTTGCTGTCAATATCGCCCCACTTGTTTCAAAAGCTGTTGACGGTACACACGATGACGCCATTACAAAAACATCAAGTACAATATCCTCACTTGCCTTCAACATATAGTCAATGCCTTGCATTCCTTGTACATTTGCAATCTCATGTGGATCACTAATGACGCTTGTCACACCATGTCGTAATGATAAGCTTGCAAACTTGCTTGGTGTCACAAGTGATGATTCAAGATGAACGTGGGCATCAATAAGTCCCGGAATTAAATACTTCCCACTGGCATTTACGACCTGTTTAGCATCCGTATATGTCCCGATTCCAACAATCTTCCCATCAACAATTGCAACATCACTTACATACGAAGTGAGCGTAAACACGTCAACAATGGTTGCTTGCTGAAAGATAAGATCTGCTTGTTCTTGCTTCATTGCAACATGAATTTGTTTTGTCAGTGCTTGCATTGCACTCACTCCTTTTTTATATGTCATTGTTATTTTGAATAGTTTGGTGCTTCTTTCGTAATTTGAATGTCATGTGGATGACTTTCACGTAATCCAGCACCTGTAATTTTGACAAATTTCCCATTTTCTTTTAAGTCATGAACTGTTGCCGTTCCACAATACCCCATGCTTGAACGCAAACCACCCATTAACTGGTAAATAACATCTTCTAATTTCCCTTTGTGTGGTACTCGCCCTTCAATACCTTCAGGAACTAATTTTTTTGCTTCTTTGGCATTCGCTTGGAAATAACGATCTTTACTTCCACGTGCCATTGCTGCTAAAGAACCCATACCTACATATACTTTGTAGCGACGTCCCTCTAAAATAACTTCTTCACCTGGTGCTTCTTCTGTTCCAGCTAATAAACCACCTAACATAACACAATCTGCTCCTGCTGCAATTGCTTTTGGAATATCTCCAGATAACTTAATACCACCATCTGCGATAACGCCAACTCCAGCGGCTTTACATACTTGCGCAACTTCATTTACGGCAGAAATTTGTGGAACTCCAACACCAGCAACAACACGCGTCGTACAAATAGAACCTGGACCAACACCAACTTTGACAGCGTCTGCTCCTGCTGCAATTAAATCTTTTGCAGCTTCCGGTGTCACAATATTCCCTGCAATAACATCAAGTGTTGGGAAATGCTTTTTAATTGTTGCAACTGCTTGTAAAATACCTTCAGAATGTCCATGTGCTGAATCTACCGTCACAAGATCAACACCAGCTTCTACTAGGGCACTTACACGGTCAATTAAGTCTGCACCAACACCAACAGCTGCTCCACAACGTAAACGGCCTTGGCTATCTTTGCACGAATTCGGATAATTTTGTACATTATCGATATCTTTAATTGTAATCAAACCACGTAAAATATTTGCGTCATCTACGATTGGTAACTTTTCAATACGATTCGCTAATAAAATTGCTTTCGCTTCTTCAATTGACGTTCCCACTGGGGCAGTAATTAAATGATCTTTGGTCATAATTTCTGATACCGGTGTTTCGTCTAGTACACGGTATTTTAAATCGCGATTCGTAATAATACCAACTAAATGCCCATCTGCTTCGACAACTGGTAATCCTGAAATACGGTATGTTGCTAAAATATCTTCAGCTTCTACTAATGTTGAATCAATGTGTAATGTAATTGGATTAGTTATCATGCCATTTTCAGAACGTTTCACACGGTCTACTTCTTTTGCTTGCTCTTCAATTGACATATTTTTGTGAATAATCCCAATTCCACCTTGACGCGCAAGGGCAATTGCTAATTGTGATTCAGTTACTGTATCCATTGCGGCTGACAATACTGGAATATTCAAACGAATATTCTTTGTTAGCTGTGTTTGCAATGATACTTCATTTGGTAAAACTGCTGAACGTTGAGGGATTAATAATAAATCATCAAATGTATATCCTTCTAAAACAATTTTTCCATTCATATTTGGATTATTCATGGGTTATGCCTCCTGTATTTCTTTCCCTTTTCACACTAGTCTATATAATAATAATGAAAAAAGACGCACCTCGTCACACTCACAATAAAATATTGTAAATGGACTAAGGTAACGCCTTATTCAACATTGATTTCCTTGAAAAAAAGAATATAACTATGCTAAAAAAACGATACCTTATAGCCCCTCTATTTACGGTTTTGGGGTAGAGACTCTTAGACCAATTACTAAGTATATATAAAGTGTCAAATCTATTTTTCCTGTCGGGAATATTTAATTTTTATTAGTATTCATACTACCGTTGTCAGTGTACAATGTCAATGTTTTTTTCACAAAATCGTCATTTTATCATGTCGATAGCAAATTTATCAGTCTTTTATCGTTTTTTTCACAATGAAAATTTTTTATCACAAGCTTTTATTAATAATTTTTGACAACATTTATATATATTGAAATAATTTATTTTTCTTGTATCTTCATTATTTTGTTCATAATAATTTTTAGTAGTATGTTAAATTTATCTTCTATGCAGCCAAATATAAAATGCTATATTGTACAATTCAACTGAAAAGACGAACAATTAAATCCTGAGTATTTCCTATCAAATACCACTCACCACACTCTACATAGTTGAAAATCCAATAAAAAAGCAACTATATTATATAGCTGCTTAAAATAATTTCCTTTAATGCCGGTGATCTAACAATAACACGTAAACAAAAACACCACCTGCCAACATTAAAATTGCTAATACTGTGCCTATTGTAACGAGGATCCCTTGCCAGAGACCAAATCCAAATGCACCAAATGATACAAATCCAGTGAAAATTGATGCTAATATAATAAATATGCCTACTATTACAAATTTCATCTATCCTCGCTCCCTTCTCATGCTACTCTATACTATTTCTTTATTGCCTTTATTATACGACTATTCCAATCGAATTTGGATAGTACATGTTGTGTATTTTCGTTTAAAAAGTGATGAACTTTACTCTGAACAAAAGCCTTTAAAATCAATCTTTCAATTCACAAAAAAAACACCTGTTATTTATTAAACATTCATTGTTTCATAGTTTGGAAATTTGTATACTTATTAGCGAAGGTAAAGAAATTTTACACAATATCGTATTATCTTTTCCTTCAGTGATATTTCATTTTTATTTTTATTTCCCCTCTTTTTATTGTGTATTCAGTTACGATAAATCAGTCGCTGAAACACATTAGTTGCTCTTGGTATTTGAATCTTTGGTAGTGATGGTACTAGTATTTATCTCCTAAAAAAAACGACCGCGGATGATTACGGTCGTTTTTTTTTATTTTTTTTGATGTGCAATTGCTTTATATCCTATGTCGTTTCGCCAAAATACTGTTTTTTGTTCGATTCTATCCAGTGCTTGTGCAACTTTTTGTTGTGCTTCTAACAATGTGTCTGCACTTGCAACTACATAGGCCGCACGTCCGCCGTTCACACACCACTGATGTCCATCCCATTTTGTACCAGCATGGAATACTTGAATATCATCGCATTGTTCAAGATCAGTTAAACCACCAATTGGCATTCCCATCGTTGTCACATCTCCTGGATATCCTTTTCCCGCAATACAAACACCAATACTTTGTGCTTCACTCCACTCAATGATTGGCGTTTGATTCGCAAGTAAAGATTGAATAATTTCAACTAAGTCACTTTTTAAACGCGGTAAAATAATTTCTGTTTCTGGATCTCCAAAACGTGCATTGAACTCAATTGTTTTTACACCGTTATTAGTCAACATACATCCACCATATAAGAAACCAGTGAATGGTGTCCCTTCGCTAACAAGGGCGTGAGCCATTCGCTTGACAATTGTTTCCAATGCTTGTTGTCGATCCACTTCACTAATCTGTGGTACATCACTGTACGCCCCCATACCACCTGTATTAGGGCCTGAATCACCATCATATGCACGTTTATGATCTTGTGATAATACCATTGGATAAACATCAGTACCGCGTACAAATGCCATAAATGAAAATTCTTCACCAACAAGACATTCTTCAATCACTACTCGTGTTCCAGCTTCACCAAAGGCATCATCAACTAACATCGCTTGTAACGCTGATTGCGCTTGATCAAATGTTGTTGCCACTACAACTCCTTTTCCTGCTGCTAATCCATCTGCTTTGATAACAATTGGTACTCCTGTTGTTTCAATATAAGCAAGCGCGGCTTCATAATCAGTAAAAACTTCATATGTTGCTGTTGGAATATTGTACTTTGCCATTAAATCTTTAGCATATTGTTTACTCGCTTCTATTTTTGCTGCTGCTTGTGTTGGACCAAAAATTGCTAATCCTGCTGCTTCAAATGCATCAACAACACCTACGCTTAAACTACTTTCTGGCCCAACAATCGTCAAATCGATTGTTTGCTCTTTTGCGAAAGCAACGAGTTGTTCTACGGCAGTTTCAGCAATATCGATACATGTTGCCATCTTTGACATTCCATCATTTCCTGGCGCTACAAAAATATCTGATACATGTTTTGACTGTGCAACTTTCCATACAAGTGCGTGTTCACGACCACCGCGCCCAATTATCAATACTCTCATTATCTTTCTCGCTTTCTTTTCCGTGATTAATGTTTGAAATGACGTTCACGAGTGAAAATCATTGCAATTCCATGCGCATCTGCTTCAGCAATCGAATCAGCATCTTTAATTGATCCACCTGGTTGAATAATCGCTGTAATTCCTGCTTGCGCTGCTGCTTGAACAGTATCCGGCATTGGGAAAAAAGCATCTGAAGCAAGTACACTTCCAAGTGCTTTCCCACCTGCTTGTTCAATCGCAATTTTAGCAGCTCCCACACGGTTCATTTGTCCTGCTCCAACACCAACAGTTTGATCTGCATTTGCTAGCACAATTGCATTTGACTTAACATGCTTCACAACTTTCCATGCAAATTGTAATTGTGCTAATTCTTTTTCTGACGGCTGACGCTTCGTTACTACTTCATATGTATCAGTTAACGTTGTATTCGCATCTTGTACTAAAATACCCCCGATAACTTGTGTAATCTGCTTACTTGCTTGACGAGCTACCGACATATCTGTCGTCAATAAACGTACGTTCGCTTTTTGTGTTAAGATTTCTAATGCTGCTTCATCAAAACTTGGAGCAATAATAACTTCCAGGAAAATCTTGTGCATTTGCTCAGCAACTGCTGCACTCACATGCTGATTTGTTGCAATAATTCCACCAAAAATTGAAGTAGGATCTGCATCATAAGCTCGTTCCCATGCTTGCTCAATCGTTGTACCCACACCTACGCCACATGGATTCATATGCTTTACTGCAACCACCACTGGCTCATTAAATTCACTCACAATTTCCAGTGCGGCATTTGTGTCCTGAATATTATTATATGATAATTCTTTTCCATGTAATTGCTGTGCTGATGTTAATGAATAAGGTGCATTAACTATCGTTTCATAAAAATCTGCTTGTTGATGTGGATTCTCACCATAACGTAAGGACTGTTTATGTCTTGCGGTAATAGTCACTACTTCTTGGGCAACACCTGCTTGTTCATGTAAATAATTCGCAATCATCGCATCATATTGAGCTGTTTGAGCGTATACTTTAGCAGCTAAACGTTGACGAGTCGCAAAATCAACCTCATCACCTTTCACCAGTGTGTCACCAACTTGAACATAGTCACTTGGATCACACACAACAATCACACGTTGATGATTTTTTGCTGCACTACGTAACATCGAAGGTCCGCCAATATCAATTTGCTCAATACAATCTTCATATGATGCATTTGGATTTGCGATTGTTTGCGCAAACGGATATAAATTCACACAAACAAGGTCAATTGGTAAAATATCGTGTGCTTGCATTTGTGCACAATGATCTTCATTATCTAAAATCCCAAGCAATCCACCGTGAACATTTGGATGTAGTGTCTTCACACGACCATCTAAAATTTCTGGAAATCCTGTCACTTCACTAATTGACATGACAGGTAAGTTTGCTTGTTGTAACGTATTGTATGTTCCACCCGTAGAAACTAATTCATACCCTGCAGTTACTAATTTTTGTGCAAATTCTACTAAACCACTCTTATCTGATACACTTAATAATGCTCGTTTCATCCGATTTTCCCTAACTTTCGAAAAATTTTTTGTAGTGTTTCTGGATACAGTTGATGCTCAATGCGATGAACATAGCGTTCAATTGTTTCACGATTCCATGTTGGATTTAACATTAACCCTTCTTGAGCAATAATTTCGCCAGTATCCATCCCTTCGTCAACATAATGTACAGTTACTCCTGTTACTTTTGCATTGGCAACAATAGCTTGACCAATCGCATCTTTCCCTTTGAAATATGGGAGCAATGACGGATGAATATTAACAATTCGTCGTGGAAACGCCTGTAATAATGTTTCTCCTATTAATCGCATATAGCCTGCTAAAACGATAAATTCAACCTGCTGTTCGTGTAGAAACGTTAATATGGCCTGTTCATATGCTTTTTTATTTGTATATGTATTTGGTACAATGCTTAACACTTTAATACCATGTGCCATCGCTGTTTGAATTACCTGTGCCTCAGGTTTATCGCACACAACAGCAACAACTGTTGCATCCAAGCGCTTTGCTTGAATTGCTTCATAAATTGCTTCGTAATTACTACCACGTCCTGAAGCGAACACGGCAATTTTTACTGATCTCATGACTCAATCACCACCTGTGGTACTTGCGTCACTTCACCAATCACAAACGCTGGCTGATTCGCATCAGATAAAATTTCAAGCGTTTGTGCTACATCTATTCCATCAACAATTAGCATAAAACCAATCCCCATGTTAAACACATTATACATTTCTTCATGACTAATATCGCCTAATTGTTGTAAGTAATCAAAAATTGCTGGTCTTGGCCATTGTCCATGTTGGAATGTCGCTCCAAATCCATTTAATGTACGTGGAACATTTTCATAAAATCCACCACCCGTAATATGAGCTGCTCCATGAACAGTGACTTGTTCCATTACTTTTAAAACTGGTTGAACATAAATTTTAGTTGGTTGCAATAATGCATCTAATGGTGATTGTCCTAATATCGATTGTGATTGTGTAACATCTACACCATTATCTGCTAATAACTTGTGAACAAGCGAGTATCCATTACTGTGAATACCTGAGGAAGTTAACCCAATAATTACCTGACCAGGTTTAACCGTTTTTCCTGTCACAAGTTTTGTTTTCTCAACTGCTCCAACGACAAACCCAGCCAAATCATAATGTCCTTCGCTATACATATTCGGCATCTCAGCTGTCTCTCCACCGATTAATGCACAATCCGACAATTCACATCCATCAGCAATTCCTGCAACAATTTGTTCAATTTGTGCCGGACGATTATGATCGCAAGCAATATAATCCAAGAAAAATAATGGTTTTGCTCCTTGTGCAATGATATCATTTACACACATTGCGACTAAATCTTGACCGATTGTTTCATGACGATCGTGGTGAATTGCGAACAATAGTTTTGTCCCAACACCATCTGTCCCTGAAACAAGTACTGGTTGCTGATATCCATATTGAGATAAATCAAACATTCCTCCAAAAGCACCAAATAAATCATGACACCCTTTCGTTTTTGTACGTTCAACATGTTTTTTAATTCGTTCAACTGCTTCATAACCTGCTTCTAAATCAACACCGGCTGCTTTATATAATTCACTCATGCTTTAAGATCCACCCTTCTATTTCTTCTCACGATTTGCTGTTTCATACGATTCATAGAGATTTGTTGGAAAATCTCCATTAAAGCAAGCTGTGCATTGTCCACAATTTTTTCCTAGTGATGCTTTACGACCAATTCCATCCAATAAACCAGGCAAACTAATAAATGACAATGAATCCGCTTCAATATAGTCAGCAAGTGCTTTTTCATCTAAACGACTTGAAATCAACTCTTCAAATGTTGACATATCCACTCCATAGAAACATGGATATTTGATGGCCGGTGATGCAATACGCACATGCACTTCACTTGCACCTGCTTCTTTTAGCATCCGAACAATTCGTTTTGATGTTGTACCACGAACAATTGAATCATCAATCATAATAATCCGTTTCCCAGCAACAATTGAACGAACCGCTGACAACTTCATCTTAACACCCTGTTCACGTAATTCTTGTGTCGGTTGAATAAATGTTCTACCAATATACCGATTTTTGACAAGCCCAATTTCATAAGGAATTCCACTTTGTTCTGAATAACCAATAGCCGCTGAAATACTTGAATCAGGTACGCCAATAACAATATCAGCTTCAACTGGAGACTCTTGCGCTAAAATACGTCCTGTATTCCGACGTGCACTATGAACATTTATTCCTTCAATATCACTATCAGGACGTGAGAAATAAATATACTCCATCGAGCACATTGCATGTGTCGTTTGCTTTGCATAAGCTGTTGAATGTAATCCCTCACTTGTGACTGTGATAACCTCTCCTGGCTCAACATCACGAATAAATGTTGCTCCAACAATATCAAGTGCACACGTTTCAGATGCAAAAATGTAAGCTCCATTCAATTGACCAATCGATAATGGACGTAATCCATGACGATCTCGAGCAACATATAACGTTTCGCCGTGTAAAATGACAAATGCAAATGCTCCTTCGAGCAATTGGAGTGATTCACAAATACGCTGTTCCATTGATCCTTGGTTTCGGAATAATAAATGAGCTAAAATTTCCGTGTCCGATGTTGCTTGAAAAATACTGCCTTGTTGTTCAAGATGACATTTCAACTCATGTGCGTTCACAATATTTCCATTGTGAGCGATTCCCAGATCATTTCCTGTAAAGCGTTGGAATAATAAAGGCTGCACATTGTTATATCCAGCACCGCCTGCCGTTGCATAACGAACGTGACCAATTGCATGGCGTCCCTTTAACTGCTCTAAAACATCATCATTATAAATTTCACTGACAAGTCCTTCACCTTTATGTAATTTCAATTCACCTTGATCACTACTAATAATTCCTGTTCCCTCTTGTCCACGATGTTGCAAACTATGTAATCCATAGTATGTCAAACGACTTGCTTGAGGGTGATTGTAAACAGCAAAGACTCCACATTCTTCGTGTAACTCACCAAACATACTTTTCCTCCTAGCCTAATAGGCGTGCTAAAATTTCTTCATATGCTTGTGTAACATCACCTAAATCTTGGCGGAATCGGTCTTTATCAAGCTTACGTGCTGTTGTTTGCTCCCAAAAACGACAAGAATCAGGACTGATTTCATCAGCTAAGACAATTTCATTTGTTGTTGTTTTTCCAAATTCAATTTTGAAATCAACAAGATCAATACCAATTTCATCAAATCGGGCTTGTAACAACGTATTAATTTTCAATGTTAATGCCTTCACTTGTGCCAATTGTTCAGCTGTAATTAATCCAAGTGCAATAGCATGATCATCATTAATCAAAGGATCTCCTAAATCATCATTTTTATAGCATAATTCAAAAATTGGTTGAGTAAATGATGTACCCTCTACGACTGCTAAACGTTTTGTAATACTTCCTGCTGCAATATTGCGAATAATAACTTCTAGCGGAAAAATTTCAACATTATGGCAGAGCTGCTCACGTTCATTTAATTGTTCAATTAAATGTGTCGGTACACCGTTTTCACTCAAGTATGCAAATAAATGATTTGTAATAGCTGCATTTAGACGCCCTTTTTCAGCAATAACTGATTTTTTGATACCATTAAATGCTGTTGCGTCATCTTTGTAATACATAATAACTTGATTTGGATTTTCTGTTGCATAAATTTGTTTTGCTTTTCCCTCATATAATAATGCTTGTTTCATGCTTATTATTCTCCTTTTTCTTCGCCAGTAAAATAGGCAACTCCACTTGTAAATAACGGCTGATAATGATTCCCAGGATGATTTTGGAACACACCTTCGCGGTAACGTTCACTATGTCCCATTTTCCCAAGAATACGTCCATCTAAGCTTGTAATCCCCTCAATGGCATGTGTTGAACCATTTGGATTAAATTGTGGATTCATTGTTGCTTCTCCACTAAAATCAACGTACTGTGTTGCGACTTGACCATTAGCAAACAACTGTGCAATTGTCGTTTCATCAGCCACAAATTTCCCTTCACCATGAGAAATTGCAATATCATGAATTGCTCCTGATTCACATTGTTGTAACCAAGGCGATTTCGTTGATGTAACGCGTGTGCGTACCATTTTCGCAACATGACGGTTACTATCATTACGGAATAGTGTTGGATCACTTGACTGTACTAATTGTGCTTTACCATGTGGTAATAATCCTGATTTAATTAACGCTTGGAATCCATTACAGATACCTAGTACTAACCCATCGCGTTGTAATAAATCTTCGATTGCTTGAGCAACTTCTAAATTTTGTAATACAGTGGCAATGTATTTTCCACTACCATCTGGTTCATCTCCTGCCGAGAATCCACCCGATAACATTAAAATTTGTGAACGGCGAATTTCATCCGCAAATTGAGCAATCGCCGCTTGTAATTGTTCGGGTGTTTGATTAGCAATAACAACTTGTTGTGTTGTTGCTCCAGCTTTTGTGAATGCGTATTGACTATCATATTCACAGTTTGTTCCATAGAAAACAGGTAAGCAGACATGTGGTTTCACTGATTCAGTTGCTTTTAGGAATGTTGCTCCTGTGTATAATTGTTGAGTTGGTTTCACAAGTTCCGTTTGTTCACTTACTAATGGGTAAATTGGATTGAATGGTGCTTGCCACCATTCAATCAGTGTTTCAATAGCAAATGTGTGTTCATTAATAATAATATCGTTTCCACCTGTGCGACCTAATAATTGACAACGTTTATCTGTTAATGGTGTTTCACTAACAACAATAAAACTTCCAAATTCACGTGTAAATAAATCTGCAGTCGTTTGAATTGTCATCCCAATTTTATTTCCAAATGTCATTTTTGCCAATGTTGGAAATAATCCTTCTGTTTTAACACTTGCTACAGCACTCACTGCTTGCATTTGAATTAATTTTGCAACAAAATCAAAATTCGACTTCAATTGTTCATAGTTTGGTGTCTCATCCGCTTGACGCTCATGTTTGATATAATAAATATATTCATTGTCTGATTTAAATTCAGGTGACATCATCGCTGTTGTTTTCCCTGTCGTTAAACCAAATGCAATTAAAGTTGGTGGTACATCTAAATCTTCGAAGCTTCCACTCATGCTGTCTTTTCCACCAATAGCTGGTAATTTAAATGCCATTTGTGCTTGTACTGCTCCAAGTAAAGCTGCAAAAGGTTTTCCAAAACGTTTTGGATCATTGTTCAGACGTTCAAAATATTCTTGAAATGAGAAACGAGTTTGACGCCACTCACCACCTGTTGCAACAAGTCGACTCACAGCTTCTACAACTGCATAACTCGCACCATGAAATGGCGACCACTGTGAAACAACTGGATCAAACCCATGTGCTAATAACGTCGCTGTTGTTGTTTCCTGTAATGTTGGAATTTTTTGCACGCTACACTCTGCTTCAGTTAACTGGTATTTTCCACCATATGGCAATAGAACTGTCGATGCTCCAATCGTTGAATCAAACATTTCAACCATACCCTGTTGGCTGGCACTATTTAATGCCTGTAGGCTTGCTTGTACATTCTTTGTCAGTGATCCATCAAATTGTGATGTAAATGGTGAAACTGTTTCATCAATGGCTGTTACTTCAATTGTTGTTTCTTGGTGTGCACCATTTGTATCTAAAAATTCACGACTCATATCAACTAATGTTTGACCTTGCCAATGCATCACTAAACGTGCTTGATCAGTCACTGTAGCAACTTGAACTACTTCAAGGTTTTCGATAGCACAAGCTTGCATAAATGTTTCAACATCACTTGGTGAAACAACAACTGCCATACGTTCTTGAGACTCTGAAATTGCTAATTCACTTCCATTTAATCCACTATATTTCGTAGGGACTTTATCTAAATCAATAATTAATCCGTCTGCTAATTCCCCTATTGCAACACTTACTCCACCTGCTCCGAAATCATTTGCTTTTTTGATTAAGCGCGTAACTTCAGGATTTCTGAATAATCGTTGGATTTTACGTTCTTCTGGTGCATTTCCTTTTTGTACTTCACTACTTGCAACAGTTAATGATTCTGTTGTGTGTACTTTTGACGAACCAGTTGCCCCACCGACACCATCGCGTCCGGTACGTCCACCAAACATTAAGATAACATCACCAGCTATCGGTTCTAAACGCTGGACATGACTTGCTGGTGCTGCTCCTACAACTGCTCCAACTTCCATGCGTTTCGCTACATAACCTTCATGAAAAATTTCTTTCACATATGTTGTTGCTAATCCGATTTGATTCCCGTATGATGAATAACCATGTGCTGCCGTCTTAGAGATTGTACGCTGTGGTAATTTACCTGCTAATGTTTCTGATAGCGGTTTGGTAATATCCCCAGCTCCAGTAATTCTCATTGCTTGGTATACATACGAACGTCCTGATAGTGGATCACGAATAGCTCCACCAATACATGTCGATGCTCCACCAAAAGGTTCAATCTCAGTTGGATGATTGTGTGTTTCATTTTTAAACATTACGAGCCATGGCTCATTTTCACCATTAATATCAACATCAACGAAAATACTACATGCATTTATTTCACTTGAAACTTCAAGATCTGCTAATTGTCCTGTTTGACGTTGGTGTTTCATGACAATTGTTGCCATGTCCATTAATGACATTGGTTTTTTATTATTGTGTACTGTTGTACGTAGTTCCGTATACTGCTCATATGCTGCTTTTACCGCATCCATCATCGCAGTTTCTGCGATTGTAACATTTGTGATATGTGTTTCAAATGTTGTATGGCGACAATGATCTGACCAATATGTATCAAGTACTTTTAATTCTGTTTCAGTCGGATTACGTTTTTCACTTCGAAAATATGCTTGAACATGTAATAAATCTGCAAAAGTCATTGCTAATTGGTACTGTGCTAATACTTCTTGGAGTTGTTGCTCATTTGCATCAATAAATCCTGCTAATGTCGGGACTGCTTCAATTGTTGGTTGTGCTTGCTCTTGAATTGGTGCTTCCCAATCTTTCAATTGTGATTCAATTGGATTGATACAATATGCTTGAATTGCACTTTGTTGTTGTTTTGTTAACTCACCTTCGATTAATACGAGTTGGCCACATGTTACTTTTGCTTGTGTTGTCGCTTCAATTAAGCGTAAACATTGCATCGAACTATCAGCACGTTGATCAAATTGTCCAGGTAGTAATTCTTGTGCAAAGGCAAAGTAACCTGTTGTATCAACTGTTTCTGAAATTGTATCTGTTACTGCTTCAGCAAACACACTTGCTTTAGCTGTTGCTAATAATGTTTCTGAAATATGTTGAATATCGTAAATCACATACAAGCGGACATTCGTAATCGGTACCTGTAAAAATGTTTGCAAGTCATGTTTTAACGCTTGTGCTTGCGTATCATATCCGGATTTTTTTTCTACAAATAAGCGTGTCGTACGCATAAGTTCGTTCCTCCTTAAGTTAAACAAAAAAGCGACCAAATGGTCGCTTTCTCTTGCAGAAGTACTCTTTTTACACCCAAAAACATCATTTTTGCGTGTACGAAAAACACTTCTACATAGTCCCCTTGTTTACGGCGTGGGGGTAGAGACTTTCAGACCAATTTCTGAAGATATATGTAGTCGTATATATAAGATAGTATTATTCTCCTAAACCTAAACGGTTGAAGATAGCATCCACATTTTTAATATGGTACTGCGGATTAAAACAATCAGCGATTTGTTCTACTGTTAATGTTGATACAATATCAGCATTCCCTTCAACGAGTGATTGGAATGGAACTTGAGATTCCCATGCTTGCATAGCTAATGGCTGTACCGTATCGTACGCACGTTCACGTGCCCATCCAGAATCAATAAGCGTTAACATGACACGTTGTGAGAAAATTAATCCTAACGTTTTATCCATGTTTTGACGCATATTATCTTCAAATACTGTTAATTGATCAACAATACGTGTAAAACGACCTAACATATAATCAAGTAAGATCGTTGCGTCAGGTACAATAATACGCTCTGCTGCTGAATGTGAAATATCACGTTCGTGCCACAATGGTACATTTTCATACGCTGTTACCATATACCCGCGAATAACACGTGCACACCCTGTAATGTTTTCAGAACCGATCGGGTTTCGTTTATGCGGCATTGCACTCGAACCTTTTTGTCCTTTTGCAAAATATTCTTCAACTTCACGAACTTCACTACGTTGTAAATGACGAATTTCAACAGCCATTTTTTCTAATGTTGTTGCAATTCCTGCCAGTGTTGCCATATAGAATGCATGACGATCACGTTGTAATGTTTGTGTTGAAATATTTGCATTTTGAATTCCCAATTGTTCACATACGTATTCTTCAACAAATGGTGGTGTATTGGCAAAAGTTCCGACTGCTCCACTAATTTTTCCTACTTCAATATCTTGACTTGCTAATTCAAAACGTGCAATTTGACGACGGATTTCGTCATACCACAGCGCTAATTTCAAACCAAATGTTGTTGGTTCAGCATGTACACCATGAGTACGACCCATCATAACCGTATATTTATGTTCTTTTGCTCGACGTCCTAATACTGTTAATAATGCTTCAAGATCTGCTTGTAAAATTTGATTTGCTTGTTTATATAGGTATCCGTATGCCGTATCAACAACATCCGTTGAAGTTAATCCATAATGTACCCATTTCTTTTCTTCGCCTAATGATTCACTGACTGCACGAGTAAAAGCAACTACATCATGACGCGTTTCTTCTTCTATTTCTAAAATACGCTCAATATCAAAACGTGCATTTTCACGTAATGCTTTTACATCTTCAGTTGGAATTTCACCCATTTCTGAGAAAGCTTCCGCTGCTAAAATTTCAACTTCTAACCATGCTTGGTAACGATTTTCATCACTCCATATTTTGGCCATTTCTTCACGTGTGTAACGACTAATCATTTTTCATTTCCTCCAATACTTGAATCACTATATCCTAGTTTATTATACACGATTTCTGCACTTTTTTGGGCATTCATCTGTGTTGTTTCGATAAATGTAATATGTCCCATTTTACGCCCTTGCTTTGCCTCACCCTTTTGATAACAATGCACGTACGCATTATTTGGTAATGTTGGGATAAGCTGATGAACTCGTCCTATATCCTCTCCATATAAATTGAGCATGACTGTTGGTTGTCGTAATGTCGTTGCTGCGAGTGGCCATCCACAGATAGCACGTATATGTTGCTCAAATTGACTCACACAACACCCTTCAATTGTATAATGACCTGAGTTATGTGGTCTTGGTGCAAGTTCATTCACATATACATTTTCACCAGAAACAAAACATTCTATGGCCATTGTCCCCACAAGGTTATGCGTTTGCATAAATGTTTGAGCAAATGCTTGGATAGTTTGTTCTACTTCTTTTGAACATTGACTCGGTACAATTGAGCATGCGAGTGTTTGGTTTCGGTGAATATTTTGTGCGATAGGAAATGTTGTCATTTCTCCATGAACACTTCTTGTTACAATAATAGAGGCTTCGTAATCAAAATAAACAAACGCTTCAAGAACACAATCGTTCGGTAGAAGCTTTGCTGCTTCCACTATATCTGCTTCACTTCTTAAAACAACTTGCCCTTTCCCATCATAACCACCACGACATGTCTTTAGAATTGCTGGATATCCGAGCTGTGCTACTGCCTCTAACAATTGCTCCTGTGTTTGAACACCGATAAATGGGGCAACTGGTATCCCAAGTGTTTGTAATGCTTGCTTTTCTTGTAAACGATGTTGTGTTAACGCTAATGGTTTAGCTCCTTGCGGAAGATATGCTTGCTTTGATAATTGCTCAATTGCTTGTGCTGGTATATTTTCAAACTCATATGTTATGACATCTGATTGTTGTGCTAATCGTCCAAGTGCTTCCTCATCAGCGTATGCAGCAACAATATGTCCATCTGCTACTTGAGAAGCACAACAATTTGGCGTTGGATCTAAAATAATAACATAAAATCCCATCGATTTTGCGGCAATGGTTAACATTTGTCCAAGCTGTCCACCCCCGATAATTCCAATCGTTTGGTACGCTTGAATCATCATTTGCGAACCTCCGACAAATCGGCTGTTGCTTCAACTGCCTGTTTCATGACTAATCTATAAGCCTCTAGTTGTTGTGCAATCGCTTTATCTGTCATTCCAAGTAATTGAGCTGCTAATAACCCTGCGTTTTTCGCCCCTGCTTCACCAATTGCAACTGTCGCAACTGGCACACCAGCTGGCATTTGGACAATTGATAGCAAAGAATCCAAACCATTTAATGCACGCGATTGAACCGGCACCCCAATAACTGGTAGTGTCGTACAAGCTGCAACCATTCCCGGTAAATGTGCTGCGCCCCCTGCTCCCGCAATAATCACATGTAGCCCTTTGTCACGAGCTGATTTTGCATATTCGATCATCGCTTCCGGTGTACGGTGTGCTGAAATCACTCGTACATCATATGCAATTCCGAGTTCATCGAGCACCGATGTTGTCGCTTGCATTGTTTGATAATCTGATTGGCTACCCATAATAATACCAATTTTTTGTTCCATTTTGATTACGCTCCTTCGTTATGACCTAGGCGCATGCTACATAAACAAAAAACACAGCAAATGTACGGTACTTAAAAAGCACATACTTCTGCTGCGTAAAATTCTTGTTTCGATTGTTTATGTGTTGTCATTGCGTTCATGGTCATCCTCCTATGAATTCGCGATGTACACTGAAAATTTTCATATTACTAAAAAGCAATCTAAAAAGTGTGATACATCGTAGTCGATCTCTTTACGGGAAATCGGTAGAAACTTGCAAGCCATATCCTTGCTATTATACGAATTATTCTTTTATCAAAAGTATATTTTATTAATACTTTTTTCACCTATGATAATAACAATATTAAACATTCTAAACAAGTCTTTTTTCTGTTTTTACATACATTTTCATTTTTTTTGTGACGATGCACAAATGATATCGTTTTCTTTATTGTTGATTTGTGGCAGCTACCACAGTATTACTCATCAACATTGCAACTGTCATTGGTCCAACACCACCTGGGACTGGTGTCAATGCACTCGCTTTTTGTGAAACTGAATCATAATCCACATCACCAACAAGTTTTCCATTTAAACGGTTAATTCCAACATCAATAACTATTGCTCCAGTTCGAATCATATCGTCAGTTAAAAAATTAGCAATACCCACCGCAACAATTACTATATCTGCTTGTTGTGTGTGTTGATGTAAATTATTTGTTCGCGAATGACATATAGTAACTGTAGCATTCGCTTGTAATGCTAATAATGCGATTGGTTTTCCTACAATATTGCTACGGCCAATGATACACACGTGTTTTCCAGTCAACTCAATGCCTTCACGTTCTAGTAATGTCATAATTCCTTTTGGTGTACATGGCTCTAATAGCGTTTCATGAATGAGTAGCTCACCTAAATTTTCCGGATGAAATCCATCAACATCTTTCGAACGTTTAATTGCTCGTGCAACAATAAATTCATCTAAATGTCCTGGTAACGGGAGCTGAACAATTATTCCATCAACTGTTCGATCTTCATTTAATTGTGCAATAACTGTTAACAATTGGTTTTGCTCTATCGACTCTGGAAAATTTTGTACTTCAGCATAAATCCCAACTGCTTCTGCTGCTTTAATCTTCCCACGAATATACGCCTCGCTTGCTTGGTGGTTTGCTACTTGAATAATTACCAATTTAGGCTGCCTTTTTAATTGTTGTACTTGTTGTGCTAAGTCATGGTAAATTGCCTGTGCATGGGCACGTCCATCAATTATGTTCATCTTCTCTATCTCCTTTTGTATCAAACTATTTTCATGTATAAATTTCATATATTCCAAAATAGAAAAAACTGCGGATAGCAGTTTCTTTTATTCACTCTCTAATTCGTACATCGCTTCTTGCAAACGAGCAACCATCTCTCTTGCTCCATCTGGTGCATACGCTTCTAATGGTATTTCAAGTTGCACAATATTGGATACACCAAACCAATCAACTTGTGGTTCTATTAATGCTATTTTGATATCTTGAGGTAATTTTTCTATTTGGTCACGCGTAAAAATCATGAATTCAAATTGCCCATCAGTTACTTGTTTTTGCAATGCTTGCATAAAAATATGTGTTGAAATACCACCATGACTCATAATTCCTATTTTCATTTCAAAAAACCTCCTTACATTGAATTATTTTTATTATACTACAGAAAAAAATATTTTACATGGTAATGTTCTTCTCTACTTTCCTTAGTAATACCTATTCTATCTCTCGCACTTTTTATTTGTTTTGTAAATAAAAAAGGGTTCTGTATCAAAAGAACTAAAAAATTATTCAGTTCAAGACCAGTACGGATCTTTTTTACTTGTTTGTTGAAGTTCGCTGTTGAATAATGCTAACTTTTCTCCACATCTCTTGTCTTTGATTTGTTATCTGACAGTTATTTTTTATGTACTAAAAAACCTATAAGCTAGAGAATTTTCCCGTGCTTATAGGTTACAATTTTATTTAGAATAATCCAATTGCTTTCCCTTCTGCATCCACATCCATTTGTAGCATTGCAGGTTGTTTTGGTAAGCCAGGCATTGTTAAGACAGCTCCGGTTAGAGCAACAATAAATCCAGCTCCAACACTTGCACGGAGTTGACGAATTGTTACAGTAAATCCACTTGGCCGTCCCAATAACTTTGGATCATCAGAAAACGAATATTGTGTTTTTGCCATGCAGATTGGTAATGTATCCCAACCATTCGCTTTGAATTGAATCATTTGCTCTTGAGCTTCCTCACTAAATTCAACATGATCGGCACCATAAATTTCTTTCGCAATCGTTTCAATTTTTGCTTCAATACTTGATGATAATTCATAAATCGGTGCATAGTTTGATTCAACTGTATCACAAATTTCAATCACTTTTTTCGCTAATGCCTCTCCACCAGCACCACCATGTTCCCACACTTCACATAGTGCAATTGGATGACCATGTTGTTGTGCCCATGCCTGAAGTGCCTGTACTTCAGCATCTGTATCAGTCACAAATTTATTAATTGCAACAACAAATGGCACACCAAATTTTTGCATGTTTTCAATGTGTTTTTCTAAGTTAACTAAACCTGCTTTTAGTGCTGTAACATTTTCATGTGTTAATTCACTTTTTTCGACTCCACCATGCATTTTCAAAGCACGAATTGTCGCAACGATAACTGTAGCATCTGGTTTTAAATCAGCCATACGACATTTGATGTCCATAAATTTTTCTGCACCTAAATCAGCACCAAATCCAGCCTCTGTCACTGCATAATCACCAAGTTTCAATGCTAGTTTTGTTGCTTGAACTGAATTACACCCATGGGCAATATTCGCAAATGGTCCACCATGTACAATTGCTGGTGTCTTCTCTAACGTTTGTACAAGGTTTGGCAACAATGCATCACGTAAAATAAGCGTCACTGCACCTTCAATTCCTAAATTAGCAACAGTAATCGGTGTATTGTCCACTTTGTACGCAACAACAATACGTCCGATACGCATTCTTAAATCATCTAAATCATTGGCTAAACAAAGGACAGCCATAATTTCTGAAGCAACAGTAATATCAAAACCATCATTACGCTTGAAATCTTGTGTCAAACGACTTAAATTAATTTCAACTTCACGTAATGAGCGATCATTTAAATCAACACACCGACGCCATACAACACGATCAATCGACAAGTCGTTTCCTTGAAAAATATGATTATCAATAAAGGCACTAATCATATTATTCGCTGTCGTAATTGCATGCATATCTCCTGTAAAATGTAAGTTTAAGTCTTCCATCGGTACAACTTGAGCATGTCCACCTCCTGCTGCACCACCTTTAACTCCCATAACTGGTCCTAATGATGGTTCACGTAATGCGACAATTGCCTTTTTATCTAAACGTTGTAATGCCTGAGCTAATCCGATTGTTACCGTTGATTTCCCTTCACCAGCAGGTGTTGGATTAATCGCTGTAACTAAAACTAATTTTCCATCTTGATTATTTTGAACACGATCCATTACATGGTGACTGATTTTTGCTTTATATCTCCCATATAACTCTAAATCTGCTTCTGTTAAACCAATTTGTTGTGCAATTTCACGAATATCAACCATTTCATTTGCTTGGGCAATTTGTAAATCCGTCTTCATTTTTCTTTGTACCATCCTTACTTGATTGTCCTTTATCATATAATAAAAAAAATAACTATCACCATCGACAGTTATTTTTTCGTTTCCAAACTTGCTACCTATACTAAAAAAGCATAGGTAGCATCGTAGTCTGTTGAAAATTGGTCAACAGGTAGAAACTCGCAAGCCATTTTTCCTTGCCACTATACGATGATAGCTTAACTTTACATGAAAACAAGTCATATGGCAAGTCATTTACTCCTGTTCTTCACTTCTTCCTGTATAAACATGTGTCTGTGTCACAATCAATTCTAACGGAACATCTTTATTTTGTTTTGGAATGTCATCAACTTTTTGAAAATTAAATGCAAGACCAATGGTTTTCGCCGGAAAACGTTCTAAATAGCGGTCATAATACCCTTTTCCAAATCCAAGTCGGTCATTCTCATGATCGAATGCAACGATTGGAACAATAATTAAATCAGGTTCAACAAGTCTTGTATGAATTGGCTCTAAAATACCGAATTCTCCAATCGCTAAATCTCCTTCGCCATCGTAAAAGCGCATAAGTCCATCTCCTAGTATCTTTGGAAAGGCAAACGATTTTTCATGATCTTGCATCAGTAACATTGCATTAACCTCATTTTGGGTTGGAGCATATAATCCAATAACTTTAGCCTCTTTCCAACACGAAAGCTCTCGCACGCGTTGGCATATTTGAGTTGAAAGGCTCATATTTTCACCAACATCCATCGTTTTTCGACGTTCCAACATCCGTTGACGAATTTCTTGTTTACTATCACCGCGCTGGAAATCATCGAGTTTTTGCGAAAATACACGTGCATACACTTCTGCGTATTTTGAAAAGTAATGAATTCCGTCTGTTGTGACAAAATCCAAGCCATGATTTTGTTTGTGTGTCGTTAAATGTTGAGAAAGAGGAATAACCGGTATTTGTGCAACTGTAGCTATTCGATGGATCCGAATATTTGCTTGAACAACTCCTCTATTTAACACCTCTAAATTCAAGCTTGAAAAAAATGGGTTTTGTACAGCTTCAAAATACGGAACCTCAGCTAAAAAAACTTCGATATTATTCGCTTGAATAAGTGTGACCATTTCTTGCAATAAATGTTCATATTGATTGAAATCTATATGATGTGCAATATCATTTGTTCCAATCAATATGACAACACTTTCTGGCGTGTGTTTTGCCAATAAATCAGGCACTTTTACTAATAATTCTGCTGTTGTTTGACCTGGAATACCTTCAATCATACATGATTGGTGCAATTGACGTTCAACTTCACTCACAAAAGAATGTTGATGTGGATATCCTGTAACAAGGCTATCGCCTAAAAATAAAACTGACATACTACCTCTCCTCTAAACTTTTGCTTCTTTTTTATTATACCAATTTTTTTTGACAATTCTATGACAAAGCTTTGAAGTTCGTTGTTTCTATTCTTTATTTTACATACATTATACACCTACGCTTATCACAACAATCATACCTATCCATATAAATGTTGCAGCAATAAAACTGATGGCAAAAATCATTTTACGACTTTTATGCCTTAACTGTTGACGAGCTAGCAGCATTCCTGGTGCTCCACCTAACCAAGCAATACTGTGTAACGTTGCTTCTGGAATACGCCACCTATTCCGCTTCGCTTTTTCTTTATCAATCCACATTATCAAAAATCCTAATATATTCATCATAGCTACATAGCCAAGTATTGTTTCTACCATCTTATTCACTCCATATTATTTGATTCATTCTCTTATAGCTTATCATATTTTATATAAGTGTTTGTGAATCCCAATTGAAGATTTTCATAGTCCGACACAATTCAAAATCAATATATGAGCTTTTACTCAAACAAAAGGCATACTTTGCTCTGTTTCTTTATTGCCAGTAGTTTATTATGAAATGAGAAATACATCGTATTTACCACTATTTGTACATACTTATATTTTGTACACCTGTTTCTCCCATCACGTAAATCTCAGAAATGTTGAGTATCATCAAAATAAAATCAACATAACAAAAAACAGTCTTATATAAAATTATAAATAAAAAAAGCAAATTCCAACCTTTTGCTAGGCATAAAATTTGCTTTTTTTATTTTACTGTCAATAACTTCTTTACTTTTTAAAGTTTACAAACATATCTACTGATTCATCTAACCAATTGAACCTTCCATTTCCATTTTCATTAATTGATTTAATTCCACAGCATATTCCATTGGTAATTCTCGTGCAAATGGCTCAATGAATCCCATAACAATCATTTCGGTTGCCTTCTCTTCACTCAGTCCACGGCTCATTAAATAAAATAATTGTTCTTCCGAAACTTTTGATACTTTTGCTTCGTGTTCAAGTGTCGATAACCCATTTTTTATCTTATTGTATGGAATTGTGTCGGATTTGGAAATTGCATCCATAATAATCGTATCACACTCAACATTTGTTTTGGCACCTATCGCTTTTGGACCATGTTCAACGATACCACGATAAGTCACATTTCCACCATTGCGTGCAATTGATTTTGAGACAATTGTTGATGACGTATTTTTTCCTAAATGAATCATCTTTGCCCCAGCATCCTGGTGCTGACCAGCACTAGCAACAGCAATGGAAATTGTCGTTCCTTTTGAATAGTCTCCCTTCAACACAACAGCTGGATATTTCATTGTTACTTTTGATCCTATGTTCCCATCAATCCATTCCATTGAGGCTGCTTCTTCACATAATGCACGTTTTGTCACCAAGTTGTAGACATTATTCGACCAGTTTTGGATTGTCGTATAACGACAACGTCCACCTTTCTCAACATAAATTTCAACAACAGCACTGTGCAGCGAATCAGTAGAGTATGTTGGAGCTGTACACCCTTCAACATAATGAACATCTGCTCCTTCATCAACAATAATTAATGTTCGCTCAAATTGCCCCATATTCTCCGAGTTAATACGGAAATATGACTGTAATGGTTGATCTAACTTCACACCTTTTGGCACATAAATAAATGATCCACCACTCCAAACAGCTGTATTTAATGCAGAAAATTTATTATCTGTATAAGGGACAATTTTCGCAAAATATTTCTTAAATAAATCAGGATACTCTTTCAACGCTGAATCAGTATCTAAGAAAATAACACCTTTTTCTTCGAGTTCTTTGTGAATACTGTGATATACAACTTCTGATTCATACTGTGTTGACACCCCAGCTAAAAATTTTTGCTCCGCTTCTGGAATACCAAGTTTATCAAATGTATCTTTAATTTCTGTTGGCACTTCATCCCAACTTGTTTCAGCTCGTTCAGACGGTTTCACATAATAACGAATATTATCAAAATCGAGCGTATTTAAATCAGCACCCCATGTTTGCATCGGTGTTTTCATAAAATGGTGATATGCTTTCACACGAAATTCCGTCATCCATTCTGGCTCTCCTTTAATTCGCGAAATTTCACGAACAACTGCCTCATTTAAACCTTTATCGAGTTTTAAGATACCAACATCACCATCATTAAACCCATATTGGTACTCTTCATTTACTGGTACATGTTCCATTCTTTGACACCTTCTCTCTTATTCATCTATACGTGTAACACCTTCATCATATTCAACTGTGTCAACTGAAAGTGTTTGCTCAAATGCTTTCCAACCTAACGTTGCACATTTTATACGTGGGGGTAACTTTGCTACACCTTGCAAACTAATAGCATCTGCTAATAATTCTTCATCTATTCCTTGTCCGCTCACCATCTGATAAAAGGCTTTTTTCTTTGCTTGTGCTTGCTCAATATGTTCGCCTTTCACCAGTTCAGCCATCATTGAAGCTGATGCACAACAAATTGAACACCCACTACCATCATGGTGAATATCAGTAATAACATCTGCTTCAATCTTTGTTTGAACACGCATATCATCACCACATGATGGGTTTTTTAAATGCACCGTTACATAGCTAGCATCATCTACTAACCCTTTGTGTCTTGGCATTTTGTAATGGTCCATAATTATTTGCCGAAGCATTTGTTCATCATAAGAATAAGACATCTAAAAAGTCACTCGCTTTCTTTGTCGCGGCAATAAATCGATCAATATCCGCTTTCGTATTATACACTTGCAAGCTCATTCGTAATAACGATCCTTGCTCTAACTCACTTAACATCGGTTGAGCACATAAATGTCCAGCTCGAATCGCCACACCTTCCAAATCGTACACTGTCACAGCATCATGTGAATGAACATCAACAATATTGAAAGCAATTGTTGCTGACTCATAGTTATGTGGATTATATACATGGACATGTGGCATTTGTGCTAATTGTTCCATCGCATACGCTCGTAACATTTCAATGCGTGTTTGAATATATTCATATCCAAGTGATTCTACATAACGAATTGCTGCTCCTAAACCAATGACTTCAGCAATCATCGGTGTTCCAGTTTCAAATCGATAAGGAGCATCTTTATACGTCGTCGATACTTGACATACTTGATCAATCATTGCACCACCATATTCAAATGGCTCCATTGCTTGCAAACATATTAATTTCCCATATAATACACCAACACCTGTTGGACCAAACATTTTATGGCCACTGAATGCATAGAAATCACAATCAATTGCTTGCACATCGACACGCAAATGTGGGATTGCTTGCGCACCATCGATGAGAATCTCTGCACCAAATTCATGTGCTACTTGACTCAATGCTTGGACATCATTCAATGCCGACATAACATTTGACATATGATTTAATGCCACAAAACGTGTTTTTTCACTCATTACACTCCGTAATGCCTCAGCTGTTACTGCTCCACTTTGATCAAGTGGCGCAAATCTTAACGTTGCACCACTTCTTTGAGCAATAACTTGCCATGGAACGAAGTTCGCATGGTGTTCACTCATACTCGTCACGATTTCATCACCTGGTTGTAATTTTGGTAATACGTATCCAAATGCTACTTGGTTAATGGCAGTTGTCGTTCCTCTTGTGAAAACAATTTCTTCACGACTTCCCGCATGAATAAAACACTGTACTTGATCGCGAACTGCTTCAAATTCAGCATCGGCTTTAGCACCAAATGCGTACACACCACGATGTACATTCACACCATAATGACGATAATATTCATTCATTTTTTCAAGAACACATTCCGGTGTTAAACTCGTTGCCGCACTATCTAAATAAACAAAGCGATGGCCATTCATTTCTTCGTTTAAAATGGGAAAATCATTGATGAATTCATTATGCTCCATGCTGAACCACCTTTGTTTCAATAATTGTTAACAATTTTTCACGTAATGTTACATCGCTAACAGTTTCAATAAGTGGCATTAAAAACCCCAATGTTACAAGTGACTGTGCTTGTTCAATCGTTAACCCACGACTTTGTAAGTAATACAACGTTTCTGCATCAACACGACCAACGCTGGCCGCATGACCAGCCGTTACATCATGCTCATCAATGAGTAAAATTGGATTCGTTGTTGCTCGTGCTAAATCATCTAATACCATAAAACGACTTTCTTGTTGTGCATCTGCTTTTACTGCTCCATTTTTAATATAACCAATGCCATCAAAAACACCTTGCGCTTGATCTCTCACGACACCATGATTGATAATATTCCCTTTCGTATACGCTGCATGCTGATCAATTCTTACTAAATGGTGTTGTTTTTGTAGTCCTACACCTACTGTCAATAACGTACTTTGACTTGTTGCACCTTCACCTATAAGTTGTGTAATATTCTCTGTTTGTGTATCACCACTACTCAATGATCCTAATACCCATGTCAACTCACCATAGCGTTCGACTAATCCAAATCGACTCATCTGTACTTGTGCTGCTTGAGTAAATGCATCAAAACTCACATAATCAAGTTTAGCTTGATCACGTACGATCAATTCGAGCGTTTGTTCAATCAACATTGGTTGATTGTCTTCAGCATTCAAATGATGCTCTATAATCTTCATTTCACTCAATGGTTGTGCAATAACTAAGACGTGGCGTCTAAATAAGGCTTCTTTATGTAAATGAATAATATGGATTGGTTGATCAACTACCCGCTTTGCATCTAACTCTACAACTAGTATATCGTCAGCACTGCGGTATGTCGCAAGTGGTTGGACAGTTGCTTGCATCACCCGTTGAAAATACGCTTGATTTTCATGAGTTGTATCACCTAAAGTATTCACTGTTAACGGTGTATTATTAAATTGTACACAGTCTTCGCTCAATACAAGTGCTAAACTTGCATCCTCACCAAGATATGCTTGTAAATGTTTTGGTAACATCTGCTGTCACTCTCCCTACAATCCTAATTTTTGGCGTGTTCCACATGACCCAATATTCGCTGGGCGTGACATTGCTGTTGTCGCTTCTTCCTCAATTGTTAAAGTCTGTAAGCCAAGTTCTGCTTTTAACCACTCATATCCTTCTGTCTCTAAACGACGTGCTAATGACGCATCACCAGTTTTAACGATTTTCCCATCAATTAATACATGTACAAAATCTGGTTCAATATAGTCGAGTAACCGTTGATAATGAGTAATTAAAATAACACCCATTTCTTGATTTCGCTCTTTCACCATTTCTGTTATATTTGTTCCAACAATACGTAATGCATCAATATCAAGACCTGAATCAATTTCATCTAAAATAGCAATTTTGGGTTCGAGCATTAACATTTGTAAAATTTCATTACGTTTTTTTTCTCCCCCTGAAAAACCTTCATTTAAATAACGATGTGGTAAGTCATCACGCATTTCAAGTTTTTTTACGCTTTGATTTAGTTTTTTCACAAAAGGAAACAGTCCAATTTCATTCCCTTCACCGCGATGAGCATTCACTGCCGAGCGTAAAAAATCTGAATTTGTGACACCTCCAATTTCACTTGGGTACTGCATTGCCAAAAATAATCCTGCTTTTGAACGTTCATCTACTTCTAAATCAAGTAACGACTCACCATCAAGATTTGCTGTTCCTTTTGTTACTGCATATTTAGGGTTTCCCATTAAAGCTGCCGCTAGTGTTGATTTCCCATTTCCATTTGGTCCCATAATGGCATGGATTTCTCCACCTTTGACTGTAAGGTTAATCCCTTTTAAAATTTGCTTATCTTCAACTGATGCTTGTAAATCAGTTATTGTTAACGTTGGCTGACTCATACGAGTACCTCCTTAAATATTTTTTTACATTCTTTATTTTACTATAGATACTACCTGTTTTAAAATGATATACTTAGAAATGACGATGAATTTTTTATTATTATCCACTAAAATGAAGGGAGTTGAAGTTATGAACGACTGTATTTTCTGTAAAATCATCTCAAATGATATTCCAAGCTATAAAATTTACGAAGATGAGCACGTCATCGCCTTCCTTGATATTTCACAAGCAACACCTGGACATACGTTAGTTATTCCAAAAGTGCATATCCGTGATATTTTCGAACTCGATGAACACCTCGCTGCTCACTGCTTTGCGGTAGCAACAAAATTAGCTAAACATATTGTACCACTTGTTGGTGCCACTGGGGTAAATATCGTCAATAATTCGCATGAAGTTGCTGGACAAGCTGTCTTTCATTTTCATGCACACATAGTTCCACGCTTTGATGCAACAAACGATGGATACAATGCGCATTGGCACAACAATATGCATGAATATAATCAAGAACAATTGCAAACACTTGCTACCACCTTATACGTAGCAAATAAATAAAAATAAAGGGAGCTTTTATCAACATGAAAACACATTTAAAACAAGCGAGTGGTCCTAATAGCCATAAGCCGGTACAATCACAATCTAAAAAAACAATTGCAATTATTACAGCAGCTGTTGCTATTGTTGTCGTTGCCGTTTTTATTATTGGTGCTATGATCGAACAACCAAGCGGTGAAGCTGTCGTTACAGTAAACGATACTACAATTAAAATAGAAAATACTAATACGTTATTAGATGCCGAAAAAGGAATCAATAAAGTATCTGATAAAATCGACTTAGCATTACTCAAGGCACGTTATGCCAAAGTCAATACATCCTCAATTAACTCAACAATCGATAATTTCAAATCGACATATGGAAACGATTATTTAACAACTGCCGAACAAATTATTGGTTATCCTATTACAAACGAACAAGATATTCGTGATTATTTAGCATTAAGCCTTTACACAGAACAATTATTCAACGAATTCTTACCAATTACAGAAGAACAAATTCAAGCAAAATACGCTGAAGGTTATGAAAATCAAGTATGTGCACGTCACATTTTAATTGAAGATCAAACCCAAGCACAAACTGTGCTAGATGCAATTAGTGCTGGCGAATACAGTGTAGAAGATGTCGTTGCTGACAAATCAATTGTTGGTGAAGAAATCACAATTAAAGAAGCTAGTGATCTTTCTTGCTTTGGAAAAGGTAAAATGGTAGCACCATTTGAAGAAGCTGCTTTTGCTTTGGAAATAGGTAAAACATCATCTGAACTCGTACAAACTGATTTTGGTTATCATATCATTAATGTCTACGATACAAAAAACCCTGAATTAGATGAGACATTAACACAAACTATTACAGATGAACTGCGTAGTGCTGATAAAACACAAGCAAACTATACAAAATTCATGAGTGAATTACGGAATGAAGCAACAATCGTCTTTACAGATGAAGCATTCAAAACAGCGTATGATGAATACCTTGTAAACCTTGAAACACCTACAGAATAAAAACTTACAGACTCAATCACTTTTAATAGCTTTAAAAATGATATGAAGCACTAAAAAATGACTGACCTCACATTGTATGAGTTCAGTCATTTTTTAGTGCTGTTCTTTGTCAATTTAGCCAACGAAAGAAGTACGCATAATCATTAGTTTCCCAATACACGCTAAGGATTGGAGACCAAAGGCTTGATTTTTGATAGAGAAGCGTCAATAAATACCCAGATGCTATGCAAAATCTATCTTTTAAATACAATAAAGGCTGTACCATGTTATATGATACAGCCTTTATTTTTCGAATGATGAATGATTTGATTTCTATGTTCGAGTTTTTATAATTTTGTCCAAGAATCATCGCTTCCCGGTGTTGATTGTGTCCACCAGTTCGCTTTATATTGCTCCCCATTATACGTTACGATGTCTCCACCAACATATGTTCCACCTGGTACATATTCGTTGCTCGTTGATCCGCCATCATTATTCGTTAATTTTGTCCATGATGAATCACTTCCTGGAATTGATTGTGTCCACCAGTTCGCTTTATATTGCTCCCCATTATAGTTGACAATCATACCTTCTGTATATGTTCCACCTGGAATATAATCTTGACTTCCGTCAGGGTTCATCTCAACTTGACGCTCCCAAGCAGCTGATTGGTCTGGATATTCTCCTTGTACCCACCATTTTGCTGTGTACTCTACACCTTTGTAAACTACTGTTTCACCACCATAATAGATTGTATTAATATCAAATGTATCTCCATCCACAGTTGGTTTTGCTTGAACAGTAATTACACGTGTTGCTGTTGTTGTTAATCCTTTTGAATCTGAAACAGTATACGTTACTGTATATGCTCCAACTTTGTTTGTATCAACGTTTCCATCCACCTGAATTTTACTTGTTAAATCTCCGTCTTCTTTATCTGTTGCAGTTACTCCTGCTAATACATCAAATGTATCACCAACTGTAATGGTTTTGTTTGTAACACCACTGAATACAGGTGCAGTATTTCCTTCTGGATTTGGATTTTCAATTGTTGTTCCAAATGCTTTGAAGATATTTGTAAATTCATACTGAGTTGATACGCCTTGATTACTTTCTAACATTGCATCACGGTTCATTGACCAGAATGATGTCATTGCTAAACCTTTTTCGATAGCATGATCAACGACTAACTGTGACCATTCAGTTGTAAAAATTGGATGTGCAGAACCTTCAAATCCAATTGATGGTGTTGTTCCAATTTTTGCGTATGCTTGCTGTGTCGTTAATGTACTATTTGCATATTTTTGGAAATATTGTTTCACCTGTTCCATTGTACTATCAACTGCACGCAATGAAGCAGTCCCGTAGTTTTCACCTGGTAACAACGTTCCATTTCCATAGCACATTGTCATGATATTAACAACTTCAACATCAACACCTTGTGATAAATATGCTTCTAACACATCTAGTTGTACTGATGTTAATCCACTAGGTAAGACAGGTAATGTTAAAACAATATCAACACCTGTTGCATCTTGTAATTTTTTAATTGCTTTCGCATTCGCAATATTTTTAGCCTTATCTTGTGCACCACCCTCAATATCAAGATCTAAACGTGTTAAGTTAAATCCATCAACTAATTCAAGGTATGTGTTATACAACACATCAACATCTTGTGTTACTTCCCAAAATGCTGTTCCATTTAAACCACCCAGTGAAATTGTTACATCTCCACCAAGTTCACGTAATTCACGGATAGATTTTTTTATTCCTTGATATTGTGTGTTATCATTATTCGCTTCATTTAATACTGCGTATCCACCGAATCCCCATTCAACTTTTCCATCTTTAATTGTATGTGATGCTGCTTGAATAAATCCAAGGTTGAAGAATTGAACTCCTGTATCCAATGATAATTTCGCTAAATTTGCGGCTCCATTATTTCCAAATACTGAATCGCCTACCCATGCAGTCATATCAACAAATGGTGCATTTACTTGTGCTGGCCATTCAATTCCTTGCCCAACTCCAAAATCTAAGCTATCTTCCGTTTCCATCGCTTTGACAGTAATCACACGTGTTGCTGTTGTCGTTAATCCCTGTGAGTCCGCTACTGTATACGTTAATGTATATGCACCTTCAACATTTGTATCGACGCTTCCTGATACTTGAATTTTATCTGTTACATCTCCATCTTCTTTATCCGTTGCACTGACTCCTGCTAACGCATCAAATGCAGTTCCAAGAGTAATTGTCATATTTACTACACCATTCAACATTGGAGCTGTATTCACTTCTGGTTCAGGAGCCGATTCTTCTTCCACAGTAATAATGCGACTCACAGTTGTTGTTAATCCTTTTGAGTCAGCTACTGTATACGTTAATGTATATGCACCAGCCACAGTCGTATCAACGCTTCCTGACACTTGAATTTCATTTGTCAAATCACCGTCTTCTTTATCTGTCGCACTGACTCCTGCTAGCGCATCAAATGTATCTCCAAGAGTAATTGTTTTATTTGCTAATCCGCTGAATACTGGTGCTGTATTGACTTCTGGTTTCTGTGTTGAATCACCAAAAATTGTTTGACGATACATGTCAGGACCATTCGTTGACATACGTTGCACAAGCTCAATGCTTTCAATTGTTGCTTCACCACTTAATTTAAATGTATATGTTTGTCCTTGTTCAATATTTTTTCCTTCCCAAACTGATTGAAGATCAACAACAGTATATCCATTTTCATACGTTACTGTTCCTGCCATATGGTCTCCACGTGAAAGAGCAGTATCTGATTTAATATATAACTTTGGTGCTTTAATCGTTTCCGAACCACGTTCTACTTGTTTCAAAACACTATTACTTTCTTGAGCAACTTCATTATTTTTGATTGTGATTTCATAACCACCACCAGTTCCCCAATCTTGTGTAAATGTCGAAATAGTAGCTGTTACATCTAATTCGTCATACACAATTTCGTGTGTTGGTAATTCAGCTTGACCATATAGCCCTTCTTTCATGACTGTTGTTAATTCATCACGACGTGCACTTCCATCCGTTGGTGCATCTTGTGATGCCATCCAACCAATCATTCCACCAAGATCATTCTCTAACACATAATTCGCTTTTTCAGTAATTGAACGTGCATTATCATATGTGAAAAACTTCCCTGTTGTAGCATCATATAAATATGGTGCTTTTGCATAATCATCCCAATACTCAGTTAAATTAGGATATGTCGCTTTCAATTTATCAAGACTACGGTATGACCAAACACCAGCTGCACGCCCACTGTCACCAACACTTAATGGTGCCTCGTTTGCTGCTCCATATGATGGCGTTTGATCAGCATCTTTTCCTGATAATGTTGCTGATTGAAATAAACCAGGTAATTCCGTATTTGTTCCAGATTCAACTTCATTCCATCCACGTGTATAAAATGCCGCACCAATGACGATTTTATCTGACGGTGCTCCTTGTGCAATTAAATAATCAACAGACTCATCAATCGATAAGTTATTATCATTGTATGGATCATGGTCATTGTACAATGCTGTTTGGTGGCCGCTTGTATCATCCCAAGCTCCACGTAAGTCATATGTCATGATGTTAGCAAAATCAACAACATCAAATAAACGATCAACATCAATACCATTATCTACCTTTGCTTTTGGTGCTGGTAAAGCAACTGATAATTCATAATACTTACCATTATCAATTCCTTTTTCATTCATTGCAATACGTAATTCTTCAAGTAAAATAATGTAGTTTTCTTTGTCTGCTGCTGTGGCATTCGGTGTTCCTTCATCATTTTTGTTATCAACTAAATCACCTTCACGAACTTCTCCTGGAAATTCCCAGTCAAGATCGATGAAATCCATATTTGTATATTCAACAAATTGAATAATATTAGCAATAAAGTTCGCACGTTTCACAGGATCTGCCGCCACTGTTGAGAAATCACCTGATTTTGACCAACCACCAACTGAAATACCTAATTTTAAGTTGGGATTTTTTTCACGTAATTCTTGTAAAGCAATTAAAATACCTGCATTAGGTGCATCCCATTGTACGCCTTCTTGTCCAACTGGTGCTCCTACTGCGGCATCTTTATCAGTGAATACTAAATCTCCATTTGCATCGAAGTCCATAAAAGCAAAGTTTAAATGTGTTAATTGATCAGCTGGAATATCTTTTGGATAGAAGTTTCCTTGTCCACCCCAAATTGACCAATCACCATAATACATAACATTACGTTTCATTTTTGTTGCTGTTTGTGTTGTTGTAACACTATCTTGCGTTGTATATGCGAATGCTTGTAGCGTTGGTGCAAATGTTGTTGCTAGTAACGCAGCAACTGCCGATGTTGTTAATACTTTACGCATCGGATATGCTTTCTTCATTTTTTTCGTTTCCATTATTTCATTCTCCTAACATGTGGTCACTGTGTTCATTTCACATCACGTGTATTATTGTTTTTTTATTTTGCAAGTACAGCGTTTTGTTCGCTACCTGCCTCGCATTTATTTCATCATATTTTCCAAAACTTGTATATACGTTTGTCAGTTTTGACCGTTTTGTTGTTATTTTTAGTTGCGCTAGCTGCTTTCACACATTAAAAAAACACATAGTTAACTATTTTTCAAACAATTAACTGTGTGCTTTTATCCTATTTTTCTGTCATTTTTTTCGTAATAATCATCATGAAAACGACTACTCCATAGACAATATTTATGACAATTATACCACTATCAATAATATCAAACATTCGCATTGTTTGCGTAAATTGCGTTGCTAGTGTGATTGTCAATAAAATGAGCAATAATGCTATTACCAAAAATGTCGTATGTGTATAGATACTACTGTATTTATTTTGCTTATATAAAATATAGTCGATTAAAACAAGAAAAATAAGACTGCTACTTACAATGAAGCGAGTAAAATTGCCAAGCTCCCAAAAATTTCCACCCATCAATGTCGCTTCACTCACACGAGACGTCTTAGCAACTATTTCAATAACGTATCCCTCATACAATAAACTCATCATTCCTATACAGAGCAATACAATAATAATCCCTATACCTATCAATCTTTTCATAGATTATCTCCTATTTCAACTGTTATCCAAGGAATCCACGTTCAAGCAATACTTGTGCACTAAATAAATACAGTGCGAAAATACAAACATCGACACTAATCGTAATCATCGTACTCGCAAGGACATGCGGGTTTCGGTTTAATTTTTTCAAAATAATTGGAATTAATACTGCAAGTCCATTACTCAACAACGTTGCACATAAAATTGTAACGCCGACAAGTAACGTAAACATATGCATATCAGAAAATGTACTTGCAACAGCACTCGCGACAATACTCATCGCTAATCCTATCGGTAATGTAATACATAATTGTCGTCCAAGCAATTTCATAATCTCTCTCCATGTAAACGGATCCTCATCACGATCAAGAGCTAATAGTACAACTGCGAGCGTTTGATTTCCACTCGCTGCACCGACATTAGAGATAACTGGAACAAATGCAACTAATACTGGTAATCCGATAAAAATAGTTTCGAATCGACTAATAATAAATGCGACAACGAGTGAAAGTACCGTAAATACGAGTGACCACTTGTACCGATTCTTCATACTATATAACAACGTTGATTGAATAGTCTCCGAACCAATACCTTGTAAATTCAATAAATTTTCTTCATATTCTTCAGTTAATACATCCATTGCATCATCAACTGTAATAATTCCCTTTAAATGCTCGTGTTCATCTAATACAGGCAATGCCAATAAATTATAATCTTGCATTAATCGTGCCGCTTCTTCTTGATCTGTATCTTCGCTTACACTAACGACATCATAGCTCATAATTTCTCCAACTGTTTGATCTGCTTTGGCAACGAGTAATTCACGTAGCGATAATACACCAACAAGTCGATCATATTCATCGACAACGTAAATAACATAAATCATATCTGCTTCTGGTGCTTTCTCAACAACAAGTTCTAATGCTTCGCGTACATTCAAATGTGCTTCAACTACAATCATATCATACGTCATAATTCCACCAGCAGACTGTTGTTCATGTGTCAATGCATCAACAATATCTTCACGATCCGTACGGTGTAAAAACTTCAAATAATGTTCTTTTTGACTTTTTGGCAGTTGCTGTAATAAATCAGCCGCGTCATCTGATGGCATTGCACCTAAAATTGCGGAAGCATATGTTGGTAACATTTTATCAAAATATTTTTTTATGCGGTCTTCCGGTTCAAAATATCTGATAAACTCCGCCACTTCATCAGGCGATAGCCATTCATAAAAATAATGTTGATCTGCCTCATCTATCTCTTTAAAAATAACAAATTGGTCAAATGGATGTAATCCAAGAAAATAATCTCGGAAATGCTCCATTTGTTCTGTTTTCATATAGTCTTTGACACGTTTCAATTGCATTCCACGTTTTTTTTGAGCATGATTCATCGCCACTTGCCACCTTTCCTTCTTGAGTTATTATAGCATAACTGCAAAGACACTGCCTAGCATCTCAAAAAGTGAAGATTTAAAATTCCCCTAGCACTTGTACCGCTAATTGCCAATTGTGTGTACACCGCTAGTATTCAATTGATACAATACCTGTTAATAACTAATCGTTCATTTTATTACTGCTTGTTTTTGCATACGCTAGCAGTATTCTTCTCCGTAAGATACTATTTTTTGCTACAGTGATGTGTTTGCTCAAAGTTTGCAGATCAAAAAAAGCCGAACACGTATCGTTGTGTTTGGCTTTTAGTTTATACTTTTTTCAGCCGAAGTGTTTGGATCGTATAACGTGTGAGGTAATAACCACTCATGATTCCAGCGACATTTAGAACGATATCGACGATGTCGAAAATTCCACGCAAGCTAAAATACTGGATCAACTCGATACCAATGACACTCGCGACAACACAAGCAATCACAATCGGAAGCGAAACCGCATAGCGCTGATTCAACGTACATGCAAACCAACCAAGTGGTATAAAGAACATGAAGTTCAACAAATTTTGCATCACATTCATCCCACTGAAATCGAAAAGATAACCCAGATTGAAATTGAACGTTGGCTCCATCACAACACGACCAAAGAGCAAAACAATTAACATACTCACATACGCAACACTAATCGCAATCAACGTTGGCTTGTTGATCCGCTTGCTCACAATCAGGCGCATGATGATAAAAATCACGAAAATTTGGATAATCAATGCGAGGATACTGACAATCATATATGCCTGCTGGCTTCCCCCAAAAACACTGACAATAATCTCACTCGTCACCACATAATTCACACCAAATCCTAAGATAACACTCGCTACCAACTGTAATAACATTCCTAGCATTTTAAATTCCCCCATTATTTCCTGTTTATCATATCACTTTTCGCAATGAAAATCAAAAATCACTGAGATAAATAAAGTGTCGCGTGAAATTATGAGTTTCATCAAGTTGAATTCGTCGCACTTCTTGCAATATTGTTAAATCGATGACATTGATATACATTTCACCAGTTTCAAACCATGTTGATTTACTTAAAAGTCCATTGTTATCAGGTATCATTTGATTCCCACCATACATTGGCACAATTGCTAACATTCCTGGCTCACATGTAATTGCATCTAACGTTCGTGCAATAAATGTACAATCTTGATTCGCATCATAATCACCGAAACCACCACCATAGAACATATAGTCAGCTGTGCTATGACTGAAATTCATTTGATACGTTGAATCAGCTAACGTTACCACTGTCTCATCGACATATTCGTGGTATGAGACACCATCATTATTAATAATTAGTGAACCTTTATCATTGATGAAAATTGTCGGAAACCAGCGGCCTTCTAATTTCTCTTGTTCAATTTCAATTACATTGACTAATGTCATTGTTTCTCGTTCATATACTTGCAAGCTATTCACCATATTCGTATAGCCTGTCAAGTCACTCGTATAGCCAACAACATAATACAAATCGTTACTCGGAAGAACATCAAAAGCTTGCATATTGATCAAATCATAACAATGATGCTTTGTTGTCGCTAATGTATATTCACAAATTTGATTTTGATAACCGTCACTCGGATTAATCTGATCAATTCCAATATCCAAGTTATAAAAAATTATTCCGTTATCAACTTTAAATGTATAACCCGTAATCCCTTGATTGATTGTTTTTACCTTATTTCGCTTGAGATTATACGCAAAAAAACCTACCTCGTTTGTGAAAAACAATGTTTGTGATGTGCTATCATAATATTTACCATTCATTCGACTTTTTTGTAGTTCCGGTGGAATTTTCATTTCTCGGATTTGTTCCCCTAATTCACTATCTTCACGTAAAATATAGGCACTTGTCGTGACAATCGGTCCGTTATAATTTTCCGAAAAAGCAATGACATCATTTGCCTGGGGTTGGAAATATGTGGATTTATCCTGATACACGATACTCGTACCCACTACCACGATTAAAGTGATGACTATTAAAATGATTTTCTTCATCTTAATCCCCCTAAAATATTTACCATCTCTGTACATTATATTAATACATAACATCCAAGTGAATTTATTCTGTCAAAAAAAACAAAAAAATTTAAAAATTTTCTCATTATTTATCAAATAGTAGCATTTATTTCAGTTGTTCGGCTACTATCCTCATCAGTTTCTCTGATGTGCTCTGCTCGTTTTAAAGCAAGTGAGGTGATAAGACTTAAACTCCCCATCAATAATCCAAGACTACAGAAAATGATTGCTAAAGAGATGACTTGACCAATGATACCAACGACTACTAAGCTGAGCGGGGCAATTAAATTGCCAACACTACTGAAAATACTAAAAACGCGCCCGATTAATTCTTTAGGTGTATGTACTTGAATCAACGTTGCATTTGAAACAGAAACAAAAACATTCGAAATTCCAAAGCAAATACCGGAAAGATACACAAGCATTGCTGTTGAACTCAAGAGTAGAAAACCAATTGCTCCAATTGCGAAACCAAAAACATATATTTGCCAATATTTTGAACCTTACTTAAAATTAAACCAGCACCAACCGAACTAACTGCCATAATTGTCATAAATAGTGAAAACCCGATTACCGCATTCAATTGCGAAAAATACAAACCACTATACGCATCTCGCCGGGCAATCAAAAATTCCCTACTATCGTAATTCCAAGAATATATACCAAAATTTCTTTTTTCGCAACAAATTGATATCCGGCTTGGACATCTGCTTTTAAAGTTGTCATTTTACTTGGCTTCATCAATATTTCTTGTTGCTCAATTCGACCATAGAAATATCCGGTAATTAGAAAAGTCATACTATCAAGGATAAGGCAAATCACAACACCACTAGTACTAATGACAACACCCGCTAATGCGTAACCGATAATTTGAACTGTATTCATCATCACACTAATAGCCGTTCGTCTAGTCATAATATCAACTTTTTAAAAAACAAGATATTACAATTTTGTAATACCTCGTTCTTTTAATTATTAGTCTAAATCTGTTAAGTATGAAACTTTAGATATACTACTTTGTTCTTGCATAATCTTTTTTAAAATTTATAATTAATTACTATCTACAAAAAAACGAACAAGATTGAATTCATTCTTGTTCGTTTAACTTTATTATTTTCAACTACTGATTCATTACTTGCTTATGCAAGACTCACATCAATATGCTACTGACTTCAATGGTCCATCAGAAATATGCCTTTCACCTCACACTTTTGTGTGTCAAAGGCGTTTATTTCTGTACGCCAATTGCTGCAATTTTGATTGCTTTTTTTATTGTACCGATGCTAGCACTTCATTACAACGGGTACAGATGTGTTCGTTCGCCATTTCTTCAGCTTCAAAATGGTTCCAGCAACGTTCACATGTTTCGCCACCAAATGGTACAACGGTAATCACTGCTATTTCACTTTCGTAACCTTCAATCCCATTCACATCAACAAGTTCAACTGTTGAAACGATGAATAATTGTTTTAAGTTTGGAATTTCATGGAAGAATGTACGTGTTTTTTCATCTTTGATGAACATTGTCACTTTTGCTTCTAATGATTTTCCTATTACTTTTTCGCTACGAGCGATTTCTAAGGCTTTTAACACATCATGACGCACGTTCATGAATACATCCCATTTCGCAATTAACGCTACTTGGTCTGCTGTTACTTCGTATGTATTCATATCAGTTAAGTGGATACTTTCTGCCTCAACACCTGGGATGAATTCCCAAACTTCATCACTTGTATGTGGGATGAATGGTGCTAACACTTGCGCAAAATCAACTAAAATTGTATACAATACTGTTTGGACACTACGACGTGCATGATCATTTTCACGTTCGATATAAAGAATATCTTTTGTGAAATCTAAATAGAAGGCACTTAATTCATTTGTGATAAAGTTAATCACTTGACGGTACACTTCGACGAAATCATATGCTTCATAAGCTACATGCAATTGCGTCATTAGACGGTGGTGTAATGCTAACATATATTGGTCAACTTCTGGCATTGTTTCAACTGCGACACTATCTGTTATCGGTGTGAAGTCACTTGTGCTTCCAAGTAAGAAACGGAATGTGTTCCGGATTTTACGGTAGCTTTCCGCGACTTGTTTCACAACATCATCAGAAATACGCACATCTGATTGATAATCAACTGTTGCTACCCAAAGACGTAAAATATCCCCACCGAAGAGGTTCATCATTTTCAATGGATCAACGACGTTCCCAACAGATTTTGACATTTTATTTCCTTTTGCATCAAGGACAAACCCATGACTTAACACACTCTTATACGGTGCAACTCCTTGTGTTGCGACACCAGTAATAAGTGATGAATTAAACCACCCACGGTACTGATCACTTCCTTCTAGATAAAGATCTGCTGGATATGGTAAACCACGTTCAACTAAAACACTTGTGTGTGAACTTCCTGAATCAAACCAAACATCCATAATATCTGTCTCTTTACTGAATTTTCCATTTGGTGAATTAGGATGTGTAAATCCTTCGGGTAATAAATCTTTTGCTTCACGTTCAAACCAAACATTTGATCCATGCTCACGGAATAAGCTAGCAACATGTGCAATTGTTTCAGGAGTCATAATCGGTGTTTCATCTTCCGCATAGAAAATTGGAATTGGCACACCCCAAACACGTTGACGTGAAATACACCAATCTCCACGATCACGCATCATATTACCTAGACGCGTTTCTCCCCAATTCGGTAACCAATTTGTTGCTTTTACTTGTGCTAATAATTCATCACGAATTTTATCAACTGAAGCAAACCATTGATTGGTTGCTCGGTAGATTACTGGCTTTTTCGTACGCCAATCATGTGGGTATGAATGTTTAATAAATGCTAATTTCAATAATGCACCTTTTGATTCAAGTAATTCTGTTACTTGTTTATTCACATCTTCATAAAATAAACCTTCAAAACCAGGTGCTTCAGCCGTCATTTTCCCTTCACCATCGACTGGACATAATACATCTAATCCGTATTTCTTTCCAACGATAAAGTCATCTTCACCATGCCCAGGTGCTGTATGAACACATCCTGTTCCGGCATCAGTTGTAACATGATCACCAACCATAACTAATGATGTACGCTCATAGAATGGATGTTGTGCCAATACGCCCTCCAGATCTTGTCCTTTAATAACACGATCGATTTGAACATTTTCCCAATCTAGTTCAGCAGTTAATGATTCAACAAGTTGTGCTAACACGATATATTTTTTCTCATTTGTTTTCACAACAGCATACTCTAATTCAGGGTTGACTGAGATTCCTAAATTTGCTGGTAGTGTCCAAGGTGTCGTCGTCCAAATAACAAATGCTTCGTCTGGATGAACAATTCCTTTCCCATCTGCTACTTGAAAAGCAACATAAATTGAAGCAGAACGCTTATCTTGGTATTCGATTTCTGCTTCAGCTAATGCTGATTCAGATGATGGTGACCAATACACTGGCTTTAATCCTTTGAAGATCAATCCTGCTTCAGCCATTTTACCAAACACTTCAATTTGGCGCGATTCAAATGTTTTATGTAATGTAATATACGGATTTTCCCAATCTGCACTAACACCTAAACGTTTAAATTGAGCTTTTTGGTTTGCAACTTGTTCAAGTGCATATGCTTCACATAATTCACGGAATGCTGCCACTGATAATGATTTACGATCAACACCACTGTTTGTGACCGCACTCTCAATTGGTAATCCATGTGTATCCCAACCAGGAATAAATGGTGATTGGAATCCATTCATCGACTTATAACGCACAACAAAATCTTTTAAAATTTTGTTTAATGCATGCCCCATATGAATATTTCCATTCGCATATGGTGGCCCATCGTGTAAGATAAAAAATGGACGCCCTTCATTTTTTGCTTGTATTTTTTTATATAATCCTTGCTCTTCCCATTGGGCCTGCATCATCGGTTCACGTTTTGGCAAATTCCCACGCATTGGGAAGTCTGTTTTTGGCATTAATAATGTACTTTTGTAATCCATGCTCATATTCCTCCTAGTAGATAAATAAAAAACGCCCTTATCAATCACTTGATAAGGACGAAAAAGTTCCGTGGTACCACCTTACTTCACAACTTTGTAAAAAAGTTGCCTCTTAAAGCGAAATAACGTTCGCCACTCCGCATGCGTCTACACCATTATTGGTTCTTGCATGAGCTCAGGAGTGATACGTTCAATCAACAAATCTTCCTAGGCTTCCACCATCCCTAGTTCGCTACAAGATTGGGCTTGATTTACTTGTTCTCCTTCAATGCTTGTATTCGCTTCATGTTGTATTGGTTCAAAAATTTGATTCCATACTTCATCGGCGTTCAATTCTAGCTGTGCTTCAAGTAACATGCGAATCCGCGTTTTAAATACATGCGATTCACGTTTTAATTGCTCTGCTTGCAATTGAATTGTTTCAACTTGCTTCAGTGCTGCTTGTGTTTCTGCTTTTGCTTGCTCCTGAGCTTGCTGTACAATCAATTGAGCCTCTTTTGCTGCCATTACTCGTAAATTTTGTGCCGCTTCTTGAGCAACAACGAGTGCAGTTGATAAGGTCTGCTCTATATTATCATAATTTGCGACTTCATGCGAGAGCTTTTCAACCTTTTTAGTTAATTCTTCATTTTCAATCTGTTGCTTGGCAATTTTTGCTTCTAACAACACGATTTCTTCTTGTTGCTTTTGCACCTGAGCTTGTTGATCAAAAAGTTGAATATCGCGTTCTTTCAACAATGTTTCAGTTTGTTTTTGTTGTTGCTCAACTGCACTTTGGTTATATCCAAATAGTTGTTTTTTATACATCCCCATTATGATATCTCCCTTTATTTTCGGTCTTGATACCGCCCAACACACAAAACGAGATTTCCTTTTCGCGTTATTGAACGATGCTCAAGTAATTTCACACGACCAAAACGACGAATTGTAATCATGTCACCAATTTGACATTCAAAATCATTTTTGGTCATAAATTGATAATTACATTGAACTAACTGCCCTTGGATTTGCTGCTGTGCGTGCTTTCTTGAACATGAAAGTAATTCAGCGACAATTGCATCAAGTCGAAATGAAGGGACAATTAGCTCTTGTTCCACAATCTGCTCATTATTTTCCAATGCCTGTTCAAACTGCTGCAGTTGAAAAATTACTGGAACTTTATGAATATGCGTGAATTGTTGTTGAATATAGTGACTCATTGTTTTTGTACACACTAATTGAATTCTATTTTCAAAAATTCGAATATCACCGAATTGTTCACGATCAACCCCATGACTCATTAAAGCACCTAATACATCACGATGTCCTAATGTATAAAAACGATTATTGTACGTCGCTTCAAGCAAAACAATATCTGCTTGCTGTGCGTACGTGCCAATAATCGCTCGCTTTCTTTGTGCATCTTCAAAACCACCATCAAACATCACGTGCTCTTGAATACTTTGTGCAACAATTAACTGTTCACGCAGCGTCAAAAAGGGTAGTTGTTCAGGACGATTTCTTTGATACGCTTGTTGTGCTCGATTTCGAATCTGTTTTTGCCATTCTTTTTCTTCAGCACTAAGTTGTAACATTCTATAAGAAGAATACATATAAGAATGCAAGTCCTCTCATTACTAATTGAATCGCAACAAACAAAATAACTGGCGAAAAATCCAACATACCAAACGGTGGAATAATCCGTCCCACAATTTCAAGCGGTTTTTTATATAACGGACTAAAAAACGGGTAAATGAAGCGATAAATTGGTGGAACCCATGTTGCTAATACATAAATTAGCAAGCCATATGCGTATATGTCCAACAACCACATTAAAAATTCAAATACTAGACTCATTATTAGTACGCTCGTTTCGCATCTTCATCTGAAATTGTTCCAGCAATTCCAAATGAATTTGGTGTACATAAGAAAATATTATGCCCAACTTTTTGAATATCCCCTTTAATTGCATAAACTGTACCGCTTAAAAAATCGATGATGCGTTTTCCTTGATCAGGACTTAAGCGTTGTAGGTTCACAATCACACCACGTTGATTCAATAAATGGTCTGCAATTTCTTGAGATTCAGAATACGCTTTTGGTTCTGATAGAATCATTTGTGCACCTTTACCTTGCATTGCAGCTAATAATGACTCACTCGTTGCCGATGGCGCATGGAGTGCTTTTTCATTTACTTGAGCAGTCGTTGTCGCTTGCACTTGTTGTGCATGCTGATGTTCCTGCTCTTCATAATACTCTTCTTCCATATCGTCCTCATCATCGATGAACATGTTTTTGATTTTATCTGTTAAACCCATTCAATTATCCTCCTTTAGGTTACTAGCATCTACTTGCTTACAATCAATTATAACAAGTTTACTATAATAAACCTAGTCAGTAGTTTAATTTTTATAAAAAATTCAGTAGTAATCCACAGAAATTCAAAAAACTTGTGGAAAAAAACTTGGTTTCACCTTAAACTCTTCCTCTTGATACTCCTAATCTTCTTTATCCACAAAAAAAGCAACTCCTATAGTGGAGTCGCTTTTTCACTTATCTATAAATTCATCCAATTTTGGTCTGCTGGATTTTGACTCCAAACGTGTAATTTATTTACATCACTTTCAGCAATATAATTATTTGCTACTGCTGCTTCAATTAAAGTTGGATAATCCGTTAATGTATGGAATGGTACTTGCAATTCATTCGCTAATGTTGTTGCTTTTGGTAAACCATATGTAAAGATTGCTACGACACCTAATACATCCGCACCTGCTGCACGTAATGCTTCGACTGCAACACCTACACTCCCACCCGTTGAAATGAGATCTTCAACAACAACAACTTTTTGCCCTTCAAATACACGTCCTTCAATTTGATTTTGTTTTCCGTGTTTTTTTGCATCACCACGAACATATCCCATAGGCAGGTTCATTTGATCAGCGATTAAAGCAGCCATTGGGATTCCTGCTGTGGCTGTTCCCATAATCATTTCTACTTCAGGATATGCATGTTTTACCACTTCAACTAATCCGTTACGTACTAGCGTGCGCACATCAGGGTATGATAATACTAAACGGTTATCACAATAAATTGGCGAATGAATACCACTTGTCCAAACAAATGGGTCATTTGGACGTAAAAATACTGCTTCAATATCGAGTAATGATTTTGCTACTTGTGTTTTGATTTCCATTTCTTTCTTCCTCCATCATTCAAGCGATGTTCTAACTCTTATTTGCTCTTTTAACCGTGTTTAGACACTTAACATCTTTTGGATGTTTTGGTACGTTTCTAATGGGTTTTCACTTTGTGTAATTGAGCGTCCGATTACTAAATAGTCACTCCCTTGTTCTTTCGCATACACTGGCGTTGCAATTCGCACTTGATCATCGACACTGTCGTTTGCCAAACGAATTCCTGGTGTAATTGTTAGGAAGTCATTTCCACAATTTGCATGAATGGCTTTTGCTTCATGTACTGAGCATACCACTCCATCAAGATGACTATTTTTCGCTAGTTTTGCATATTCAAGCACGACTTCATCTAATGAATTTGCGATGAGTAATTCATTTTGCATCATTTCTTGACTTGTTGAAGTTAACTGTGTCACTGCAATACATGTTGGTCTTTGCATACCAGGACGTGTTCCACTTTCTAAACCTTCAATTGCAGCCTCCATCATTTTGCTTCCACCTGCAACATGAACATTGACCATATCAACTTCAAGACGTGCTAAATTTTTCATTGCACTTTGAACTGTATTAGGGATATCATGCAATTTCAAGTCCAAAAATACTTGATGACCTAACGATTGAATCACATCAATAATTTGTGGTCCATATGCATACAATAACTCCATTCCTACTTTTGTATAAATTGGCTCATGAAAATCCCGTAAGAAACGAACGACTTCTTTCTCAGTAGAAAAATCCAATGCTACAATAACTTCACTCATTATCGATGACTCCTTCCAATTGCTTCTTCAATGCTTGTTAAACCATATTTAGCTAATGTTGCTGGTAATTGTTCAATCAAATTCGGACAAATATATGGATCGACAAAATTCATCGTTCCTACAGCAACTGCACTTGCACCTGCATATAAAAATTCAAGAACATCCTCAGTTGTACTAATTCCACCCATTCCAATAATTGGAATATTCACATGTGGATAAACTTGATGAATCATTCGAATAGCAACTGGTTTAATCGCTGGTCCCGATAAACCACCTGTTTGATTCGCTAATATTGGTTTCCCTGTATGCAGATCTAAACGCATACCTAGTAACGTGTTAATCATCGTTAATCCATCGGCACCTGCTGCTTCGACTGCTTTTGCAATCGCAACAATGTCTGTTACATTTGGTGATAATTTCACATAGACTGGTACTGTTGATACTTCTTTTACTGCTCGTGTTAATAATGCTGCTGTTTGTGGGCATGTTCCAAAAGCAATACCACCTTCTTTGACATTTGGACATGAAATATTTAACTCAAGTGCATGCACATTCGGTGCTTCACAAATTGTTTTTGCAACATGAACATAATCTTCAAGTGTACTTCCAGCTACGTTAGCAATAATTGGTACGTCATATCCGTCAAGCCATGGTAATTCAGTGTTCATAATTTTATCAACACCTGGATTTTGTAAACCAATCGCATTCAACATACCATTCGGTGTCTCTGCTACTCGCGGTAACGGATTTCCAAATCGTGCCATTGGTGTAGCCGCTTTAATCATAATCGCACCGAGTGTACTTAAGTCATATAATTCGCTGAATTCACGACCAAATCCATAGCATCCACTCGCTGGCATAATGGGATTTTTCAAATTCAATCCTGGTAATTGTACACGTAAATCCATTTTAAAATCCTACCTTTCCAACTGGGAATACTGGTCCCTCTTTACAAATACGATAATATAAATCAGTATCTTGGCGATCTTTACACACACATGCCATACATGCACCAATTCCGCATGCCATACGTGCTTCAAATGATAAATAACCTTTTTCAAAATGTGTTTCCAAGGCACGTAACATCGCCTCAGGCCCACACGCATAAATATATTCCGCTTGTAAATTTTCATTTGCAATGACATTTGTTACTCGTCCATGCGTCCCTAATGTCCCATTGTCAGTTGCAACATAGACAATCGCTCCTAGTTGCTTAAATGCTTCCACATAAAATGCAGCTGCTCTATCAGCAAAACCTAATACAACTGTTACTTGTGTATTTGCTGCAATTAATTGTTTTGCCGTTTCATACAATGGCGGAACACCGACTCCACCACCGACAAGAATAGCTGTTGTTTCTTTCTCAATTGGGAAATGATTACCAAGTGGTCCCATACAGTCCAATGAATCCCCTGATTGCAATGTTGTGAGTTTTTTTGTCCCATCACCAACAACTTTATAAATAATTGTAAAAGTATGCTTGAACTGATCATACTGACAAATACTAATAGGCCGTCGTAGGAGAAATCCATCTATTTTTAAATTGACGAATTGTCCCGGTTTCATCTTTGATGCCATTTCAGCTTGTAAGACCATTTCATATGTTGCTTCTGCAATTTTACGATTCGTAAGAACCTGTACTTGTTCTGTGATCATGTTCGATACTCCTTTTTATTTTTTAGTTAATAGTTTGTGTTGTGAATGAATGTGCTTCAATTACACGTAAAATTGCTTGTACTGTATCCAGTGATGTAAAGCAAGGTAAATTGTTTTCTGCCGATTCACGACGGATTAAAAACCCATCTAACGCGACTTCACGTGTTGTACTCATCGTATTAATGACAAAATTTACTTTACCTTGACGTATTACATCAATAACTGTTTCTTCATCAATACTTCCAATTTTGGCTACTGACTGTACACGTAAACCTTGTTCACTCAAGAACTTTGCTGTCCCAGCAGTTGCTAAAATTCCATATCCAATTGCGGCAAAACGTTTTGCTAATGCCAATCCCGTTTCTTTATCTTCATCTGCTACAGTTAATAGCACATTCCCTTGGAATGGCACTTTAATTCCTGATGCGACAAGTGCTTTGTACAATGCTTTTTCTGCCGTTATATCCATTCCAAGTGCCTCACCTGTTGATTTCATTTCAGGACCTAATGTCGTATCAACTGAACGTAACTTAGCAAACGAGAAGACTGGTGCTTTTACATATACTCCAGTCGTTTCTGGATGATACCCTGTTTCGTACCCTAACTGTGGTAATGTTTGACCAAGTAATGACCGTGTTGCTAAATTTGCCATTGGTACATCCGTAATTTTACTCAAGAATGGGACTGTGCGACTTGAGCGCGGGTTTACTTCAAGTACATAAACTGCTTCATCTGCAGTAACGATAAATTGAATGTTAAATAAACCAATAATTTCAAATCCAACCCCAATACGGATTGTATAATCAATAATAGCGTCTTTTACTTTTTGACTTAATGTCTGTGATGGATACATTGAGATTGAGTCACCCGAGTGAACTCCTGCACGTTCAATATGTTCCATAATCCCTGGGATATATACGTTTATTCCATCGCTAATCGCATCAACTTCAACTTCTTTTCCGGTTAAATAGCGATCAACAAGAATTGGTTCGTCATTACTTACTTCTTCCACAGCTGTTTTCATATAATGACGTAGGTCCTTTTCATTTTGAACAATTTCCATTGCACGACCACCAAGTACATATGATGGACGAACTAGTACTGGATAGCCAATTTCAGTTGCGATTACAACAGCTTCATCAGGCGTTGTCGCTGTTTTTCCAAGCGGTTGTGGAATATCTAATTCACGCAATGTTGCTTCGAATTTATCACGATTTTCAGCACGATCAATATTTTCAAGACTTGTTCCTAAAATTTTCACACCACGTGCTGCTAATCCATCTGCGAGATTAATTGCCGTCTGACCTCCAAACTGTACAACAACACCTTTTGGTTTTTCTAAATCAATAATGTGCATAACATCTTCAATTGTCAGTGGCTCAAAATATAATTTATCTGAGATTGAGAAATCTGTTGATACTGTTTCAGGGTTATTATTAATAATAATCGCCTCTAGTCCTGCTTCACGAATCGCTTGTACACAATGTACAGTTGCATAATCAAACTCTACTCCTTGCCCGATGCGAATTGGTCCTGATCCTAATACAATGACTGATTCACGTTCGCTACGCTCCGATTCAGTGTATTGTTCGTATGTACTATAAAAATATGGTGTTGCTGATTCAAATTCGGCAGCACATGTATCAACCATTTTATATACAGGTACAATTTTGTGTTCATGACGTAATTCATATACCGCTTGCTCACTCATGTTCCATTGACGTGCGATGTAAGAATCTGCAAACCCATAATGTTTCACAAGTTCTAACGTTTCAACATCTCCAATGTTTTCTTTTAAGCGTTGTTCTAATTCAATAATATGCATAAGTTTTGCTAAGAAAAAACGATCAACAAGTGTTGTCTGATGAATCTCTTCTGCTTCAACTCCCAAGCGTAACAATTGAGCAATCGCATATAAACGTTCATCATCTGCTTGTAACATTTTTTCCCACAACTGTTCTTTTGTCCATGTTTTAAAACTTTTCATCTCTAAGTGATCTGTCTTCATTTCCATTGAACGGATTGCTTTTAAAAATGATTCTTCAAAGTTACGACCAATTGCCATAACCTCACCTGTTGCTTTCATCTGTGTTCCCAAGCGACGATCCGCACTGTTGAATTTATCAAAAGCAAATCGCGGCAATTTTGTTACGATGTAATCAAGTGCTGGTTCAAAACACGCATAACTTGTTTGTGTTACTGGATTCATTAATTCGTCTAATGTAAATCCAACCGCTATTTTCGTGGCAATTTTAGCTATTGGATAACCTGTCGCTTTTGATGCTAGTGCTGATGAACGGCTCACACGAGGGTTTACTTCGATAATATAATAATCAAATGAATGTGGATCTAATGCTAGTTGAACGTTACACCCACCTTCAATTCCAAGCGCACGGATAATTTTTAATGAACAATTTCTCAACATTTGATATTCACGATCTGATAATGTTTGACTTGGAGCAACAACCATTGAATCTCCTGTATGGATTCCTACAGGATCAATATTTTCCATATTACATACCACAATTGCATTATCATTTTTATCACGCATCACTTCATATTCAATTTCTTTAAATCCCGCGATACTGCGCTCAATTAAACATTGTGTCACTGGGCTCAATTTCAATCCGTTGCTGACGATGTCGATAAATTTCTCACGTGTTTCTGCGATTCCACCACCTGTTCCACCAAGCGTAAATGCTGGACGAACAATAACTGGATAACCGATTTCTTCTACAAAGGCTAACGCTTCTTCTACAGTATGAACGATATCACTTTCTGGTACTGGCTCTCCAAGCTCATTCATTAACGAACGGAATAAATCACGATCTTCTGCTTGTTCGATTGCTGATAAAGCTGTTCCTAAAATCTCAACACCGCATTCAGCTAAAACACCACTTTCATGTAGTTCAACAACTAAGTTTAATCCTGTTTGTCCACCTAAACTTGGCAACACAGCATCTGGACGTTCTTTGCGAATAATCCGGCTGACAAAGTCTAATGTCAATGGTTCAATATAAACAGCATCGGCAACAACACGATCAGTCATAATCGTTGCTGGGTTAGAATTAATTAAAACTACTTCATACCCTTCTTCTTTTAAAGCTTGACATGCTTGTGTACCTGCATAGTCAAATTCTGCTGCTTGACCAATAATGATTGGTCCTGATCCAATTACTAAAATCTTTTGAATATCTGTGCGTTTTGGCATCGCTTTGTCCTCCTCTTAATTACTTTACAACTGGTGATTTTGTATCCATTACTGTCATAAACTGGTCAAATAAATAATTTGGATCTGTCGGTCCTGGGGCTGCTTCTGGATGATATTGTACTGAGAATGCTGGATATACTGTGTGAGCAATCCCTTCAACACTCTTATCATTTAATGCAACATGAGTCACAACTAAACCAGTTCCTTCAAGACTCACTTCGTTTACTTCATATCCATGATTTTGTGATGTGATTTCGACTCTATTTGTCTGCAAATTTTTAACTGGTTGGTTACATCCACGGTGTCCAAATTTCAATTTTTGTGTATCAGCACCACATGCAAGTGCTAATAATTGGTGTCCTAAACAAATTCCAAACATCGGTACTTTTCCTAATAGTTGTTGTATTGTTTGAATTGGTTGTATCGCATCTTTTGGATCTCCTGGACCATTTGATAACATAACTCCATCTGGATTCAATGCCAAGATTTGTGCTGCTGACGTATCATGTGGAACCACCATGATATCACACCCTCGTGCACTCAACTCACGTGTAATTCCAAGTTTTGCTCCAAAATCAAGCATCACTACTTTTTTCCCACGATTCGGTACAGCATATGGACGTTGTGTTGATACTTGCTCAACATGGTTTGTAAACATTGTGTGTCCCTTTAACATAGCAATTTTTTCATCAATATTAACATCTGCTGGACACATAATTGCTTTCATTGTTCCACTGCTGCGTAATACTTTCGTCAATGCTCGCGTATCTACTCCACTAATCCCCGGAATATCTTTTAACTTTAGATACGCATCTAATGTCATCGTTCCACGAAAGTTTGATGGTATTTCACAGTACTCACGTACTACAAATCCAAATACGGCAGGTTGTAAACTTTCAAAATCATCACGATTAATACCGTAGTTTCCTATTAATGGATAGGTCATTGTCACGATTTGTCCACAATATGATGGATCACTTAATACTTCTTGATATCCAGTCATCCCTGTATTAAAAACAAGCTCTCCTACTTGTTCTTTCGTACTTCCAAATCCAGTTCCATAAAAAACCAGACCGTTTTCTAAGATTAACACGCGATTTTTCATCATTTTCTACTCCTTTTCCTGATACACAATGTGACCATCGACAATTGTACAAACTGGCCACCCTTGTAATTCCATCCCATTAAATGGGGTATTTTTTCCTAATGATACGAATGTATTTGAATCAACTCTTGCTTTTTTTTCTAAATCAATGATTGTGATATCTGCTTGTTTACCAACAGCTAGTTCTCCACGATCACTCATATTGAAGATGTTTGCTGGATTTTTTGTCATCAAAGCAATTAAATTTGATAACGACGTCTGATTTGTTTTTACTAACTGCGTATACAATAATGGAAATGCTGTTTCAAGTCCCACTATTCCAAATGGTGCTAACTCAATTCCTCGGGCTTTCTCTTCATCGCTATGTGGAGCATGGTCTGTTGCAATCATTGCAATTGTTCCATCGTTAATCCCTCCAATTAATGCATCACGGTCTGCGCTTGATCGTAATGGAGGATTCATCTTGCCTTGACTATCGATCACATCTTCATCGATTAATACTAAATGATGCGGTGTTACTTCGGCAGTCGCTTGAATTCCCTTTGCTTGTGCTTCACGGATCAATTGTACACTTTCTTTAGCACTAATATGGCAGACATGGTAGTGACAACCACTCGCCTGTGCTAACATTAGGTCACGTGCTATTTGGCTACTTTCACAAATTGATGGAATACCTCGCCATCCCTTTGACTTTGCGTATACTCCTTCATGTACAAATCCACGATTTTTCAATGAATCATCTTCAGTATGAGCAATAATTGGCTTATTTACTGCTTTTGCTGCTAACATTGCTTGGTACATTGTTCCTGCATCTTGAATTCCGACACCATCATCACTAAAACCAATCACTCGCTTAGCTAACTGTTCCATCGGTACTAATGTATCACCTTGTTCATCAACTGTAATCGAAGCAATCGGTACTACTTTAATGCACGCATCTTTTGTAATAATTGCTTCCAAATGTGCTAAGTGCTCTTGAGAATCCGGTACTGGATCAACATTTGGCATAGGTGCAATTGTTGTAAAACCACCTTTAGCCGCAGCAAGTGTTCCTGTCTTTACTGTTTCTTTGTATTCAAACCCAGGCTCACGTAAATGAACGTGAACATCGATAAATCCAGGTGCTACTAATTTACTTGCTACATCAATAACTTCCATTTCGCTAGTGACTTCAATTACATGTGCTATCGCTGTAATTTTCCCATTACTGATGAGAATATCTTGTTTTTTTAACTGTCCTGTTTCATCTACTATTTGAGCATTTTGTAATAAAAGCATTCATGTATACCTCCTTTAAGATCCAAGTCATTATTTTGTTATTTCAGTTGGAAATTCATAACCAAATGCACGTTTTAATACCGCTTTTCGTACATAGACACCATTTTCCATTTGCTTAAATATTCGTGACTTCGGATGTTCAACAAGATCACTGTCAATTTCTACATCACGATTAAATGGGGCTGGATGCATCACAATTGCTTCTGGTTTCATTTTATTCATGCGTTCTTTTGTAAGTCCATACGCCGATAAATACTCTGCTTTTGTCATTTGCATTGTTGCTTCGTGACGCTCATGTTGAATACGTAATAACATTAGCACGTCAATTTCTTCAATAACTTCATCTAATGGATGATAATTAGTTAGATTTTTTGACCACTCTTTTGGACCGCACACATAAGAAATCATTCCAAGTTTCTCCATTGCTTGCAAGTTTGAACTTGCAACACGACTATGCTGAATATCCCCAACAATCGCAACCTTTAATCCAGTAAAATCACCAAATTCTTCTTTAATTGTCATTAAATCAAGTAAACACTGTGTCGGATGATTACCACTTCCATCCCCACCATTTAATATTGGAATATTAATTTTATCTACAAGGTGTTTAAAATACTCATTTTCTGGATGACGAATAACGAGTGCTTCCATTCCAATTGCTTCAAATGTTTTTACTGTATCATAAAGTGTCTCCCCTTTTTGGACACTTGATGTTTGTTCATTAAATGTTGTCACTTTACAATTGAGTTGATGCTGAGCCGACTCAAATGAGTACTGTGTTCGCGTACTAGGCTCAAAAAAAAGATTGGCAACACGATGATTATCGGGAAATTGCCAATCTTTATAAATTGTTGAAAATAAATGAGCGTCAAATAAAATAGCATCAATTTCAGCTACTGTTAGTGCATCCATAGTCAATAAGTGTTTGTTTTTCATATTGGGTTCCTCCTTCAATTGCATTTTACATTTTTTATACTTTCGCTATGATATCATTTTGACCTCATTTCTTCAAGACTTTTTCTTCATTTTTCACATTAAATATGAATATTTTATTTGAGTCAATTCATCTACAAATCAATATTCTCATTCATAATTAAAAAACATGACCAAATTTGTCATGTTTCCATTATATTAGCTGTTGAATTCGATTATTGGCTTTAACAATGAATCTTGCTGCCCCATAAGTGATGATAAAAATAATAGCATAGATGCACATCCACATATCAAATCCTGATTTTAGCAGATCAGCCAACGAAATAGCACATGCAACTAAAGTTCCAACTAAAACACAGCACAAATTCACCCACTTATATGCTGCTACAGTTGCATACCAAATTGTTATGGCAGGGTAACCTAGTACAGTACTACTGCAGTTAACTCTTCCTCCGCAGAAAACACCACACATTTACTAATAACTAGAAATAGTGATGGTTCAACAAATGTATGAAACTTCCACCTTCTTCTTCATATATCATATATGAGTCATGATATCACAAATCCTTAACCTTTGCTTTTATCAATTATGAACGAATTTGGCCGTTTCCAATTATTTGATATTTATTTGTTGTCAGTTCACTTAGCCCAAGTGGACCACGAGCATGAAGTTTTTGAGTACTAATTCCAAGTTCTGCACCATATCCTAATTCTCCACCATCCGTAAAACGTGTTGATGCATTAACATATACTGCCGCTGCATCAACTTCAGTTAAAAATCGCTGGCTATTAGCAAAGTCATTCGTAATAATTGCTTCTGAGTGATGGCTCCCATGCTCATGAATATGTTGCATCGCCATATCAAGCGTATCAACAACTTTTACTGAAACTATTAAATCTAAATACTCTGTATCCCAATCTTCATCTGTTGCGAGATTCACATCAATCATTGCTTGTACACGCTCACAACCACGAATTTCAACTCGATGATGACTAAAATTTTCTATAAGTTGTGGTAAAAAATTTCTCGCTACGCCTTCATGTACTAAAATGGTTTCCAGTGAATTACATACAGCAGGTCGTTGCACTTTTGCGTTTTCAACTATTTTCAAAGCCATTGTAAGATCAGCACTTTCATCAACAAATGTATGACAAATTCCGACTCCTGTTTCAATTGTTGGTACTGTAGCATTTTCAACAACTGCTGAAATTAATCGTTGTGATCCACGTGGTACAACAACATCAATATATCCATGTAATTGAATAAGTGCTGTGACAACTGCACGATCTGTATGAGCAATAAAATTAACCGCTGTTTTCGGTATAAATGGGGCAATTGCTCCTTGAATAACTTGTGCTAACACCATATTCGTTTCAAAAGCTTCTGATCCCCCTTTTAAAAGGCACGTATTCCCACTTTTAATTGCTAAAATTGCTGCATCGACAGTTACATTTGGCCGTGCTTCATAAATCATCCCAATAACGCCTAATGGTACACGTACCTGATTTACTTGCAAACCGTTTGGACGTTTCGAACCACGAATAACGCTACCGATTGGATCGGGTAACTCAACAACTTCCTTTGCAGCTTGGGAAATTGCTACAATGCGCTCTGGTGTTAACAATAACCGATCGAGCAATGCTTGAGTTAATCCCTTTTTTTCTCCTGCTTGAATATCTTTTTCATTTGCTGCTAAAATCTCCGCTTGTTGTGTAATTAACGCGTCCGAAATTGCCATAATTGCTGCATTTTTCGTTTCAGTACTCGCAACTGCTAGTTCACGAGCGGCTTGTCTTGCACTAAGTGCCAATTCAATTAATTCTTGACGGTAGTCCATGGTATCCTCCTAAAAAATGACAAGATTATTCGCATGAATAATTTCATCAAAATGTTTCTCATGTAAAATATCGGTAATTGCTTGTGAGTGTACACCTTTAATCAATTGGATGTCTTGACTTGAATATTGTACAATGCCTTTCGCAAACGCAGTCCCTTGCTCGTCAACGACTTCGACAATTTCACCAACTAAAAACTCACCCTCTACGCTCAGCACACCTTTTGGTAATAAACTTTTCCGATGCTTCATCAGAGCATCTTTTGCTCCGTCATCTACACAAATAAACCCTTTGGCTTTTGAACGATATGCAATCCAATGTTCTCTAGCATGTAGCGGTTTTTCCTTTGTATCCACAAACAATGTCCCCAATTCTTTACCTGCTAAACTATCTAAAACTGCATTATGTTGGCTTCCATTGAGTAATAACATTTGACCACCTGATTTAATAACAATTTTGGCTGCATGCAATTTTGTTATCATACCACCTGTACCTAATGCCGATCCGCTCCCACTAGCCATTTGATAAATTTCATCAGTTAATCCGTCAATATGCGATAACAATTTCGCATCTGCGTTTGTTTGCGGATTTGCTGTATACAAACCATTAATATCCGACAAGATCATATACATATCAGCACGAACTACAGAAGCTACCAATCCACCTAAAGTATCATTATCGCCAATCTTAATTTCATCAACACTTACAGCATCATTTTCATTAATAATTGGCATCACTTTTTGTTCAAATAAAGCATGAAACGTATTCGTCATATTTAAAAGTCGTTCCCGATTTGTAAAATCATCGTGATTGAGTAACATTTGTGCACAATATAAACCATGCTGTGCTAATAATTGCTGATATAAATCAATCAAATATACTTGGCCTACTGCTGCACATGCTTGCTTTTGCGGAATCGTTTCGGGTCGTTTCGTCAATCCAAGCACACCCATACCAGCACCAATCGCTCCAGATGTAACAAGAACCACTTCTTTCCCCCCGTGCATTAATGTTGCTAATTGTGTAACAAGATGACTGATTTTCACTTGATTCAGCATTCCATTTTCATTCGTCAATGTTGATGTTCCAACCTTTACGACTACCCGATTCATTTCTTTAAATTTCCGCATGTATTTACTCCTTTAATCCGCTCCAATAATAGGATATTCATCATATCATTTTTGACTTGGTTTTTCAATTCAGCACACTTGTATTATGAAAAAAAAATCGCTATAGTGGAAGTATGTCTTTGAAAGGTAGGATATTTTTATGAAATTAGGTATTATTGGTGCCGGGAATATGGCTACAGCAATTATTCACGGCTTATTGCACGAAAATATACTAGATCGCAATCAAATCATGATTTCTGATCGTAATCTTGATCGATTATTACATTTCCAAACAAAATATGATGTTGATATTGCAAATCATAATATTGCTGTCACTGAATTTGCTGATATTATTTTACTTGCTGTCAAACCACTTCATTTAGCTAGTGTTATTGATGAAATTCGTGATCATATCATTCAAACAAATAAAACAGTTATTTCAATTGCCGCAGGTGTGAGCTTAGCTGACTTACAATCACTTTTTAGTGCTAATATCCCTATTGTACGTGTTATGCCAAACATTAATGCAACCGTGTTCGCAGCAACAACTGCAATTTGTCCAAATAAATGGGTGGATGATGTCAATTTAGCTGCTGTTACTAATTTATTTAGTGCACTCGGTGAAACGTATGCTATTGGTGAAGAGCATATGAGTACATTTATTGCTATTGCTGGTTCTGCTCCCGCCTATGCCTATTTATTCGTTGATGCACTTGCGCAAGCTGCGTTAAAGAATGGGCTTCCTAAAGACCAAGCTATTGCTATCGCATCCCAAACACTACTTGGTAGTGCAAAAATGATTTTAGAAACACAAAAGCACCCTCGTGTGTTAATGGATCAAGTATCTTCACCAGGCGGTACAACAATTGCTGCCATCGCATCATTAGAGGCTGACGGATTCGTATCAACAATCTTAAATGCTGTTGATGCATGTATTGAAAAAGATCAAAAATTACAAAGTTAATATGAAAAAAGCATCACTTGTATTGTCAATTACACAACGTGATGCTTTTCTTTTTTATTTACTTACAAGTATCCAATTACTTGATGCTATCTTTTCTTGTAGCACCACACTCACACTAACAAACCTTCACCTATGAAACATTTAAAATAAGCCAAAATCCATTACAGTGCTCTACTTATTACAGCATGGAATGGATTTCTTTGTTTCTTTCTTGACTTTCGTTTTTGCTTGAGTATTCTTATGTATGCAAAATTAGTGTCAGACTCTTAGATGTTATTTCTATTTCGTAAGAAGACCGGGATTTCCAAATCATCTTCTGATTGTTTAGCAGCTGGTTTAGGTGCACTTGCAGTAGCCACTGGTTGTTCTGCACGCTCACTACGCACTGCTGGATTCATCGTTGCGCCCGGACGTTGACTTGAAAATTCTTGTGGCTGACGATCATCTTCAAATCCTGTTGCTACTACCGTAACCATAATTTCTTCACCAAGATCAGGATTAATTGCAACACCTAACATTGTATTAATTTCAGTTGTACTTGATGATTGTGCAACTACTTGAGCAGCTTCTTCAGCTTCAAATAACGTTAGGTCCAATCCTCCAGTTACGTTAACAATCGCATCTGTTGCACCTTCCATTGAAATTTCTAACAGTGGTGATGAAATAGCACGTTTGGCAGCTTCAATTGCACGATTTTCACCTGTTGCACTTCCGATACCCATTAGTGCTGCACCTTTATCATACATAACCGTACGAACATCCGCAAAGTCAAGGTTAATAAGTCCTGGGACAGCGATGATTTCAGACAATCCTTGCACACCTTGTAATAATACTTTATCCGCATGTTTAAAAGCTTGTAAAATAGGTGTTGTACGATCAACAATTTCTAATAGACGGTCGTTGGGAATGACAATTAATGTATCCACACTTTGTTTCAAATTTTGTAGCCCTGACATTGCATGTTCATAACGCTTACGTCCTTCAAATGAGAATGGACGCGTAACAATACCTACTGTTAAAATTCCTAGTTCACGTGCGATTGTTGCAATAACCGGCGCAGCACCTGTTCCTGTTCCACCACCCATTCCAGCAGTAACAAAGACCATATCTGCTCCTTCGAGGACTTGTTCAATTTCTTGTCGGCTTTCTTCGGCAGCACGTTTTCCCAAATCAGGATTCGCTCCTGCTCCAAGACCACGTGTACAGTCTTTTCCTAGTTGGATTTTATGTTGGGCATTTGAACGGTGTAATACTTGCAAGTCTGTATTACAATTGATAAATTCAACACCGCGAACACCTTCTTCAATCATTCGGTCAACGGCGTTGTTTCCACCACCACCAACTCCAACAACTTTAATTTTTGCTAATACATTTTCATCTTGTATATCAAATGACATAAAAGACGTCATTGGATTGTAATCATTCATCTATTCTTCCTCCTATTGTTCACTAATCAAAAAAGTAATTCACAATTCGATTCCAAAATTTATCATCTTTTGGTTCCTCTACTTGTTCTTTTTTGCGGATGGCTTGATTAAATTGGATTGAACAAAGTGTTCTATTCGTTAGTTTTGCACGTTGATGTGCTAGTTCAATTGTACCTAATGCCGTAGTATACTCGTTTGTCCTCGTTCCAAGAACAGTCGGCTGAAATACACGTGCATTTGTAAATACTGTATGAATTACTGGTTGAATTCCAAGCATTTCAACTGCTCCACCAGTAAAAACGACAGGATATTGATCGAGTAGAGCCATCTTATCAATTTCTTTTTTTATATTCAATAACATGTCTTCCATTCGTGGTTCAATGATTTGAGAAAGATCAAATTCACTAATTTTCATCAATTCATCTTCTTCAATCAAATCACACACTTTATATTTTGTTGCCTGTTCGATATTGCCATATCCATAATCAAGTTTAATTTTTCGAGCCATTTCCTTATTGACTCCATAAACATAGGCAATATCATTGTCAATCAGTTGTGAACCAATTTTTGTTGTACGAATTTTTTGAGCATAACCATTATCAAATAAAGTAATACTTGTCATTTCATGGCCTATATTGATTGTAATAACACCTTTCAATGCTTCACTATCACTTAATATCTGTGTTGCATCTGCTAAAAACGCTGGAAATGTGTCAATAATTTGCAAACCAGCTTTTTCAACAGCTGTCAATAATTCAATAAGCAGCATTTTTGGGGTCGTCACAATCATTCCTTGCATACCAAGCTGTAAGCCTAGCAATCCTTTTGGATCACTTATCCCACCGACACCATCAACTTGAAAATCAATCGGGAAAACATTAACAAACTCATCATGTCTTGATCGCAACTGTCCTGCTGCATTTGCAAAGAGTTTCAAAATGTCTTCACTCGTTATTTCATTCGCTTGGTTTTCTATGGCAATTGTCAATTCAATAGGAATAATCGTTGCTTGATTACTTGGAACACTGACCACAACACTTGTAATCTCTTTATTGATAAATTGTTGTGTTTGTATTGTTAGTTTTTTTATTGTTTCAGCTAAAGCATCACTATCGTTGACACTACCCTTTGAATATCCTTTAGTGGGTGTGCTATTGGCTGCTACAACGTTCAATCTTCCATTGACAATTTCAGCTACTACAAGTCTTATTGTGCTACTACCAATCTCTAAAGCTGCATAGGCATTTCCATTTGCCACAATAAGACCCCCTCATGTTTTTAATTTTAATTATATTATCTGTTTTATTATACTACATTCAAAATGATATAAAAACACTAAACAAGTATTTTATATCATTTTTATGACTATTTACAATGCTACTGCATAGTTTCCAGCTTCTAGATGAATATGCATGCGTTGATTCCCGAGCACTTCAACAATCGAAAAATAAAAGACGAGCTTTTCAGGTATTTGTCGAATACTAATTGTAACAACATTACCGTCCCGCATGTATAGTTGAATTTGCTCCGCATCCGTTTCATTTCCGCTGAACGCTACTTCGGAAATTTGACGCTGAACATCATCAGGTATTTTTGCTAGATTTGTGAAAAGCAGCTTCCCTTTTTCTTCATCCCAATTGCGAAAATAGGGAACATTTACGCTAATGTCTTGTTGAACAGGGACACTTGTTCCATCCTCAAGTAACCATACCTTCCCTTCGTCTTGCTGCATGACACCCATAATTTCTGCTTCCATTACTTGAATTTCAACTGAATTCCACATCGCACGCTTCACTTTTGCAGTTTCAATTAATGGTTGAGATTCTAAATTCTGCTCAATTTCCCACGGATTCAACCAAAAATAATGGCTTTCTGTCGAAATTGTTGATTGATCTATAATGTACTGTTGTGTTACATAATTATTTCCCGTAACGCGGATTGATTTAACACTGGCTAATGGAGAGTTCAAGTAAATTGTCACACCAACAATGATTAAACTAATGTTTCGCATCATTTTCAAACGTTTTTTTCGTTTTAATTGCTTCTTTTGCCGTATTTTATCAAAAGCTTCTACACGAACAGGTTCTTGTTTTGTTAATTGCTCATCAGGGACAACATAGGCATATGCTTTTGGCTTACTCATCACCAATTAAAATACTCCACTTCTTGATGCAGTTCAATATGATAGTGGTCTTGTATTGCTTTCTGCACATATGCTATTAAATCTGCAATATCTTGAGCTGTTGCCTGATCAACATTAACGATAAAATTCGCGTGTTTTTCACTTACTTGAGCACCACCAATTCGCTTACCTTTCAAGCCTAAATCTTCAATCATTTTCCCAGCTGATTGATTCGGTGGATTTCGGAAAATACTCCCACAGTTCGGTAATTGTAATGGTTGTGTTGACTGTCGATATTCTCGCCAACTATCCATTTGTTGTATACTTTTTTCTATATTTCCTATTTCAAAACTGAATACTGCTTGAAGGACAACCAGATCTTTTCTTGTTTGAAAAATAGATGTCCGATAGCTAAACTGACATTCATGATTGTCTAGCCAAAATAATTGGCCATCACGATTTATCACTTGGACACGTAACAAGTTATGCGAGATATCACGTCCATACGCACCTGCATTCATGTACACACCACCACCTATATTCCCTGGAACACCACTCGCCCACTCAAATCCGGTAAATCCTCGCTTAACAACTTCTTTTGCTAGACGCATCATTGAATAACCACTCGCTACAGTTACTTCATTCCCTTCAAACTGAATATGGTTAAATGAACGATCCAATTTTAAAACAACGCCAAGAAAATTTTGATCACTCGCCAACAAATTAGATCCTCTGCCAATCACTTTGAATTTCATACTATGTTCACAACAAAAGTCAATTATCCCTTGAATACTTTCAACGTCTTTAGGATAAATTAAGTATCTAGCACAACCACCGACACGTAATGTTGTGTGTCGACTAAGTGGCTCTTGTTCAAGTACTGTTCCATAGTGCGTTAATTGTTCTACCATACTTATTCTCCTTTTTTCAGCTTGCATGCTGCTTCATACATGAGTACTGCTGCTTCTGGTTGTGCTAGTGCAGAAACTGCCTGTCTCATTTTTTCACGTTTTATATCATCATTCATGAGTTGATCAATAGCATCTACAAAACTTTGTCCAGTTAATTGATGTTCTTCCAACAAACTAGCCGCCTCTGCCTTAACAAAACTTTGCGCATTTTTCAATTGATGATTACCAGTTACATTTGGGCTCGGTACAAAAATAGTCGGAACGCCAAACATAGCGGCTTCAACTAATGTTGTAGCACCACTACGAGCCACTAATACATCAGCACTACGCATCATCGTTGGCATATCATCGACAAATGGTACGATGTGTATATGATCCCTCACGTACGGTGTTGCTGCTTGTAGTACTTCATCATAATATTTTTTACCCGTTACATAGGTTATATCATATGATTTATCAACAAGTAACGGTAAAGCTTCTACAAATGCTTCATTTAACTTTTTTGCACCTAAACTCCCACCAAAACATAAAATATGCTTTTCATAAGGCTTGATTACTGTAGGTTCATTTTCTAACAACAAAGCAATTTGTGTTGCTCTTGGACTACCAGTCATAATAATTTTTTTCTCATCAAAATATTTTCTTGTATCGTCAAGACATAAAAAAACATGATCAACATATCTACCTAAAAAGCGATTCGCTACACCGGCATGAGAATTCGGTTCATAAACAGCTGTTGGAATCCCCATTTGCGCTGCTGCATAAACTACTGGTGCGCTCACATATCCTCCTGTCCCTAATACAAAGTCTGGTTTGAACTCACGTAAATACTTACGTGCTTTTATAACACCTTGAATAAACAGTGCCATTGCTTTAATGTTACTTAGCGACAAGCTCCGTGAAATACCTTTCACTTTTAAATTTTTAAATGGCATACCTGTTTTAGGAACAATCTCTCCTTCCATTCGATCACTAGAACCAATATATAAAAATGTTGATTTTTCATCAACTGATTCAATATATGATGCAAAGGCTAGTGCCGGATAAATATGACCGCCTGTTCCTCCGCCTGTTAATACTATTCGCATAAAATCATCCTCATTTCAATATCGTTTTTATTATAACAAATTTTTATCTCTGTCTCTATGAATCAATCCCTATTTTCTAAAAGATTAAAAAAAATGATAGAAAGACACCGTCCTTCTACCATTTTTCTTGAATCATTTGAATAATTTGTTGTTTTTCATCCACACTGACAAAATTTTTAGTTGTAAAAACATCATAATTTTTTCGGCGTATTTCTGTTAGAATAGCACGATATACTTGTGCTGCACCGAAAACAACAATGCGAGCACGTCGTGGGTATGCATCTGCGTACCGTTTTGCACGATCATAATGAAATTCTGCTATTTTTGCTAGCGACTCCCACACTTCGATAAACTCAGGTGTCACTACTTTTTGTTCAATTGCTTTCACATCTAATCCATATGCATACAATATCTCATTTGGAATATAGATACGATTACGCCCTAAATCTTCACCAATGTCTCTTAAAATATTTGTTAACTGTAGTGCATATCCAATGTCGTATGCACTTTGAATTGTTTCATCAGTCACTTGTGTTACGAGAACTGGTAAAAGCATTAGTCCCACTGTCGTCGCGACATGATAGCAGTATGTTTCCAACTCTTTAAGCGTTTCATATCTTGAAATGGTAATATCCATTTCCTGGCCAACAATCATATCGTAAAACGGTTTAGAATCCATTGGATATTTTACGAATACATCATGTAAGGCAACCCAATGCGCTTGATGATGCGAATATTCCCCCAGTAAGAAAGACTCAAATTCGTCTTTAAATTGCTCTAATTCAACTCGAACATCTCGCCCTTCATCAACAATATCATCAACAATTCGGCAAAACGCATAAATTGCATACACCGCTTGACGATCTTGTTTCTCAAGCAAACGAAACGTACTATAAAAAGTTGCCGAATGTTTACGAATTATCTGTTCACAAATTTCATATGCTTCTTGTGTTGTCATTCATATCTCCCCTTTGTATTTCCTCACATGCAAATTTCGCACTCTGCATGACAATCGGTATTCCACCACCCGGATGTACACTTGCCCCTACCGCATAAGCATTTGATAATTTGGGGATTTTCGCTTGCGGACGAAATGGGCCACTTTGCCAAAGGTGGGGTGCAATGCCAAAACTTCCACCTAAATACAGCCCTTCACGTTCACAATCTGCTGGTGTTAATATCTCTTGCCATTGAATAGCATCACAAATACCACTAAACCCCGCATCACTTTCTAAAATTTGCATCACTTGATGTACAAATGCTTGTAAAAATACTACATCGTCCCAGTTAATTTGTTGGGTTTGACTTGGAACAGGAACGAGTACATAAAGGCTACTATGTCCACTTGGTGCAAGTGTATCGTCAATCACACTTGGGTTAAAAACGTATATAGCTACTTCTTCTGGTAATTGTTGTTTTTTAAATAAATTTGCAAATAGTATATCAAAATTCTCAGGCAAATAAAAGCTATGCACCGGTTTTTGTAAATACTGTCGATTTATGCCTAAATATATCGTTACACAACCATTACTCGGCTCATATTTTTTTGATCGACGCTCTAACAAATCGGCAATTAGTGGGTATTCTGTATTGAAAATAACTGCATCACACGGAATTTGCTGATTATTCGTATTCACTTTAGAAACAGTTGAACCCATTTTTTCAACACCAATAACAGTCTCTTCATATATAATTCGCACATTTCGTTGTTCTAACTTGTTTACTAAATGATCAGTGAGACTAGCATATCCTCCATGGACATACCACACCCCATGTTCATGTTCACTAAATCCTATGAGTGAATACAAAGATGGGGCAAGTGTCGGTCCGCCACCAACATAAAGCGTTTGTAATGAATAGGCATCTAATAGCTGATTATTCGTAAAATAATTTTTAAGAAACGACCGAGTTGAACGATAAAGTTGCATATCTTTTAATATTTGCAATACTTCTTTATTACAAATACTTTTAATTGAAGGGAGTGGTCTCGTCAACAAATGTGCCTCACTTCGTCTATACAAATTCTGCATATCTTCTAGATAGTATTCAAATCCTACAAAATCCTCAGGATAATGCCGAGCAAAATACGCTTTTTGCAACTGACAATCACTCATCTTCACAAAGTGAGTACCATTATGAAACTGCATAATTGTTGTAGGATCACATCGCTCAATCAACAATTCATCAAAGTCTAGACCTGCTTGTGCAAAAATTTCACGATGGAGATGTGGTAGTAGCATCACTGTTGGCCCACGGTCAATTTTATATGTACCATTCGTACGATATGTGAGTCGCCCACCTAAATGTGCACTCTTTTCAATGATTGTTACACGATAACCTTTGTGTGTCAAAATGAGTGCACTCATCATTCCGCCAATCCCACCACCAACAATACATACATGTTTATCCTTCATTACTCTCACTTCCTGTTGCTTGTAAAATTAGTTGTGCACTGATTCTACCTGATTCTAATATTGTTGGTAATCCACTTCCAGGATGTGTCCCACCACCAACCAGATATACCCCTTTGACATCTTCAAATTGATTATGTGGTCGAAAAGTCATCATCTGCGATAGGCGGTGACTCAAGTTAAATACCGCTCCTTTATATATTGAATAATCTCTTTCCCAATCAATTGGTGTCACAATTTTTTCAACTTGGATATGTGACTGAAATTCAATCCCTAGTTTTGTCTCAATACGCTCAAAAATCCACGTTCTATAATCTTTAATTTGCTTATCTGTAAATTTTTCACCACTACAATTATTTGGCATTGGTGCTAATATATACAATGTTGAATGACCTATTGGAGCCAGTGTCTTATCTATTATCGAAGCATTTTGCATATATATAGACGGTGATTTAGGCAGAGTATATGTGCCAAAAATTTCACACAACGATTTTTCGTAATCATCACTAAAAATAATGTTATGATGTGCAATGTGCGCAAACTGACAATCTAAACCAATATAAAACATTAATGTAGAGCATGAATATTCCTTTTTTTGAATTGCTTTTGGCGTATATTTTTTTAGTACATTTGCATCGAATCGATGCAACATAGCATGTGCAAAATCTTCATTTAATACAATATAATCCGCCTTCTCAATCCGACCATCCTCCAATTCTACACCTATAGCTTTTCTATCTTCAACTAAAATACGTGCTACTTTCGTCTGCAAATGGATACTTCCCATCCCCTCTTCAACAATTTTTGCCATTGCTTCAGATAACTTATGCAATCCACCTTGAACGTGCATAATTCCATATTCATGCTCCATAAATGATAAAATACTGAATGCTGCTGGACAATTTTGTGGTGACATACCTAAATATTTTGATTGAAACCCAAAAGCTAACTGAACTTCAAATGTCGGAAACCAACGTTTCAATTCATCTGCTAATGTTGAACCTAATCGTAATTGTGGAACAGCTTTCAATACATGTGGTCGAAAATAATCACCTGTTTTCTGCATTGGTTGCCTCAAAATTGGTGTTAATGTATTTAAGCGTTTGCGATTTTCCAACAAAAATTGCTGAAATCCTTCCTCATTGCCTGGAAACTGTTCCGCTAAGCGTTTATGCATTATCTGACTATTACTAGTCATGGACAACTGCTTTCCATTGGCAAAATATAAATCATACATATGTGGTAATTCAATTAAGTTCAAATAATCCTCAACATTTCGATCAATCAGTGCAAATTGTTCTTGTGCTAAATGCACCATACTCCAAAATGTCGGTCCAAGATCAAACGTATATCCATTTAAATGAATGCCTCGATTTCTTCCTCCAACACACGCTTCTTGTTCATAGACGTGCACTTCGCAATTTTGATGTGAGAGCAACATAGCAGCACTTAATCCCCCCGGTCCTGCCCCAATCACAATGACTTTTTTCATGACTTTCCCCTCTTTTTTTCATAATATATCTTTATTATACCGAGTATTATGTGAATTTTCAGTCAAAAAAAACTAAATATGTACAAGAAAAGGCCTAAGTATGCTGTACTTAGGCCTAATAGTTATTGTATTTCATATTTTTTCAATGCTAATGTGATATTTAATAATTCATCGCGAATAACAAGTGTTTCATCCGTTTCAATAATCTCAAAATCACGGTATGATACTTCTGCGTTACCTAGATATAATTCTTTCATTTGTACAAACATTTTTTTTGCATCATTGAGCTGATAATAAAAACCAAAATGTTTCATATCAGTTAAGATATCTTTAATCTGATCGTTTTTATCAACTACGATTTCCAATTTATTCAAAATCACAGCATAAATATAAGTTGTTTCCATATACATACTCCTCTTTCTGTTCTTTTTTCATTTTATCACAGTTCATACTCCACCTTATATGATAACGCTTGCTTTTTTATTTTTTTTGATTATTCAGGTTGATTTCAGCTTTTTTTGTTATAATACAATCACATCTTGTCTATTTTAGTTATTATTGGAGGTTTTATGCGTATTTTAATTATTGAAGACGAACATCAGCTCGCTACTGCAATAGCTGCTGTGTTACAAAAAGAAAATTATACAGTTGATGTGTGCCATGATGGTGAAACTGGTCTTGCCTTCGCTATTACTCAGATTCATGATCTGATTATTTGTGATTTGATGCTACCAAGATTAGATGGTTATGCAATTATTCGTGCACTTCGCTCTCAAAACATCCAAATTCCAATTTTAATTCTAACAGCTAAAACGGATAGTGATGAAACAATTATCGGACTTGATTGCGGTGCCGATGATTACTTAACGAAGCCTTTTGTTATGGGAGAACTCCTTGCTAGGCTGCGTGCACTTAGTCGCCGCTTTGGGCACATTGTTGCCACAAATCTCCTTACATTTTCAAATTTAAGTTTAAATCCACAAACATTGTTAGTGCAAACACCACATACTCATTTACAATTGACATTAAAAGAAGCTCAAGTTCTGGAACTTTTATTAAAAAATCAAACAACAATTGTCTCAAAGGAATTACTCATCACGAAAATTTGGGGCTATGATTCTGAAGCAGAAGATAATCATGTCGAAGTATATATTAGTTTCTTACGAAAAAAATTATTACTCCTTAATGCCGCTGTACAAATTCAAACAGTTCGTGGTCTTGGGTATTGTTTGCGAAATACACAGGAAGGAGAAATATAACAATTGTCTATGTTTGCCAAACTCCATAAGAAAATATTAACTTTACACTTACTCATTATTTCTGCTGTACTTCTTGTTGCTTTCATTGGTATTTTCACAATTACTTGCTCAAATTTATATGCAGGTGCCAAGCAAGACATGCAACAATTGTTACAATCTCCTCAACTCACATTAACCCACTCTGCTCCACCACAAAAGAAAACTGATGCTTTGAATCAACCAAAAGGCTTTGCCCAATCATTCAAGATTTTTTTTAAGCATGATGATACTCCAATCAGTTATTCATCATTTCTTATCATGAATGAAGAGACATATAGACAGGCTCTTGATAGTATTCAACCGACACAGGTGACTGGGTTCATCTATCTCAACGATAAAATATGGTTATACGAGAAACAGTTTATCTCTGATTATTTCGCACCAAAACATATATCAAGCGATACAATCACAAAATTCCCAGCAACTACACATTATCAAATTGCTTTTTTAGATATAACTCAATCAATCATCATTTTGCGTGATTTATCGTTAACATTACTCGGAATTAGCGGTGCTATGTTTTTCATTGTTTTAGCTATCAGTTATTATTTCGCCAAACAGGCAATTCGTCCAATTGAAGAAGCATTTGAGAAGCAGCAGCAATTTATTTCGGATGCTTCTCATGAATTAAAAACACCATTGGCAATTATTAGTGCTAATACTGATGCTCTTATCGCAAATCAAAAGGATACGATTATAAACCAAATACAATGGCTCAACTATATTCATGATCAAACGCAACGAATGAATACATTAATTACTAATCTGCTCACCTTAGCCAAAAACGATCACGCAACAATGCTGACACCAACTAATGCAACCATTTGCAGCAATCTACTTCTCCAAACACTTTCAGAATTTGAAGTGTTGAGTTTTGAAAAAGGGCTTGTCATTCACCCTACAATTCATCAAGATATTTCCCTTTATATTCATCCTGCTACATTTAAGCAACTTTGTTATATCTTTTTAGATAATGCCTTAAAGTACACTACTACTCCCGGCTATATATCAATTAATTTTACAAAAGAAAAACAGGCTGCTGTACTAACATTCAGCAATTCATTTCCAACGCTTACTCAGACGGAAGTAAATCGCTTATTTGATCGATTTTATCGCGGCGATAGTGCACGTGAATACACGGGGAGTTATGGATTAGGTCTCTCAATTGCTCAACAAATCATTACACAACATCAAGGGGCAATTCACGCAACGTCAACAAACAACATACTCTCATTTACAATTCAATTCCCTCTAGCATAAGAACGATATTTCACACAGTATTTCAAATAGAACTACTGTGTTTTTATGTTACATTTACCTAAATATGCATAAAAAATCGCTGTAGTGCCTGAAAGGAGCAGACAGCTACAACGATAAATACTATAAAATTTGTAAATAGGTTGCGATAGCATCCCCAACATTTTTCGCATATAGCTGCCAATTCGTTTGCCAAGCTAAATTATCGCTATAGTTATCAATAAAGACATATTCAAGTAAGAATGCTTGTGCACCGTAATTTGGAACAGTTACATAATTATAATTATAATTCACAATATTTTGTGCAAATGTCGAAATCCCACCTGTCTCACGAATGATAAAGAAATAATCTTCATATATTTGTGTACAAGTTGTCACATGTGCGATTCGTTCCTCACAATAGTCAACTTGTTTATATGTTCCAGCACCCATTGATGCTTCACTATCTAAGAGAGATGGAGATAATCCGGCCATCTGGAGTGCATCACTTAAAAGTAAAGCAAGCGTGTTAGTTGTTTCAAACGAAGAATAAATTTGAAAACCACTCGCGGTCCCACTTGCTGTCGTATTAAGATGATTAGAAAGAAGTAATTTCGGCTGGTATTGGTATGTTTGCTCAACACGACCATCTTGATAATACGGAGATTTTTCTAAACTATAATCATCATTCCCTGCTGGATCGCTATCTGTTTCTCGTGTGAGCTTCACTTTCAAGCCGTATTCAGTTGTTAAATATGTTGCCAATACTTGGCTAAATTGTAGTACTTCATCACTTTCATACAATCCATATGCAACTGCACCACTATCGAGCCCACCATGACCAGGATCAATCATAATATCATACACATTCTCTGGAAGTTCATTTACGATATTTACCTGTAAATAGAGTAGATTATCACTCGAAAACAAATTAATTTCATTAGCCTCGTTATTACGCATAATTGTGTACCACGTCTGTGACTCGAACTCATATGCCTCAACTGGGTACGAATCAAATAAAATTTGATAAACTCCAGCAGATAATGTTGAAAGCTCAATTCCTTCATCATTCAATGAATCATGAGCAAATACATATTGCATGTTGGTGTGCATATTTTGCAAGATGTACTCTGTAAAATGGACAGTACTATCAAAATGAAGTGATTCTCCATAAAAACGATGTTGTTCATAAGCTAAAGAACTGGTCGTTGTACTACTCATACGTGTTACTTGCACTGTTTGGCTTGCCGTTCCTAAAAAATGTATCACTGTTTTCATACCAAGTATAAAAATACCAATCATAACCATTGCGGTTAAAATAATCCGGGGAATTTTCATATATTATCCTATTCAAAAAGCAATTGAACAGTTGCTCCTTTCACACAAATTATTCAAGACAACCTTTATTCATCGTGAATACACGATCTGCAATTGCAGTCACCTTTTGAGAATGTGTCACTAAAATAACACATTTTTGATCAACATGTGCAAGATCAGTAAAAATCTTTAAGATATCTGTCTCTGTCTCGCTATCTAAATTACCTGTTGGTTCATCAGCAATAATAACATCAGGATTATGAGCCAATGCTCGAGCAATACCAACTCGTTGTTGTTCACCACCAGAAAGTTTTAAAATAGGACGTTCAGCTTTTTCTTGGTTTATTCCCACTTTCTCAAGTAATAATAAGGCGTGTGCTGTATTGTCACTGTGCTTTATTTGACTTATATCCATTGATAATAAAATATTTTCTAACGCAGTCGTATTCGTAAGTAAATTGAAACTTTGAAAAACTACGCCAATACTATTTGCACGATACTTATCACGATCAATAACTTTTAAATCTTGATCTCGATATGAAATATATCCTTCTTGACATGTATCAAGACCAGCTAATAGAGAAAGTAGCGTTGATTTACCTGATCCGGATTTACCAATAATTGTCTGCACGATTCCTGTACTAAATTCTGCACTCACATGTGAAAGAACAGGAGTAGACATTCCTTCATATGTGTAACTAATATTATGTATTTGTAAAATTGCCATACTCTATTAATTCCTTTCTGATAAAATTTTCATTGGTTCGTAGCGAGTAATTTGCTTTACTGCGATAAAACCTGCGAATGATGAGAGAAGTAAAGAGATAATAAAAATCTGTAGCATTGTCAATAAAGTTAAAGTTGGATTCATTGTAACAGTTTGAGTTTGTCGATTTTTACCACCTACAACCATTCCTGATGATGGTGGCTGTATTTGTTCTGATCCATTCCCTGCATTATTTACAGACTGGCCAGGCATTTGTCCACTACTAGCCATTTGATTACTCGTTATTGTTTGTGACGCAAGTAATGAATTACTGACTGGTTTTGCGATAAATGACCCTGCTCCTATCCCAAAGACAACACAAGCAACAGTAATAATAACTAACTCGAGCCAAAAGTTTAGTGCAAGTAAGTTTTTTTTCATTCCCATTGCACGAAGAACACCTATTTCATATTTTCTTTCACGAATCGATATTGATGTTAACAACATAATAATGATTGCACCAAGTACTAACACGATAGCTAAGAATGTAACCGCAATATTACGAATACTTGTGAGGGGTGTCACGAGTTTGTCATATGTTGATGAATCCGTTGTCACCGTAAATGTGTTTGGTAAGCCTTTTTCACGTACTTCTGTTTCAAATGATGCAATGTCATTGGGATTTTGCAAATAATATTCAACATTAATTGAAACACCTGTTTCATCTGTCTCACGAATTGCTAATAACGTTGCTAATGATGTAATAATTTCATTTCGATTGTTAAATGCTGCACTTTGTGGCATATTTTCATCGACATATTCATCTCGAATATCTTCATACAGTCCAACAATTACCAATTCATATGTTACTATTCGTTGTGCATTCAATGTTTTTGACCGCTGATCACTAACAAGTGTGTATGGAAACTCATCAATCGTCACTATATCTCCAGCCGTTAACTCACTCGTATCAATTGTATCTGGAATTGTTCTCGACATCGTTGAAGATAATGAAATTGTGTCTCCAACTGTTAAGCCATTTTGGAGTGCTAAATCTGTACTAATAATTGCCTCATTTTCACTACCTGGATAGACTGAACTACCATCGTCACTTAGCACACGATTTCCTTCTGTAAATGCTGTATAATCATCACCGAGTAAGTTAAAGTTGCCTGTCACCATTCCATTCATCGGCTGTTGTGTCGCAGTTGTTGTCTCATCAATTGCTATAATTGAATCGCTTGATGCACGTAATGATGCATTTATCACACTCTCTTTTAGATAATCAGATTCAGTGAAACTCAACAAAAGTTCCGGTTCTAATTCTGGTCGATTAATTTTTGTCAATAATCCATTCGCATCTGTTGTTGCTTCTTGGCGTAATTGTTCCATGTCTGGATTAATCACTACTTGTGATGAAAATAATGATGTATAATCATCAATCAAAGTCGATGCTGTATCGTTAATCATTAATGTCACAACCGTTGTCGTTAAAATTGCAAATAAAATTGCAGTAATCAATCCATTTCGTCCCTTATTTCGCCAAATGTTTTTCCATGCGTGTTTTAAAATATACAATGAAATCAAACCCTTTCTTTTTTGTTGATTAAAGTATATCTAGTGACACTTAAATGAACCTTAAAGTTATTTACGATACTGAACATTAAAAAAAACATCAGTACAATGACGGTAGTTAACCATTGATTTGATGTTTTTCATTCCTACGTTATATTGAAAAATAAAAAAAACACATACAGAGTATGTGTTACTATTATTAAAATGGTGTCCTGTACAGGATTCGAACCTGTGACCCTTTGATTAAAAGTCAAATGCTCTACCAGCTGAGCTAACAGGACATAAAATAAATGGTGCCGGCTGCAGGAGTTGAACCCGCGACCTACTGATTACAAGTCAGTTGCTCTACCAACTGAGCTAAGCCGGCATTTTTGTCATTTTTATATATTTACACCAATAAAAAAAATTGGTGCGGATGACAGGACTTGAACCTGCACGTCAAAGACACTAGAGCCTAAATCTAGCGCGTCTGCCAATTCCGCCACATCCGCACAATATAAATGGTGTCCTGTACAGGATTCGAACCTGTGACCCTTTGATTAAAAGTCAAATGCTCTACCAGCTGAGCTAACAGGACATAAAATAAATGGTGCCGGCTGCAGGAGTTGAACCCGCGACCTACTGATTACAAGTCAGTTGCTCTACCAACTGAGCTAAGCCGGCTTATTTTATGGTGGAGGATGACGGGTTCGAACCGCCGACCCTCTGCTTGTAAGGCAGATGCTCTCCCAGCTGAGCTAATCCTCCAATAAAATAATATAAAATGGTGACCCGTACGGGATTCGAACCCGTGTATGCATGCGTGAAAGGCATGTG